>CAYIZP010000001.1:0-54236 GCA_964367905.1 uncultured Lachnospiraceae bacterium
TAGGAGGTGAATTTATCGAAGAAAAGATCCAAATCAACAACTAGATATGTGAAATTCTTCTCAGACAAGATATTCAAGTCCTGAAAAAAAATCAAGGAGTCTGTTTCATAGCGGGAGAGAGAATCGGCACCAACTAAAAAATCTCCGTCCTGTTTTTCGTAAAAGTCAATCAGCTCCGTATCAAAATCATTCAAGGAAATACTGGTTGAAAGGTAAAAGGAATTACCTACTTGTAAAATATTGTGAATATCTGAGTAAAGCAAAAGTCGATTGACGTATGGATTTACTGTACTCAGCTGTAACACACTTAATAGATTCTCATACGCTAATAAGGTGTCGAAAGAGCTAGGGTTTGGGTTTTCCAAATAATTTCGTAATTCTAGGGAGGAGTAAGGCGTTAAATTTAATTTTTGAATCTCGTCCAAATCAGAATCGATAAATCCCCCTATAATCTGAAGGTTGAACTCAGTGCTTTGGAATAACTCTCCTTCTTGTTCATCGGAGAAGATTTGAAATAAAGCTACCGATAGAAGTGTAAGCAAGGTGAGAGAAAATAGTGTAAGGATGTAGGTGATTTGCTTTTGTATCTTTGGTATTCTCATATGAATCATCTCCTTTTTTACATATGATTATATCAAAAAAATGAAATTTTTCAATTTTATTTTGAGATAATGACAAATAGTATATGTTTTTTGATAAAAATTATATAAAAATATAAAACATCCATAAAAAACACATGTAACAATAAAAAAAATACATGTTAAAATTAGTGAAAAGTGCTAATATAATACCTATAAAATGAAAGGGAGGGCAATAAAATGCACAAAAAAATTGTAACGTCGCTTTTGATGTTGGCTATGGGAGCTTCTTTATTTACAGGATGCGGATCGAAGCCAGCGGAGGCACCAGCAGAGACAACAGAAGAAACAGCAGAAACCACAGAAGAAGCACCAGCGGAGGAAGAGGCTAGCGCAGAGGAAATCACATTAAAGTGGGCTGCGTGGGATGTTGGAACAACAGATTACTATCAAGCGCTCGTGGATGCGTATGAAGCACAGAACGAGAATGTAAAGGTTGAATTGGTAGATTTCAGTAGTGCTGACTACATGACTGTTCTTGCAACACAGCTTGCTGGAGGAGCAGATGACCTAGATGTCATTACGATCAAGGACATGCCAGGGTATTCAAACTTAATCAACCTAGAGATGTTAGAGCCACTAAATGACTATCATACAACAGATGCTAGCTTGTATGGAGGAACCATCGAACAGATTTCTCTAGATGGGACATACTATCAAGTACCATTCCGTTCGGATTTCTGGGTTCTATATTATAACAAAGATTTATTTGATGCAGCTGGAGTTGACTATCCTACAAACGATATGACATTAGATGAGTATGATGAGTTGGCACGTTCGGTAACGAGTGGAGAAGGTGCAGATGCGGTTTATGGAGCACACTATCATACATGGCGTTCAGCAGTGCAATTGTTTGGCGTTTTAGATGGAGCAAACAGCATCGTAGACGGTACATATGATTTCTTACAATCATATTATGAGAGAATTCTAGCACAACAGCAAGATGGTATTGTGATGGATTATGCAACATTGAAGACATCTTCAACACATTACTCAGGTGTATTTTATAATCAACAAGTTGCAACAATGAACATGGGTAGTTGGTTTATTCCAACTCTAATTGAGACAACAGAAAGTGGAGAAAACTTGGCAGCAAACTGGGGAATTGCAAAATATCCTCATCCAGATGGAGTGGAAGCAGGAACAACGCTTGGAACAATTACAGGTTTAGCAATCAACTCTAAATCAGCACAAAAAGAAGCAGCAGCAGACTTCTTGAACTTTGTTACTGGAGAAGAGGGGGCAGCACTATTAGCAGGTATGGGTACATTCCCAGCAATCATGAGCGATGAAGTAATTGATACAATTTCATCAGTAGAAGGATTCCCACAAGACGAAACAAGCAAAGAAGCATTATCAATTACAAAAACATATTTGGAAATGCCAGTGAGTGAATATGCATCAGACATCGAAACAGTATTGAATGCAGCGCATGATAATATCATGACAGAAAACGTTACAATCGAAGAAGGTATTCAAGAGATGAATGATGGAGTAGGTGCAATTATTAATCAATAATGCATTTGAATATTGAAGAAAAGAAGTTGTTTATTATGCAGGCGGATGAGGATACTTATTCGCCTGCATAATGATTATAATGAGGAGACTATAAAATTATGGCAAATGTAAACGAAAATAAGAGCAAAAATCGACGGAGCATGAAGAAAGAAGTGAGAAGTGCCCTTGTCGCATACAGCTTTATAATTCCAAATTTTCTGGGATTTTGCATCTTCACATTAGTACCAATTCTCTTCGCATTTGTTCTTGCGTTTATGGAGTGGAATGGGGTATCAGAAATGAAGTTTGTTGGGTTGGATAACTTTATTCGAATGTTTTCCGACAAAGAGTTTATGCAAAGTTTTTGGAATACAATTATATACGTGTGCGGAACAGCACCATTGACAGTAATCTGTGCATTGGGGCTCGCGCTACTGTTGAATAGGAAGATAAAAGGAAGAAACTTCTTTCGTGTTGTAAGTTTCTTTCCATATGTAGCAAGTATGGTAGCAGTTACTGCAGTGTGGAACTTTATTTTTAGTCCTGCAATGGGACCTGTCAATCAGTTCCTTAGCATGCTAGGGGTAGAAGAATTGCCGAAATGGGCAGCAGGGAAAGAAACCGCGATGATTACCGTAATCTTATTCAGTGTGTGGAAAATGATGGGATACTATATGATCATCTATCTCGCTGGGCTACAAGGAATCAATACAGAATTATATGAAGCCGCAGATATAGATGGTGCGAATTCGAAGCAGAAATTTTGGAATGTGACATTGCCACAATTAAGTTCTACAACTTTTTTTGTTGTGATTATGGTAATTATCCAAGCGTTTAAAGTGTTCGATATGATGTTCATGATTACACAAGGTGGTCCAGGAACAAGTACCATTGTTCTTGTTTACAAGATTTATAATGAGGCCTTCGTAGGTACTCCAGAGTATGGATATGCAAGTGCAATTTCGATGATATTATTCATTATGGTTCTCAGTATCACAATCGTACAGTTTAAGAGTAGACAACGAATGGAAAGCACAACTGGTAAAAAGAAGAAAAGGAGTATGAAATAGTATGGAAAGTAAAAGCAAAAAAATAAAGCTAGGAAGAATCGTACTCTATTTGGTTTTGATTGTTGTGGCATGTGCCATGCTGGTTCCCTTTGTGTGGATGCTTTCAAGTAGTTTAAAGTTAAATAAAGATGTTTTTGCATTTCCAATGCAATGGATTCCAGAAAACCCAGAATGGAATAACTATGTGACGATATGGGAGCGGATTCCCTTGCTAACATTTGTTGGAAATAGTGCAAAATTAACAGTAATTGTTACCATTCTACAGTTGATTACATCTTCGTTTGCAGCATATTCTTTCTCAAAATTACATTTCAAAGGAAAAGATGTTTTGTTTTTAAGTTACATAGGAACGATTGCAATTCCATGGCAAGCATATATGGTACCTCAGTTTATGTTAATGAGAGAATTTAATTTAAATAACACTCATTTATCTATTATATTTTTACAAGCTTTTACAGCATTTGGTGTATTTTTAATGCGTCAATTCTACGATAATATTCCAGATGAATTGTGTGAAGCGGCAAGGATTGATGGAATGAACGAGTATCAAATCTGGTGGAAAATCATGTTGCCATTATCGAAACCAGCGATTTCTACTTTGGTAATCTTTGCATTTGTAAATACTTGGAACGATTTCTTGGGACCATTGATTTACCTGACAGATACAGATCTCAAGACCATTCAATTAGGACTTCGTATGTTTATTGCACAATATTCCAGTGAGTACGGTTTGATTATGGCAGCCAGTGTGTGTGCATTAGTCCCAGTCTTGATCGTATTTATTTTGTTACAGAGATATTTTGTACAAGGGGTAGCAAGTTCAGGAATCAAGGGATAAGGAATGGAGAATTAGTATGAAAGAGTTTGAAAACAAACAAATCAGTAAGGACGAGGCTATTTCGGCACTGGATGTAGCCAGTGCAATAGTAGAGAAAAACCTCCCACTATTCACCAATCAATGCCAGAATCATTCGAGTGTAGACAATATTTATCCGCCATGTGAAAACAATCAATGGACATGTGGGTTTTGGCCAGGAGAAATCTGGTTATCCTACGAACATACCGGAGAGGAATACTATAAAGAAGCAGCATTGACTCTGGCAGAAAGTTTTTATCAGCGGATTAAGGAAAAGGTAGAAGTGGATCACCATGATATGGGGTTTCTCTACATCCCTTCTTGTGTAGCTGGGTATAAGTTGGTTGGTGATGCGAGATGCAGAGAAGCAGCAATATTAGCAGCAGACCAGTTATGTACAAGATACCAGGAAAAGGGTGGGTTCTTACAGGCGTGGGGAGCTATGAATGAAGAAAGTAACTATCGATATATTATCGATTGTTTATTAAATCTCCCGTTATTATATTGGGCGGAGGAACAGACTGGAAACAAAAAATATGGTGAAATTGCATATTCTCATATTTCGACTTGCCTTAAGTATTCAATCAGAGAGGATGGGAGTACCTATCATACATTTTATATGGATTCAAAGACTGGAGAACCAAAAGGCGGGGTGACTTGTCAGGGTTACAGCGACGAATCATCATGGGCGAGAGGGCAAGCATGGAGTGTATATGGGATAGCGATTAGCTACACTTATACAAAAAGAGAAGAATACAAAGAAGTATTTGATCGCGTGTTGGACTACTATTTGAGTAGGTTACCAGAAGATATGATACCGTATTGGGATATGATCTTTACGGATGGAGATGAGCCGAGAGATTCGTCCTCGGCGGCAATTGTAGCATGTGGATTGCTAGAGATGGCAAAACATGTGGACAAAGAAAAAAGTGAATGCTATCAGAAACTAGCAGGACAGATGATTAAGAGTTTGGTTGATCATTATGCGGTGAAACAAGAAGAATATGAGGCAGGAATTGGTCTTGTATATCACGGCACCTATAGTAAAAAAAGTCCATTCAATACATGTACTCCAGAAGGAGTGGATGAGTGCGTAAGTTGGGGAGATTATTTTTATATGGAAGCGTTGATTAGATATGTAAAAGACTGGAAGATGTATTGGTAATTCAGAATGGAGAGATAGATGGGATTGGTTACGAAGCAAGAATATCAAGATTTAATGAATCAGATAATAAAGCCTTTAGTACCTCTATATTCCGCTGGTGGAGCGAGATTAAATTTAGGAGATTTTGGAACCACCTATTTCCGAGAAAGTATGGAATTAGAAGGGTTTAGTAGGGTGCTTTGGGCGTTGGCTCCATTTTGGGCAGGAGGCGGAAGTGATGAGGAACTTCGCTCTATCTATATCAATGGATTAAAGAATGGAAGCAATCCAGAAGCGGTAGAATACTGGGGGGGATTCTCTGACTATGATCAGAGATTTGTAGAAATGGCTGCGATTGCACATGCGCTTATCCTAGCCCCAGAGCAGCTCTTTGCAGAATTAAGTGAGAAGGAGAAAAAGAACCTAATACAGTGGCTAGATGCAATCAATCATTACACGATTCCAGATTGTAACTGGCAATTTTTCTTGATATTAGTGAATCTATCATTTAAGAAATTAGGTTATCCCTATTGCGAGGAGAAATTAGAGAGAGCATTAGAGAATATTGAGAGCTACTATATCGGCAATGGCTGGTATCAAGATGGGGCATCGGGACAGAAGGATTATTATATATCCTTCGCAATCCATTATTATGCCTTGCTTTATTCCAAGATTATGAATCGAGAAGATGCTGATAGATGTGAAACATATCGGGAGCGTGCCTCTATATTTGCAAAGGATTTTATCTATTGGTTTGCCGAGAGCGGAGAGGCGATACCATATGGAAGAAGTCTGACCTATAGATGGGCACAGAATTCATTCTGGTCAGCATGTATCTATGCTGATATTCAGCCATTTACCTATGGGCAGATGAAAGGAATGATCGCTAGAAATTTTGAATATTGGATGAAACAAAAAATATTTGACCGAGATGGTATTTTAACAGTTGGATATGGATATCCAAACTTGATTATGTCCGAGAGATACAATTCTCCAACATCACCTTATTGGTGCATGAAGAGTTTCTTAATCTTGGCCCTGCCAGATTCTCACGAATTTTGGAAGGCGAATATCGAGGAGTTGCCGCAGTTAGATCGAGTAAAACAACTTACAGAGGCAGACATGGTTGTTCAACGTTTTCCGCAAGATGTGGTGGCGTTGACGGCGGGAGTCTGCGAAAAGTATGGGCATGGCGGTGTGGCAGAAAAATATGCGAAATTTGCATACTCAACCAAACTAGGATTTTCCTGCTCAAGGTCTTCTAGGTTCAACTTCGAAGCTGCTCCAGATAGTATGTTAGCATTTATCATCGAGGGTGCAGTATTTGTTCGAACAAGAAGTGTCGAGTGGAAGGTTCAGAATAATCAAATCGTTTCCATGTGGAGACCAGTGGAGGGAATTGATGTTGTGACTACACTGATTCCGACTGAAGAAGGACATCTACGCATACATGAAGTCCATAGTAGGATTGAATGTAGAGCAGAAGAATATGGGTTTAGTGTTCCGCAGTTTAGAGAGCATACGATTACAACAGAGATGGCAGATTATTCATCGAGTGTTTGCAATGGCGAGGTGATTTGTACAGTAGAAGGGGACTCTAATGCGATAGGAACAGATGTACTAAAAGCGAATCCAAATACAAATGTTCTGTATACGAATACATTTATCCCCTATGTGACATACAGGATTCAAAAAGGAAAAAATCAATTTCAAACAGAGGTTAAAGTAAAGATAACAATGTAATAGATATGAGTTTATGCTTGAAAGGAGAGCAAGTATGAAGTTAGGAAAGAAAGTAATGGGAGTCCTACTAGCATTGGTTTGTCTGTGCACAACAGTACTAAGCAATTCTTATGTTTCTTTAGCGACAGGAGATGATGTAGGAACGGGACTTATGGTTCATTATGATATGAGTGGCGTAAGTGAGGGTAAGTTACAAGACAAATCAGGCAATGATCGTCATGCAACGTTAGTAGGGTTGTCTGAATCCAATTTAGTGAGCGAACAAGGGAAAACGGCACTAGAATTCGATGGAAATTCTTCTAATTATGTTGTTTTGCCGGATGGAATCTTAGAGGGTGAGACATTTACCATTTCTACGGTGTTTAAAGCAGAAAAAGCTGCAGCACAGTGGTTATGGACTATCGGTACGAAAGAAGAGAATTGGCCAAATGTCAAAAATTATATTTTTGTAAACCCAATTTCGCCAGAGTCTAGTTCGGCAAACAAAGTATTGGCTGGAATGAAGAATGATACGACTGAGAATAGACTTCCATATGAGGTGCAAGTTCGTGCAGATACATATGAGACGATTACACTGTCTTATGATGGAACTAATCTTAAATTATATGTAAATGGTGTGTTAAAAACATCGGAAGATATTGGATATAGTGTTCAGGATATATTGACAAAAGGAGTTCTAAATGCAGCAGAAGGAATTGGATATTTAGGACATTCGTTATATAAAACAGATGCAGGATACACGGGAACGATTTCTGATTTTAGGGTATATAGCAATGTTTTGACCGATGCAGAAATTGCTACATTACACGCAGAAACCAATGTGGAGTGGGTGGAGCCGGAACTTGGCGATATAGAGGCTGTTAATGCAGATGCCACAGCTTTAAGCATTCCAAATGACCAAGACATTCGTGGCAATATTACGCTACCTACTACAGGAGCAAATGGTACGACCATTACTTGGACAAGTAGTGACGAAGGAATTATTAGTACCATGGAACAAACAAATACAGACTATGATGCGACTCCAGCAGGTGTGGTTACAAGGCCAACAGGGGCAGACGCATCTGTAACATTAACTGCTACCATTGAAAAGAATAGTGCATCGGCAGAAAAACCATTCAATGTAAAGGTTATAAAAGCACCTGAAAATGCAGAAGAGTATACAGAATACTTTTTTGCTGGATTTGCGAATGACAGTGATGAAAATATATACTTCTCTGCCAGTGAAGATGGTCTGGACTGGACAGACTTGAACAATGACGAGCCTGTAATCACAACAGAGAAGGGAACAGGAGGAATCCGTGATCCTCATATCATCCGTTCGCCAGAGGGTGATAAATTCTACATGATTGGTACTGATTTAAAGGTAAATGATGTGGGGTGGTCAGCAGCACAAAGAAGTGGAAGTAATTCCATCTTTGTGTGGGAATCTACAGACTTGGTCAATTGGTCTGATGCGAGATTGGTGGATGTTTCATCAGAACTAGGGGCAGGTTGTACTTGGGCGCCTGAATCGTTCTATGATACGGTAACTGGAGAATATATCGTATTCTGGGCATCAAGAGTAGAGAAAGATGGTTATATCCATCATCGAGTTTATTATGCAAAGACGAGAGATTTTTATACGTTTACAGAGCCAAAGCTCTATATGGAACGGGATTGGCAAAGCATAGATACTACGATTATATATGATGAAGAGGAAGATACCTACTATAGGTATACAAAGAATGAAAATGGTGATGCAAAGTATATCTTTGTAGAAGCGGTAGATAAACTGTTATCAGCAGAGTATACAACAATTTCGTCTGATAGCTTGAAAGCAGAGAAATATGTAGAGGGTCCGAGCATCTTCAAAGTAAACGACAGTGATAGAGTGAGTGGAGCTGGAATTTCGACAACGGAAGATCAGTGGATGATTTGGTTAGATGATTTTGGTGGCGTTGGATATTATCCAATGGTGACAAATGATCTATCAAGTGGAAAGTTTGTTTCGGTTACTGCAGAGATAGATATGCCAAATAATGCAAGACATGGAACGGTTTTACCGATTACCAAAACAGAATATGATGCAATTATGGATGCATATTACGTAGAGGTAGTGGAGGTTGATGATATCGTGGCAGCGGCATATGTGGGAGCATCTGCAGTGACTGAAACAACATTACCAACCACCATTGAGAGTAATGGGAAAAGCTATGATGTGACGTGGGAATTCGATACAAGTATGTTCCGCAATGCATATGAAACAGTAGTGGTAAAGGGAGCAGTATCCGATGGGGCACAAACAGAGATAGCGGCAAGAGTTGAGGTTGTACCAACTGATTTGGTGTTCTTTGGAGATATTGGTGGTACGGCTGGAATTGGTAGCTATACTTATGATTCTCCAGTATATGAGGCTATCAGTGAATTAGTGAAAAAAACAGCAGGACAGTCCTTAATGAATGAGAAGGCAGACCAAGTATATGAAGGTGCTGCAACCTGGGGGCATTACGCAACGAATTCTACTGGTGCAAGGGAAATTAATTACAAAGGGGAAGTATCTGGTGATTATAGGAAAATGGTTACCAGAGGTATATATACAGGCAATGCATTAGGTAGCAAGATAACCTATACCATACCATCGCTTGAGCCAGGAACTTATACAGTTGCATTAGGTCTAAATGATTGGTGGAGCAACAGCTCAAGAAAATCAAGTATTACAGTTGTCACAGCGGATAATTCTTCTACTGTATTGGCGGCCTCCGTAGGATATAGTTCGGAAGTGACCTATAGTTTCGAAGTGGAAACAGCTGGAAGCGTTAAATTCGAAATTGAGAATGTGAGTGCTGCACAGTCGCCGATGCTAAGTTATATTGCGGTATCAAAAGGTGAACTAGAAGAAGCAGCAATCTTAATTGATGGAGATGATATTGAGACAGAGAATGAGAATGGTTTAACCTTTAAGGGAATTGGAACGCTGTCTGCAAACTCAACAAGTGATTTGCTTCTAGATTATAAAGAAGAAAGTCCTGAGGAATATGAGGAGTTACTAGAGGTATTATTTGGTGGAGCGAATCCAATTATGTCTCATGTGAAAATTGAGATGGGAAATGATCGAAACAACTCCACTGGTGCAGATGCGGCAACCATGCGAACAGAGGATGAAGAAGCGAATGTAACTAGAAGTCCAGGATTCCAATTGGCAGCAGATGCATTAGAAGTGAATTCAGATTTGAAAACAAGTATCTTGCGTTGGAATGCGCCTGCATGGGTGGATTCTACAGCGGATATCTACACATGGTACAAAGAAAGTATCCTAGATGCTTATGAAGAATATGGATATATGATAGATTATATCAATCCGAATGTAAATGAACATTGGGGTGGATCAAGTGATGTAGAAGTTGTTAAGCTGTTTGAACAATGGATTAGTGAAGAAACAGTGGCCACGATAGGATCGCAGGAAGCACTAGAGCTGTATCAAGAGATTGAGCTGATTATTTCAGATGAGGTTAGTACAGTCAGTGCAGATGTCGGAAATAAATTACGCCAAGATCAAGACTTTTTCGATGCTGTCGATGTGGTTGGATATCACTATAGTCCATATGATGACGGTGTGGGAACCATGAAATGGCTAGCAGAAGAGATGGACAAGGAAGTTTGGGTAAGTGAGGCACAAGCGACATTCTCTGATTCGGCATTTAGACCAAATAATAATGTTTCAGATCCGACAGTGGCTGGAACAGAATTAGGTGGTACGGGGAGTGCCCTAGAGATGGCAAATACCTTTGTGAAGGGGTTTGTGGAATCGAGAAGGACTCACATTATTTATCAGCCAGCGATTGGAGCCTTTTACGAAGGGGGACAGTACTCATATAAGGAACTTTTGAGTGCGAGAGACCCGTGGTCAGGATACATCAGCTATGATGCTGGATTAGATATTTTAAGACATTTCACAAGCTTTGCGGTATCTGGTTGGGAGAATGCAGACAATACAGCTGGAATTTGGAGATTTATTCCAGAAGCGAGTGATTCTAGCGCATCAGGGACCAACCCAGTCAATGGGCGAAATGGTGGTGAGAACTATGTGACCCTAGCATCGCCATCGAAGGAAGATTTCTCAGTGGTGATCGTAAATGATAGCGAGTATACCAAAGAGTATCGATTTGAAGTTGCTAACATGAATTTAGATGAGAATCAAGTATTGGCAATCTGGGAAACAAGAGCGGCAGATGATGGTTCATACAATGAAAATTACCTACAAAATATAGGGGATGTTTCAAAGGGTGTAGATGGAATTTATACAGTTGAGATTAAACCATATTCTATCGTAACACTTACGACACTGGAAGATAGTAGCGTTGCAGGGGACACAGAACCATTGCCAGTAGATCCAGAGCGTACCATCCTAGATACAGATGAAACAGGTGCAGAAGCAGATACGAAGGATAATTATCTCTATGCAGATGATTTTGATTATTCAGAATATAATTCAGATTATATTTCTTCTAGAGGAGGAGATACAGGATTTATCGCTAGATATACAAATACGTTAAATGGAGCATTTGAGGGATATCTATCCAGTGATGGCAACTATGTATTGCGTCAGCAACTAGATAAAGATGACACGGGAGTAGGTGGAGCTTGGAATGGTGGAGATGCTTATACATTAATTGGGGATTATAGATGGACCAATTATAAGGCATCTGTAGATGTTTTATTTGAAAATGAGAACAATACACCATATGCTACTGTTGGAATCAGACAGTCTGCAACTTCTGGAAATCAAGGAAATAGCCCAGCGTATGCACTGAAAATGTACGATGATGGTAATTGGGAATTGAAACGTTACTCTAGTATTGTAATGACAGGGATGGCAGAGGGATTTGAAACAGGTGCCAATGTATGGAACGAGATTGCAATAGAAGGAGCAGGAAGTACGATTATTGCTTCGATTGATGGAGTGGTAGTAGGGGAATATGTGGACTCTAATCCTGTATTGGCAGGAAGAGCAGCTCTAGGAAGTGGATATACATATACCCAGTTTGATAATTTGGAAATTACAAAAGTAGATGGGTACGAGCCATATTATACAACCACATTAGATAATATGGAGATGCATGATCTAACAGCGGAGAAAAATACAGAATTGAATTATTCAGGAAGCTGGAGTCATAAAAATGGTCAAGGAATGTATGTTTACCAGAGGTCTGTTTCGGAAACATCAGAGGTTGGTGCTAGTTTGGAGTATACGTTTACTGGAACTGGAATTGACTTGTTTGGTATTAACGGGGCAAGTACTGCAGACCTAGCAGTTTATGTAGATGGTGAGATTCTATACGATTCAATTACGACAATGAGTTGTGGTGATATGGGGCAGATTTATTCTCTCAGAGGATTGTCGAATACAGAGCATACAGTGAAATTTGTAGTACTAGGAGGAAAACTTTCCATAGATATGGTAGGCGTGGTTGGAGGAAATGCTTCGGGAAGTGTTGACACAACAGAGCTAAAGTATATTGTGGCATATGTGGAAGACCTATGGGACAAGCCCGCAGATGCAACCGATGCAGATTGGGCGGTCTATCAGGAAAACAAATCTCATGCACAGGCAGTGCTTGAGGCAACGGACCTACTAGGTGTGGATCAAGAGGGTGTGGATCAAATTGCAGATAGACTATATACATCCTACAACACGGTGCTAGATGAGAATATCTTATCCATCGAAGAGGTATATCTCGCAACTTATGTTGGAGAGAGACCGAATCTACCACAAACTTTAGCGGTAGAATTGAGCAATGGAAGTACAGAGGATAGAGAAGTAGAATGGGAAGTTGGAACAAAAACATTCGCAAATGAGTATGAAACTGTTGTTGTGGAAGGAACCATGGGGCTAGAAACCGTACAAGCACATGTAGAGGTGATTCCTGAATCGTTACTGTACTACATAGATGTTGGGGCGACCGCAGATAGAATGATAGATGGAGAGGGGTCTCCGTTATATCAGGCAGTTGTAGACCAACTTGCATTAGATGGGAATGCCTTATTAAATGATGTTCCAGACCAAGTCTATGACAATGAATATGGACTTACTACAGCATCAGATTACATCGGTTATCGAGCTGTTGCAGCTGGTAGTCATAATAAGTACAGTACTACAGGAGCATACACTGATAATCTGATAGGCACAACGCTTTCTTACTACTTTACATTACCAGAAGGGAACTTGGAATTAGCATTTGGAACCTATAACTGGTGGAGTGGATATGGACGAAAAGCAGAAGCTGAATTAGTATACGGAGATACTGTCATAGACCTTGGGACAATTGATTATGATACAAACATACTATATATGGATACTGCTGAGTTTGAATTAGAGTCGGAGCAGTTAGTAGAGTTGAGATTAACAGCAGTATCGGCTCATCAATCGCCAATGTTAAGTTGGGTTGCAGTATCGGAGGCAGCAGAACAAGTGTCTGAACCATCCAAGGTAGAGCAAGGAGTGAGTGGAACAGGCGGAACTCAATTACAGCCTAGCATTTCGGAAGAAACTCTCTCTACATTATTTAGTGAAGAGGAGTTGAATTCGGGAGAATCGCTTAAGGTAAACTTAAATATCGATACACAATCAATTGAGAACTTATCTCCAGAGGAAAAGGTGGCAGTTGAAACGGCACTAAAAGAAGCAGGATTAACGATAGGGCAGGTATATGATATTACCTTAGAGAAGGTTATCGGAACAAATTCTCCGATTGCATTGACGGAACTGAATCAACCAATCCAGATTACATTTAAGATTCCTGAAGAGTTAAGAGGAGACGGAAGAACATTCAGTATTGCAAGACTTCATGAGGGCGTGGTTCAGATTTTGACAGATCTAGATAATGATCCAGAAACATTTACATTCCTAACTGATCAATTTTCCATCTACACCTTGGCTTATGAAATGGTTGCAACGAATCCTGAGGAACCTGGAAATCCAGAGAATCCAACGAATCCAGATGGCTCAACGAATCCAGACGGCTCAACGAATCCAGATGGCTCAACGAATCCAGACGGCTCAACGAATCCAGAGAATCCAACGAATCCAGACGGCTCAACAAGTCCAGAAGGTTCAACAGGAACAGAGGGTTCTACAGATTCTACACAATCATCAGAACCGAAGACAGGGGATGAAACGAATATTTGGCCAATGGTCATCCTATTATGTGCATCCTTACTTGGAATTTTTGGTGTAATGGTTGTAAGAGTAAGAATCAAACGAGGTAGACGATCGTAGTTACATATAAGCGAAATTCAATTGAGGGATGATAGTATGTATGTAGAAAAATTAAATTGCAACCCATTGGAGTTTCAGAACTATCAGGCTTGTCCAACGATTTTGAAGAGAGAATTTTGGGAATCGGTATCTGGTGACACAAAGACGCAATACCAGAGGTTGGCTGAGAAATCCCTGTGTAATCAAACAACTTACATAGGGATGGAACTCTGGTTAGAATTTTATCGAACAGGGAATCGAGCATCATTTGAGCAGGTATATTTTGAAAAAAGGAAAAAACTATCTTATCTAGTGATGGCAGAGTGCCTAGAGAAAGAAGGTCGCTTCTTAGATGCTATTATCGATCGAATCTATGGAATTACTAGTGAATTTGCATGGTGGCTTCCCGCTCATAATACCTATGAGCGGGATAAGGAGCAGAAACTATATCCAGATACGACAAGACCTATTCTAGAATTGTTTAGCTCAGAGACGGGAGCCTTACTAGCCATGATATATCAACTACTAAATCCAGTGCTAGATGAGGTGATTCTGCGGCATATTATTCAAAATATAGAGAGACGCATTGTGACTCCATTTCTAGAGGAACAATTTTGGTGGATGGGTTATAGCGATCAGCCATTGTGCAATTGGACACCTTGGTGTGTGAAAAATGTTTTATTCGCAGTGTTTACCATTCCGTTTAGCAATCGGATTCGAAGAGAAGTTGTACTGAAATCGTCCTTTGCTCTAGATTGTTTTCTGAATGAATATGGGCTAGATGGTGCGTGCAATGAGGGGGTTCAATATTATAGCCATGCAGCATTGGCATTATATAGTGCGACTGAGATATTGAGCTTTGTTGCACCTGGAGTATTTGAGGAGATTTTTGAAGAAGAAAAAATAAAAAACATGGCTACTTTTATTTATCAGATGCATGTAGAGGATAAGTACTATCTTAACTACGCGGATAGTGCAGCCGTTGCAGGACGTAGGACAGCAAAAGATTTCTCGTTTGCAAAGCGAGTAGGACATGTTGAGATGCAGGCTTTTTGCGCAAACGACATTATGGCGGGGAGAGCGGAGGCGCATTTAGCAAAAGATGTAGGTCTAATCAGTTTATGGAATATGTGTATCGAGCTGAAATATGCCAGAGAGATTGAAGCGTTTCATCAAGAGCATACGAGTTTTCAGAAACAAAATATCTACTATGAGAGTGCTGGAATCTTTGTCGCACGAGATGATAAAAATGTACTGTCTGTAAAAGCAGGTAATAATGGGGATAGTCATAACCATAATGATGTAGGTAGTTTCATCCTATATCGGAAGGGGACACCGATTTTTCTTGACATTGGTGTAGAAACATATACGAAGAAGACCTTTAGTGATGCGCGGTATGAGATATGGACCATGCAAAGTGCATGGCATAATCTGCCTACATTTGATGGAGTGATGCAACAGGCGGGAAAATCATATGGGGCAAGTGATGTAAGGGTTCAATTCGATGAGACGATGAGTAGGATAGAAATGGAGTTACAGGGTGCATATCCGAGAATAGAGACGATGAGTTATTATAGGAGGAGCGTTTCATTTCTACCAAATTGCGGAATTACAATTCAAGATAAAACAGACTATAAGAATACAGTAATGCTTTCACTGATCAGTGCATCCAAGCCTGCTTCACTTGAAGCTGGATTGAGAATCAATGAAGACGTGCGTGTTGAGTGGAAGGACATGAAGGATATTGAAATCGAGGAAGTTATCATAACAGATCAGCGGCTTTTGCTTTCTATTCCGAGCAAAATCTATCGTATCAAATTATATTTCGAAAGAGAGATGTGTTTGACCATAACATACGATTAGTCACTGATGGACACAGATAGGAGGATGAGATGTTACAAAACATGACAAAAATCATGACAAAAGTATTTTGTAGTGCAATTGCAATTACACTTTGTGTAGGTGCAGTTCCGATGACAATGGGGACACGAATCACCGCTCAGGCAGAAGGAGAAGCGGTTTATTTGGAAGAAGTAGAGGGGGCTTTGACACTTGGAGGTTCTTCCAACAGTGTAGATTTAGGTGAAGGGGACAAGGGTATTCAGGTTACATCTACTTGGGTATCGAATTCGGGGAGTCGTGCAGCGGGAGTTTCCTTCACAGAGACAAGTGTATTCGATGACTCATTTACAGTGATGCTGCATACAAAAAGACCGACTCAATCCAATAATAATAACAAACAAGGAGCTACATTTTCAGTAGGAACGGAGGATGTACATTTCAGTGTAGGTTTATCGGATGGTGGTGGAATCTATATTAAGGATCCAAGCCAGGGGAAGCAATTGTTGACACATTCGTTTGCGAGCAATCCTTTTGTATCAGACGTGTGGAGCGCAGTTACAATCTCATATGAAGAAAAAGAGGGTATGGGGTATGTGAGTGTTTATGTGGATGGAATTCAGGTTGCAGACGCAATTAGTATCGGTGGACAAATCAGCGCGCAAGAAGGTGTGACAGCGTTCTTGGGAGGAAGTTTTTTCACAGGTTATATGGGGTATGGATATTACAATAATGTTCAAGTGCTAGATAGTGCGTTGAGTAAGGAGTCTATTGATGCAGCAGTTACTGAAATCAATGGTAGAGTAAATGGGATTATCACAGAAATCAGTAATCTAGAGATTACACAAGTGGATGCGGGAACCCAAACAGCATTACAGGACTATCTAGCACAGAATGTCTCAGATAGTGTAGGGGTTGAGATTGTATCTTATCTGGCTGCCGTTGCAGGGACAAAAGAGTATAATGCTGGTATAGAGGGGACATTTACAGTTCGCATCCGCTTACTAGGTGAAGGAGTTGCTTCTGCGGCACAAGAAGTCAGTGGAGTAATCAAGCCAACAACATTTGTAAACAATTATATACCATATGATACATTTTTTGGTGCAGATGCTGGAACAGAGGGGCAAGGAGATATCTGGGTAAACACTTGGCTTGATACAGAGGGAGAACATATTCAAGCTCATGGTGGAGAGGTGCAGTGGTTAGATGAACTGGATCTAAATGGTGATGGAGTAAATGAAGGTGGTTGGATTTGGTATGGGGAAGACAAGACGAGAAACGGAAATCCTATCGACGGAATTCGCTGCTATACATCTCCAGATTTATTGAACTGGACAGATCAAGGAACTGTTTTGGCGACACATGATGTGACACCAGAGCAAGCAAATGCTGATCAAACAGGGATAGAGACCAATGTAGACGGATTAAATGATCTAAAAGCGTGGGCAAAGATGTCGGCACCAACAGATGAGGTTAGTCAAACGGATATTGACATGGCGAAAGAGTTCATCGCGGCATATGATAATGGAGATGGGACATACGATGAGGCCAATCTGGAATTAGCGTATAAGTATTTATATACAGGATACTGTATTGCAGAACGTCCGAAAATGTTATACAACGAGAAGAATGATAACTATGTTTTGGTTTGGCATGTAGATGGACCAACGGGTAGCAATATCTTGCAATATGTCTTAAATGGGACGAGCTCAAGTCGATATAGTCGTGCAAGCATGGGATTTGCTGTATCAGATACACCATATGGACCATTTGAGGTTGTAAATGTTCAACGTATGAACTATGTAGAGGGATATTATGATAGCAGTCAAGGAATGGCACGTGATATGAATGTGTATTTGGACAAGGGAAATGACATCGATCAAAATGGATATGATGATGCTTATGCATTTTATTCCAGTGAAGAAAACAAACACATGTATATCTCTTTGTTAAATGAAGACTTTACAGGAAGTGCAACAGAGGGCACGATAGATTCCATGACATTGGATAGCGGTGATGTGATTCAGACATTCCAAGCGAGAGCGCTGGGAGATAGTACATATCGAGAAGCGCCAGCAATCTTCAAATACGATGGGTATTATTATATGATTACATCAGGACTCACTGGTTGGGTGGCGAATCAGGCAACATACCTACGTGCAGAAACTATCTATGGACCATGGGAGAATATGGGAGACCCTTGCGAAGGTGGATCTAGTAATACCTTCGGTTCTCAATCAACGGGAATCATTCCAGTGGATGAAGAAAATGGAAAGTTCATCTATATGGGAGACCGTTGGAGCTGTGCAAGTGGAACTTCAGCACTCTGGGATTCGAGCTATGTGTGGTTGCCGATTAATATCAACGAAGAGGATCATACCATTTCGCTGCCAGGGGTGTCGAATTGGAGCATGAATGTATTTGATGAAATAGAGGTTACTACAGAGTTGCCAGAGTTGATTTCTTCGCTAGATGAATTGCCAAGTACGTTAAGCGTAACCGTGAATGGTGTAGCGAAAACTTCGGCGGTAGACTGGCAGGAAGTTGGTGATGATTATTATAATATGCACACAGTGACTGGAGTTTTAACCGATTTAGAGAATCGAATGGTGACACATAAGGTTGCAATTGCGCCAAATGACTTGGTTTACTTCTTGGATCTTGGAAGCAATACAATCGACAATCATGAATATTTTAATCTAATTTCAGTGCAAGAAGGATTTAAAAATACATCAACTTTGGATCAAGCATATAGCAGTGAGAATGGTTGGGGTTATGTGGGAGATAATACGGTTGCAAGAATGAATACGGGAACCATATATGATACTTTGAGATATGTAAATGATAGTACCAATCCGAATCGCGATCTTGTATATCGATTTGATACCTTGGAAGAGGGGACATATGATATCTATCTTGGTTTATATGAGCCTTCATCATGGGATGCGAATAATAGGATTGCCAATATTTCGGTAAAACAAGATGATGAGACTTTGGCTTCCTCGCAAGAAGACTATGGCGTGAGTAATGTTGGTGAAGTGGTAGAATATTCGGATGTTTTGGTTTCTGGTACAGGAAACTTAACCATCAATCTAAGTCCAGAGAATACAGGACAAGGAAGTGATATGCAGATAAGCTGGATTGCGATTGCAAAGAATGAAATTTCAGAAGTTACACAAGAAGTGAGTGGGACAGAAAGTAGTACTTTGCAACCGACATTATCAGAGGAATCAATCGCTTCGTTGTTTACTGAGGCAGAATTGAGATCTGGGCAAGACTTAAAGGTTGCGTTGAATGTGGATTTGACAGCAATCGAAGAATTGACAGGAACAGATCAGAGTGCTGTAGAAGCTGCACTAAAAGAGGCAGGATTAACCATGGGTCAAGTGTTAGATGTTACATTGACCAAGACAGTAGGTACGACAGTAGAGGAATTGACAGAGTTGAGTGAACCGATAACCATTACCTTGACAATCCCAGAAGAATTAAGAGGCGAAGGTCGAACATTTAGCATGGTTCGTCTTCATAATGGAGTGTGTGTGGTATTAGAAGATTTGGACAATGATCCAAACACAGTCACATATCGAACAGATCGATTCTCGATTTATGCGCTTGCATACCAAACTACAGGTACAACGGCACCAGATACAACAACACCAGATACAACAACACCAGAAACAACAACGCCAGAAACAACAACACCGGATACAACGACACCGGATACAACGACACCGGAAACAACACCAGAAACAACAACACCAGATACGACAACACCAGAAACAACGACTACGGACACCCATGAGTCTTCTGCACCAAAAACAGGGGATGCTACAAATGTAGGCGCGATAGTAGGTCTGTTTATGGCTTCGATTTTGGGATTGGGATTTTTGGCATTGTATATGGAGAGAGCAAAGAAAAAAACAATATAATATGAAACGAACAGGAGAAGGTACGAGATGGTAGATTTAAAGATTTTTTCCCTAGAAGAGAAGATTGTATTAGTGACAGGAGCTTCTTATGGAATTGGATTTGCAATTGCAAAAGGTTGTGCAGAAGCAGGAGCAAAGATTGTGTTCAACGATATCAATGAAGCACTTGTAGAGCAAGGGGTGAAAGCCTATGCTGAAATTGGGATTGAAGCACATGGATATGTGTGTGATGTGACCAAGGAGGATCAGGTAACTGCTATGGTGACCAAGATCCGTGAAGATGTAGGTGTAGTGGATGTGTTGGTAAATAATGCAGGAATCATCAAGCGTGTTCCGATGTGTGATATGCCAGCAGATGATTTTAGACAAGTAATCGATGTAGACTTGATAGCACCATTCATCATGGCAAAGGCAGTCATTCCTCAGATGATTGAAAAAGGACATGGGAAGATTATTAACATCTGTTCTATGATGAGTGAGTTAGGAAGAGAAACAGTTTCAGCTTATGCTGCAGCAAAAGGCGGACTTAAGATGTTAACTAGAAATATCTGCTCAGAATATGGACAATACAATATACAGTGTAATGGGATTGGACCAGGATATATTGCTACACCTCAGACTGCACCACTGCGCGAGGTTCAAGAGGATGGAAGCAAGCATCCATTTGATCAATTTATTTTGGCAAAGACTCCGGCTGAGAGATGGGGGAATCCTGAAGATTTAGCTGGGCCAGCAGTATTTTTGGCATCTAATGCATCTGATTTTGTGAATGGTCATGTGTTATATGTAGACGGCGGAATCCTTGCATACATTGGAAAACAACCAAAATAAGAAGATTTGTTAGCAGAGAATAAACAGAAAGTGAAGGGTATTAGAATGGAATTAAGAACAGCATCATCTCCAAGAGAGGTGAAAACATTTGACACAGCACAACTTAGAGATGAATTTGTCATTGAGGACTTATTTGTGCAAGATGAAATTAAATTGGTATACAGTCATATTGATAGAATTATTGTAGGAGCAGCGGTACCAGTGGAACCATTGATCTTAACTGCTGGAGAAGAGATTCGAGCAGAGTATTTTCTACAAAGACGTGAAATGGGAATTATCAATATAGGAGGAGCAGGTACGATTGAAATCGATGGGAGAGAGTATCGCTTAGACTATAGAGATGGCATGTATATTGGTATGGGTGCAAAAAATATTGTGTTCAAAAGCGACAGTAAAGATGAACCAGCAAAATACTATCTCAACAGTGCCCCTGCGCATCATGCATATCCGACTGTCTTAATCAAGATGGATGGAGTGGCTGAAGATGGGGTAGTTATTATCAAGGATGAGAATAAGGTGGAGTTAGGAACGCTAGAAGAGTCAAATCACAGAGTAATCAGTAAGTATATTTTGCCAGGTCAGGTTGATAGCTGTCAACTTGTGATGGGAATCACACAGTTAAAGCCAGGAAGCGTGTGGAATACTATGCCATGCCATACACACGATAGAAGAATGGAAGTATATTTGTACTTTGAGATGCCAGAAGATGCATTTGTAATGCATTATATGGGAGAGCCTACAGAGACAAGGCATATTGTAATGCGCAATGAGCAGGCGGTTATTTCACCAAGCTGGTCTATTCATTCAGGAAGTGGTACGAGAGCTTACACTTTTATTTGGGGAATGGTTGGAGAAAATCAAGAATTTACAGATATGGACGGTGTATCAAATAAAGATATAAGATAAGACAAGATAAGAGTGGATGGAACGGCTTTGGTCGTTCCTTCCTTGCATAAAAAGGAGGAAAATACATATGAGTCAATTAAAAATAAGGATTTTGAATAAACTTGAAGAGGTGAAAGAGGAAAGATGTGGGAAGGAGGGAGCCTTTTTTACATGGAGTGGAATCTATGAGGAGGGAGATGTAATTGAATTTTTAGTTCCTGAAGTGCCAAATTATTATTTGGTAAAGGTGGATGACTGTATCGAGGAATCCTTGGTATATATCACTAAAAATCAGATTCGCTACTTTGTACCATTTGCAGAGAAGAAGACGGCATTAAATCCGAAATCTTTTTTTGGTGATTTACATTACCTCAGCATAAAGCCAGCGAGAAAATATCAATATGAGAGTTATCGAAATCTCGCGGTCAATACCATAGATCAGCATCATATGGAGGGGTGCTATCCCCATGCGTATGCGAATGTAGAAACAAGAGGGGAGTCGGTATTTGCTGCATATAATGCGATTGATGGGGTGATTGGAAATGAATCCCATGGCGAGTGGCCATTCCAATCATGGGGAATCAACCAACAGGCAGATGCTGAAATTACTATTGAATTTGGGCGTGCAACAAATATCGAAGAAGTTTGTATCTACACGAGGGCAGATTTTCCGCATGATAATTGGTGGGTGCAGGCAACCTTGGAATTCTCAGATGGAAGCGAGGTGCAGGTGCAGTTGAATAAGACAAAAGAAGCGCAGCGTTTTCCGATTAAGAAGTCGGAAATCATATGGATTAAAATGAAAGAAATGATCAAAGCAGATGACCCATCACCATTTCCAGCCCTAACGCAACTAGAAGTATATGGAAATGTATTGCAAACAATGTAAAAAATATGGTTTAATTGATGTAGTTAGGGTTTCATAGTTTTCAGCAAAGGTTGGTGGCAGAGATGATAAAAGTATTTTTGGTAGAAGATGAAATTGTTGTGAGAGAAGGAATAAAAACTCAAATTGATTGGGATGTGCATGGGTTAGAATTTGTTGGGGAAGCCAGTGATGGGGAATTAGCTTATCCCAAGATACTGAGTGAGAAACCAGATATCATTATCACAGATATTAAAATGCCATTTATGGATGGACTAGAGCTAAGTGAGTTGGTGAAGAAGGAATTGCCAGATACTAGAATCATCATATTGAGCGGACACGATGATTTTAAGTATGCGAAACAAGCCATACGACTAAAAGTGACAGACTATTTGATTAAACCTATTTCGAAAAAGGAATTGACCAATGTTCTAATCAAGATATCAGAGGTGATAAGAAAAGAAAGGGAAGAAGACCTAAGAAGAAGATCCCAGGACGATTTATATAATTTCCTACATAAAAATAGATATATGTTTTTTGGGGATTTAATCAATAAGGGATATTCGTATCGTGATCTGATGGTCAAAGCAGAGCAATTGACGATTGAAATACAAGGATCGAATTTTAATATGATTTTAGCAAAAATGTTCTCAGAGGAAATGGAGGGGGAGGAGGAAAATATTTCTCTCTTTAGTATGGAAGACAAGTTGTTGGAATTAGAAGGGAAATATAGGTTCATATATTTTGATCGTGGACTAGAAGGCATGGCATTCTTGATGATGGGAGAGACGGAATCAGAGTTAGAGAGTAATAGTGAAAAACTGATAAAAGAGATGATATCTCTATTTGTAAATAAAGAGAAAAAACAATATTTTATTGGAGTAGGAACACCTTGTTGCCGCCTTACAGAGGTGTATAAGAGTTATGAAAGTGCATCAAAAGTCTTCGCATATCAATATTTTTATAGTGAAAGTCAAATCTTGCGATCAGGTGATCTGCAGGAGAAGAGCGAGGCAAAGGTACCGATGAAAAAGCCGGATAATTCTGTTATTAGGAAATTCCTACTCAATGGATCTCTGACAGATGTGCAAGGGTTTGTTGAGAATTATTTTAATGAGATTTCAGATGCTTCGATAAATTCAATCATCTTCAAGCAGTATCTAATCGTAGATTTTTATCTAGCAGTGAAGGGGTTTGTAGATGAGGTCGGGATTGATGCACAGGAGGTGTTGGAATCGAGGGGTGAGGTTGGGGATATTGCTTATGATTTTACAAAGGCAAAGTCCTACTTTGTGGAGCTCATAGAAGTCATTGTAGATAAAAGAATCGGTATGACAGTAAACAAATACGAAATCATTATAAAAAAGGCAAAAGAATATATTGGGTCACACTATAACGAGGAGGATATTTCCCTAAATGCAGTTGCGGCAAGCGTCAATATTAGTCCGAGTCATTTCAGTACAATATTTAGTCAAACAGTCGGGGAAACATTTATCGAATACTTGACTTTTGTCCGAATGAATAAGGCGAAGGAGATTCTGGCTACTTCAAATATGAAGATTACTGAGGTTGGCTATCAGGTGGGATACAAAGATTCTCATTATTTTAGCTATATTTTTAAAAAGGTAAATGGAATCACGCCAAAAGAATATAGAAGTAGGAGTCAGCTATGATGAAGACGAGCAGACATCACACAAGAGATCAGAAAACCATAAAACAGCGATTCTTTCGGATTCGATTAGCGATCTATATCTCTGTGGTAATCCTTATTTTTGGATTAATTGGTACGATTTGGTACTATAATTCTGCATACAAGAAGATAATTCAGGATTTAAATATTGCAACACAAATCAATTTTGATTTTCAGACGAATATTGACTCGATGATGTATCAGATTGTAATTGGAGGATCCAGTTTTGAAGAAGAAGACCCTTATCAAGAAATTGGAAATACAAAATTACTCATTGAAGATTTGAGAAAGCATGCTAGCACTTTGAAACAGCAGGAATATTTGGAGGGGATTACGCGCTTACTCAATATATTAGAGGATAGAATAGAGGATATCGAGGGAAGTTATAGAGGAATTAATAATTATGATATCAATATGCAGAATCTGGACGAGAATGTCTACATGCTTACTGAACTTGTCCAAGAAAAATTGTCAGACTTTATTCATAACGAAGCTCAAAATCTAGAAGAGGTGAGAATTCAACTAGAGAGGCAGTTAAATGGAATTGTATTTGCCATTATATCTGTTGAAGTGTTATTGATGTTTATCTTATGGAGGCTACTAAAAAAATTCTCGACGGATACTCAAAATTCATTAGAAGAATTATGTGAAATGACAAACAAAGTAGGTGAAGGCGCTTTCGAAGTAGAAAATCCTCACAGTCCAATTACGGAAATTTGGTTTTTGGAAAATAAATTTTTAGAAATGACGAACAGAATTCGTATTTTGATAAAAACTATAAAAAAAGAACAGGTACACTTAAGGGAAACAGAACTGAAGCTCCTGCAAGCGCAGATTAATCCGCATTTTTTATACAATACATTTGACACAATTATTTGGTTGGTAGAAGCAGCTAAAAATGAAGAAGCGATTAATATGACCACATCCCTTGCTACTTTTTTCAAAACTACTCTTAGCAAGGGAAAAGATTTTATTACGATTGCGGAGGAGAAAACGCACATCGAGAGTTATCTGGAAATACAAAAGGCTAGATACAGAGATATCCTAAAGTATCACATAGAGATAGATGAAGAAATTGAACATTATTATATCTTGAAGCTAACATTGCAGCCCTTGGTTGAAAATGCCTTATACCATGGAATTAAGAATAAGAGAGGAGTGGGGACGATTCGAATCAGAGGAGTTCAAGAGGGGGATAGTATTTTGATTTCAGTGGAGGATGATGGGATTGGAATCGAGGAAGAGAAGTTAAATCACTTGAATCATTTGATAGAAAAAAAGGAATTAGACCCGCAGGATGGTGGGTTTGGACTGATCAATGTCAACGAGCGAATTCAGCTTTTCTACGGAGAAGAGTATGGATTGAAACTATATTCAAAAAGTCAAGGTACGATAGCGAAGGTTCATATTCCAAAAAAAATGTAAAAATCAAAAATAATCCAACTTTTTCACAAAATTATTTGTGAAATGCAAAAAAAATACAACAAAGTTCGAATTAAACTAGGTAGAGACTGATGTGCCTGAGAGATATAATAAATGCATACTAAATCGCGAAAGGCGAAAAAAAGGGAGGAAGAGATATGAAGAAAAAAGTAGTAAGCGCATTGATGTGTACCATGTTGGTTGCAAGTATGATGATTGGATGTACCTCAGATCCTGGAGCAAATCAAGCAAGTGAACCAGCGGCAGAAGAAGCAACAGAGGAAGCCCCAGCGGAAGAGGCGCCAGCAGAGGAAGCAAGTGGTGATGGGGAGACAATCGTCGTTGGATATGCTCAGGTTGGAGCAGAATCCGACTGGAGAATGGCCAATACAGAGTCGTTCCAAACAACATTCGTAGAAGAAAACGGATATGAGTTAATCTTTGTTGATGGACAACAGAAACAAGAAAATCAAATCAAAGCGATTCGTGATTTTATCCAACAGGATGTTGACTATATTGTTTTAGCACCTGTAGTAGAGACTGGTTGGGAGACGGTACTTGGTGAAGCAAAAGAAGCAGGAATTCCAGTTATCTTATCTGACCGTATGGTAGATGTGTCTGATGACTCTCTATATACTTGTTGGGTTGGTGGAGATTTTATTAAAGAGGGAAATGATGCGGCTCTATGGCTAGCTGATTATCTAGCAGAACAAGGAAGAGAAGACGAAGAAATCAATCTCGTTACATTACAAGGAACAATCGGTGCGTCAGCACAAGTAGGTAGAACAGATGGATTTGCAGAAATCTTAGCAGAACACGAAAATTGGAATATGCTTGAGTTACAAACAGGTGAATTTACACAGACAAAAGGTCAAGAAGTTATGGAGTCATTCCTGAAGAAATATGATGATATTGATGTTGTAGTATGTGAGAATGATAATATGGCATTCGGCGCAGTAGATGCGATTAAGGCTGCTGGTCTTACATGTGGACCAGAGGGTGATATCATTGTAATTGGATATGACGCAGTTGCAGCAGCATTCGAGTCTATGATTGCAGGTGATATGAATGTATCGGTTGAGTGTAATCCATTGCATGGACCACGTGTGGCTGAAATTATCACACAACTTGAAAACGGCGAAACTCCTGAAAAAATTGCATACGTAGATGAAGGTGTATTCCCAGCTGAAACAGCAGAAGAAACATTACCAACACGTAAATATTAATTAAAAAGGTGTTCAAAAAAAGGGGACGTTTTCGTTCCCTTTTTTTTAAAAGAGAGAGGTGGAGAAATGAAAGACAATGTTGTACTTACTATGAAAAAAATAAGTAAGCATTTCCCAGGTGTCACAGCACTTAGTGATGTAGATTTCACGTTGAACAAGGGAGAAATTCATGCACTGATGGGTGAGAATGGAGCTGGAAAATCAACCTTGATTAAGGTGTTGACAGGGGTTGAAGAATTCGAAACGGGAGAAATCAAGATCGCTGGTAAGGATAAGCCGATCATAAATAAATATCCGCAAGAGGCACAAGAAAATGGAATCAGTACGGTATATCAAGAGGTGAATCTGTGTCCGAATCTATCAGTTGCCGAGAACCTGTTTGTTGGTAGAGAGCCAATGAAGTTTGGGCGAATTGATTGGCGGACGATGAATAAGAATGCTAGGAAATTGGTTGAAAAATATAATTTGGAAGTTGAAGTGACGAAAGCAGTAGAAAACTATTCGGTGGCAATTCAACAGATGATTGCCATTGCAAGGGCAGTGGATACCTCGGCAAAGGTTTTGATTCTAGATGAACCTACTTCATCCTTAGATGAGAGTGAAGTAGAGCAATTATTTGGAGTTATGCGTCAGCTGAGATCTGAGGGAGTAGGGATTGTATTCGTGACACATTTCCTTGAGCAGGTATATGCGGTTTGTGATAAAATAACTGTTTTGAGAAATGGTACTCTTGTAGGGGAATTTGAAGTGGAGAAATTGCCAAGGGTACAGTTAGTAGCAAAGATGATGGGAAAAGATTTTGATGACTTAGCATCGATTAAGAATGCACAAACAAAAGAGAATGATGGCAATACAAATGTCATTATTGAGACAAGAGAATTAGGAGTGGAAGGGAAGATAAAGCCGTATAATCTACAGATCAATGAAGGTGATGTAATAGGGTTATCAGGATTATTGGGATCGGGACGGTCCGAATTGGCTAGATCCATTTATTGTGCAGATAAACCAGAAGCAGGTGAGTTACTTATTAAGGGAGAAAAGATCAAGATTTCAAACCCGCTTGAGGCTATGATGCATGGAATGGGATATTTGCCAGAGAACAGAAAAGAAGAGGGGATTATTGGAGACTTGTCAGTGCGAGAGAATATTATCATAGCATTGCAAGCGCAAAAAGGAATGTTTAAACCGTTGAGCAGAAAAGAGCAGATGGAGTTTACAGATAAATACATAGATATTCTACAGATTAAGACGGCTGATAGGGAGGTACCAATCAAGCAATTATCTGGAGGCAATCAGCAAAAGTGTATACTGGGACGTTGGCTATTGACGAATCCAGACTTCCTGATTCTAGATGAACCAACGAGGGGAATCGATGTGGGGACAAAGACAGAGATACAGAAACTTGTAATTAAACTCTCGGAAGAAGGGAAAACAGTCATGTTTATCTCGTCAGAATTGGAGGAAATGATCCGAACTTGTAATCGTATGGTGATTATGCGGGATGGCAGAAAAGTTGGAGAGTTGAATGAGGCTGAGATTACACAGAAGAGAATTATGGATGAAATCGCAGGAGGTGGAGTAGATGAATAAATTTCAGGATTTAACAAAACAAAGATTGTTCATGCCTTTTGCTTGCTTGATTTTAGTATTAGTATTGAATTTAATTGTAACACCTAGTTTTTTTGAGATATCGATTCAAAATGGAGTTTTCTATGGTTACATCATCGATATTATCAATCGTTCAAGTGAATTGGTTATCATAGCGGTAGGAATGACCTTGGTGGTAGCAGCATCGGGAGGAACAGATATTTCTGTAGGAGCTACTCTAGCACTGTCTGGAGCAGCAAGTGTCTATCTCTTGACAGGTGGAGAAAATAGCACGGATTTTTATCATGCTCCATATCTATTAGGGATTTTAGCAGCCTTGGGTGTTGGTGTTCTATGTGGAATGTGGAATGGATTTTTGGTTGCCAAGATGAAAATCCAACCGATGGTAGCAACCTTGATTTTATTTACAGCTGGACGTGGTATGGCGCAGGTGCTCACAGGAGGGTTTATTCTGTACCAGAGATTTGAACCATTCAAATATTTAGGAAATTCGATTCCAGGTGTTCCATTGCCAACGCCTGTATTCATAGCAATAAGTGTCGTGATTATCACATTCGTAGTTTTGAAAAAAACGACTTTGGGATTGTATATTCAAACAGTGGGAATTAATGCAAAGGCAGCGAGATTAGTAGGGCTTAAAGCAACAAAGATACAGTTTTTATCTTATGCATTTTGTGGATTGTGTGCAGGGATTGCAGGTCTTTTAGCAACGTCTCGTGTGTATTCGATTGATGCAAATAACGCAGGATTAAATATTGAATTGGACGCAATTTTAGCAGTAGCAATTGGAGGGAATAGCCTAGGTGGTGGGAAATTTTCACTCATGGGTAGTGTGATTGGGGCGATTACAATCCAGGCACTCACTACATCCCTATATGCCATGAGCGTTACGGCAGATCAACTGCCAGTATACAAAGCGATTGTGGTGGTTATTATTGTTTCACTACAGTCGACAGGATTGAAGAAAATTATAAAAAATCTAAAAAATAGAAAGCAGGTGACAGTATAATGTATAAAAAATTTATTGAAAAACATGATAGTAATAAATTTTTATTGATGATCACAATTGTGCTGTTTGCTGTGATGTATTTTATTGGTACGATTGTATTTAGAGAAAAGAATTTTGGGAATTTTCAGGTGTTTTTAAATTTGTTCATTAACAATGCGGGACTCATTGTATCGGCAGTTGGAATGACAGTAGTTTTGCTGACTGGTGGCATCGACATTTCTGTAGGATCCGTAGTCGCTATGACATGTATGTTGCTTGCGTGGTTGATGGAGGTGCAAGGAGTTGGTGCAGTTGCAGCACTAGCGATTGTGTTAGTAGTCGGTGTGGTGTTTGGATTTGTACAGGGAATATTGGTCTCATATTTTGAAATACAGCCTTTTATCGTGACACTTGCTGGAATGTTCTTTGCACGCGGGATGACAGCAATTATTAGCGTAGACATGATTAGTATCACAAACGAAACATTTATGTCTTGGGCAAATCAGAAATTTTATCTTCCATTTTCATTCCTTGCCACAACTAATAAGAGTGGAAATATGGTATATCCATATATTTTCCCGAGTGTAATTATAGCTTTTGTTGCATTATTTGTTGTCTATTTTCTATTAAAATTTACAAAATTTGGGAGAAGTATCTATGCTATTGGGGGCAATGAACAATCGGCATTAATGCTGGGGATTAATGTTAAGAAAACAAAACTAATTGTGTATATGTTAAATGGATTTTTAGCCACGCTTGCTGGATTTGTATTTTGTTTAAATACATGCGGCGGATTTGTAGAGCAGGCTAAGGGATTTGAAATGGAGGCAATCGCTTCCGCGGTTATCGGTGGAACGTTGCTTACTGGTGGAGTTGGTAGTGTCATCGGTAGTTTGTTCGGTGTATTGATTAAGGGGACAATCGAAATGTTTGTTTCCTTCCAAGGGAATCTATCCTCGTGGTGGGCAAAGATTGCGATTGCAGCATTATTGGCATTCTTCATCATACTACAAAGTATTTTAGGTAAAAAGAAGAATAAATAAGAGTTATTGACAGGGAGGAGAAGAGATGTTAGAACAACTAAAAGAAGAAGTCTATCAAGCTAATATGAAACTGCCCCAATACGGATTGGTTACATTTACTTGGGGGAATGTAAGCGGGATTGACCGCAAGACAGGTTTGGTTGTCATCAAGCCAAGTGGGGTCGAGTACGAGAAATTAAAGCCAGAGGATATGGTAGTAGTAGATCTAGAGGGAACTGTGGTAGAGGGGACATACAATCCCTCCTCAGATACTGCCACCCATGTGGAGCTCTATAAAGCATTTGTAGAAATCGGTGGAGTGGTGCATACCCACTCCTCTTGGGCAACGAGTTGGGCTCAGGCAGGAAGGGGAATTCCTTGTTATGGAACCACCCATGCGGACTATATGTATGGCGAAATTCCATGCGTTCGAAATCTATCCAAAGATGAGATTGAGGAAGCCTATGAAAAAAACACGGGTCTTCTCATCGTAGAAGAATTTCAGCAGAGAGATTACATTGGGATGCCAGCGGTTCTGTGCAAGAACCATGGACCATTCACTTGGGGGAAATCGGTAGACGAAGCCGTGCATAATGCAGTGGTGTTAGAAGAGGTTGCCAAGATGGCTTGTAGAAGTGAAATGCTGAATCCGCACACTGTGACAGCGCCACAGGAATTACAGGATAAACACTATTATCGCAAGCATGGTGCTGGTGCATACTATGGAAATGAAGCGAAATCAGAAAAGTAATGAGTTTTGGAATGAAGGAAACGAAACAGAAGGAAAAGGAGTGGCGAAAGAATGTTAGAGAATAAAAAATATAAATTTTGGTTTGCAACAGGATCGCAAGATCTGTATGGCGAGGAGTGCCTGAGAAAGGTAGCGGAACATTCCGCGATTATGGTAGAGAAACTGAACCAATCAGGAAAGTTACCATATGAGGTAGTTCTAAAGCCAACCCTGATTACCAATGAATTAATTAGAAAAACGTTTAATGAAGCAAATGCAGATGAATTCTGTGCAGGGGTTATCACTTGGATGCATACCTTCTCCCCTGCGAAATCATGGATTCTAGGATTGCAAGAATACAGAAAACCACTGTGTCACCTACATACGCAGTTCAATGAAGAAATTCCATATGACACCATTGACATGGATTTTATGAATGAGAATCAGGCGGCACATGGAGATCGAGAGTATGGGCACATTGTAAGTCGTATGGGGATTGAGCGAGAAATCATCGTAGGACATTGGGCGAATCCAGAGGTACAAACGAGGTTGGCATCATGGATGCGAACTGCCGTTGGAGTTATGGAGAGCAGTCATATTCGTGTTATGAGAATTGCAGATAATATGAGAAATGTTGCGGTAACCGAGGGGGATAAGGTAGAGGCGCAGATTAAGTTTGGTTGGGAAATCGACGCGTATCCAGTCAATGAGATCGCAGAAGTGGTAAAAGATGTAACGACAGGAGAAATCAATACCTTAGTGGAAGAATACTACGATAAATACCATATTTTACTAGAAGGTAGAGATGCAGCCCAGTTTCGAAAACATGTGGAAGTACAAGCGGGGATTGAAATTGGATTTGAGAAGTTTCTGATAGAGAAGAACTATCAAGCGATTGTAACACATTTCGGAGATTTAGGTTCCTTACAGCAATTGCCAGGTCTTGCCATTCAACGCCTGATGGAAAAAGGTTATGGCTTCGGTGGAGAAGGCGATTGGAAGACTGCGGCTATGGTTCGTCTGATGAAGATTATGACAGCAGGAATGGAAGGAGCGAAGGGAACCTCCTTTATGGAAGATTACACCTATAACTTCGTTCCAGGAAAAGAAGGAATCCTACAAGCGCATATGTTGGAAGTGTGCCCAAGTGTTGCAGAGGGTCCAATTAGTATTAAGGTAAATCCATTGTCCATGGGAGAGAGAGAAGATCCTGCACGATTGGTTTTTACATCGAAGACAGGAAAAGGCGTGGCAACTTCGTTAATCGACCTAGGAAATCGATTCCGTTTGATTATCAATGCAGTCAATTGTAAGAAGGTGGAAACAGAGATGCCAAAACTCCCAGTGGCAACTGCGTTTTGGACACCAGAACCTAGCTTGGCAGTAGGAGCAGAAGCGTGGATTCTAGCGGGTGGAGCACATCATACCGCATTCTCTTATGATCTCAGTGTAGACCAGATGGTTGCATGGGGTGCGGCCATGGGAATCGAGACAGTGGTCATTGACCAAGATACAACCATACGGGACTTAAAGAACGAATTACGTTGGAATTCGATTGCATACAAATAGAAGAACAGCAAACCAGTGATTTCTGCAATTGAAACTGCTGGTTTGTTTTGGAAGTGAGGACATGAATGGAGGAAGATAATGACGACAATTAGAAAATATATTATAGAAGGAAAAGCTTCTTTGGGGATTGAACTTGGATCAACGAGAATCAAAGGCGTCTTAGTGAATGAGAGCAATGAGCCCATTGCTTCAGGGGATTATGAGTGGGAAAATCAACTCGTAGAGGATGTGTGGACTTATAGCATAGACGATGTGTGGAAAGGCATTCAAGGATGCTATGCGAATCTCAAGGCAGAGGTGGAGGTAAAATATAATGTGAAATTAACGAAGTTGGCAAGTTTAGGGATTAGCGGCATGATGCATGGATATATGGTGTTTGATGGTGAGAGGAACTTGCTAGCCCCATTTCGCACCTGGCGCAACACCATAACAGAGGCAGAGTCCGAAGAACTCACAGAGCTATTTCAATACAATATTCCACAGCGCTGGAGTATTACCCATTTATATCAGGCGATCAAGGCGGATTTAGACCATGTGGAAAAGATTCGGTATATGACAACTTTGGCTGGGTACTTACATTGGATGCTAAGTGGTGAAAGGGTGTTGGGAGTTGGTGAAGCATCGGGTATGTTTCCTATTGACATAGAAACAAAATCCTACCATTGCAAAATGCTAAAGCAATTTCAGGAGAAAGTGGCATGGAAGGAATATCCATGGACGTTGGAAGAGATTCTTCCCAAGGTGCTTGTAGCAGGCGAGACAGCAGGGTGTCTTACCGAAGAGGGAGCAAATCTACTAGATCCAACAGGGGAATTAGAATCAGGGGTTTTGATGTGTCCGCCAGAGGGAGATGCAGGGACAGGAATGGTTGCCACCAATAGCATAACAGAGCGTACCGCAAATGTATCTGCGGGAACATCTATCTTTGCGATGGTTGTGCTGGAAAAAGAACTATCGAAAGTCTATCGTGAGATCGATATGGTCACCACTCCAGCGGGCAATCTCGTAGCCATGGCACACTGTAACAACTGCACTTCAGACCTAAATGCTTGGGTTGGATTATTCAAGGAATTTACGGAAGCCATGGGTGTGGATGTAGATATGAATACATTATTTGCAACCTTATATAATCAAGCATTAGAGGGAGACTCAGACTGTGGCGGATTATTGGCGTATAACTACTTATCAGGAGAACATGTAACGGGTCTGGAAGCGGGACGTCCCATGTTCGTACGTACTCCGGAGAGCAAATTTACCTTGGCAAACTTCATGAGAACGCATTTGTTTACCACATTTGGAGCACTGAAGGTTGGTATGGACATCCTACAAAAAGACGAAAAAGTGCAGATCGATAGCGTTTTAGGTCATGGTGGTATCTTTAAGACCAAAGGAGTGGCACAAGGAATTCTAGCAGGTGCATTAAATACTCCCGTATCTGTCATGGAAACGGCTGGAGAAGGCGGTGCATGGGGAATTGCATTATTGGCATCTTATTTGGTAAACAAAGATGAGGGCGAAACTCTAAATGAATTTCTAAAGACAAAATGTTTCGCAAGTTCAGAAGGTACAATGATGGAACCACAGGCAAAGGAGGTAGAGGGATTTGAGAGATTTATGGAGCAGTATCAAGCGGGATTAGCGATTGAGAAGGTAGCAGTCGAGGTATTGAAGTGAAAAATTGATATATCAGTTGGGGACAGCAGGGGATATGAGCATGCGCTCATCCTTCCACTGTCCCCTTGGTTTGCATGATTTTATCAACGATTACAACTTTAATAATTCTTTTGTATCACGTGCAATTACTAATTCCTCGTTCGTCGGAATTACATATACTTTAACTTTGGATTCTGGTTTGGTAATTAATCGTTCACCCGAACCATTTTCATTGGCATCTTCATCGATTACAATTCCGAAAGCCTCTGATATCAGACCGACGATTGCGGATCTTGCATGGAAGGAATTCTCACCGATTCCAGCAGTGAATGCAATGGCATCGGCACCACCTAGTGCAACATAGTAACGTCCGATAAATGCGATGATTCTTCTATAATAGATGTCTAGAGCGAGTTTTGCTCTTTCGTGGCCTTCTAATGCCGCTTTTTCTACATCTCTAAAGTCACTTGAGATTCCAGAGATACCGAGTAATCCTGACTCTTTGTTTAACATCTTGATTACGTCACGAATATCCATTCCTAAGATTTCAACTAGGTAGTCAATTACGGAAGGTTCTACATCTCCTGAACGAGTTCCCATTACAATTCCGGATAATGGAGTGAATCCCATAGAAGTATTGATGGACTTGCCATCTTTTACAGCAGTCAATGAACCACCTGCGCCGAGATGTGCAACGATGACCTTAGAATGCTCTGGATTGCCCAGTAGGTCAATGGCACGTCCTGATACATATTTATGGCTTGTTCCATGTGCACCGTATTTGCGGATACCGTGTTCTTCATAGAAACGATAAGGAATTGGATATACATAGCATCTAGGGTCTAGTGTTTGATGAAATGCAGTGTCAAAAACGGCTACGGCTCCAGCATTTGGAATCGCCTCTTTAAAAGCCAGATATCCTGTTAGGTTCGCAGGATTATGTAGTGGGGCAAGTTGTTTCAATTCATCGATGCGTGAAGCAACTAAATCATCGATAATGACAGATTTATTATAATAGGTACCGCCTTGTACGACACGATGGCCGACCCCCTTGATTTCGTCTAATGATGTAACAATTCCTTTTTCGATCAATGCATCTAACAATAATTGCACTGCTTCTGTATGGTCTTTCATCGGTAGGGTCTTAACATCCTTCTCCCCATCATGCTTGATTGTGAAGATTGCATCCTCAAATCCAATTCGTTCGACGACTCCTGAAGTAATTACTGATTCGTCATTCATCTCAAAAAGTTGGAATTTTAATGAAGAGCTTCCAGCATTTACCGCAATGATTTTTGACATTTTATTGTCCTCCTTAATTAGTATTTAGTAATTATAACAAAAAAAATGTGGAATTGATATAGTTTTTTTGTACTCATAGTTATACATGATGAAAACTTGTAACTATTTAGCCTAAACATCTCGGATGGATCACTACGTGATCTGTTACGTTGTTTCACAGCTACATCGTAGATTACGGCTAAGCGCCTTATGAATGATATGAGTGAATAGTTACGAAAACTTGTTGAATTGAGTCGAATTGTGTTGTACTATGAATGTAAGGATCTGTAAATATTATGACAGAACCAAGTTGAAACAGTTATAAAACAAAGAGCGGCATCATAGAATAGATGCGGCGATGGAGAAAAAGAATAGGAGGGAAATAACAATGAAATATGAAATTACAGGAGGTTCTCTTCCAGTGCTATGTTGTCACCTAGAGACAGGAGAGAAGATGATTAGCGAGTCTGGTGGAAGAACATGGGTGAGAGGAAATATTAAAACGGAAACACAAGGTGGCGGGGCAAAGAAGATGTTTGGAAGACTGTTAAGTGGAGAAAGTTTCTTCATGAGTCACTATACCGCAGAATCAGCTGCGGAAATCGCATTTACATCTAGTTTTCCAGGGTGTATTGTGCCGATTGAATTAGGAGAGGGGGAGAGTGTAATCTGCCAGAAGAGTTCATTTCTTTGTGCAACTGCAGAGGTTCAACTATCCATGTTTTTTAATAAAAAAGTAGGAGCAGGATTATTTGGCGGGGAAGGATTTATCATGCAGAAAGTTCAAGGTCCAGGGACTGTGTTTTTGGAAATTGATGGACATTGCACAGAATATGATTTGGCACCAGGGGAGAAGCTTGTTTGTGATACTGGTGTACTTGCATCTATGGATGAGACTTGCTCTATCGATGTGGTAATGGTAAAAGGTGTAAAAAACATGGTGTTTGGCGGAGAAGGATTGATTGATACTGTGATTACAGGACCTGGTAAGGTTCGTCTTCAGTCTATGACAATTCCAAAGATTGCTGGATTGGTTGCACCATATATTTCAACTCCAGGCTCGTGATATTGAGATGATAGATTCTTATAAGATGATTCATGGTGATAAAGATAAAATCTATTCCGATGAAGTGGTTGAAAAAAAATCCAGATTTATCTGTTATATAAAAAAGATAGAGTCGGAAGGGGAAGCTACGGAATTTATTCATCAGATTAAGAAGAAACATTATGACGCGAATCATAATTGCAGTGCCTTTATCATTGGAAAAAATAAGGAATTAACGAGAAGTAGTGATGATGGGGAACCAAGTGGAACAGCGGGGAAACCGATGTTGGAGGTTTTGCTTGGAAGTGATATCGTGAATGTGGTAGCGGTGGTTACTAGATATTTTGGCGGAACAAAACTAGGTACAGGTGGACTCGTACGTGCCTATATCGATGCTACAAAAGCAGGGCTTGCACAGTGTCCTACTGAGGTGCTGTGTTTAGGGAAACGTGTGAAAATTCATACGGACTATCATACGGTTGGTAAGGTGTTGCACGTACTATCTAGAAGAAATCTAATTCAAGAAGATAGTGAGTATACGGATATGGTTAGCCTTGTCGTGATGGTGCCAATCGAGGAGTTTCAAGCATTTCAAGACGAGATTACCGAGATAAGTGCTGGGAAGAGCGAAGTGGAAATTAAAGAAGAAACTTATTTTGCAAAAACAGAATAAGTTTCTTCTTTTCGTTTTTATAAGTCTTTTTCTTTTTTTCGTAGTTTTTTTACTTCATACAATTCATCATCTATCATTCTTTCATACAGTGCCATACCTGTTTTATTTATCTTTGCCTCATATAAAAATCGGTAGGCATCTTCAAGAAATCCATTTTGCCTTGCTAGTGTTCCTAGAACCATACAAAGGGTTTGATTTGCTTTTTGAGAAATGTCTGAGTTTACATAGTAATCTTTATAACTCTCATAAGCTTTTTTTCTGGTATATGATACCATTTCAGTATCTCCAACTTCCTCGTAAAGATATGCTAGGTTTTTCCATAAACGAGCCACAATCTGTAGGTGGGTCTTGTAGGCAGGTGCACACAATAGTGCTAGGTAATAGGCTGTAAATACAGAGTTGATATTTGAAATGGATGTCAAATCAACACTAATATCCTCAGATAGTCCTGCCAATGTCTCCTTAAGGGGCTCCCTGATATTGGAGTAGTCTTTCCAGTTGGACGATAAATTGCTGAATAAACAATGTGGACAGGTGACAACTTCATGCCACTCGGATACATAGTCTATATATTCTTTCCTAAGGTCACATCCTACAGGATTTTTTAAACGCAACAGAGAAGTTCGCTCCCACATGACATCGAATTTGCTCTTACAATTTGGACAATCGAATTGAATCGTTATCAAAAACTGGTCATGAGATGTGGGATAGGTCACATCATACATCCTGTGCCCGTCTGGGAAGAGTGAGGTGCATTGTTCTAAAGTTTCCTCTGTGATTGATTCTACGACTGAATTCGACGGAGGTTGTGACTCTACCTTTAAGTCAGTATCAGTGTGTAGATTCGGGTCATATTCTTCAGTTCTAGGGATGCGATTATATAATGAAACTAAAAATTCATAAAAAATATCTGGGTTTTGCATAAAGAATGAAAGGACATATTCTTTGTCAGAATGAGCTACAATACAATCTTCCATGGCAATTATGGTATATGGCGGAACGATGTTGTTGAAAAAGAGCTCTTCACCAAAATATTCACCAGCCTCTTTTATGAATATTTGTTTTGGATATGGAGAACTTGGATTATCAAGTGCAATCGCCTTTCCAGACATTAGAAGGTACAGTCGACCTTTCTCATGGTTTGTCGGTGAAAATATGATTTCACCCTTGGTATAGCGATGAAATTCATTGACACCGTTTAGTGATTTTAAGTCAAACATAGGAAACCTCCTTTCAAAAGTGTTATTGATGTAGCTTAAATGTGGCAACTAGTTCAGTTAATGTGCTTGCTTGCTGAGAAAGTTCCTCGCTTGTTGCTGCGCTTTCCTGCCCCGCACTGGCATTTGCATGTGTAACAGCTGATATGGTAGATACGTTTTGCTTTATCAGAGCTACAGCGGAGGCTTGTTCATCTGTACTTAGTGCAATATTGGATATGATTGAGGTTGTTATTTTTGCATTCTCGGCAGTGTGTTGCATGTTGTCTGCTGCTTGCTTCGCAAGTTCTACACCTGTGTGAATAGGCTCCATGGAGGCGAGAATTAGTTTTGCTGTATCCTGAGCAGCAACAGAAGATTTGTTTGCTAAATTTCTAACTTCATCGGCTACAACCGCAAATCCTCTCCCAGATTCACCTGCCCTAGCAGCTTCTACAGCTGCATTCAAAGCTAAAATATTTGTCTGGAAAGCGATATCCTCAATCGTTTTTATGATTTTATTTATTTCATTTGATTTGTGCTCAATATCTTGCATAGAGCACATGAGCTCTTGCATCTGAGTGTTATTATGTGCAATCTCATTCATGACTGTGCTCGATATTTCTTTTGCATTTGTTCCATCACTAGCAGTTTTATCGATGTAGCTAGATAAATCACTTACAGTGTCTAACAATTCGCTGACAGACTGGGCCTGTTGACTTGTGCCCTGCGCCAAATCGTGAGAAGCATATGCGACTTGTTCGGCTCCAATGGACACTTGTTGGGCGGCGTTTTTTATGTTAGACATGGTTTTGCTAATCTGTTCCATAATCTTGTCAAAAGAAAGTCGAATATTATTCAAACTACCTACATATAAATCACTGTTTGATACAGTTAAGTCGAAATTACCATGACTCATCTCGTAGAGTAATTCCTCGATTTCTGAAATAATACTTGCTAATGTACTAGACATATCATTAAAATTGTGTTGCAATTGTCCAATTTCATCATTGGAGTGAACGGTGGCCATTCCACTAAATTTTCCACTTGCTATATCGCTTGCCATAGAATTTAAAGAGCGAAGAGGAGTTAGATATTTTTTTACGACTAGTACGGAGACGAAAAGGATTGCAATCATTGATATAACCGACAAGCCAAGCAAGATGAACGTCATATTTATGGCGTCGCTATTCATATCGGATTCTTTTAGTCCAGTAACAGACCACCAAGTAATATTATCCAAAGTTAACGGGTAGTAAAAATCAACGGTGTCACCAATGGACATCGTAAAAGAATCCTTATTTGCTAGATTGGATTGCAGTTCACTTAATTGATTTTGATTATTAATTTCATCAAAATAAGATTTTCCAATAAAGTCATCTGAGAAATCAGAAGTAATATAGCTACCGGCTTCACTGAATACAGCAGAGAATTTTGTATCGTAATTGGCAGCGTGCTCGCTAGAACTGTTGAACATAGTAGTTGCGATGTCTGAAACAATCACGCCGATGCTCTTGCCCTCATATATGATTGGTGTGCATACGGAAACAATTACTTTGCCAGCATTTTCAGTGGAAATATAAGGTTCAGTAATATAAATTTCGCCTGTTTCCATAGCAACAGAGTAATAGTCTGCTTGGGAATAATCAGTTGTAAATGCAATGTCGGCATTGCCTGAATCAATGGTACTTTTACTGATAAAAATCGCATAATCTTTATAATTGCTAAAAGCATTTGGTGAGAATAGGGCTGCCATACCTAAAATAGAATCATTATTCTGTATTGCAGAAGTAAAAGAAGAAACTAGATAGTCTTCTGTGATATATTGTGGCAAAGTAAATAAATAATTAGCATAAGCGTGACTTTTATAAGTGGGTTCTACGGTTGATGATTGTAGTTCTGAATATTTTGATACAACATAGTCGCCGGCATCCGCGTTGGTTAATAATGCGGTGTCAATGATATTTTGTGCTGCTTGGGCATTTGATTCTGCTAATGTAAATAACTCATTTTCTGTTTTTGTGTTAAACATGTTACGAAGTATTAAAGTAGATATACCTAAGTAAAGCGTAAATATAATCAATAAGCTGAAAGCTAGCCAAATTGCAATCTTAGTAGAAAGTTCAAAGTCTTTTAATTTTTTCATAAATATCTCCTATCTGTAATCACATCTTCTCATATATTTTACACTTTTTTATGAAGACTGTAAAGTTATTTAAAGGAATTTTATGGCGAATGCATCCATTATGGTTTGATAAAAAAATTAAGAATGACGAGTTTGCACCATGAATAAATTTATGATATGATTTCCTTAAGTGAAGCATCCTTGGAATAGAGAGAGGATGGGGAAAGAGGGAATGCAATGAAATTATCACAATTGTTAGAGCGTTTGGACTACGAAGTGCTACAGGGAAGTGATGAAACAGAGATTACAACTCTCTGCAATGACTCTAGAAAAGTGATGGAGAACAGTGTCTTTGTCTGCATTAGTGGTTCTGTGGTAGATGGGCACGAATTTGTTGCCGAGGTTACCAACAAAGGGGCGGCAGCAATGATTGTTGAGAGAGACGTGCAAGCACCGAAGCACGTGACAGTCATAAAGGTTGAAAATACACGTTATGCATTGGCTTTGGTGTCGGCAGCATATTTTGGATATCCAGCAGAGTCGCTTAAGGTAATCGGAATTACAGGTACAAAAGGAAAGACCACCACCACATATATGGTGAAGGATGTACTAGAGAGGGCAGGACATAAGGTCGGTTTGATTGGAACCATTGAGACCATCATTGGTGACCATGTAATCAAGGCGAGTAATACAACTCCAGAATCCTATATGATACATAAGTATTTTAGAAAAATGTTAGATGCTGGATGTGACAGCGTGGTGATGGAGGTTTCATCACAAGGACTGATGTTACATCGTACGGCTGGAATTCACTTTGAAATAGGGATTTTTACAAACCTAGGAGAAGACCATATCGGACCAAACGAGCATACAGATTTCCAACATTACTTATACTGCAAGAGTCTATTATTTCAACAAAGCAAGATTGGGATTGCGAACCGCGACGATGAACATTTCCAGCAAGTGTTTGAGAATGCTACCTGTCAGGTTGAGACATTTGGATTTGAAAAGGAGGCGGATCTGCGTGCGACGAAGGTGAAACTTGTGTCAAAACCGGGGTATTTAGGAGTTGCTTATCATGTTTCTGGTTTGCTAGATATGGATGTGGAGATTGATGTACCAGGCACGTTTAGCGTATATAATTCTTTAACGGCAATTGCAGTGTGCAGGCATTTTGACGTACCAGAGGATTCCATGAAAGCGGCGCTAAAAGGAGCGAAAGTTAAGGGACGAATTGAAATGGTGAAAGTTTCGGATGAGTTTAGTCTAATGATTGATTATGCTCACAATGCCATGAGCCTAGAGAGTTTACTTACAACATTGAGGGCGTATAAACCGAAGCGATTGGTATGTGTCTTTGGTTGTGGCGGGAATCGTGCTAGGGCGAGACGATATGAGATGGGAGAGGTGTCAGGAAAGTTAGCTGATTTAACCATCATTACCTCAGATAACCCACGATATGAAGAACCACAGGATATCATTGAGGATATCAAGACAGGAATTAAGAAGACGACGGGTCATTATATAGAAATAGCGGATCGAAAAGAGGCCATACGATATGCCATTGACCATGGACAAAAGGGCGATGTTATCGTACTAGCAGGAAAAGGACACGAGGATTATCAAGAAATCCAGGGCGTGAAACATCCGATGGACGAGAGAGATTTAATTGCCGATATATTAAGATGAGGTATGTATGTTTGCTGATGTTATAATAGATATCACCCATGAAAAACTAGATAGAATCTTTCAATATAGCATCCCTTCCGATTTGGAAGGGGTGCTAAAAGTCGGTTTAGAGGTGGAGGTTCCATTTGGTAGAGGGAACAAAAACCGAACAGGGTATATCATCTCGTTTTCCGAATCTACGGATTATGATGTGGAGAAGATCAAAGCAATCGTGGGTGTAGCCAAGAACCGGGAGGCGATTGAAACGAAATTGGTGGAACTAGCTATCTGGATGAAGGAAATGTATGGTGGAACCGTGATTCAAGCCCTGAAGACCGTTATGCCAGTGAAGAAAAAAATCGCACAAAAGGAGAAGAAATACATCCGTTTGGCATTGGAGAGGACACAGGCTAGAGTCCTTCTAAAGGAATGCCAGCGAAAGAAATATACGGCAAAGGCGAAGGTGCTCGAGGTGTTGTTGGAAATAGAAGAAGAACAACAAGCGGTGGATTGGGAATTTTTTATAAAAGTGCTAGCAATCCCACCTACTACGCTAAAGAGTATGGAGAAACAAGGGAGTATTCAGATAGATGTAGAGCAAATCTATCGCAATCCGATTCGAAATATGGACTCCAATCCATTGGAGTTAGAGTATACGGAAGAACAGAGGAATGCGATCGATCAGTTTGTAGAAAACTACGAGACAAACAAGCGTGAGAATTACTTGATCCATGGTGTTACGGGAAGTGGCAAGACAGAGGTTTATATTGAGATGATTCGAAGGGTGGTAATGGATGGCAAGCAAGCCATTGTGCTGATTCCAGAGATTGCATTGACCTATCAGACTGTGAAGAGATTCTATCGAGTATTCGGAGAGAGAATCGCAATCTTGAACTCCCGTATGACGCAAGGAGAGCGATATGACCAATGGGCACGGGTGAAGAACGGTGAAATCGATGTGATGATTGGCCCTAGGTCCGCCCTGTTCACACCGTTTCCACAATTAGGTCTTATAGTAATCGATGAAGAACATGAACAGACGTATAAGAGTGAACAAATCCCCAGATTTCATGCCAGAGAGACAGCTATTCGGCGCGGAGAAATGGAAGGTGCAAGCGTAGTCCTAGGGTCTGCGACGCCGTCACTAGAATCATATCATGCAGCTAAGCGTGGAGAATATCAATTGATTGAACTCAAGATGCGATCTAGGTTACAGGCGCTACCCCAGGTCGAAGTCATAGATCTAAGAGAAGAGTTGAGGGCTGGCAATCGATCGATCATCAGTTTAGAGTTAGAAGGACAAATCAGGCAGAGTTTGGATCAAGGTGAACAGATTATGCTATTCTTGAATCGAAGAGGCTATGCGGGATTTATTTGTTGTCGTTCATGTGGTTATATAAAAAAATGTCAGAATTGTGATGTTGCCCTGGCAGAACATAGTGGAAATGTCAGTGTCTGTCACTATTGTGGTCATCAGGAGTCCAAGGCAGAGATATGTCCAGAATGTGGTTCCCAGCATATTGGAGGATTTCGAGCGGGGACACAGCAGATTGAGACCATTATCCAGAAGATGTTTCCACAGGCAAGAACCATCAGGATGGACAACGATACGACACGAGAAAAAGGAAGTTATGAAGCAATCCTTACGACATTTGAAGAGAGACGAGCCGACATTCTCATTGGCACACAGATGATTGTGAAGGGGCATGATTTTCCAAATGTTACCTTGGTGGGAATATTGGCGGCAGACCTTTCACTCTATGCCAATGATTATCGCGCAGGTGAGCGCACTTTTCAATTATTGACTCAGGCAGCGGGGCGTGCAGGTCGTGGGGAGAAGAGTGGTCGCGTAGTCATACAGACTTATAATCCAGAGCACTACAGTATCTTGGCAGCCAAGGAACAGGATTATGTTAGGTTTTATGAAGAAGAAATAGAATATAGAAAGCTGATGGGATATCCACCAGCGGATCATATGCTTGCTGTATTGATGCAGTCGGAGAATGAGGCATTATTAGAGATGGGGGCTAGATATACAGTGGATATCATCGGTAAGATAGACCGTGAGAAGCGCACGCAGGTAATTGGACCGACAGTACCGTATGTTTCAAAAATAAATCATATATATAGAAAAGCCATCTATATAAAATCAGAAAAATATGCTATGCTTATAGGGATAAAGAATTACCTAGAACAATATATAGAGATGAATTCGGGTTTTGATAAAATTTATGTACAGTTTGATTTTGACCCGATGAATATGTGGTAAGTATAAAACAAGGAGATTGAAGGTTATGGCAATTAGGAAAATCCGTGAAATAGGAGACGAAGTCTTAACAAAACAGAGCAAAGAGGTGAAATTATTGACACCGAGAGTTGCAATATTAATCGAAGATATGATTGATACGATGTATGAGGCCAACGGAGTTGGGCTCGCAGCACCTCAGGTTGGAGTCTTGAAGCAGGTAGTGGTAATCGATGTGGGAGAAGGGCCTATTGTATTAATCAACCCGGAGATTTTGGAAGAGAGTGGGAGTCAAACAGGTGATGAGGGATGTCTAAGTGTACCTGGGAAAAATGGTACCGTAACACGCCCAGACTATGTAAAGGTAAAGGCGCTGAATGAAAAGATGAAAGAATGTGTTTACGAAGGCGAAGGATTATTCGCAAGAGCAGTGTGTCATGAAGTGGATCACTTAAAGGGAAAACTCTATGTTGAAATGGTGGAGGGTGAACTGCGCGAAGTAAGCTACGAGGATGAAGACGAGGAGGAATAGAATCGATTATGAGAATTATTTTTATGGGAACACCAGATTTTTCGGTGGGCACCTTGGAAGCATTAATCGAAGCGGGACATGAAGTTGTTCTTGCGGTGACCCAGCCAGATAAGCCAAAAGGAAGAGGAAAAGAGGTACAGATTACTCCGGTAAAAGAATGTGCCATGAAACATGGAATCCCGACCTATCAGCCGAGACGAGTACGAGAGCCAGAGTGTGTGGAGTATTTGAAGACTTTCTGTGCCGATGTATGCGTGGTCATCGCATTTGGACAAATCCTACCGAAGGAAATCCTAGAGATGACACCTTATGGTTGCGTCAACGTGCATGCATCTCTATTGCCGAAATATCGCGGGGCTGCACCGATTCAGTGGTCTATCATAGATGGAGAAGAAGTGACAGGAATCACCACCATGCAGATGGATGAGGGGTTAGATACGGGTGCCATGATTATGAAACGCGAAGTCATGATTGAAAAAGACGAGACAGGTGGAAGTCTTCATGATAAATTAGCGCGAATCGGGGCAGAATTATGTGTAGAGACATTGGAGGCGATGAAACAAGGAACAGCTGATTTCGAAGAGCAAGGTGAGACAACCACTTCTTATGCAAAAATGTTAACCAAAGAGTTGGGGGGCATCGATTGGAATCAAAGTGCAACCCAAATCGAGCGATTAATCCGAGGGCTAAATCCTTGGCCGAGTGCATATACTCAGTGGAGTGGAAAGACGATGAAGATTTGGTCGGCACTTGCAATAGAGGAGAAGATGATTGGAGGAATCGGAGAAATTGTTTCACTGGATAAGCAGTCATTTAGTGTGCAGACAGGACGAGGAATTCTGAAGGTATTAGAGCTACAGATTCCAGGCAAAAAGCGAATGGATGCGGGTGCATTTCTAAGAGGATATGCGGTAGAAATTGGAGAAATTTTAGGATAGAAAAGAGGAGATATTATGCCATTTTATTATATGTTTGACCCAACTTACATCTTAGTAATTATCGGTGCAGTGATAACCATCTGGGCATCGGCAAGGGTGAAGAGTACATTTGCAAAGTATTCAAAAGTTAGAAGTAACAGTGGAATGACTGGGAAGGAGGCTGCAGAAAGAGTGTTGCACTATGCAGGAATTACAGATGTTTCTGTACGTCATGTGAGTGGAAATCTAACCGATCATTATGATCCGAGAACAAAGACAGTGAACCTCTCCGATGCTACTTATGCCCAATCCTCTGTTGCAGCAGTTGGGGTTGCAGCACATGAATGTGGGCATGCAATTCAACATCAGAAAGCTTATGGTCCACTATCGGTTAGAACGGCAATCGTTCCTTTGGCAAATTTTGGAAGCAAATTAGCCTGGCCGTTAATTATCATTGGGTTGATTATTGGTGGTACAGCATCTACTACGTTGTTGTATGCAGGAATCATTGCATTTTCTCTAGCGGTGTTATTTCAGATTGTAACCTTACCAGTGGAATTTAATGCATCTAGTCGCGCACTGGAGATGTTAGATAGTTCAGGAATTTTGTCCCAGAACGAATTGCCACAAGCGAAGAAGGTGCTTGGCGCAGCGGCATTGACTTATGTTGCAGGAGCGGCAGCAGCAGTATTACAATTATTACGTCTTGTATTGATTGCAGGAAGGAGAAGCGACTAGCATATGAACGAAAGAGAAGTCGTATTAGATATATTATTAGAGGTATTAGAGGAAGGACGATATAGCCATATCGTTCTTCGTGATGTTTTAGAGAAGTATCAATATGTAGATAAGAGAAAGCGTGCCTTTATTACTAGGGTGACAGAAGGAACGATTGAACGACTCATTGAGATGGATTATATCATCAATTCAGTATCCAAGGTAAAAGTGAAGAAGATGAAGCCGGTGATTCGTAACTTGATTCGAAGCGCGGTCTATCAATTGAAATACATGGATAGTGTGCCTAGTTCTGCAATCTGCAATGAAACAGTAAAACTTGCAACCAAGAGAGGGTTTGGAGGTTTGCGGGGCTTTGTCAACGGAGTTCTTCGAAATATTGATCGAAATCTAGAGAGCATTGTATGTCCGAAGAAGGATATCATCACGTACTACAGTGTGAAATATTCCTTGCCTATCTGGTTAGTGAAAAAATGGATAGGAGTCTATGGAGAAGAAACTTTTGAGAAGATGGCGGAGTCGTTCCTACAAGATAGTCCTACAACCATTCGGGTGAACATTCATCGAATTTCGAAGTCGGAATGTATGGATCGATTACGAGAAGAAGGAGTGCAGGTAGAAGAACACCCATATCTAGACTATGCATTGAATATTCATGGATATGATAGCTTGCCTTTTTTAGAAAGCTTTCAAGAGGGTCTATTCTATGTGCAGGATATCAGTTCTATGCTAGTGAGTGAAATTGCAGATCCAAAGCCAGGGGATTTTGTCATCGATGTATGCGCTGCACCAGGAGGGAAGGCTCTGCATATGGCAGAGAAGTTAAAGGGCACTGGAATGGTGGAGGCTCGGGATTTGACAGACTATAAAGTGGAGTATATAGAAGAGAATATCGAGCGATCGGAGCTAAAGAATATCAGAGCCTTGCGCCAGGATGCTACTCTAAGAGATGAAACAGCGGTGGGGAAAGCAGATATTGTAATCGCTGATTTGCCGTGTTCGGGTTTAGGTGTATTGGGTAAAAAGACGGACCTGAAATACAAGGTGAAGGAAGAAAGTTTAGGGGAGTTAGCAAGCCTTCAGAAAGAAATTCTACAGACGGTTGTGGATTATGTGAAGCCTGGTGGGAGACTCATCTATAGCACTTGTACCATTGGATGCGAGGAGAACGAAGGGAATGCACGATGGATAAGAGAAGAGTTAGGGTTGGAACCATTGGATATCAGCCTACCATTGAGTGAGGAGTTGAAAAATCAGGTATCAGAGCAGAAAAATCTACAATTATTACCAGGAATTCATAAAAGTGATGGTTTTTTTATTGCGGGATTTCGTAAATTGTATTAGAATAAAGTCGAAGTGTTAGAAAGAATAAAAGAGAATTAAAAGAGGTGCTTGCATGAAAGACATCATGTCTTATCCCTATGATAAATTACAAGAAGAAATAAAGAATATTGGTGAGAAACCATTTCGTGCAAAGCAAATCTATGAATGGATTCATGCTAAGAATGTAAAAGATTTTGAAGGCATGACCAATATATCCAAGGATTTAAGAGAAAAACTAAAGCAAAATTATGAGTTTGGCCAGGTGGAGTTAATCGAGAGACAGATATCAAAACTGGATGGAACCAATAAGTTTTTGTTTCGGTTTTATGATGGATGCCTCGTAGAGAGTGTGTTCATGGCTTATCACCACGGCAATTCGGTATGTATATCGACGCAAGTTGGTTGTCGAATGGGGTGTAAATTTTGTGCCTCTACTATTGGAGGATTGGAAAGGAATCTCACAGCGGCAGAAATGTTGATGCAGATCTATGAAATCCAGCGGCTCACGGGTGAGAGAGTCTCAAATATCGTAGTTATGGGAATGGGTGAACCCTTGGATAATTACGAGAATCTAGTGGATTTCATCCGTATCATCAGCAGTGAGCAGGGTTTGAACATTAGTCAGAGAAATATTACTGTATCGACATGCGGATTAGTACCTGAGATTCGACGTCTTGCAGATGAGAGATTTCAAATAACGCTGGCACTTTCCCTACATGGATCGTCACAAGAGAAGAGAAGGGCATTGATGCCAGTGGCCAATAAATACAAATTAGAAGAAGTATTGGACGCTTGCGACAGTTATTTTGAAAGTACGGGGAGAAGGCTTACCTTTGAGTATAGTTTAGTCCAAGGAGTCAACGATGGAATTACAGATGCAGAGGAATTAGTGAAATTGTTGATCGGAAAGAACTGTCATCTGAATTTGATTCCAGTGAATCCAGTAAAAGAATGTGGATTTGAGAAGCCAAGCAAGAAAAATGCGTTGGCATTTAAAAATAAACTTGAAAAAAATGGGATAAATGTTACTATTAGAAGAGAGATGGGCTCAGATATCGATGGAGCCTGCGGTCAATTGAGACACGGAAATCATATAAAGGAGTAATGAATGAAATCATTTTCTTTAACAGATGTAGGAAAAAAACGAAAAGTGAATCAAGACTATGTATATCAATCCAATGTACCAGTGGGAGTTTTACCAAACCTCTATATGGTAGCGGATGGAATGGGTGGTCATCAAGCAGGAGACTATGCGTCGAAGCTTGCAGTGGAGATTGTAAGAAGTGAAATTGAACGGTATGAACTGCAAGGGCAACATCAGGAACCTGAACAGATATTGGTTGAGGCGATTAAGGCAGCGAACCGAGAGGTTTTAAAGGCGGCATCCCTAGATGAGCATTATGCAGGAATGGGAACTACTTTGGTGGTTGCAACAGTTATTGGTGAGATGTTACATTTTGCAAATGTGGGAGATAGTAGGTTGTATGTGATTAATGAACAGATTACACAGTTGTCTCAGGATCATTCTCTGGTAGAGGAGATGGTACGATTAGGCGGAATTAAACCAGAAGAGGCTAAGAATCATCCAGATAAGAATATTATTACTCGTGCAGTAGGCACGAAGAAGAATGTAGATGTAGATTATTTCGAGCATACCTTAAAGAAGGATGATAGAATATTGATGTGTTCAGACGGGCTTTCTAATATGGTGGAAGACGATGGCATATTTGAGGTCGTGAAATGCAGTCGTGATATTGTAGAGGGAGTAGTACAGCTGGTGGAGAAGGCGAATGAGAATGGTGGAAAGGATAATATAGGTGTTGTGTTATTAGAACCTATACTAGATGGGGTGAATTTATGTTAACAGCAGGCACATTTTTAAATGATAGATATGAGATTGTGAAACAGATCGGCACCGGAGGGATGGCCGATGTATACAAAGGAAAAGATTATAAGTTAAGAAGATATGTTGCAATCAAAGTATTGAAGACAGAATACGGCACAGACCAGTCATTCATGAGACGTTTTCAAACAGAGGCTCAGGCGGCAGCAGGAATTTTGCATCCCAATGTGGTGAATGTTTATGATGTGGGTCGTGATCTAGGCCTGAACTATATGGTTATGGAATTGGTCGAAGGGATTACATTAAAAGACTATATTCAGAAAAAAGGTCGCTTGAATGATAAAGAAGTAATCAGTATTGCAATCCAAGTGGCAGCAGGTTTGGATGCAGCGCATAAGAGAAACATTGTTCATAGAGATATCAAACCACAGAATGTGATGATTTCAACCGAGGGAAAAGTGAAAGTTACAGACTTCGGTATTGCAAAGCCTACGGCATCTGAGAATACAGTAAGCGGGAATGCAATGGGGTCGGTTCATTATACCTCTCCAGAGCAGGCAAGAGGGGGAGCGTGTGATGTGCAAAGTGATATCTATTCTTTAGGAATCACACTATATGAGATGATTACAGGTAGAGTTCCTTTTGATGGAGAATCTACGGTTGCAATTGCGGTGAAGCATCTGCAGACAGAGATGGTGGCGCCATCGGAGTATGCACCGAGCATGTATCATAGTTTAGAGCAGATTATCGTGAAGTGTACGCAGAAAAACCCATCGAAGCGTTATGCCAATATGAGTGCATTAGTACTTGATTTGAAAAAATCATTGGTATCTCCAGAGGGAGATTTTGTTCAAGTGGATGCATTGGTGTATGATGATGGTAAGGTAGGGGCATCGGGAGAACAATTATCTCGCATGAAAAACCAATACGATGACGAATACGACGATGATGATGAGTATGATGACGAGTATGATGAATATGACGATGAAGATGATACGAGCAAACGCAAGGGGAATGCGGAGAAGGTAGACCCTAAGATGCAGAATGTGACGAAAATCTTATTGATTGTCGGAGCCGCTATCGTTGCATTTGCCTTGATATTTATGGTGATTCAAGCAGTAACATACTTCCAGCATGGTCCAGGAGAAGAGGTCATAGAGGGGGAAATCGTCGAGATGCCAGATTTAGAAGGTGAAACAGAAGAAGATGCGAAGCAAGCATTGTATGATCTTGGACTTGGATTCAAAGTAACTGGAAGAGAAGAGTCTGCAACCTATGAAGAGGGACTTGTAATTGCACAAAATGTGGAGAAGTATACAGAAGTAGAAGCAAATACCGTAATCGAAGTTATAATTAGTTCTGGAATTACAGAAAATACGGTCAAAGTTCCTTCACTAGTTGGATTGGATGAGACAGAGGCACAAAAAGCCTTGAACGATATCAAACTAACGATGGATACACAATATGAGCATAGCGACTCAGTAGAATCGGGAAAAGTGATTTCAGTAAGTCCTGTTGAGGGTACTGAAGTAGCAGAAGGTTCAACAGTCATGGTTGTAGTAAGTCAAGGCGAGAAACCACTGCCGAAAGTTCAAGTTCCAAACCTTGCGAACAGAACAGTCGAGGATGCAATGGCTCTATTGGATAGCCTAAACCTAGAAGGTGAGAACTTAGGTGAAGAGTTTAGTTCTTCGGTAGATGCAGGCAAGATTACGTCTCAAAATGTTGATTCGGGTAAGGAAGTTGATGAAGGAACTACCATAGGATTTTCAGTGAGTAAGGGTGAAGAAATTGTTATGGTTAGCATGCCAGATGTAAGAGGTATGGATGCGGACCAGGCGATGGAAGTACTTCAAGGCGCTGATTATGGATTTGTAGTGAATACTGATACGGTTTATAATGCAACCGTTCCTGAGAATAAGGTAATATCTTCGAGTGTCTCAGCGGGAACTAGTGTGGAAAAAGGTACGGCGACAAGAGTTACATTGTCCATAAGCAAGGGACCAGAGCCAGAACCAGAACCAACACCAGAGCCAACACCAACACCAGAGCCAACACCAGAAACAGATACAACGCCATAATAAGGATAGAGTTTAAGTATGACTGGTAAAATAATAAAAGGAATCGCCGGGTTCTACTACGTATATGTAGTGGAATCCGGTCTTTATGAATGTAAGGCAAAAGGAATTTTTCGTAAGGAAAAATTAAAGCCTCTAGTAGGTGATAGGGTAGAGATAGATATCATCGATGAGGAAGAAAAAAAGGGGAATATCATCAAGATATTGTCGAGGAAAAATGAGTTGATTCGACCATTGGTTGCTAATATTGATCAGGCACTGGTCTTTTTCGCGATTTCAAAGCCAAAACCACATTTTAATCTATTGCATCGTTTCTTGATTATGATGGAGGAGAAGAATATTCCTACCATTATTGTATTTAATAAAGTGGATTTGGTGGATGAAGGAGAGATGGAGCAAATTGAGCAGATATATAAAGCAACGGATTATAAAGTCTGTTTTCTTAGTCTGGAAGAAGAGTTTGGAATAGAAGGAGTAAAAAGGCAATTGCAGGGTAAGACAACGGTGATTGCAGGACCATCAGGAGTTGGAAAATCAACTTTGATTAACTTGCTTCATCCCGAGGCCAATATGGAAACGGGAGATATCAGCGAGAAAATTGAACGAGGAAGACACACGACCAGACACTCCGAATTGTTTTATTTAGGCGCAGATACATACATCATGGATACACCTGGTTTTACATCGCTTTTTGTGAATGAATTTGAGAAAGAAGAATTGAAACAGTATTTTCCAGAATTTATGGAGTATCAAAACCAATGTAAGTATCTCGGTTGTAACCATGTGAATGAGCCAAAATGTGCAGTGAAAGATGCGGTAGAGAATCATGAAATCCATGAAATTCGATACAAGAGTTATTTAGAATTATTTAGAGAATTAGAAGAGAAGAAGAGGTATTAGAAGATGAAAAATGTATTGGCACCATCTATATTGGCAGCGGATTTTTGTGAATTAGGAAATCAGATAAAAACAGTAGAGCAAAGTGGAGCAGAGTATTTACACTTTGATGTGATGGACGGCATGTTTGTGCCGAGCATTTCTTTTGGAGCACCTGTGCTACAATCTATAAAAAAATCGACAAAATTATATATGGATGTACACTTGATGATTGTAAATCCAGTGAGATATGTAGAGGTGTTTGCAAAGTCAGGAGCGGATTTAATCACATTTCATATCGAAGCATGTGAGACGAAAGAGGAAATAGAAGAGACAATCAAAACAATCAAAGAATTAAATTGTGATGTTGGAATATCGATTAAGCCCAATACACCAATCGAAGCAGTGGAACCTTACTTGGCAGAGATTGATATGGTGTTAATCATGTCAGTGGAGCCAGGATTTGGGGGACAATCTTTTATTCCAGAATCTTTAGAGAAGATTTCTCGAATGAGAAAGATGATAGAGGATGGCGGATACCAGATTGACATTCAAGTAGATGGTGGAATCTATCTCACAAATGTCACGGAAGTGCTAGAAGCAGGCGCCAATATTATCGTTGCAGGTTCTGCTGTCTTCGGTGGCGATGCAGGAGAAAACACGAAAGCATTTATGGAGATCTTACAGAATGTATAGTCGGGCATTACTCATCAGTGGAGGACAGATTGAGAGAGAGCATGCACTAGGAGAAATTACGGAACAGGATTATATCATTGCGATTGATCGTGGTTTGAATTTTCTAGATGCGAATCAGATCGAGCCCCATTATATTGTGGGTGATTTTGATAGTGTTTCCGATGAAGTGATCGAACGATATCGAAAGAATGGCAGAACTCCGATTCGCGAATTCCAGCCAGAGAAAGACTATAGTGATACGGAAATCGCAGTGCGACATGCAATCGAGATGGGATATCAGCAGATCGATATTCTTGGGGCAACTGGAGATCGCATCGACCATGTGCTTGCCAATATTCAAGTACTTTCCATTCCCTATAAACAAGGTGTAAGTGCGCGAATCATAGATAAGAAAAATAGAATATCTTACCTGGAGAAGAGTGTGGAATTAAAGCGAAGCGAGTTATATGGTCAGTTTTTTTCCCTATTTGCAATCGGTGGATGTGTGGAAGGCTTGACTATAGAAGGGGCGAAATATCCATTGGAGAACCATACGTTAGAGCCTTATGACAGCCTGAGCGT
>CAYIZP010000001.1:54336-156494 GCA_964367905.1 uncultured Lachnospiraceae bacterium
ATTGGCTCCGAATCATGGACAAGCGAGAAAGTCATCCAATAAAGCTGTATTTATTATTGTTGGAATCTTTGTGTTTTTGGTTTCTCTGTGTATTTTAGGAGGAATAGTATTCTATTCCTTTGTGTCTGAAGTAAGCCGGTTTGGTAGTATGACAAGCTATGATGAAATCCTAGAAGAGGAGGGTACACTGCCTAATCCATCCGAGTGGTATGGAATCGTGAATATATCCAATTACTCAGGACCAGAAGATATCAGCGGTGGATATGAGGTATGGGGATATATAGACAGTGATGCTGTAGGTGATTATTTTGAACTATATGCAATTGCTCCATATAATAGCGAAGGCGCAAATATCCTGATGTCATTTTATATCGATTTATATGATGATACATTTTATCCAATTGTAAATGAGTATAGCTGGATTTACGCCGATGCACCACTGAGAGAGGAAGATGCGCTATTTTATAGTCCGACTTTTGAAGATGGAATATTGTCGGCTACCTATGAGTATGACTATAACGGAGAGAGTTTTACCATAGATTATACTATTGAACCAATTTCAGATGATGATACAGAGATAACAGAAGATGATGTCAATGCTCAAATAGAGGATAACTCGCCACCACCAGATGCACCTATAGGGAGTGCTACATACCTAGGTGGGGAATCTCTCTTAGTCACGGTGTTTCTGGATGATAAGAACGCCTCGTCAGAACCTTGGGATAGTGCAGCTGTGGATGTGGCTAACCAATATATGGATGTGGCAGTGGATTATATGAAGCAAGAAGGCGAACGATACGGACAAGAAGTGGAACTCTACTATGGAGAGGGAGATTTGCAGTATTTTGCAGATGTTAATGTCGACATGGAATCGGACGACCTAGAGGAACTCAATCAGCCCCTAGAAGCATTTTTAGAAGATAAGGTAGATGAAGAGGCTCTGATGGAGAAATACGATGTGAATAGTATCGGGTATGTGTTTTTAATTAATGGACCAGGAGGAAGTTATTGCCTTCCGTTTGAAGAGGGGGACGGGGAACAGTGGCATAGAGAGAAGACTTGTGTATTCCTCTATGACATCTATGAACCAGGAGTGTTTGATAATCCAGCTACATATGCACATGAAATTATGCATATGTTCGGGGCGGTAGACCTATATGATGAGTTTATATATGATGGTGTGACGATGGACTTGGTAGAGTATGTGGAAGAGGTTTATCCGATGGAAATCATGTATACAACTTATACAGAAGAGGGGGGATATATGTATGACTATATCCCGAATTATATCTCGCCAATCACAGCATATGCGCTAGGATGGATTGATGAGACAGAAGAGATAGAAAACTTCCCAGAGCTCATACGTGAGTATGATGCTTGCTTTGAAGAGAAGATGGTTTGGTAGTTGAAAAAAGGGTCTAATTGTGGTATGATTCACAAGTTATATAAGGTATGTTAAAGACAGGAGATAGAATATGAAATTAGGAATCGTAGGACTTCCCAATGTAGGGAAAAGTACATTGTTTAACTCATTGACAAAGGCAGGAGCGGAATCGGCAAATTATCCATTCTGTACTATTGATCCAAATGTGGGAGTTGTAACAGTACCAGATGTGCGTTTGGAGAAGTTAAAAGATATGTATCAGTCTAAGAAAGTCATTCCAGCAGCGATTGAATTTGTAGATATTGCAGGATTGGTTAAGGGTGCATCAAAAGGAGAAGGTTTGGGGAATCAATTCCTCGCGAATATTCGTGAAGTAGATGCCATCGTACATGTGGTGCGATGTTTTGAAGACTCGAATATCGTACATGTTGATGGAAGTATTCAGCCATTACGAGATATTGAGACAATCAACTTAGAGTTAATCTTCTCGGATATTGAGATGTTAGAGAGAAGATTAGCAAGAGCAAATAAGGGTGCTAGAAATGATAAGGCACTAGCAAAAGAAGTAGAGTTAATCAAACGAATTCAAGCTCATCTAGAGAATGACAACATGGCAAAAAGTTTCGAATCAATTGATGAAGAGGAACAACTATTGGTTGACAGCTACAATTTGTTGACGAATAAGCCAGTTATCTTTGCGGCAAACGTAACAGAGGAAGACTTGGCAGATGATGGTGTGGCTAACGAACACGTGAAGTCTGTACGCGAATTTGCAGAAAAAGAAGCATCAGAAGTATTTGTAGTCTGCGCTCAGATCGAGCAAGAAATCGCAGAATTGGATGATGACGAGAAGAAGATGTTCTTAGAGGACTTAGGGTTAGAAGAGTCTGGACTTGAGAAGTTGATTCGTGCAAGCTATAGTTTATTAGGGTTATTGAGTTATCTAACAGCGGGAGAGCAAGAAGTGCGTGCGTGGACAATCACGAAGGGAACCAAGGCACCACAGGCAGCAGGAAAGATTCATACAGATTTCGAGCGAGGATTCATTCGAGCAGAAATTGTATGCTATGATGACCTTATGGAGTGTGGTTCTTATGTAACTGCAAAAGAAAAAGGACTCGTTAGGCTAGAAGGTAAGGAATATGTTGTACAAGATGGAGATATCATTCTTTTCCGTTTTAATGTGTAGTAGATATTTAGATACTTAGATACTGGAAAGTGAGGACATTAGGTGGAAAAATCAATTATATTTCCGAATATAGGATTAGAGTTAAATAATGTTGGACAATCCATAACAATCTTTGGTTTCGAGATTGCATTCTATGGAATCATCATTGCACTTGGAGTGATGGCAGGGGTTTTGATAGCAGCATTAGAAGCAAAGCGAACAGGGCAAAACCCAGAAACCTATTTTGATATGGCGATTTATGCAGTCATCTTCTCGATCATCGGTGCAAGAATTTATTATGTCATCTTCTCATGGGATCAATACAAAGATGATCTACTTCAGATATTTAATATCCGCCAAGGTGGACTCGCCATCTATGGAGGAGTAATCGCAGCTGTTATTACGGTATTCCTATTTGGTAAAATCAAGAAGTTGAGTTGGCTACAGTTGATGGATACAGCGATTATGGGATTGATTGCAGGGCAGATGATAGGACGCTGGGGAAACTTCTTCAACCGGGAAGCATTTGGAGACTATACGAACTCGCTATTAGCAATGCAATTGCCATTAGAATCAGTAAGAGCAGGAGATGTTACAGACTTAATGATGGAGAATCTAGTCAATGTAGGGGGCATGGATTTCATCCAAGTACACCCAACATTCTTATATGAGTCATTATGGAATTTAGGAGTGTTACTATTTTTATTTTGGTTCAAGACACGAAAGAAATTTCAAGGGGAAATGATGCTATGTTATTTCATTGGCTATGGAATAGGAAGATTCTGGATCGAAGGACTTAGAACCGATCAATTGCAGATTGCAAATGGTTGGGCGATATCTCAGATAGTAGCAGTCGCAATGGTGGTTATATCATTAGGGATTATTATCGTCACGAGAATGAAAATAAAGAAAACAAATTACCAATGAAACAGGAAAGAAAATAAGAAAAATATAAAAGGGATGAAACTGAAAACGCAAATACATTTTCAGTTTCATCCCTTTTGTTAATATTGACTGCTCTGTAGTTATTTGTTACGGAGCTGGAGTCGGAGTTGCTTCTGGAGTTGTCTCTGGAGTTGTCTCTGGAGTTGTCTCTGGAGTTGTCTCTGGAGTCGTCTCCGGAGACGGTTCCGGAGTTGGAGCCGGTATGAGATCTTGCACTACCTGATGCGCCTCGGAAGTACTTGTACACACACCACTGGATGTAGTTCCAGGTGCAAAATATTCGTACGTAACAGGGCATTTATATAGTGGTGCTGGTTGAATCGAACCATCAGGATTCACAGTTGGTGTACCAGGAGTTGCTGGTGGATTCACCGTTTCGTCTCTTGGAACCAATCCTGTAATCGAACAAACTCCTTTTCGAACAATCGATGAAGGCATCTCGAAATCTTGTGTTTCTAAGTCCTCATGGACACGCTTCATGATGCTGGACCACATGGCATTTCTCCAAGTATTAGATCCTGGCAATTCATAAGGGTTATCGTATCCGCCCCAAACTGCAGCGGCGTAATAAGGTGTATATCCTACAAACCAGATATCTTTATCATCGTTTGTGGTACCAGTCTTACCTGCGGCTGGTTGGCTGCCTAGAGAGGCAGCGGTACCTGTACCGCGTTGGATAACGCCTGTCATGGCATCGGTAATCAATGCAGCAGTTGTTTCACTCACTACTACATGTGTTTCTGGTGTCTTATCAATGAGTACGTTGCCTTCATGGTCTAAAATCTGTGTATAGAACATTGGCTCTGTGTAGACCCCTCCGTTTGCAAGGGATGCATAGGCAGCTGTAAGCTGTAGGTTTGTGACACCATAGGTTAAGCCTCCCAATGCAGTAGAGGCACCTGTGTCAGTATTGCCCTCTTCATCAGGTTCATATAATAAATCCTCAAATCCAAATTTTTGTAAATAATCCATGCTCACTTCGGATGAGATGTCATCAAAGGTTTGAGCAACGATAGAGTTGGCAGATTGCTCGATTGCTGAGCGCATGGTCATGGTGCCCCTCCATCCAGCAATGGCCTTTGTAGAACCTTCTGGAGTGTAGCTTGAATCACTCTTTGAGGTTGCTAAAGTATGCGTGCCTAAATCTAGGGCTGGTGCATATGTGGAAACAATCTTGAATGTCGAACCTGGTTGACGATAGGTCTCTGTTGCACGGTTTAGAGAAAGACTAGTTTCCTTCTCGCCACGTCCACCTACAAGGGCTACTACATGACCGGTTTCAGGATCCATAATGGAGAAAGAAGCCTGCGGTTGTGGATTTACGAACAAAGTCTCATATACGGTATCTGAAGCAGTTACGGTTAATGTTTCTTTGTATTGTTCTACTGCAGCATAAGCATCCTCTTCTGTATCATATAGAAGACCCTCGTTCTTGCCTAGAGTTTCCTCCGCCCAAGAGGCAAACATCTGCTTGCTATAGTTTTCATCTGTTCCATCTGCGCGAACGATACTATAAGCAAAATCGACCTCCCAATCAATGGTAGAAGGATAGTTGTCAGAGTCGTTCATCTCTTCATCGGCAATCAGCTGAATTGCAGGGTCTTGTGTAGAGTAAATGGTAAGTCCTTGTGTATAGAGAGCCTTTTCGGCTTCTTCAGGTGTATATCCTAGTTCTTCCTCCAAATCGTCTAAAACTTGTCCGATCATGGCATCTGTAAAATACGAATATGGGGAAGAGTCCACTGTATAGGCCTCATTGTTGGCGGCGATTCGAGTGTACACATCGGTATCGGCCAACGCGGTTTCCAATTCTTCTGCAGTGATGAATCCATAACTAGCCATATCTTCCAATACCTTTATCCGTCTTTCGTCATTTGCTTCTGGATATGTGATTGGATTATATCCGGTAGGGTTTTTTGTAATCCCTGCAATCACGGCGCACTCGGATAGTGTCAACTCGGAAACATCTTTATTAAAATATCGCTCGGAAGCCGACTGAACACCAAGGGTGTTCTGGCCCAAGTTGATAGTATTTAAATAGTTCTCTAAGATAGCATCCTTATCCATTTCATCTTCTAATTGGAGTGCGAGATGAATCTCTTGCATCTTACGAATGACACTTTCATAAGTCGTTTCACTCATAAATGAAGTAAAAACAGTAGTCTTAATCAATTGTTGTGTAATCGTACTACCACCCTGAGAGAAATCTCCTCCTGAAGTAATGCCAACTACGGCTGAACGCAAGATACCTGTAGGGTCAATTCCCTCATGCTCATAGAAACGGTGATCCTCAATCGCTAGAAACGCATCTTCTAACTCATTGGGAATTTCCTCTAGAGAGCGATATACACGGTTTGCTCCTGCTGCAACAAGAGTTTCCACCTCATTTCCCGCCTGATCATAGACAAAAGTTGTAAATGCATCAGGGGAAACATCCTCTGGACCAACTTCTGGTGCCTCAGAAAATACATTTCCTATAAATGTAATGAGTCCAACGACTACCATATAGATTGCAACAACCGAGGTAAGGGCTAGTATGTGGAAAAAATATACGCCTACGCGCTTTCTTCTTACAGTTCCTTTTTTTGCTATTTTTTTCTCTTTATCATAAATGTTCTTATTACCATAATTCATGTATAAAAACCTCCTTATCCGATACATTATACCAAATGTAGATTGCGAAATAAAGAAAAAGTTACGAAAACCATCCTCATATAGAGAGGAATTAATAAAATCTAAAGAAATTCGTCACAAATTTATTTCAGAATAATACTATTAATGACCCACATACGTTCTTGCATAAAGGAAAGTCCATTTCCACAGTATTCACAAGTTTTGGCGTTTAGTGAAGTTAGGGGAGCACCACAGTTTTCGCAGCTAAAAGTGAGCACTTCATGATTCGCTTCATTTTTAAAGAACAGTGTATATTCTGTTTCATATCGTTCTTGTTTTAGCTTACCATTTATTTTTAGCTCGAAAGCAGTTTGCAATTTTATTGTTGCACTTTCTGAAGATTTTATGTAATTGGATATTGCCGTATTGTGAAATCTCAATGAAGAGGTTTCCCCAGCATAGCGAGAGGCAAGTTTTTGAGCAGATACAGACGCATTTCCCTCTAGTTGGGAGATGTCATTGAAAATCAATGCGATACTTCGTTCTATATCCGCCTTTGCTTTTTCTAAATCAAAATCAGGATAGTCCCTGAGTATTCGTGGTAGATACAAGCTATCCCCACCGCTGAGTGATTTTGGTTTTGTATCATATTGTTTGTCAGCGTCCACGACCATGTCTACAATCTGGCTAATTCCACTTCGCTTAATCTTGTTGATGATGCGATTGATCGCGATGACGATACACAATATGATTACGAGTATAATTAAAATTATAACAATAAAAGTTTCCATGATTCATTCCCACCTGTCAATAAATTTGAATTATTTTATTATAAAGGATAAAAGCAAAAAAGACAATATGATAGAAATGATTGAAAATGAAATCAGAAGTTGATATAATAATAAGCAGTTGAAGCATTTATAGAAGTATAGGAAGAGTGACTTATGGAAAAATTTAGAAATTGGTTAAACAATGCATCAGTGCAGAAGAAGTTTGTTCCGCTACGCTGGCTTATTATTATGAGTATGGTGTTTATTAGTTTGTTTTCATTTTTTTCGGTTGGTATGGTAAATAGTTCCTCGGAGCGAATTATCGATGATAATGTAAGAAATAAAGAGCAGTTGAGTGCGATTATCCGAAACATGTATGTATGCCGTGTTCTAGGAAGAGATATCTTGTTTGCGAAAGATGAAGATATCAAAGAGAGCTACTACGATGATTATATCGCGGCATTCGACGACCTAGATAATAAGATGGAGGAATTCTCTACGCATTTATCAGGTAGTCAGTTGGACGAATTTACAAGTATAATCGAAGAAAAAGATGTGTATAAGGATAGTATGATTCTATCTGCCGATATCTGGATTGGTGGAGGCTCATACGATGAGGCCTTAGAGGCGCTACAGATAGTTACACCAATTGCAAATGATTTCTTCGGAAGTATTGATGAGTTTTCATTGGAAGAAGAAAATCTGATGAACCAGGCACTTCGTAGAAATGATGACCTAGTACTATCTATTCTGATCGCAGGGGCAGTGTTGAACATTATTGTTATCTTGGCGGTGACATTGTTCATTAAATTCTTCTCCATATACATGAGTACAAGCTTAGTGACACTCGAACAGTCTATGTCCAAGATTGCTGAAACAGGCAACATGAAGGTTGAGATTCCAAGTGAACTCTACACCAAGGATGAGGTTGGTCAAATCGCTAGCGTAGCTAATAACATGAAGTTGATGTTACTAGAATATTCCTTTAAGGACACATTGACAGGAGGATATAACGCAAAGGCGTATCATGAGGAGCTAGATGACTTATTCGGTTCGGGAAGCGATGAAAAGGAAGTCTGGTGTGTTATCTCTGATATGAACAATTTGAAATTGATTAATGATGATTTGGGTCACCTAGAAGGTGATAACGCAATCCGTAATTCTTATTATTCACTCAATGAGAATTTCAATCCATATGGAAAAACCTTCCGTATGGGTGGAGATGAATTTGTGTCGTTATTGACAGGGTGCACCAAGGAACAATTGGAGAAGGCGGTAGGAGACATCACAAATCAAATCAATAGAATGAATGCAAATAATGAGTGTAAATTTTCACTTGCAATTGGCTATGATAGATTCGTAGGGAGCACGATAGAAGAGTATACGGAATTCTTCAAGGTAGTAGATAAAAAGATGTATGATAATAAGTTAGCAAGTAAACAAGCAAGATTGAATGCTCGAGTGGTACAAGAGTTGGAAGAAGTCAAAGAACAAGAAAAATAAAGCTGAGAATGTGTGGTTGGATAAGCCACACATTTTCTGCAAGAAGAATTTTACCAAATCGAACAAGGAATTATGGAAAAAGCAAGGAGGAGTTGATGAAACAAAAACCATTACCAATAGGAATTGATAATTTTAAAGAAGGCAAGTAAGCAAATTTTGAGAATGCATATTATAGTTTGAGTCAGAATATCATAAAGGAATATCTGCGCCACGGACATATTGTAGGTAGCAGCAAGCTTACAGAAGCAGAAGTGAAGCAATATCTCCAGATTCAAGATGGAGAGGCTGAAATGAAGCAATTAATCGGCTCCATAGAGTTTCTGTCCAGATGCTTAGAAAAGGTTTATGAGAAAAAGGTAATTATATTAATTGATGAATATGATGTACCTCTTGAAAATGCACATTTTCGAGGGTTCTATCAAGAGATGATAGACTTTATTCGTGGTCTATTAAGTGTTGCGTTAAAAGCCAATGACTCCTTGCATTTTGCGGTGATGACAGGTTGTCTTCGCATTACAAAGGAGAGCATTTTTACGGGGTTAAATAATCTAGAGATTATCTCGATAGAAAACAAGATTTATGGAGAATACTTTGGGTTTACAGATCGTGAAGTTATGGAGATGCTCAAATATTATGGTCGAGAAGAGCAGTATGAGACAATAAAGCAGTGGTACAATGGATATCTCTTCGGTGACACGGAAGTTTATAATCCATGGAGCCTAGTCAATTATATGAAATCCATCTGTTTAGGGGGTGAAATGTATCCAAAACCATATTGGTCCAATACGAGTTCCAATAACATCATCAAAGAATTAATAGAACATGCTGATATGCAGACTAGAAATGAGCTAGAAGCACTTATAGAAGGAACTGCATTTGAGAAACCGATTCACGAAGATGTAACCTATGAAGAAATCCATAAAAGCAGTGAAAATCTATGGAATTTCCTATACTTTACAGGATACCTAAGGAAGGTGAGCGAACGATTTGAAATTGATCAGATTTATGCAACGTTAGAGATTCCAAACAGGGAAATTGCTCATATATATAGACAGCATATATTAGAATGGACACGTGATAAAGTGATTTCAAAAAACCGCACAAGTTTCTTTAATGCTACATTTTCTTTGGATGCATCCGTATTAGAAGAGGAGATTAAGAAAGCGTTAAAGGAAACCATAAGTTATTTTGATGGAGGAGAATCTTTCTATCATGGGTTCATGGCAGCGATGTATCAGGGATTGGAGAACTATCAAGTGTTGTCTAATCGTGAGTTTGGCCTTGGTCGCCCTGACCTTGTGATTCTAGAGGGGAACAATGAAGGAAAAGCATATGTGATTGAGCTTAAAGTGGCGAAAAAGCCAAAATAGCCAAAATAGCTAGAAGAGGTAGCAAAGCTTGCAATTAAGCAGATTGAGGAACAAGACTATGCAAGTGGAATTGAAGAACTGGGCTATACAGAGATTATAAAAATAGGAATTGGTTTCTTTCGGAAAAATTGCAAGGTGTTAATAGAGTAACTTTAATAAGAGTGTAATAGATACAGGGATCCAGAAATTATCATTGAGATAACCACGAGTGAGAACTGTCTGCCGAGTTTCAATGGTTGTAAAAAGAGAAGGAACAAGCCATCTGCATTTTTCTAGTATGGGAAAATGTGGGTGGTTTTATTTTGTCGTATTGGCTTAAGTTTTAAAGAAAATTGACGATATATAATGCAAGTGGTATATAAGTTGAAACTGAAGTTTATAAATATAATTGAAATGAGGGAAGAGCAAATGAAAGTGGTGCTATTAGCTGGTGGGTTGGGAACTAGAATTTCAGAAGAAAGCCAACTGAAACCAAAACCAATGGTGGAGTTAGGCGGTATGCCGATCATCCTTCACATTATGAAACTTTATTCATCGTATGGATTTAATGAATTTGTTATATGTGCTGGATATAAGCAACACGTGATTAAAGAGTATTTTGCCGATTACTTTCTTCATACCTCGGATATTACATATGATTTCACGAATGGAAAGAATGACATCATTATACACAGCAATACTTCTGAACGGTGGAAAGTTACGGTGGTAGACACAGGGCTTAAGACTATGACTGGGGGAAGGGTAAAGAGAGTCAAAGAATATTTGAACAATGAACCATTCATGCTCACCTATGGAGATGGGGTGTCTGATGTTAATATTGCTGAATTACTTGAGTATCATAAATCTCATGGAAAGATGGTTACAATGACTGCTTATAATGCTGGGCAGAGATTTGGAGTATTAGACATTGACCAAGATGGTAAAATTCAAGAATTCCGAGAGAAAATACAAGGAGATGGTAACTTAATTAATATTGGTTATTTTATATGCCAACCAGAGTTTTTAGATTACATTGAAGGTGATGAAAGTATATTAGAGAAGTCACCGATAGAGAAAGTAGTGAAGGACGATCAGTTAATGGCTCATATACATAAAGGGTTTTGGCAGTGCATGGATACAGTTCGTGAGAAGGAAAAATTAGAGCAATTATGGTCAGACAATACTGCTCCGTGGAAGGTATGGGATTGATGAGAAAAAGTTTAGATTTTTATAAGGGGAAAAGAGTGTTCTTAACAGGTCATACAGGATTTAAAGGGACATGGTTGTCTAAGATTTTAATCGATGCAGGGGCTCAAGTTACAGGATATTCTCTGTTGTCAGATGGAGAATCATGCCTATTTTCTTTGTCGAATATCCAAGAAAACATGAATTCTATTATTGGAGATGTTAGAGATTACGATGTCTTGGAACAGTCTTTTGAAGAGTCGAAACCAGAGATTGTCTTTCACCTAGCGGCACAGCCAATTGTTCGAGATAGTTACGACAATCCCAGATATACATATGAAACGAATGTGATGGGGACTGTTAATATCTTAGAATGTATAAGAAAGAGTAGTACAGTAAAAAGTTTCTTAAATGTGACAACGGATAAAGTATATGAGAATAAAGAGTGGGAATGGGGATATCGTGAAAATGAACCACTAGATGGATATGACCCGTACTCTAATTCAAAATCATGTTCGGAATTGGTAACACATGGTTATAAATCTAGTTTTTTTCACGATGGAGCGGTAGCAATATCAACAGCAAGAGCTGGCAACGTAATTGGAGGAGGAGATTATGCAAATGATAGAATTATCCCCGATTGTGTACGTTCAGCCGTGCAGAATAAGAAAATTATGGTTAGAAATCCTCACTCTATACGACCTTATCAGCATGTGTTAGACCCGCTTTTTGCATATTTGATGATTGCACAAAAGCAGTATGAAGATATAGAATATGCGGGGTGGTATAATGTAGGACCTGACGAAAAAGACTGTGTTACAACGGGCAGATTGGTAGAGTTGTTCTGTCAATGTTGGGGCGAAAATATGCAGTGGGAAGACAAGTATGTAGGTGGACCTCATGAGGCAAATTTTCTCAAGCTAGATTGTTCTAAGTTGAAAGCTAGATTTGGCTGGGAGCCAACATGGAACATTCAGACCGCCATAGAGAAGACGGTGGACTGGACAAAAACATGGATAAATGGAGAAGAGGTAGAAAAAGAGATGGAGACACAAATCCAGTGTTTTCTAGAGGGGGATAGAGATGGAAAAGTGGAGCAATGAAGCTGAGGCACGGGCAGAAATATCACAATTGGTAACCGAGTTTTATCATCAGTTCAAAAAGAATAAGCAAGAATTTGAAGAGGGAGATAGAATCAATTATGCAGCCAGAGTGTATGATGAGAGAGAACTGTGTACTCTGGTCGATTCCTCTTTGGATTTTTGGCTAACCACAGGAAGGTATGCGGAAGAATTCGAACGAGAATTTGCGAAATGGATAGGGGTTAAATTTGTAAGTTTGGTCAATAGTGGCTCTTCTGCGAATTTATTAGCGTTCATGGCATTAACCTCTCCTTTGCTTGGTGAACGTAGAGTGAAGCGAGGCGATGAAGTGATTACGGTTGCGGCGGGATTCCCAACAACGGTAACCCCTATCATTCAATACGGTGCAGTTCCAGTGTTTGTAGATGTGACGATACCACAATATAACATAGATGTCACGCAGCTGCAAGCGGCACTGAGCGAGAAGACAAAAGCGGTAATGATTGCACATACATTAGGCAATCCATTTGATTTGAAGGCTGTGAAAGCTTTTTGTGAGACAAACAACTTGTGGTTGATTGAAGATAACTGCGATGCTTTGGGTTCCAAGTATTGGATGGACGGAGAGATGAAATATACGGGAACCATAGGGGACATCGGAACCAGTAGTTTTTATCCACCACATCATATGACCATGGGAGAAGGTGGTGCGGTATATACAGACAATCCACGTTTAGGAAAAATCATGAACAGCTTCCGTGATTGGGGACGAGATTGCAGTTGTCCATCTGGGGTAGACAATCTTTGCAAACATCGCTATGACGGTCAGTATGGGGAGTTGCCTAAGGGATATGACCACAAATATGTATATAGCCATTTTGGATACAACCTGAAAGTAACAGATATGCAAGCAGCGATTGGATGTGAGCAACTGAAGAAATTCCTTACATTCATAGAGAGAAGACGAGAAAATTGGGATAGGCTTTATCGAGGGTTAGAGAAAGTGGTAGATAAAATTATCTTGCCAGAACCAGCACATGATTCAGAACCATCTTGGTTTGGCTTTATTATGACAATCAAAGAGGAGGCAGGAGTGACCCGCGAGGAGGTCGTGAGATTCTTAGAAGCGAATAATATACAAACAAGGTTGTTGTTTTGCGGGAATTTAATCAAACACCCATGTTTTGATGAGATGAGAGCAACGGGAGAAGGATATAGAGTGGTAGGAGATTTAGCGGTTACCGATCGAATTATGAATCAATCTTTTTGGATTGGTGTGTATCCAGGAATGACCCATGAGATGCTAGATTATATGGTTGATAAGATTGTAGAAGCAGTACAATAAAGAAGAATGCTCTATGAACTACGAATGCATGAAAGATGAGAGGTATGCCAAAGATGTGGAAAATACAGTTCATATGTGGTATAATTGCAACGAATGTTTATTCTAGAATGAACAATAAAATCATTGACTATATGCCGAAAATAACGATAGAGGCATTAGAGTAAGGAAAATAGTGTGAAAAAATTTTCACACGGCAATTTGTCCCTTAAGAGCCAAAGTTGCCAGACAGTGAGAAAGGGATGGGTATTAAAATGAAAGTCATTGTATCAGGAGCAACGGGGTTTATAGGTTCTTCGGTAGTTAAGGAACTATTAACTTGTGGTCATGAAGTGCTAGCGATAGGAAGAAGAAAAGAGTTTTCTCGGTATGATAGCTATAGTAACTATAGCTACATTGAATGTGAATTAAACGAAATCAAGAAGCTTTCCAGCATTTTAACGGATAATAATTATGATATTTTCTACCACTTTGCATGGGACGGGTCAGCAGGAAGTGAAAGGTTCGATACGGTGTTGCAGTTGAATAATGTGCAGTGGACTATAGATGCATTAAATGTGGCAAGAAAACTAGGTTGTACACGATTTGTAGGAGCAGGGAGTATTACGGAATATGAGACTCTTTATAGTTCCTATAAAGATGCAAGCAGACCACCGCTTGGATATATATACGGAGGTGCGAAGGTCGCTGCGCATTCTATGGCGATGGCGGTTGCGGCGAATATTGGAATTGAATTGATTTGGGGCATGATAACAAATGCGTACGGAATTGGAGAATATAGCTCACGATTAATTAATTCTACCATTAGAAATTGCATTAATCGAATCAACCCACAATTTACATCTGGAACGCAGAATTATGATTTTATATATATTGATGATGTTGCACGAGCGTTCAGGATGATAGGGGAAAAGGGTCGTGCATTTCATCAATATGTAATAGGTAGTTCACAGGCAAAGCCACTTAAAGATTTTATGTTGGAAATGAAGGAGGCTATTGTACCTGATTTAGATTTTTATTTTGGAGATGTTCCATTTTTGGGAGTGAATATGCCACTTAGTACATTTGATTGCACCAGTATTGAGATGGATACAGGGTTTCAAGCAAATATTAGCTTTACACAAGGTTGTCAATTGACTTATAATTGGTGGAAAAAAATTTTAGCGGGTGATTGTAATGGCACAACAATTTAAATTTGAAGAGTGTAATATACAGGGGTTGTTTAAAATCTCGCCGTTTATGGCAGCAGATTTAAGAGGGGAATTTATCAAGGACTACTCAACGGAAATTTTTGAAAGAAATGGAATTATACTTAATATAAAAGAGACGCTTTACACCAAATCTGCTATGGGTGTAGTTAGGGGATTGCATTTTCAAAGAGAAAAACAAATGTCAAAGCTAGTGCGTTGTGTAAAAGGTCATATTTATGATTTCGTAGTTGATTTGAGAAAAGATAGTCCTACATTTAAATCGTATGCTGGATTTGATTTGATAGAAGAAAATGGGGAAGAGATTTTTATTCCTGAGGGTTTTGCTCATGGATTTATCGCTATTGAAGAATCAATTGTCTGTTATAAGTGTGGAGAAAGTTTTTATAGCGAGTATGATGATGGGATAATCTGGGACGATGAAACAATAAATATCAATTGGCCTGTGGATAGGTTCGGAGGAAAGCAAAATATCATTCTATCGGATAAAGATAAAAACCTTCAGACATTTGATGAATTTATGTTTAATTATGGAGGCTTTTAAAGATAAAAACATCTAAATACAGTGCGGGAGGAATTATGAACACAATTACCATAGGGATACCTACATACAATAGAAAAGATATTGTATGTACACATGTGAAACAAATGTTAAACAATAATGTAGATGGATTCGAAATAGTTGTAATTGATAACTATTCCACGGATGGGACTTTTGACGAACTGTTAAAAATCAATGACCAGAGATTAAAAGTGTACCAAAATGATGAAAATATTGGGTTTATTAGAAATTATTACACTTTAATTGATCGAGTGTCTACACCTTATATTTTAATTGTCAGTGATGAAGATATTGTCGAAATCGACCAATTAGAACGGGTAATTTCAGATATTCAATCAGGTAGATATGATGTATCTGTAGGTGCAATCGTTTTTAATAGCAAAAACGATTATGAGCTGGATTATAGCAATGCAGACCAAGTTTTTGAACTTCTTGGGAGGAGTGCTTATATTTCAGGAACGGTGTTTCGAGTAGAATCACTTTTGAGTATTCCGTGTTGGGATTTTGAAAATGCGTATCCAGATTTATTTTGCTTAACACATATATCTTGTAACTATAAGATTGTGGCAAGCGGTGTCTCTATTTATCACACAGGAAAAATGGCTAAGTCCTATACTGTCTCCTACCACTATTTAGAACCTAAAGAACGCTTACGTCAAATGAAGCAAAGCTATTCAATTATTGAGCAAAATAAGTATATTCCGCATGATGTTAAAATAGCAGTTATCTTAAAAATTTACAGTCTGAAATTTTGGGGTATCAGAAGATACGAATTGTTGTACAGGGACATATATTTTAGAAAATTGTATTGCTTGGAAAATTTAAGGCAATATTATATACATTATGTGAAATTATTTAATGATTATATTCTAGATATAATGCAACGATATCACTATTCTAATATAGCAGATTTTAAAATGCATATGATAGAACAGAATGCTTTGCTTTTTTCAACCTTATACTCTATGGAACAACTGGAAAATGCAAGAGCTGCGGGATATGAAGTTGTTGTTTTGTCTGATGAAAATGAAGATAAAGAAAATCTCAATACTCAAATTAAGGTGTTGAAAAATTTTGGCTTTGTAATTGATGAAGTTGTTTATGGTTTGAAAAACATAGGTGAAAAACAAATTTTGTTTCGAAGACAGTACAATGATAATATACAGTATGACGGAAGAGTAATATCATATAAGGAAATCGATTTTAGAGCAATGTACAATTTATATTTTAGTTATAGTCATATAAAAATCGAACAAAAATCCATCTGATGTTAAAGTGTCAGTTAAATAACAGGGTGAATTTTTAAGAAAATTGACGATATTTGAAGTAGGTGTTATTATGATGAATGAGTATAACCTTTAAGTGGAAAAGAGTTGTTAAACAAAAGTGTATCGGAGAGGGGAAAAGTGTGAAGAGAGTAATTACATATGGTTCTTTTGATTTATTTCACGAAGGACACCTTCGTTTGTTAAAAAGAGCAAAAGAAATGGGGGATTACCTAATTGTAGGCGTGACAACAGAGTACTATGATGAAAGTCGTGGGAAATTGAATGTTGTCAACCCACTTCTTACTAGGATTAATCATGTGATGGAAAGTGGATATGCGGATGAGGTTATTATAGAAGACCATGATGGACAAAAAGTAGAAGATATTATCAAATACGATATTGATATATTTACCTTGGGGTCTGATTGGGTTGGAAAATTCGATTTCTTGAGAGATTATTGCGAAGTAGTGTATCTTGAAAGAACGAAAGAGATATCTAGTACAAAACTCAGAGGTGAGAAGTTTCAAGTTATACGTCTGGGGGTAGTGGGTACTGGTAGAATTGCAAATAGAATTATATCCGAGACAAAATACGTAAGCGGAATTGAAATAGAAACTGTGTATAATCCAAATGTAGAAAGTGCAAAAAGATTTGCAGATAGGCATTTGTTAAATTATTCAGAGACAGAGGAGGAATTCTATGATTCAGTGGATGCAGTCTATGTGGCAACACCACATGAGACGCATTATGGATATATTAAGAAGTCACTAGATCTAGGAAAGCATGTAATCTGTGAGAAACCTATCGTTCTAGAAGAAAAACAAGCAATTGAGATCTATGCACTTGCAAAAGAAAAGGGTCTTGTCTTGCTAGAAGGAGTTAAAATCGCATATGCACCAGGATTCCAGCAACTATTAGGAATCATTCGAAGTGGTACAATCGGAAATATCCGTGATGTTGAGGCGGCTTTTACCAAATTAGTGGATTCGAGTTTGAGAGAAATGGTGGATGAAAAATACGGTGGTAGCTTTACAGAACTTGGAAGCTATGTGTTGCTACCGATTCTTAGGTTATTTGGATGTGATTACGAGGAACTGAGATTTGAGAGCTTTTATGCAGACAATGGTGTGGATATCTATACCAAAGCATACTTTAAATACAAGAATGGACTTGCCACAGCGAAGGCAGGGCTAGGTGTAAAATCTGATGGACAATTGTTGATATCTGGAACAAAAGGATATATTCGCGCAAAATCTCCTTGGTGGCTGATGAAAGAATTTGAAGTTTGTTATGAAGATACTTCTCAAAACGAGGTGTATCATACAAAATTCTTGGAAAGTGGATTACGTTATGAGATTAGCGAATTTGTTTCACGTATTAACGGATATGAGCGAAAAGGAAGCAAGTTAACAGAAGAAGAATCTGTAATGATTGCAAAATTAATGGAAAAATTCTTAGAACAGAGGACGAGTGAAAGGGCTGGTTATCAAGTTGACAGAGGATGAAAGAAAACATATAAAGAAAAGATTACGGCAGGGTGCAAGGGTAGAATGGGTGTATAGAATTCTACGTATATTTCCCATTAACCGAAAGAAGATTGTATTCATGACTTTCGAAGGGAATGGTGGGTACGGTTGTAATCCTAGATATATAGCAGAGGAAATCCGAAACAGAAAGTTAGATTTAGAATTAGTTTGGCTTGTGAATGATATGAGCAAGAAATTTCCAGAGGAAATTAAGAAAGTAAAAAATACGTTCTGGAATCGAGCATATCATTTAGTTACTGCGAAAGCTTGGGTGGCTAATGCCAGAATGAATTTTGGTACACTTAAGCGAAGAGGGCAGATATATTTTCAGACATGGCATGGTGCAATAGAATTTAAGGCAGTTGGAAAATTTCGAGGAAAACTTTTCCCTAAAATAGCAGAGATAATCAGTAAAAATGATTCCAAGATGATTGACTATGTTCAATCGAATTCTGATTGGTGCACAAGAAAGTATCCACAAATGCTATTGTATAAGGGGGAAATAGTAAAAATAGGATCGCCGAGATGCGACTTATTCACAACAAAGCGTGATAAAGTGTACAGAATGATTCGAAAGAGATATCAGTTACCTTCTGACAGTAAAATCATTATTTTTGCACCAACTTTTCGAGGTGGGAGTCAACAAGGTAAGAGGGAAATACATTCCGAATTACCACGGTTGGATTATGATAAGCTTATTAAGGCACTTTCAGACAAGTTTGGCGGAGAGTGGTATATCATGACAAGATTACATCCACAAATTGCTGCACTAAGCAAGGATGTAACGACAGATACGGGAAATGAGAATGTAGTGGATGCTAGTCAGGCGGATGATATGAACGAATTGATAGCTGGGTGTGATGCATTTATTACAGATTATTCGAGCGCAGCATTTGATGCAATGAACCTACAGGTGCCAGTATTCTTGTTTGCAGATGACTTACAAGAATATATAGAGGAACGAGGTCAGCTTATGTGGGATATGTTTCAGTTACCATTCCCATTTGCACAGTCTAACGAGGAATTAGTAGAGAACATTATGACATTTGAAGAAAAAAAATATAATAATGATACCAGTGATTTCCTCAATGAACATGGAGTTTTAGAGGATGGAATGGCAGCTAAAAGAGCTGCAGGCATCATATTGGAGAATATGTGGAGAGAATAGCCAAGCAGAGGAGCATTATACTCCTCATATCTCTTTTTCAAATATACTATCAAAATCTACTCGCTCAAAAACCTCTAAGTAACCGCCACGAGTAGCGTTATAAATTTTAATACCAAGATATTTAGCAATATCATATGCTTTTTGATAGCAATTTAACATTAATGTGTCATCTGTCTGATAAAGTCCTGTTTTGGAATCATAATTTTCATTAAAGTGCCGTTTAGAGGGATCTTTAATTTTACTTGCACTAAAATCGACTCCAAGTAAATATATTTTTGAAAAGCCCATATATATAGCAAGTTGAATGCATATATAAGTAACGGTCCAGCCAAGATAAATTACCTTGGATATATCTGTAGAGAATTTCGGAAATTCTTTGATCTCACGATCATAATTGCAATTAATACCAATTACTGACTTATCAAGAGAGAATTCGCTGAAATTATCACAAAAAGTGCTGATAAATTTAGTGGGAATATCAGAAGAAATAATTTCATCTTTCCATATTTTTAATGCAGTTCTGTCACAGACAGCGTAGTAGTTAGGTCGCCATGTAGTGTGATAGAATATGGGGAAAATATTATTCATGCTAATAGTCGTATGCCCATGTTTTTTCAGTGTGTCTAAATCCTGTGATGTTAAACTAGGACCAGTTGCTACAATAAAGCAACTCTCATTTTTATGAACATCTTTATATTTAAGTATGTTGGTATTTGTGGTGGAATTGCTAAAAGATAAAAAATCGTACATATTAATTATCTCTTTCTTCAAGAGTGAGATTAGATATTTGTATTTATCTTCGCTAAATGTACAATAATAAATAATATCTAAATTCGACATATTTTCTATATCATATAAGTGCATAGACAAGTCAAAGTATTTAATCATTTCGCCATCAGTCCACAAATTATTTTTTTTATCAAATATTATTTTTAGATTATTTATACCCATAATTTTCCAATATTTAATTAATGCAATGGTAAATAAATTTTGTCCATATATACATATATTATTATCTTTATGAGATGGAATTGGAAAATTATCGGGCATTCCTATTCCGTCACAAGGAATAATACGAGAGGGACAACCATTTAAACTAAAATATTTGGTTTGTTTTTTTGATTGGAGGAGTTGAATAATGGGAGTGTCTATAGCTGGTGTAATTATAATATAATGGTCATTATATTGCTGTATATAAGTATCAAAACTTATTATTTCCACACCTTTGTATGTGGTGCCTATCAATTCGGAGTTAGTGTCAATTATAGCAACTACAATATCCGCATTTAAGGAATCAAATAGCTTTTTTCCTAGATTTCCTATACCCCACAAGACAAAGTTATATTCTGATAAATAATTTAGTATTTGCATAATCATTCTCCTATTTATTTATCTGTAATTTATACTTCAGTTCAGCTATTTCAAGGTCTGTAAGATTATCAATATCCTGTATTTTAGTTTCTTCAACAATGATTGGTTTTGTTTTTGATAATATTAATCTTTTTTCTTGAAGAAAGTCATCTGTCTTAAAGAAATAAAACTGTCCACTATCATGAAATATTGAAGGTAAGTCTTGACTTCTTGTAAATTCATATTGCGGGTTTAAAAAATTAACCAATCCATTTTCATTTATAGTTAAACCTCTTTGTGGTGGATATGAAAATTTAACTATTGGAAAAACACAACTAGCTGAATTATCTAAAAGAGATTGGAGTGCCGTTTCTATTAATTCACATGTTACAAATACTGCTGTAGGGTATATGCAACAAGTATAATCAAAATATATATTCATTTTTTGATATTCGTTAAGAACTTCAAGAATTACATCTGTGGTAGTTGCAAAATCATCTGAGTTATCAGCACTTCGATAAAATGGGATAGTGGCACCGTGTTGTTGTGCTATTGTAGCGATTTTAGGGCAATCAGTAGAGACCATAACCTCAGAAAAAAAATTACTCTCAACCAAAGTTTTAATTGGATAGGAGATAATGGGCTGATCTCCAAAATCAATGATATTTTTATTAGGGATTCGTTTGCTACCACTTCTTGCAGGAATTATTGCTAAAATTTTCATTTGGATATATACACCTCGTATTCTGTAGATAGTATTGACATCATGCGGGAATTATGCCATTTTCCTGCATGAAAATAATTGTCGCGAAGTAGACCATCTTGACTTAGACCAAGGGATATATATAGGTTGTTTTTAGAGCGATCAAACTCATAGATTTCTGTCCACACTTTATGTAAATTTATTTCTTGAAAAGCATAGTTTAATAGTAAGCGACAACTCTCTTCGGCATATCCAGCTGAATCAATATACCAATTTTCATGTCCTATATATAGTGAAAGATCAGCATTTCTATTAACCCAATTAATATAGCATAGACCACAGACACCTATTAGTGTTTGTGTATCATCATTTAAAACAATACTAAACATGATAGTAGAGGCATCATTCATTACATATTTTTCAAACCATTGATGTTGATTCGATAAATTTAATTCTCTATATTCTCTAAAGTATTGACGAAATTCAGGCATGTTTCTCCAGTTTAATAATGTTGGCAAATCATCTTTTGATACGGCTCGTAAACTAACTAATTGTCCTTTAATCATTCTACATCCTTTCTTTCAATTAAAATACCCTCACAAATATTTTTTTTTGCTCGTTTTCCAATAAGTTCTTCAATCTCCCAAGGTTCATATCCCACATCACTTCGTGGGCGTAAGGGGTACAGAGAGTCCTCTGTAATTATCTCGCCTAAGCGAATAGTTCTTGTCGTATAAAGGCTTCTTTTTTGAACAATGGAAGTTGTACGCTCATTTGATTCTATTTGTTTTACTCCTGTTCCAAGTGCATTAAATAAATCATTAGACATGTGAACCATAGTTTTCCACTCATCTGGAGTGGTAGAGAATGCATGATCTGGTCCTATGCGTGAGGTGTCATCTGTAAAATGCTTTTCTATAACTCTAGCTCCTAGAGCAATTGCCCCAAGTACTGTGGATGCACCTCGTGTGTGGTCGGACAATCCTAGGATAACATCAGGATAGGCTTGCTTGAAAGTATTTAGTACATTTAGATTAATATATTTCATGTTTTCGGAGGTTGCGGTATAGTTTGTATTACATTGCATTAGAATTAAATTAGGATTAGAGTCTAAAACTGTTTTTACAGCCATATCAACCTCTTGCATACTTGACGCACCACATGCAAGTAGAACAGGCTTTTCTTTCTGTGCAATGTATTTTATAATATTGAGCCAACTGATATCACCAGAACCAATTTTAAAGGCATTTACATATTTGTCAGCTAAGTCAACGGAATCAAAATCATACGGGCTTGTCATGTATTCAATACCTAACTCATGGCATTTACATTTTAATAGATAAGACCAATCATCGCTTAATGATGCTTCTTCATAGATTTCATAAACGGATTTTTTCCAAGATTTTTGATGAGCTAGCTGAGTTCCTAGTTTTTCAAATCCGTTTTTACTCACTATTTTGTTTGCTTTAAAATTCTGAAATTTTGCCGCATCTGCACCAGACTCTTTTGCTAATTCAATAAGTTTATATGCTCTAAGTATATCGCCATCATGATTGGCTGCGATATCAGCGATAAAGTAAGGTGGATAATCCATACCAATTTTATTTTTTGCAATTGTGATTGTCCTAGACATTATAGACTCAACCTTTCCTTAGTATATTTTTGTAATTATTGTCAAAAAGTTCTTTAAATAGTTTTACATCTTCATGCGGAGAATTAATTTCTATACCGAGAGCTTGTTTGATCTTTGTGTTATCCAATCCCATATTTTTGGTTCTTGGTGCTGAAAAATTAAATGTATCTGAACTTATAGAGTTAATTGTTCCAGAAAGATTAAAGATTTCTTGGATTTTAAGGCCTAACTCATATTTGCTAATAGAGCCCGTACAACTAACATTATATAAGCCAGTCAAATTCTTCTCTATTGCTAAATGGATAATTTTTGCTAGATTATTTACAAGGATAGGAGAAAACCAAATATCATTAAACATGTTTAATTCTTCATCCGATTCCAAAGACTGTAGAACCCACTCACCAAAACTATTTTTCTTTCTGTAATTATAGCCATACATATTGGTTCGAATTACTAAATTATTGGTATCTTCCAATACAACGTGTTCAGCCATGAGCTTTGTTTTTCCATAAACATTTATTGGGTTAGGGGTATCTGTTTCACAATTGAGACCATCTTTTTTACCATCGTAAACTGCATCGGTTGAGATGAATATAAATTTTATATTATGTTTCTTGCAGGCTCTACGTAGATTCTCAGTCATTTGATAGTTGATTAAATCTGCATATGCAGGCATCTTTTCGCAGGCATCAACATTCACTAATGCAGCACAGTGTAAAAAAACATCAATTTTATTTGACACAAGCATGTCTTCAATATCATATGTATTTAATGCGGAATCCATTTTGAAAGTAACTTTCTCCATTTGAAACTCATTTTTATCTACACCATAAACGTTATACTTATCCTTGAAAAAATAAGCAATATTTGATCCCAATAGTCCCGCAATGCCAGTTATAAAGACATTTTTCATAGTTTCCACCATTCCTTTCGTATTGAAACTAGAATTTCATCCTCAGTCTATCTATATAATAATGAAATTGGTTGTAATAATGTGTTAGTAACAATTATAAGTTAAAAAAAATAAAAAGTCAATTTTATAAGAGTGATATTCCTCTAGACATTTTTGCTGATTCCTCTTGGTTTTTCTCTTGACCAGCTCCACTTCTCTATCAAGGATGCTTCGCACCAGATTTGGCTTTGTCCTCGACTGAGAAGTGGGCGCTGGTCGTGGGGGCAGTAAGAGGAATCAGCATCTTTCTCACATTTCATGTGCACTCCTTACAATCCCCATATACGGCTATTGAAACCGATGATCTTTTTATTTTGCGTTGATATGCTATGACTGATACTTTCTACATATTTCCCCAATTGTTCATGTCGATTTTTTTCGGATTCTGATATTTGTGATTTACTTAACACCTGATATTCTGCTCCTGCTGCTAAGGGGAGTTCTTTTTCCTGATACCGCACTAACTCTAATAAACTTCCTCCGTTTAGATAATACGCTCTTAATTGTGCCATTTTATTTGCACCAGTTTCACTCCACCCCATTGGTCTAGAACTCATTCTACTCGATAATACATGGCTCACATGTCCTTCTGTACTACCTTTTACTCCCTCTTTTCGTTTGAATCGAAGTTTTGCCCCACTCCAATTGGATAGGATGTAGTCTTTCGCATGTTCTATGCGCTTTCTCCCAACCTCATCACTCAAACATACCTCTAACTTTTCTACCACTTCCTTGAATTCTTGCTTTCCACCTTGTTTGATCGCATCACGCAATTCATGTGCCGCCTCTTCTTGACTATCTTTCATTGTAATCTTGCACACTCCTACCTGTACCGACATCAGAAAAACATCATTTTATTTCCATAAATTATAAATTATCCAATACATATTTGCATTTTTCACAATCATATTATTTCAAAAGTACTTGACCTATTGCAGGTCTTTTTTTATTCTAGTCTTGTCACTATAAACACAAAAAAGAAGAACTATCATTGGGTTGCAGCCCTAAGTTCTTCTTTCATACAATCCAATGGGAACACCCATCGAATACAATACCTATGATAAGAAAATTTCTGGATTTATGCAAGCATTATTACAAAATTTCTCAAATAAATGAGTATCAATTGTTTTTCGACTTACAAAAAGAGTGGAATTCCCCTTCACACCCCGGCCCTTGTTGTGGGGCTTCTTGTGATGACTTTCATAAAGATGGCTCCTATGAGCGAGACTTTATTACTTACCACTATGGATCCACCCATTATCATAAGGTTACCATCTCTTGTGTGGCATGTAGCTCTTGTGGACATTCCCATGCTTTGTTACCTTCTGTTATCATTCCTTATTCTTCTTATAGCATTCAATTCGTAGTAAGTATTCTCTTTCACTATTATAAGAAAACGTATCAATTTGTAGAAGCATTATGCCCCTACTATGGAATTGCAATTAGTACCTTAGCTGCGTATTATAAGCGTGTTGCATCAGAACCCTTCCGTCTTTCTGGCGGAAAAGAACTTCATTACAAATGGAATTCTCTTTCTAGTTTTGAATCGGATTATCGAAGAGGGGGATTCGAAGGAGTGATTCAGAAACAAGACGTTTCCGTCAATACGATACAAAGATATGTAAAACGTCACAATCTAAAAGGAGCAAATGCACCTGGTATCAAGGATAGAAAAGCATTTGAAGAAGTGTATGCTGGAGGATTATATCAGGCAGACACCCTCTATGGACCCTATATCGCAGAATCAGAGAGTCCCCAAAAGCATCGTACTTACTGCATTATGATTTTAGATGATGAAACACGTATGATTGTTGGTGGGAAATTCTTTTATGCCCATAAGAGATGGTGCTAGTAAGGGGGAAGGTGGAGAGGAATTTTAGAACCTTACGGAATCTTTTTTTAAATCTTCTCAACACGGATGAATTATCTGGTCTGGAAGAACTAAACAGCCGTCTAAATGACTATATCAGACAGCACAATACTACCATCCATTCCAGCACCAACATGACTCCGTCGGATCGTTATCTTACCGATCTTGCACAGATTACCATGCCAAAAAGTCAAGAATGGTTGGATACTTGTTTTCATCACCGCATCTTGCGTTTAGTGAGGAATGATGCAACGGTTGTGATTGATCATGTATTATATGATGTGCCCATGGAGTTTATCCGCTCAAAAGTTGAAATTCGATATTTACCCGATGACATGGAGCACGCGCATATCTATTACGAGGAAAAGCAATATCCGATTCGAAAAACAAATAAGGTAGAAAACAGTACAACCAAGAGAAACAATGCATATCAGATTACCTATGGGGAAGGAGAACCACATGTTTAGACAGCACTATGGGATGCGTCGCAATCCTTTTGAGAAAACCATTGCAACCAAAGAAGCGTATCTTACCAACGACATCAAGGAAATGAAAGGTCGCTTGGAGTATCTTCAAAAATATCCAGGAATTGCAGTATTTACAGCCAATTCTGGATACGGGAAAACCTTTGCACTACGTTGTTTTGCAGAACAGTTAAATCCCAATATCACCAAGTTTTACTACATTTGTCTCTCTACCGTAACAACCACAGAATTCTATCGACAATTATGTGCCGTACTAGGCTTAGAAACATCCTTCAATAAGTCAACCATGTTTCAATTGCAAGGCAAGAAAAGAAGAAAATAAACATTGGAAAGGGCACATTCTATCTTACAAAAAAAGAAGCGATGGATTTGAAGCAGAAATCACAGGTCACGGGAGTAGTTTTCACCTCATTGTTGGGGAAACTAGGCATGGGAACTATCTATGCATTCCCACGTGGGAAGCTGTTTTGTGGAAATAATCTGATGGCGATTGTGGCTGTAATGTGGCGTAATACATCTAAGGACTCTTTGATCATTTCTAGTCCCAGTTTGTGTAGTTCATCGGTAAGATCTGTCACATACTCTGCTATCTGCAATGGGTTATTTATGAAGTTATCTTCAAGTTTTTCAAAATTTTTAATGTTTTTTTCTTCAAAATATTTTATACTGTTAATCAAGAGAACACCTTTCTGTACCATTGTATCTTTGGTTTTGTCACCTGATACTTTAACACAAAAGGGTGTTCTCTTTCTAGTCTCATTATTCCGAATAAAATTTTACGCTAGCAGAGTGATATAATAGAAGAAAAAAACTAACATATGTTATATAGTTGTATTTAATTTAATTTGATAAATGTCGATAGATATAGGTAAGAGTTATTGCATGTAGGGTAAAGAAAGTGATTTGTGTATTGGTATTTACGAAAATATATTAAAGGTGTATTATTGTAGAGATAAAAGATTTTGAATTAGAACATGATATAAGATTAAATTAAGGAAAGGGATGGAATGAGAGAACAGATTAAGGATAATATTTTAGACTTATGCAATTCCATGGAGGAACTGCATGGTGTCATTGATAGAACTACAGATATAGAACAAAGAATGGCTTATTTGCAGATGTGCCAAGAAGCCGCAATATCAATAGGCAATACACTAGAACAGGAACTAAATGATAGTCAAAGTCTTATAGGGATATTAGAGACCTATTGCGAGAAAATATATTATATATCACAACAGGTGTTAATAAATAAAGAGGATATGCAACTAGTTCAGGACAGTGTGCTGAATATGCGAAGAAGTATAGAGAACATACCAATTACTCATCGTGTTGTGTTTTTTCCATACAAGGCTGAAATGTGGGATAGTTTGGAGAGTGTGTATCTAGCATGTGCAGAGGATGAAAACTGCCAATGCTATGTAGTTCCTATTCCATACTATACACGTGATGCTAAGACGAATCAGTGGGTATATTGTTATGAAGGAGATAAGTTCCCAACCAATATCCCAGTTCTTCATTATAAGGCCTATAATATTGAAATGAACAAGCCAGATGTTGCATATGTACATAATCCCTATGACGAGTATAATTATGTGACCCGAATTGAGGAGGAATACTTTTCTTATAATTTAAAGAAATATGTTAATAAACTAGTATACATACCTTATTATGCAAATGGAGGAATTGTCACACCGCAGCAGCAAAACCTCCCAGTACATAAGCATATGGACTATATGATTGGGCAATCAGCTGAATATAAAGAATGCTTCAAGGGATTACCACACTATAATAAGGTACTACCTTTAGGTTCGCCGAAATTTGATAAAATTTTGAATATGAATAAGCAACATACAGAAACGCCAATGGAGTGGGGAGAAATTGATCCAGATAAGAAAATAGTACTCATAAATACAACGATATCAACGGTTTTAATATATGAAGAGCTGGTCTTAATGAAGTTGAAATATGTGTTTGAACAGGCATACCAATATACAGATATTTTATTTGTGTGGCGTCCGCATCCGCTATTAGAGAGCACATATAAGGCCATGAGACCTGATTTGTTAGACAAATACCTAGAATTGAAAAAATATTTCCTCGAAGACAAAATAGGTATTTTAGATGAGACCCCAGACATAACAAAAGTTATTGCCGTATGCGATGCATATATTGGCGATGTAGGTAGTTCTGTTACGAATCTATGTAGTGTTGCAGGAATTCCACAATTTAACTTCCAATATGTGTGCTTTGAGAAAACGGATGAAGCAGTGAAACAGCGGTTAAAGCTTGCGAAAATTAATTATACGGATGATTCAGCATGGATTACAGAATATGATGATAGTTATATATACAAAGCAGATATAGGGCTAGACAATCTGACAATAGAAGCAAGGGTACAAGAGGTAGGAGATAGAGAATATTTGTATCCAAGTTCTGTTTCTGTGGGGGGAAACATATATTTGGCTCCTATGATTGCAAAAAAAGCAGGATGCTACGACACGATAAACAATCAACTAAAATTTTTACCTAGCAATCAAAATAATATCTTTCAATATTACTATGTGGATGCGTATAAAAATAATTTAGTGTTTTTACCATTTAATAGCAAAAATATAGGAATATATAACTTGAAAAAGGGAAAATGGAAGCGATATTATGATTGTATCACAGCTTTAAAAAGTGGAATGCAGAGCATAGATGACCTTGCAGATATTAACGGTTATGCATTACAAGATAATCAACTGTGGGTATGTACAAGAGAAGGAAATAGAATTCTTTATTTTGATTTGAATACGGAGAAATATAGAACGTACGAAGTGGGACAAGCTAGTTACGGATATTCTTGTGTCAGCATTGATGGGGATTATCTGTTTTTAGGAGAAACAAATACAGGAAAAACGATAAGATACAACGTTAAAACAAGAGAAACAATAGAATTTGATTTACCTAAGGATTTAGTATATATTAAAGGATGTAAAAGCTCAAATTATAAAAAGGTGCTAAGACCGCGAAGATTTCTACTTGATACAGGAAACTATTTAGTTACCAATCCGGAGAAAACCTGTTCTCTGATAAAAATAAATAAGAAGACAGGAGAGATTACAGTGATTTGTGATGATTTCTTGCAAGGTGGATTTCAACACGAATCAGAAGGTGAGAAAAACCTATTTTGGAAGTGGAATGGTGTGTGTAATTTTGCAATGGTACAAGAGGATGGGACTTTATTGATACAGAGAGTATCAGATCGGATGATGGCAAAAGTATCCATAGAAGATGAGACATATGAGATTTTTGAAATCAGAAGACCTCCGAACGATAAAGCATTTGACAGTGAATCAAAGGGATTTTATAATTATTTGAATGACTATAAATTCTTCAGACAAGAAACTCAGAATCACGATTTGGATATGTTTATAAGTGATTTGCTAAGTGGAGAGTTAGAATCAGTTAAGGAACTGCAATTAGAAATGGCTAAACGATTAAATGTGAACTTAGAGGGGACCTGTGGTAAAAATATTCATGAGTGTATTATAAAAGAACTTCGTAAAGGTTAAGCTTATATATGAAAATGTTGTAAAATGAGTGGTGGGATAATAATGTAGGAAAAGAACGGAGAGCATAGAGGAAATGATAAAACAATTTGACAAACAATTTAAATACCAACTATCGGTTGGTCTAATTGTAAAAAACGAGGAGCATGTATTACGTAGGTGCTTAGATTCCTTAGCACCACTGAAAAAGGAATTAGATATAGAAATTATTATTACAGACACAGGTTCTACGGATGGGACAATAGAGATAGCAAAGGAATATGCAGATAAATTTCTAGAATTTGAATGGTGCAATGACTTTGCCAAGGCGAGAAACACTGGGGTAGAAGCTGCGGAAGGTCGTTGGTTTTTACAGCTCGATGCGGATGAATTCTTTGATGAGAATGTAGTTGAAATTGCTCAGTTTATCAAAAGCAATCAGTCTAAAAATCACAAAGCATGCCTCTTTACTATCCGCAATTATGAAAGTAAAAGTCGGACAACGTATAAAAATGCTACTGTAGCACGTTTGTTTAATTTTATGGAGGGGAAGCAGTATTTCGAGTACTCTATTCACGAAACAATTCCAGTAGATATTAACATAGCAAAGCCAATGAACTGTCTCTTGTATCATGATGGATATATCAGTGAGGTTATGGAGAGCAAACGGTCTAGGAATGTGGATTTGGTAGAGCAAGAATTAGAGGAGAATCCATATAATATTCGCCTATATACGCTGCTTGTAGACTGTTATGGTAGCGTTGAGAAAAAATTGGAGATATGTCGTAGAGGTTTGGCACTAAGTAAGGAAGAACGAGAAAGTGTAGTGCATTTGCCATATCTCAAGTCATTGTGTTGTTTGTCATTGTTTCGTCTTAAGAAATATCGTGAAACTATGGAATTTGCAGATGAATATTTAGAGGAAGAAAAGGTAAATATTACACCCTCACTAGATATTTTATATCTAGCCAGTGTGGCTAGTATTGCAATTAGTGAATTTGAGCAGGCTGTTTTTTATCTTGATAAGTACAGAAAAGTATATAAGCAATTAAAGAAAAAACCAGATATGGTATATAGCTTTTTCGGAATATATTCCTATACGGAAGAGGCTAATTTCGTTGATGTTCAGTTGAAGTTAATTGAGTCTTATACACGGATAGAGAATAAAGAGAAAGCGCGTGAATTACTGCGATATTTCAATGATTTTGATTATCAGGACGTAGTAGGGAATTTAATCGCATATAAGAATTATGTTGATCTTGCGAAACGATTAGAAGAATATAATTTAATCGCAGAGTCCTACAAATCCATATTAGATAAGTTAGATCAGCTAGGGAATGCAGAAGAAAAAGACAAGAAGAGAAGATTTCTCATAAGTGTCATTGATAAATTATATAATAATGCCAAGGATGAAGAAGTACAATCAGATATTCTAAGAGCATTCACGGGACGAAAAGTATACGATGGTTATACGGCGCTCAATGCCCTTCGATACTATAAGTATGATTTAAACCAATGCGAAGATAATGTGATGAAGAAATTGCAGGAAGAAGAGTTGTTATATACAGAATCCATGTTTTCGGATGTATTATATGCCAATCTGTTGAATGGAGATAACCCCGTTGCAGCATTAGCACCCTATGCTCATGAGACACTATTCTCTTTCGTTTGCGATATACTAAAAAATCACAGCGACTTCAAGATGGTAATCTGCAAATTATTGATAGACGATACAGACCTTGCGAAACAATTGGATGAATATACAAGGGCGACACTAGCTTATGCATACCTCATCAACTCTAAGACCCTAGCGGAACCAGATGAGTCTGATATCGTAATATCTCTGTTTCAGTGTTTTGTAGAGTGTACTTACGAGAATATGAAGAAATACTATGTTATGGATCATATCCAACATAATCTAGCTATGATACCGAATAGAGAGAAATTTGTTGTATTTCTTTATGAAGCATACCAAAACAAAGGAAGGCAACCAGCGCAATATGTGAAAGAATTAAGAAAAGGATTAAAATACTGTTCGCAATTGGGAGATAGCATTGGAATTATCGCTAAGAATATCAAGGAAGATGTAGATAAGAGTGTAGAGAGAAAGAGTGAATTTGATCTTTTGGGACAACAGGTGAAGATGCAGATAAAAATGTTCATTCAGGCAAATCAATTAGATGCAGCAAGAAGTGTTCTGGCACAATATGAGAAAATCAATCCAAGCGATTCAGAGATACCGAGTCTACATGCATTGCTTAGATAAAGGAGTATACTTACGGAATAGATGATTTAGAGGGGTAACTATGGATGAGGATAAAAGAATAATTTCACAATTTCTGAATGACAGTCTAGAATTAATCGATAACATAGGAGAAGTTCCAGAGGATACATTGATAGAACTTTACGGTATGCTAAATACCTGCGCCAAGAATACCGTGAAGAAAAGCGATACTGTGGACGGAGACTTGCACGCCGAGGTATGCAAGCGACTAGATTTAGTCCTTGATCACATTGTGGATAGTGTTCTATTTGAAATTAAAGCGGATGCAGGTATTTATACTCCGGCAGTGCAAGGGTGGAGAACGTGGAAGAATGTTGAATTAATGAAAGACAAAGGTCTAGTGGGATATATGCTAGCAAAAGAGATAGCTGCTAAGTCTACTATGCTATACTGTACAAAGCTAGAGGACTATCCTTATTTACCTAAATTGTCTAATATGAAGCTGGAATACTCTGATGAGAGAATATTGGATAGGGAAGTATATGGGGAGTATTTAGAGAAAACTATGGGAAGATGGATGTTCTGATCCTACATGGAATGTACAATGAGACTATTGGTTTCTTGAAAAGATATCGTCAGTTGCGACCAGATGGGAAAGTCTATTGTGGATTAGATATGAATGGACCTTGGATGAAGAGAATTGACTGGAGTAATCCTAGTATTCATAAATTTGCCGAACAATGTGATATCATTGCCACATCATGTACATATTTACGAGATGAAATAAATAGAAATCCACTTATTCCATTTTCATGCCGTTTCTTACCGAATGGATTCTATAATGCTGATAATCTTGACATTGTAGCAGATGCTAGTGTAAAAGAGAATGTAATTATAACAGTAGGGAGGATTGGAACACTACAGAAAAATAATCTAGAGCTTATGATTGCATTTGGAAATGTATCCCATCTTATGAAAAATTGGAAACTGAAATTAATTGGAAGTATAGAGCCTGAATTTCAGGCCATAATAGATGAGTTTTTCTCCATACGGCCTGATTTGAAGAGCAGAATTATATTCACAGGATCTATAGTTGAAAAGGAAAAGTTGTATAAGGAATATGCAAAGGCTAAGATATTTGCATTAACATCGATTTTTGAAGGAGGAACACCAAATGTATATGCTGAGGCACTGTTTCATGGATGTATGTTTCTTACATCAGATATCGATGCGGCGCAGGATATTACAAATTTTGAAACACTCGGCATAACCTATGAATGTAAAAACATGAAAGCTTTAGAGAAGGCAATAGTAACACTTTGTAGAAGAGCAAATAAGGAGACTATGAAATTACATATTCCAAAAGCATTGAACTATGCGAATCAGGTATATGACTGGGAGAAAATTGCAAAGAAATTAGCATATGATCTATTGATAGATTAGATAAAAAAAGAACCGCCTTGCGACGGTTCTTTTTCCATGATTATTATTGTAATAATTGAAGAACACCTTGAGGTACCATGTTCGCTTGTGCTAACATTGCTTGTGATGATTGAATCAAGATATTGTTCTTGGTGTATTCCATCATCTCTTTTGCCATGTCAACGTCACGGATACGAGATTCCGCAGCTGTCATGTTCTCTGTTGTAACACCGATATTGTTGATTGTGTGCTCTAATCTGTTTTGAAGTGCACCAAGCTCAGCTCTCTGTGTAGATACAGTGTTAATAGCAGCTGTAATACTAGCAATTGCTTTGTTTGCAGAAGAAACGCTTGTAATAGAAATACCTTTAACATCAGTACCAGTACCAGTACCAACCTTAAGTGATGCAGCATCCATATTTCCAACGGAAATACCGATTGTTTGTGCAGCAGTATCACCAATCTGTAGAACCATTTGACTTGTTCCACCCATAGTACCATCTAATAGAGTAGTACCATTGAATGTTGTGCTATCAGCAATTCTAGTGATTTCTGAAGCAAGTGCATCCATCTCAGCTTGAAGGTTGTTACGATCTTCTGTTTCATAGATACCGTTTGCAGATTGAGTAGCTAGTTCTGCCATACGGTTTAACATAGAGTGAACTTCTGCAAGAGCACCTTCAGCTGTTTGAATTACTGAGATACCATCTTGTGCGTTCTTTTGTGCTGTCTCAAGTCCTGTGATTTGAGCTCTCATTTTTTCCGAGATAGCTAAACCAGCAGCATCATCTCCTGCACGGTTGATTCTGTAACCAGAAGATAATTTCTCTAAGCTCTTTCCTAATTGTCCTGTGTTGTAAGAGTACTGTCTGTTTGAGTTGATAGCACTAATGTTGTGTTGAATAATCATATTATTTCCTCCTTGAATTTGACGAGGGCTTCCCTGCCCTTCGTTTTGTGTTGTTCCACAATTGCTTGTGGTATGTGTAGGATTTCCTACATTAAAACTGTCGACGCGTCGAACGATGAACTTTTAATGTTCCGTTCAAATACATTATCGACAGCTTTATTACTTACTTAAGTAGAATTTTAAAAAAAGTTACATTTTGCCAAAATATTTTTTCAGGTGAATTGCAATCTCCTGTGGGGAGGCTTGTTTTTCCACGGCTCCGATCTGGTGTGCCACGATGGGCATCCCTGATACGACGCAAGAATCGGAGTCTTGTCCGAGGGTGTAAGCGCCTGCCCTTCGCATGGCGAGGAGTCCTTTTGCACCGTCGTTGCCCATGCCTGTCAGGATGACACCGACACTATGTTTCCCGACGCTCTTGGCTACGGAGTGGAAGAGGACATCGACAGATGGACAGTGTCCATTCACTTTGTCTTCATTTGTGAAATGGACATGATATAGGCCGCCTAGGTTGACAATTTTAGCGTGTTGGTCACCACCTGGTGCTATGAGGGCGAGTCCCGGTCGGAGGATGTCTCCGGGCTTGGCTTCGCGCACTCCCATCTGGCAGAGGGAGTCCAAGCGCTCTGCGAACATGTGGGTGAATTTCTCTGGCATATGTTGTACAATCATGATTCCAGGCATATCAGAAGGAAGCAATCTTAGGATATCTAAGATTGCTTCGGTACCTCCAGTAGACGCACCGATAGCTATGATAGCTTGGGTGCTGTCGCAGGAAGATTGTCTTTGGTTTGATTGTAAGGGTGTTGCTGAGAATGAGAAATCCATAATGGTCACCTTATTCTTTATAGTGGTTTTTGATACACTGCTGGCATGATATAACGATAAGTGTTAGCGGTATCGGCATCATCGATGAGTCCCTCGGAATGTCCGATGAACAAGTATCCTCCAGGGGCTGTCGCATCATAGAATCGTTTGGTGAGTGCGGCTCTGGTCGGTTTGTCGAAGTATATCATGACATTGCGACAGAAGATGACATCGAATTTCAGTTTGAAGTTGATATTGTCCATCAAGTTAAATGGTTTGAAGATGACATTGGATTTGATGTCATCGGTCACACTTAGCTGTTGAGGTACCCCTGTCTTTTTGAAATAATTTTTCTTCCATGCCTCGGGAAAGTCTAAAACCCCTTCTTCCGAGTACACACCATTTCTTGCTTGATTCAAGGCCTTGTTGGAGATATCGGTGGCTAAGATGCGTGTATCCCAGTTGCCACCCTTCCCACGGAAATAATCCTTGAGGATCATGGATAGGGTGTAGGGTTCTTGTCCTGTGGAACAACCAGCACTCCAGATGCTTAGCACTTGATTTCTCTTCTTGGCTTCTAGTTCTGGAAGTACAATGTTCTTAAAATAATCAAAATGCGCAGTCTCTCGATTAAAATATGTATAGTTCGTTGTCAAACGATTTAACAAAATTTCAATATCAGCAGTATTTTTATTGTTTAGAATATGTGTCACATATTCATTGAAGTTAGCAAATCCATTAGAAACAAGTAGGTCCGTAAGTCGAGAGACAATAAGCTGTTTTTTATTGTCTAGGTTAATTCCATAATTTGCACGTATGAATGTTGTTAATCTTATAAAATCTTCATTGGCAAGCGTGTACAAGATAAATCTTCCTCCAGTTTCTAATTTCTATATCGTCTTTACGATTGCATCACAGTCTAGAAGTAGGACAACAGAGCTGTCTTCCATAGAGACCATTGCATTGGTGATGTCTTGTTGATTCTCGATTGGTATTGGTGAAGCATTGCTGGTATCCAAATCCAGTACCTGTAATACGGAGTCGACTGCTAGTCCGATGAGGGATGAGTCGATTTCTAATATGATGATACAAGTGCTTGTTGTATACTCTTGGAATGCTTTGTTCATGCGAAGTCTCATATCGATGATTGGCAGAACTTGCCCTCTCAAGTTTATCACGCCTCTTACATAGTCTGGAATGAGTGGAAGAGGGCGTATCGCAGAGTTCGCAATGATTTCAATTGCATGGTGCGTGCTTACCCCTAACACCAATCCGTCTGTCATAAAGGTGAGATAGCGTTCGGTCTGTGTAGAGTCTAATTCATCTACAGCTAATTCATGTATTGTTGTATCGGACATGGTAGTAACCTCCAATTAATAGATATTGTTAATAAATTTCTTGCGCTGTAGTATAGATATTTCCTACATCCAAGATAATACTGATGGTACCATCACCCATAATGGTGCATCCACTGATTCCATGCTTCTTGATATTGAAGTTGTTCAAATATGGAGGCAGTGGCTTCACTACTACGTGTTGTTCTCCGTTTAGTGCATCGACGAATAAGCAGAAGGATTTGTCATTTGCTTCTACCCATACGATGACACCATCTTCGATATCCGTATGTCCGTCGTCTAATTGGAAGAGGTTCTTCAATCGGAAAATCGGATAGAACTCATCCATACAACGAATGATTTCATTGCCACTAGGATCTAGGATGATATCTTCTTTTTTCGCCTTAAACGATTGCTTGATATGCGCAATCGGAATGGTGAATATATGAGTGCCCACGGCGATTTCCATTCCATCTACGATGGCAAGTGTTAGAGGAATCTTCAATGTGAAACATACCCCTTGTCCTACATCGCTATTGATGGTTACAGAACCACCGATGGCTTCGATATTTTTCTTTACCACATCAAGTCCAACTCCACGTCCTGAATATTCTGTGATTTCTGAATTGGTAGAGAAACCAGGATACATCAGTAATGAGAAGACTTCTTTTCTAGTATAGTCCTCTGGAGCCTTGGTCAACAAGCCTTTTTTCTCGGCTTTTGCTAAGATTTTCTCAGGGTCTAGAGGTTCTCCATCATTTTCAATGGAGATGATGACTTCACTGCTTGCATGATACGCAGAGAGTGTGATATGTCCCTGTGGATTCTTGCCTGCAGCGATACGATCTTCTACATTGTTTTCGATGCCGTGATCCATGGCGTTACGAACGATGTGCATAATCGGATCTCCGATGCTCTCTACGATGGTTTTATCGATCTCGGTATGTTCTCCGATAATTGTTAATTTTACATCTTTATCCAATGCTTTTACCATGTCACGGACGATTCGATTCATCTTTTGGAACACACCTGAGATAGGAATCATACGTAAGGACATTGCAACGTCTTGTAGTTCATCGGTCAATTTTCTCAATTGACGTGAGGACTTCAAGAAGCTATCTAGTGGAACATTCTGTAGTTCAGGTGAAGCTGCTACCATGGATTCGGTGATTACTATCTCGCCGACAAGAGCCATTAATTTATCTAATTTGCTTAAGTTAACACTAATTAAGCTTTGTTTGTTCTGCGCGAGTGATTTTAGATTTTTCTGAGCAGTTTGCTTCTGAGTATCTTCCTTTGTAGCAGGTTTTACTTCTTGCGCTGTAACCTCAGACTCAGAAGTAGATGTATTGCTTGTAGCTACTTCCACCTCAGGAGGGGTACTAGTGGATATTGGTGTAGCTCTAGATTCTGAAGAGGATTGCATGTTCTCGGTCATCTCTATATAATCAGGGTTGAATATAATCTCATAAGAGCGAATATTACTCATGGAAGTTACAGCAGCAACGCCAGTCTCTACGTCTTCTTCTGAATTGAATCCGATATAAAAACCATTGTCGATGATGTAGGTTGCAGTATCCGAATTTGTTTCCACATCTGGTGGATAGTGTAAAAACGCAACTTCCTCTTCCTGAATTGCAGTGACCACCATGAAGGCACGTAAACTCTCCATTCCACAATCTTCGTCGAAGAGGACGTGTAAGAAGTAAGGGCAATCTAGTTTTGGTAAACCGTGTGCATCTACTTCTGTAACAACGGGGACAATTGGTAGAACAGCAGGTGTGGACTTTGGTTCCTCTGTAGAAGTCGAAGTTGCAGTCGGTGCAACAATGTCAGCGACGGGGGCAATATCAGGAGTGTTTGCCTCGCCTTTCATTGCTGCTAGGAAATCATCGATTTCCTTTACAATGCTTTCTACATCCATCGCGAGCTCTTCTCCTTGTGCTACTTTCTCCATATCCTCACGAAGACGGTCTGTGGATTTGAAGAGCAGATTGAATAAATCACTCTTTTGGCCTGTGCCTAGTGATTCGATTCCATTCTCGCGAATGTCAAAAAACAAATCCTCGATGTGGTGGGATACTTCCATAAGTGGCTGGAAATCCATCATAGCCGAAGATCCTTTGATTGTGTGCATGCTTCGGAAGATTTCATTGACGTCTTCGGAAGAAAAGTCTCCTACTTCTTCGGCATTGAGTAGTAACTCATCTAACCGTTCTAGTAGGGAATTGCATTCAAATAGGTATGTGTCTAAAATTCCATCGTTCATATTTTCCATTGATTAAATCCACCTTATTTAATAAACTTACATAAATTATTGCAATTACAAAGTGTAATGTGGTAATGTATGTGTATAATTATAATACAAAATGATGATAAATGAAACAAATAATTTCTAGAAGGTGAAAAAAATGTCAAATCTTTTAAAAATAACAGCTCCAGCCATAGGCTATGAGAACAATAATCAGGTGAAACAAGGTCCGGCAAAAGCGCCTGAAACTAATATTCAAGGGCCAATTACTCCGGATAAAGTGGTGAAACCAGATGCGAGAAGCGATGCGGCATCTCAAGACCAAAGTACGGCGCTGAAGTTTCGTTACGAATCGAATTATGAGAATTTTATACAGAGAATCAATGCCTTACCGATCATGACAGAGCAATTCGCTAGTATATTTATAGAACAGTTTGCTACACTAGCAGAGTCGGGGATTCAAGATGGATTTGCGCAGAGTGTTGCTAGATTCCTACAGATGATAGGGGTAGAGCCGCAGGATATGATGGCATTTATTAAGAATCAGGGGAATGCGACCGTACGTTTTAGTGGGCCGTTTTTTACATTATTACAACAAGCATTTGAGCAAACAAACTCGGTTGAATTGAAATCCAATATCCTAGACTTCTTAAAAAAGTATGTGGATATGGCAGAATCTTCTCATATCATGAAGAATATGGACAGTCTCTTGGGTGAGATTCAGAAGAGGATGTTTCCAAATTCGGCGAAGGATTTGAATGTGTTGTTGCAGAATCTGGGGCGTGAGATTGGACCGATGGGTGAGGGGATGAATCAGAACTTGCAAGTGTTGAAGCAAGAGATTCTTCCGTTTTTAAACGATTACATTTCCAAACTGAATGAACGCGGGGATTTGCGCGAACTAGTTTCGTTGCTATCATCCTATATGGCAAGGGCGGAGAATGGCAATGCATCGCGTGTTATGGAGGCTTTTGAGCAATTATTACGTTTTCAAGGAATGCAAAAAGTATTTCAAAACTTCGATCCTAATATCTTATTCCAGGTATTACAAGGAACCGAATATGAGAAATCGGTTAAGAAACAGAATTGGATGCAGGGGCTAGTTGATCTGATTGAGCATGGAATGTCTGGAGAATTGGGTGCAGAGAATAAGGCGGCATTCCAGAATCTAATGCAAGCAATCCTTCTCAATGAGAGCGTATACCTACCAGTGCTGCATTTGATGTTACCGCTTCATGTGAATGGCAGACTGATGTTCTCTGAGATGTGGATTGATCCAAATGTTGGTGGCAGCGGGGAAGAAGGTGAACAGGAGAGAGCAGTTCAGGGATTGATTAAATTCGATATTCAAGAGCTGGGATTCTTTGACATGTTCTTTATATATGAAAAGAAAAAGAGTAACATCAAATTGCAGCTGAGCTGCCCAGAGGTTATGAAAAATGATATTGACAACATCAAGAATGGGATTGCAATGATTTTAGCACAGAATAATATTCAATCAGAAGAGCTACATGTTAGCACGGAGAGTCGATCGATTCCGATATCGTCGGCATTCCCGAAAGTATTTGAAAGGAAGAATTCGATCAATGTCTCAATTTAGTAATGAATTAAACAAACGAGCAGTAGCGTTAAGCTACGATGAAACGAAAAAAACAGCCCCAATCATTGTAGCGTCTGGAATGGGATATTTAGCAGAGAAAATTGTAGAGGTGGCTCGAGATAACAATGTACCAGTGTATGAAGATAATTCTCTGGCGACTATGCTGACCCAGTTGGAGTTGGGGACTCAAGTTCCAGAAGAATTGTATCAGGCGATTGTGGATATTTATTTATACTTCCTGAATTACCAGCCGAAGAGTGAAAAAGAAACCGATTAATCTCGGTTTCTTTTTCGGTTTATCATTTGTTGTTTGAATACGAAGTTGCGGAGTGCGGTCTCAGTTGCAGCTTGTATATTTATAAATTGACAACCATATCCGTACTGTTTATCTTCGGCGTCTTTCGCAGGGATATCTACGCGAAGGATGAAGAGATGTAATTTCACACGCTGATTATGTTCCAATGACATAAAGACTTCCAATTCCGTGTTTTCTCTAAACTGAATTGGGCATTTGAAGTGAATTCCGCCAGCACTCAAATTATCCGTAGTACCATTGGTATAATGTCCATTGAAGGATTCGTGTACATCTGGGCAGTTTTCGGGGAGTTCTATGTCGGCAGGAATGATGATGTCAATCGGGATATTCAGTTTAATCTTGAAGTCTTGTCTACGTTGTAGGATGGCGGTTTGCTCCAATAGCGCACATTGGATTGTGTGCATGAGTCTTCCGTCTGAGGCGTTGAACTTTCGTTGAATCATCATGTTACATTTACAGGTTACCAATCCCTTTTGTTCGTCTAAAAAGGTGACTAGCATTTGGGCATCGAAATCGTCCAAATAATCATCGTCTACATAGAGTGTTACGGTGTCATTGTCAATATTTGCAACAATAACTTCGCACAGTGTTATGTCGCTGTTTTCTTCTAAAATCAAGGCTTTTTTACAAGAAGTAAGTATCATAAAAATCTCCATTTCATTGTTTTATAACTATAAGATATTAATAATTACTATTATACATGTTTTGGAAGAAATGACAAGAGTGAAAATGTTTGTCATTGCATGGTAAAAAATACAAAGAATAAATATAAGACATATTAAAAAAATTTGTTGAAATATGAGAAAAATGGGTCTATAATAATGTTATGTGTATTGTATACAGAAGCGTATTATGTATCAATCAAAACATGAAAAAACAGAATAGGAGAAAACATATGAGTATATTTGGGAATTCAATCCAGATGGTGAACCAATCATTAGATTACCTATGGTTGAAGCAGAGTGTGACATCGAATAACATATCGAATGCAGAGACACCAGGATATAAGGCGGAGTACGTTACTTTTGAGAACTCATATAAAGAGCAACTCGAGCTTGCGATTATGAGCAATGATAACGAGGCGATTAATCAAGCGATTATGGGTGCAACTCCAGTTGTCCACAAATCCGATACAGAGGGAAGTAGATTGGATGGCAACAATGTCAATACAGAGGTAGAAATGATAGAATTGACGAAGGCAGCATTGCAATATCAATATGGGCTGAATTCTATCAATAGTGATATATCACGTTTGCGAACAGTGATTAAGGGACAATAAACGACAGGCAGAATAGGTTAATCGAAAGGAGAATATAAATGACAGAATTTTTAACATCGATTCAACGACTGGCTCCGATGAGTGAGTGGGCGAGTCAGGATACGACAGCGGTAGCGAATAATGGAGGGATGTTTTCGAGTATATTTTCTAATGCACTAGAAGGAGTGAAGGAAACACAGACAGACTTAGAAGAGAAACAGTATTTATTAGCGACGGGTCAATTAGACGATGTACATACACTATCCGTGGCAGCGGCAGAGGCGCAGCTAAACGTAGACTTGTTAGTGCAACTAAGAAATAATGCTTTGGAATCATACAATGAGTTGTTGAGGATTAGCATTTAATATAGGTAAGGATAATGGATAGTTATGGATAAAGTGAAAGCCGGTTTTAAACAGGTAAACGATTATTTGGGGAAATATAGTACGAGAACAAAGATTATGGCAGGCGTGGGTGTGGTAGCAGTGATTGTTGCGGCAATTGCAATTGCATATTTTCTCAATCGAACAAATTACGAAGTGCTTTTTTCAGAGGTGGCGTCCGATGAAGCGACGACAATTGTGTCGAAGTTGCAGGAAGATGAAATTGAATACATATACGAAGAAAATGGCGATATTCTAGTTGACAAGTCGGTTGTAGAGCAGACGAGAGCAGAATTGGTGTATGAGGGATACCCGGATAGTGGATTTACTTATGGAATCTATATTGACAATGCAGGTGGGATGACTACAGATGCAGAGAAACAGCAATACGAGCTATATGCATTACAGGAACGGATAGGAGCAACTATTCGTGTTTTTGATGGAGTGAAAGATGCAACCGTTAATATCGCATTAGCGGAAGAAGAGCGTTATGTTCTCCAAAGCGATGAACAGACGAATGAAGCGAGTGCATCGGTTGTTGTAACTATGGATAATGGTGGCAACCCTTCGCCAGAGCAAGCGGAAGCTATTCAACGGCTGGTGGCAGGTTCAGTTTCTTCTATGGAGATGGGAAGTGTTACCGTAATCGGTGGAAATGGAATCGAAGTGTCGGTAGATGAAAGTACAGATACGTCTGGAAGTGGAGACGCTCAAGAAATTGCTCAATTAATTGAGTCAGAGATTACGAAGAAGGTCATCAATGTATTGGGACCGTTTTATGGACCAGAGAATATTCGAGTATCGGCGACTGGGACGGTGAATCAGGAAGCAGTTTTAAGAGAGTCGATTACATATTCTACACCAGAGAAGATTGACGAAGAGGATAAATCAGGAATTATATCCAATGAAACATGGAATCTCAACGGGACAGAGGCTGGAGAAGAAGGTGGTGTGGTTGGCACAGAGACCAATGCGGAATCCACACAATATGAAGGTAGCACAATTGCAGAAGATGGAATCATAAGTGAAGCAGCGACACGCGACTATTTAGTGAATCAGGTGATTGAGCAAGGCGAGATTCAAGATGGAACCTTAGAAGATTTGACAATCTCAGTTTCGATTAATAGCGAAGGTGGAGGTGACCTCTCAGATCAGGAGTTAAAGGATTTGATTGGAAATGCCACTGGAATCGAGACAGAATTACGAGATGAAAAAATTACAGTAGTAGCAGCACCGTTCCAAAAGTCGGATGGAGAAGATGATGGTAGTGGAGGAATTGTACCAGTTGCAATTACAGATATTATCACACAAAATCCACTGATTGCAATCATCATAGGTGGAGTGATATTACTACTAATTATCATAGCAATCATACTTGGAATTATTCGTTCGAAGAGACGCAAGAAACAAGCGTTAATCGAAGCAGAAGAAGAGGCAGCATTCTTGTTGAGTTCTAGAGAAGAGGCTACAACAGCATTGGCGGATAAGCTAGATGTGGGACAATTGCCAAGTGATAGAACGAGAGAATTACGAGAAATAATCAGAGATTTCACGGAAGAGAATCCGGAGATTTCAGCACAGATGCTTAGGAGTTGGATAAATGGCGAAAGCGGAGAACACTAAAAAAACAGAAGAACCAGTAGAAGCGGTAGAAGAGGTTCAAGCGGAGCAACCTCTGATTGACCCCGGTAGAAAAGCTGCTGCAGTGATTGCCGCTTTGGGGGCTGATAATGCAGCGAAGGTCTTCAAATACTTAACAGAAGACGAAGTGGAGAAAATCACGCTAGAGATTGCGAAACTAGGGCATGTGAAGTCAGAAGAGACGGAAGTGATTTTGGATGATTTCTATCAATCTTGCCTGATGCAAAAAGTTGTGACCGATGGTGGTATGGAATATGCTAGGACGGTCTTGGAGAAGACATATGGGGAGCCAGTTGCAGAAGAAATTCTCAAGAAGATGATGAAGTTTTTGAAGAGTCGCTCTTTTGACTTTATATCAAAGGTGGATACGAAGAATCTATTCTCCGCGTTGCAGAGAGAGCGTGCTCAGACGATTGCATTGGTTCTTGCATATACAGAACCGAACCAAGCGGCTGCAGTAATCGCAGAACTTCCTGAGAAGAAACGGATTCAGGTTGTAGAGCGTATTGCGCAGATGGAGAGTGCATCTCCAGATGTCATCAAGGTGGTAGAGAACCAACTTGCTGCAAAATTAGACAATGTATTGACGACAGACTTTACAGATGCAGGTGGTATCGACTACATTGCAGATGTTATGAACAATATGGATCGTAGCAATGAGAAGTTTATCTTCGACGAAATGGGCAAGGACAACCCATTACTTGCAGAAGAGATTCGAAAGAAGATGTTCGTATTCGAAGATATTCTTGCCATGGACAAGCATTCCGTACAGCGTTTCATTCGCGATTGCGATATGAAAGACATCGTATATGCGCTTAAGAACGCAAGCCAAGAAATGCTACAGATCTTCTTCTCAAATATGTCGACGAGAATGGCAGAGACCGTACAATCCGATTTGGAGATTACATTCAATGTCAAATTGCGTGATGTGGAGACAGCACAACAGAAGATTGTTGCAATTATTCGAAAGTTAGATGAAGAAGGCGAGATTGTTCTAGGTAAAGGCGGAAAGGAAAGTATCATTGTATAGAGTATTAAATGTAAATTCCGATATAGAGATGGAAATCAGAGACTATGATTTCTATGAAGAGTTCCAGATTGTCCAAGAGGTCGATTTGGAGACAGAAACAGAGGAAGACCTAGAAGATGTGGGACAGCCAGAAGTCAAAGAGGAATTTAACTTTATCTTACAACAGGCGAAAGAAAAGGCTGAATTTATACTAGAAGCAGCACATCAAGAGGCTAAGATTATTCAACAAAAGGCTGAACAAGAGGGATATGCCTTAGGTGAGACTAAGGGGTATCGAGATGGGCTAGAGAAGGCGGCGGCACTAGCAAAAGTGAAATACGATGAAGAAATCGGACGATTAGAAAGAGAAATTACGGGACAGGTTGTTGCTTTAGAAGAAGAGAAACAACAGATGTTGGAAAATTACATGGAAGACTTAAAGAGTATTTCCTTAGCAATCGGCGAAAAAATCGTACAGACTAGTTTGAAATCTAGTGAGGCGGTCATCGAGAGAATGATTTTGTCGGCGGTAGAGAAGATGAAGAAAGTTGCATGGGCAAAAATCTATATTGCCAATACTGCTGAAACAAAAGAAATACAAGGCGATGTAGAGTTTTTGAGAAGTCTAGCGAAATTATCAGACAATGTAAAAGTGATTCTCATGGAAGATGCAGAAGTAGGAACATGCATCGTGGAAACACCAGAAGAAGTGCTCGATATTAGTGTGAAGACTCAACTTGAGAATATCAAGGAAATTTTAAACAACGCAAGGGTATAGAAAGGCATAGGAAATAGAAGGATGTTAAGAGATTTATCATCGGTGATTATGTCATCAGAGACCATCAGTCATATTGGAAAAATTGAAAATATTGTGGGTATGGCGATGAAAGCATCCGGAGGAAATGCCAATATAGGCGACATTGTATTAATCTATAATGAGGAGCAAAAAAAACAGATACCAGCCGAGGTTGTAGGGTTCCAAGGGGATAAAGTACAGCTGATGGCATATGACGATATTTCGGGGATTGGCAAAGAAAGCTTTGTGAGAAATACAGGCAAGCGCCTGAAGATTCCGGTAGGACAATTCCTGAAAGGGAGAATTATAGATGCATTGGGTCGCCCTATAGATGGAAAAGGGGAGTTTCAATGCGAGAGGTATTATTATGTGGATAGTCCACAGATCAACCCACTGGATAGACCGCCGATTGATGAACGCTTGTTCTTCGGAGTAAAGGCGATTGATTCCCTGAATACCGTAGGGAAGGGTCAACGTATCGGGATATTCTCGGGGAGTGGAGTTGGAAAAAGTACATTGCTTGGAATGATTGCGAGAAATGTACAAGCAGACATCAACGTCATTGCACTGGTAGGGGAGCGTGGTCGTGAGGTTCGCGAATTTGTAGAAAAGGATTTGGGACCAGAGGGAATGAAGCGTTCCGTATTGATTGTTGCAACATCAGATCAACCAGCTATGCTACGGATGAAATGTCCGATGGTAGCAACCACCATTGCCGAGTATTTTCGGGATCAGGGTAAAAATGTTCTATTGATGATGGACTCCCTGACACGATTTGCTATGGCGCAGAGAGAGATTGGACTAGCAACAGGAGAACCACCCGTGGCACGTGGGTATACACCATCCATTTATGCAGCATTTCCAAAGCTATTAGAGCGAAGTGGGAAGTTTGAGAATGGATCCATAACAGGAGTTTATACGGTATTGGTGGAAGGTGACGACACCAATGAGCCCGTGGCGGATACCGTTCGTGGTATTCTAGATGGACACATTGTATTGAGTAGAAAGTTAGCCAACAGAGGGCATTTTCCAGCCATCGATGTATCGGCGAGTATTTCTCGATTGATGGTGAACATCGCAGATGAGGAGCAGAAGAGATTAGCCTCAGAGATTCGAGATATCCTGAGTATCTATGAGCAGAATGAGGATTTGATATCCATTGGAGCCTACAAGGAAGGAACCAATAAACGTTTGGATTATGCGATATCAAAAATCGATGCAGTGAAGCAGTTTTTAGTACAAGATATCGAAGCGAAGTATACACAAGAAGAGATGACAGATGCAATGCGAAAGATATTGAGAAAGTAATGGCAAGGGTTTCGGAGTAAAGAGAAAGGCGAATGTGATGAAACAATTTCAATTTTCCTTAGACAAGGTGCTTACATACAAGGAGCAAATCGAAGAAAATCTAAGAAATGAACAAGCAGAATTACTTCATAGGATAGCTAGCGAAGAGAGTCGTTTACAGGATTTACATCAGGAATACAGCGATTATGCAGAGGATCTTCAGTCGAAGAAAGAAGAGGGGTGTACCGTGCCTACCATGCAGATGTATGAGGCGTATATGGTCAATCTAGATTTCAAGATACGAAGAAGCAAGCAAGTAATCGAGAATTTAAGAAAGAGAGAAGAAGAGAAGAGGCAGGAAGTGATTCAAGCCAAGGTAGAACGTTCTTCTATCGATAAGATAAAGGAAAAACGATTAAATGAGTATGGAGTAGAAGTAAGAAAGGCAGAAGAACAATTTATCGAAGAATTTGTATCCAATGTCAATACTCGTACCGCAGTAGGATAGAATTCCCGAAAGGGTTTACTATACATAAATTCGAAGAAAGGAGGAGAAGAGATGCAGACAATGGACATGTTACAAGTGGCTCCAGCAGAACCAGCTTATCAGAACACAAAAACAGAAATGAAAAGCGACAAGGTTACGAACAATGACAAGACCAAGGATGGAGAAGAGTTCGGTGATTTAATGAAACAACAGTATGATGAAGAAATTGCGACGAATGCGACAGTTTCTCAAGTGCAAAATACTGTGGTTGAAACGGTACTACCGAATCCAGAGGTGGCATTATGTGAAGCGGCAGTACAAGGTCTTGCAGCACAGTTACCACAGGCAGAGGGGACGGAGTCAAGTATAGCAACCATGATAGATGGGAGTGAAACGGCTTTAGATTCTGAGAGTGTATCATCATTGACAGCTGGACTGAATGTCGAAGGTACCGAGACAGGTATAGCGAAGACTGCGACAACTGTACAATCGACAGAGGTGAATTCAGAGAATAACCAAGCGGTGAATGCAGTGCCGACTACGGAGACAGCGGAATCTACGAATACAAAGTCTAATGGACAAGATGTAGAATCTGGAGAGTCAGAATTGATGAATCAGACCGTACCGACTGGAAATGAAGTAAAAGAATCATCAGCATTCCAGCGTTCATTTGGAATCGGAGCTGGCATTCAAACTTCGTCAAGTGGAGAAACAGCGAAGGCAGTACCATTATCACAGGTACATGAGGAAATCTTATCCAATATTGCTCAGGGCAAAGATGACTTCGAGATTCAACTTGCACCGAGAAATCTAGGCGAGTTGGCGATTCAAGTTTCGTACGAAGGTGGAAAGGCCGTGTTATCTATCGTGTGTTCCGATCCAGAGACCATGCAGTTATTGGCAGGAAGCTCAGGAGAGTTAGCGACAATCATTGAATCGAGAACAGGAACCCAGACACAGGTAGTAGTAGATCATCCACCACAAGATTATACACAGCAACATCAGGAAAAAGATGGAAATGCGAATCAGCAGGGACAAGAAGAGCAGAAAAAAAATAGCAAGAGTGAAACCAATGATTTTCTACAGCAATTGCGACTAGGAATTGCATGAGAGTCATAAAAGAAAGGACGAGAAGATATGCCAGTAGAAGGAGTATATAACAGTTCGGCTGCAATACAGCAGAATGCACAGACCCCATCTGGATCAGCTACCATTGATATGGAAGATTTTTATAATCTAATGGCGGCACAGATGAAGTATCAGGATATGGATAATCCCATGGATACAGCCGCAATGCTGGATCAGATGGTACAGACACAGATGATTACGGCCATCACAGAGATGACATCCATGAACCTAACATCCTATGCAACATCCATGACAGGACAAACGGTTACAGTTGCAGAACTAGATATGAACGGTGCATACACAGGGAAAAACACAACCGGTATTGTAGAAGGAGTAATCCTCGGTGACAATCCAATTCTCTTTATCAATGGAAATCCATATGAATTGTCACAGGTTGTTTCGTTAGGTACTGTACCTGAGCCCGAGACAGATGATAGTACCACAGACGGAAGTACAGAGGGTGATGATACCACAACGGATGGAACAACAGAAAGTGAAGGGACAGAGACACCGTAGGTGGAATGTTAGATGAACAACGAAGATAGAAAAGTAGGTGAGAATGATGTCAATACAAAATTTATCTGGGGTTCATGAACTAAAACTGAGACACGATATACAGATGCAGAAGTCATCTGGAGGTCAGAGTTTTTCGGAAGTCTTAAATCAAGGCTTAGAAGAAGGTGTGAAATTCTCAAAGCATGCAATGAATCGCATGAATGAGAGAGGTGTTGAGTTCTCAGATACATTGAAACAAGATTTAAATAGTGCAATCGAGAAAGCACGAGAAAAAGGTGCAAAAGATGTGGTTATCATATCGCCAGATAGCGCATTTATCGTCAATGTACCGAACAACACAGTAATCACAACGATGAATTCCTCAGAGATGAAGGACAATATATTTACAAATATAGACAGCGCAGTGATACTATAGCCGGACCATTTTAGGAGGCTATGAACTTCTATCCGAATGATAGAAGAACAAAACACGAAATATTTCAATGATAATTGTTAAAACAAAAAGGAGACAAAATGGTTAAATCAATGTTTGCAGCAATCTCAGGATTGCGTTCACATCAATCGAAAATGGATGTTATCAGTAATAACATCGCTAACGTAAACACATGGGCATACAAGACACGTAGCGCAAACTTTCAAGATGCCATGTACCAGAATGTAGTACAGAGTACAAATGGAGATATAGATGAAGGTGGGCTCGGTGGAGTAAACAGTTCTCAATTGGGTTATGGGGTAAATGTAGGATCAATCTCTACAAATTTCGCAGCTGGTAGCTGGTCATATACTGGATATGGGTTAAATTGTATGATCGATGGAACAGGTTTCTTTATCGTAGGACCGATGTCAACAGCAGCTATACCATCGGACACGCTAGCAACATCACAATTAAATCTCTCTAGAGTAGGATTGTTTACCACAGATGGAAATGGGTACTTTCTAGATGATACTGGAAACTATGTCTATGGGTTTGCACCAACTACGCCAACAGATCCTGCAACTGCATATGATACGGCTAATTTAACACCGATTCAGATTCCAGTAGATCCTACTGCAGCACCAACTGAGGATACAAACAATGATGGTAGTATAGATGCAGGAGATGAATCAACAACACGTTATGCCGTTCAAACCGTTCGTATAGCAAACGATGGTACCGTAGTTGGTATTACTACAGATGCGAAGGAAATTATGATTGGTAAGTTAGCAGTTGCTTCGGTAGAGAATCCAAATGGTTTGGTTCAAAAGTCAGGATATCTATATGAGATTGGTGACAATGCGGGACAAGTAGATGCAATTGAGACTGTGGGTTCTACTACGGGTAATATTATGAGTGGTTACTTGGAGATGTCGAACGTAGACCTAGCAACAGAGATTGCAAATATGATTACGACACAGAGAGGTTATCAAGCGAACTCAAAGATTATTACAGTTACAGACGAGATGCTTGAGCAATTGGTTAACATGAAGCGTTAGTAATTAGCAATTAAAAGTTTGGTAAAAGAAAAATAGGATAGTGTGAGAAATAAAATTTTTCACACTATCATTGAGAAAGGGATGGTTATTAGTATGATAGAATTAACGAAGTTAAATGACGAATTGATTTTAATCAATCCTGCTCAGATTGAATATGTAGAGTTTATTCCAGAATCGAAGATTATCATGATGAATGGAAGATACCACATTGTGAAGGAAGATAAAAATCAGATTGCAGAGAGGGTTATTTATTTTCAGAATCGATGTAATGATGGAATTAAGGCTTGGAAGGAGTAATTTGTTATGGATTTTACAACAATTTTTGGTATAATACTAGGGGCGGCACTTATTATTGTATCCATCTTCATGGGTGGAGATCTTATGAGTTTCGTGGATCCACAAAGTATTATGATTGTAATCGGTGGTACGCTGGCAGCGGTAATCGCTAGTTATCCGCTTCCGATGTTATTGAACACATTTAAACATTTTAAGAAGCTATTATCAGGAAAACAATTCAAGGTGGAGCCAACAATCGAGTCGATTGTGGAGTTTGCTCAACTAGCTAGAAAGAATGGACTACTTGCATTAGAGGAGCAAGCGAATGCGCTAACAGACCCATTCTTCAAGCAAGGGATTATGTTGGTAGTAGATGCTATGGAAGCAGATAAGATTCGCGAGATGCTAGAGAGTACAGTTGAGAGCATGGATAAGCGTCATGATGATGAGGCGGGAATGTATGATAAGGCAGCGGCGTTTGCACCGGCCTTTGGTATGATTGGTACTCTAATCGGTTTGATTAACATGTTGGCAAGCATGGACTTATCGGCAGGATCATCATCAAATCTAGGAGCCTCCATGTCCGTAGCCCTTGTTACAACACTCTATGGTTGTATCTTGGCGAACTTGATCTTCATGCCGATTGCGAAGAAGTTGAGAGTGCGGAACGAAGAGGAATTATTGTATAAGCAAATTATTATCGAAGGTGTATTAGGAATCCAAGCCGGCGAAAACCCTAAGAACCTGAAGGAGAAGTTAGTATCGTTGCTACACGAGAAGAAGAAAGAGAAGATTTTGAACACTGAGAGCAAGGGTGGAGACGATAAATAAGGAGACACGATAGATGAAGAAGAAAAATAAAGTCGAGGGTGGCGCCGACTGGATGGGCACCTATGGTGACATGGTTACGTTGCTACTATGTTTCTTCGTACTTTTGTATTCCATATCGTCTGTAGACCAGACAAAATGGGAGAATCTTGTTAAGAGTATGAATCCTGAAGCTGCGGAAGTGTCACAGATTGTAACAGATGAATTGTCCGATTCCCAAGGAACCAACAATATTGCTGGGGGGAATGAGGCGGATATAGACGAGCAGTTTGATGAGATGTATGATAATCTAATCGATTTGAAAGAACAGAATCCAAACCTATCAGAGGTAGAGATTACAAAGGGAGATGGATATCAGTTTATTAGTTTTAGCGATAGTGTGTTTTTTAATGCTGATAGTTATGTATTATTGGATGAGGGGAAGACGGTTTTGGACGCATTTTCGGGTGTGTTTAGTGAATCATCAGAGGCGATAGCAGAAATCCAAGTATTGGGACATACTTCACAAGCCACACCAGACATTCCCAATGAAGTTATGACAGATAGACTATTGTCGGCGTCGCGTTCGGCGGTAGTAGTAGCCTATATTCAGGAGAAGAGTATCATTGACCCAGAAAGGTTAGTAAGTCTTGGATATGGACAGTTTAGACCGATTGCTTCATTTGATACGAGGGAAGATAGAGCGTTGAATCGTAGAGTTGAGATTATGATTACACAGACAGGTGCAGAGATTCAGACCTTGGAAGAATATTATGATCAGATCTATGAGGAGCGGGACAATCCAGAAGCAGATGCAAGTGAAGATACAGCAGCTTCGGATACAAGTGAAGAGACACCAGAGGAATAAAACCTAAAAATTGGGATAGGAACAGGAGTAAAGATATGGCAGATGTATTATCACAAAGTCAGATTGATGAATTGTTGAAGTCCATGAGTGCAGGAGGAGACGCCGAAGATAAGGCAGAAGAAAAAGTCGAGTCGAAGGAAGAACAAACATGGAAGACATATGATTTTAGCAGTCCAAAGAAATTCACAAAGGATCGATTGAGATTGCTTAAGAGCATATATGACAATTATGCGAGGTTGACTACCTTGCACCTCAATGGAATACTGCGAAGCGTTTGCGAGGCAGAGATTTATACCGTTGAAGAACAAAAATATATGGAATTTAACAATATGTTAAATGATAATGATGTTGTGATGACGATGAATATCAAGATATTGGATGAAGTTGGAAGCTTGCCAATCTTGTTCCATGTCAGTCAGAATGTTATGATATCTATGATTGATCGAATGTTAGGTGGAAACGGTGAAGAGGAAGAATTAGAATCAGATTACTCCTATACAGAGATAGAGACAGTGTTGTATAATACGATTATGGACTATTTTGTGAACATGACACTAGAAGCTTGGGGGGCACATCTGAAAATCACCATGGTGGATAAGAAGATGGATGATAACCCAGCCCTATCACAGGATATCAGTTTAGATGAACCTGTTGTGATTGTATTGATGAATCTCAATGTGGAGGGAGTACAAGGGATTTTAACCGTATGTATTCCAGGAACCTTGTTGATTGATTTCTTCTCGGGCATAGAGAAGAGAAGATACGTGGATACAGGTTATAGTGAACAGGCAGTTGCCAATAGAGACAAGATTATGGAGAAGTTAAATATTAGTTCTCTAGAAGTCAAGGCAATGCTGGGCGATATCACATTGAATTTAGAGGACTTGTATAACATGCAACCAGGTGATATTATAGACTTGAACAAACCAAAAGATACCAATGTGGTTGTGATGGTAGAAGAGCAACCGTGGTTTGAAGGCAAACTTGGTGTGTTTAATAAGTACAAGACAGTCCAAATTGATAAGCGTATCGCAGAGGAAACAGTAGAGAAGGAAACAATAGCAAATTAATTTGCTATTTATATAAATAAAACAATAAACAAAAATAAATGAAAAGAGGGTAATAAAATGGCAAAAATTATGGTAGTTGATGACGCAGCATTTATGAGAATGATGATAAAAGACGCACTAGTAAAGGGCGGATATGACAATGTAATCGAAGCGTCAGATGGAGAACAGGCAGTAAATACATATAAGGCAGAAAAGCCAGATTTAGTATTATTAGACATTACTATGCCAAATAAAAATGGATTAGAAGCATTGAAAGAAATCAAAGAGTTTGATGCCAATGCAGCAGTAATTATGTGTTCAGCGATGGGACAAGAAGCGATGGTAATCGATGCAATTAAATCAGGAGCAAAAGACTTTATCGTGAAGCCATTCAAGGCAAATCGTGTCGTAGATGCAGTAGCTAAGATAATCGGCTAGACTTGGAGGTAATATATGGCGTTTTTAGATTCTTTGAATATTAGTGCGTCTGGTATGACTGCACAGAGATTAAGACTTGATGTTGCATCCGATAATATTGCAAATATCGAGACGACTAGAACAGAGGATGGCACACCATATCAGAGAAAGATGGTGGTTCTTGAATCACAAGAGAAAGACTTTCAGACAATATTAAATGGAGAGGTCCAGATGCAAAGTGGCGGTGGGGTGAAGGCGACTCAGATTATAGAAGATGATACTGAGTTGAAATGGGTTTACGACCCGGAGCATCCTGATGCAGATGAAGATGGATATGTACGAATGCCGAATGTGGATTTAGTAAAGGAAACAACAGATGCAATGGCAGCTACAAGAGCATATGAGGCAAATATTACAGCATTTAATGCACTAAAATTGATGGCAGAGAAGGCTTTGGAAGTTGGAAGATAAAGATTAGAAACTAAGAAACATACAAGCTTTTGTGCGTATCGGAAAGAGAGTAATGATTAATGGATGCAAGAAATTTAAATGCAATTGAAATCGATGCGATAGGAGAAATACTTAATATCAGTTTTGGTGCCGCTTCTACAGCAGTTTCCAAGATGTTAGATATTAAAGCTGATATAACGATTCCCTCTGTAAGAATGCAGGAAAAAGGCGATTCGGAGTACCTTGGAATCGAGCCAGCCGTTGCGGTAGAAATCGAACATGATGAGGGATTATTTGGGAAAAATGTAATGATTCTCAAGAGTGATGATGCTCGAAAAATTGTAGGATTACTTATGGGAATGGAAATTCCACCTGAAGAATTTTCTTTCGATGAATTGACGATGAGTGCAGTCGGTGAGGTTATGAATCAGATGATGGGAGCATCAGCGACAGTATTATCAGAGTTATTAGAAATGGTGGTAAATATTTCACCGCCAGCAGTTTCGCCTGTTGAGAAACCAGGTGAGCTTCTAAATAGATATTATGATGAGGCAGTGCCAAAAGTAGAGATAGAATTTACAATGACCTTAGGTGAAGAGGTGGCATGTACGATGATGTATTTATTGCCAGTGGATTTAGCGAAGGATGTTGTGAGTAAATTCTATGAGAAGAACATGCCAGAAGGTAGTTCTCAGGAAGAAATTGTAAAAGAGGAGAGTGCCATGAGCCAAGTAAGTACTGACAATGAAGTTGCATCGGTAGTTGAGCCTGTTGTGTCGGCTCCAGAACCAGTGGCAGTACCTCAGCCAGTTATGGAAGCACAACCAGTCGTTGCACCTCAACCAGTCGCTACACCACAGCCAGTTATGGAATCACAAGTAGCAGTTGCACCAGTGCAACCAGCGGTATCGGGGGATATCAATAACACATTGGCACAGATGATGGATTTGATGAAAGTTCAGATGGAGATGACACAGAATCAAATGATGCAGATGAGTAATCAAAAGCAAGAGAACAAGAAGATTCGAAGCACATCTGCAGTGGGAGCTAGTTTAAAACAAACTGCAGTGGATACAGAGTCAGATGCAAATCTTGATCTTGTGATGGGGGTTCCAGTAGAAGTTTCGGTAGAGATTGGAAGAACGAAGAAATTAGTGAAAGAAGTGTTAGAGTTAAATAAAGGATCATTGGTCGTGCTAGATAAGCTGACCGGTGAGCATATTGATTTGTATGTAAACGGACAATGTATTGCACAGGGTGATGTCGTTGTTGTAGATGATAATTTCGGGATCAGGATTACCGAGATATTATCAAGAGACATTCCAATGATAGATTAGGAGCAGTTTATGATTCAGAGCATACTGAGTGCGGTCGTTACTTTGGGTGTGGTAGTCCTAATCCTATTTCTAGCATATTATTGCACGAGATTTATAGGAAGAATGGGTATTGCGCGCGGAAATACGAAATACATGAAGATAATAGATCGAATGAATCTAAGTCAGGACAAGTCAATTGCGATTGTGCAAATCGGAGAAAAATATATATTGACTGGAGTTTCATCTGCTGGAATTAGTTTACTCAAAGAACTATCTGAGGAGGACTTGGTACAGTTAAACAATGATATGGATTCTCCGCAAGAAGTCCTAGATTTCAAGACCGTGATTGATAAGATTCGAAAGAGAGATACGAAGAGATGAATACAGATTCTTTCATTAATATAAATGCGGAGCAGACGCCGACCCTAGATATTTTAATCATGATGACAATTATTATGCTATTGCCATCGATTGTGATTATGATGACTTCTTTTGTCCGGATTATCATTATACTATCCTTTACGCGTACTGCGCTAGGAACGCAACAATCACCACCTAATATGGTACTGACAGGAATTGCATTGTTTTTGACTTTATTTATTATGAGTCCAGTAATCACACAGATTACAGAGGAGGCATATGTACCCTATAGCAACAATGAGATAACTCAAGAAGAGGCACTCGAGAGGGCAACGGGACCGATTAAGGACTTTATGCTCCGTCAGACAGAGGTGAGCTCGCTGAATTTGTTCTTAGATTTATCAGACACACCTGCAGATACAGCGCCAGAGGATTTACCACTTACGGTAGTAATTCCGTCCTTCATGACAAGTGAATTGGGTCGTGGATTTATGTCGGGATTGTTATTGTTCATTCCATTTTTGCTGATTGATATTGTGGTAGCGAGTACCCTGATGTCTATGGGTATGATTATGTTGCCACCGGCAACCATATCATTGCCGTTTAAATTATTATTATTTGTGTCAATCAATGGTTGGGAGTTGCTATTTTCTTCCATTGCTACGAGTTTTAATTACTGACGAAGAGAGGAATACGTATGAACATAGGTGAAATTACAGATATATTCTATCAAGTGTTTTATTTAGCGGTTATGATAGCTGGGCCTATGCTCATTTTATCGATGATAGTAGGAATTATTATTTCGATTTTGCAAGCAGCTACTCAGATTCAAGAGCAGACTCTTACATTTATTCCCAAATTATTAGTGATAGGAATTACGCTTCTGATTACTGGAAATTCCATATTAACCATGTTACAAGAATTTGCGACAGGAATTTTCCAGATGATAGCTCAAGGCTAGGAGGGTGTTATGTTAATAGCAGGGACACCAGAGTTTATCTACTTTACATTGGTTATCATGCGGATGTCAGGAGCAATTCTTTTGAATCCGATTTTTACTAGACGAAATATCCCCTCGCTATTCAAGGCAGCGTTGATTCTTATGGTTTCAGTGATTGTATATTCAGCTAGCGAGGTTCCGTCGATTGAAGCACCGAATACCATTGTGTATGGCGTGTTACTACTGAAGGAATTGGCAGTGGGATTTATTCTAGGGTTTGTAATGCAGTTGTTTGAGTTGATTGTTACGATTGCTGGTACCACTATGGATTTTCAAATGGGGCTTTCTATGGCGAGTGTATATGATGCACAAAATGGAACCCAGGTTGCACTGACAGGTAATATTTTACAGATATATTTTTGGTTACTGTTTTTTGCAGTAGACGGCCATTTAGCCTTGTTTAAAATCATTATGACCTCTCATGATATTGCACCTTATGGCAACTTGGTCATAGGTCCCGATGCGGTGGATGCGGTATTGATTATATTTATTGAATCGGTTGCATTGGGTGTAAGATTGGCTTTTCCAATTATTGCATTTGAGTTTATCATGGAGATAGGAATCGGCTTACTAATGAGAATGATTCCACAGATTAACTTATTTGTGCTCAGTATACAACTACGTGTTATCGTAGGAATTTTGATGTTGGTGATACTTATTTCACCAATCGGAAGTTATCTCCAGAGCTACATATCGGAGATGATGAATACATTACAGGATGTTTTAACCACGTTGATTTAACCCTTAATTAAGCAGAGAATTTACGCACGGAAAGGATGTGAGGAGGTTTGGCAGCAGATTCTAAAACCGAAAAAGCCACCCCCAAACGGCGACGTGATGAACGGAAACAAGGGAATGTATCCCAAAGTAAGGATGTTGTAAATGTCATCTATGTTTTCGTAGCATTTACCGTGATTCAGATGTATTTTCCAGTGATGCATGAAAATATATCGAAGTATATGCAAGATATGTTTCGAGAAGTTAGTTTTATGACAGATTTCTCGAATGAAAATATTACAAAATATGCATTAGATTTTATGGTAGCAGCAGTGGTAAGTGTATTACCAGTTGCGCTTGCATGTATGGCAACAGGTGTCATTATGCATGGAATACAGACAAAGTTTTTATTTACATCTAAGGTATTACGACCAAAATTAGAACGGTTGAATCCGATAGAGGGAGTAAAGAAATTATTCTCCCTAAAAAATATTGTAGAATTATTAAAGAATTTGATTAAAACAGTAATTTTAATACTGATCGTGTATTTTTTACTGATCGAATATATTGTAGACGTGATTCGAACCATGGATATGGGGATAGAGAATGCAGTAGCATTCACCTATGAAATGGTTATGAACATGATTGTGCGTGTGACTATGGTATTCGGAGTTGTTGCTTTTCTGGATTATCTCTATCAGAGATGGGATTATGAGAGACGGATTCGAATGTCGAAAGAAGATATCAAAGAGGAGCACAAGCAAACAGAGGGGAATCCGCAGATCAAAGGAAAGATTAAGGAAACCCAGAGACAGATGGCGAGAAGAAGAATGATGCAAGCCGTACCGAATGCAGATGTAATCATTCGAAATCCTACACACTATGCCATTGCATTGAAATACGATACATCAAAAAATTCCGCTCCAATCGTCCTTGCAAAAGGGATGGATGAGCTAGCGCTTCGTATTATAGCAGTAGCAGAAGAGCATGCGGTTCCTGTCATTGAGAATCGTCCTCTAGCAAGAGGTTTATATGAGAAGACGGAATTAAACCAAGAGATCCCACAAGAGTACTACGGTGCTGTTGCTGAAATACTAGTTTATATCTATAAACTAAATAATAAGTTGAGGTAAAACATGAAACAATTGCTGAATAACGCTGTAGCGCTATTTGTTATCGTTATAGTATTATTATTGATTATCCCGATGAATCCATTTATGTTGGATGTCATGATTATACTGAATATTTCTCTTTCAATGATTATTCTGTTAATCAGCATGAACATTAGAGAACCCTTGGAATTTTCGATATTTCCATCACTATTATTGATTACTACATTATTTCGTCTAGGAATTAATGTATCTTCAACTAGGAATATCTTGCTGAATCAAGGGGTTGCAGGACAAGTAATCCAGTCCTTCGGAGATTTTATTCTTCAAGGGAATGCAATTGTCGGTTTTATTATATTTCTAATCATCGTATTGGTACAGTTTATCGTTATCACAAAAGGTGCAGAGCGTGTGGCTGAGGTCGCAGCTAGATTTACATTGGATGCGATGCCTGGTAAACAGATGTCCATCGATGCGGACTTGAGTTCTGGACTTTGTACAGAGCAAGAGGCGAAGAAGCGACGAGAAAACATACAGAAGGAAGCCGATTTCTATGGAGCCATGGATGGTGCGACCAAGATTGTAAAAGGTGATGCGGTAATGTCGCTTATCATCACGGCAATCAACCTGATTGGTGGTTTTGCGATTGGAATGCTGCAAGCTGGTATGGAATTTGAAACAGCCATGAGTGTGTACTCCATTGCTACAGTAGGGGATGGATTGGTATCCCAGATTCCAGCGCTATTAATCTCGGTTGCAACTGGTATGATTGTTACACGTGCAGTATCCGAGGGTAGCCTAAATGAGGATGTGACAGGGCAGTTCTTTGCACAACCGCGTTCAATTATCCTTGCAGGTGTTGTTCTCTTAATTCTAACATTAGTACCAGGAATGCCGGTGATTCCACTACTCTTATTATCTGCGGGACTGATTTTCGGTGGATTGCAGTTGGGAAGAATGCTAGCAGCGAGAAAAGAAAAAGAAGCCAAGCCGTTGGAAGTTCGGGAAGAGGCTCCTACTTCAGAAGAAGAGTACTTCCGTGATATTAATAATGTCTATTCTCTCATCGGTGTAGAACCCATCGAGATGGAATTTGGATATAGCTTGATTCCACTAGTTGATGAATCAAATGGTGGCAAGATGATTAATCGAATCGTAATCTTTCGAAGGCAATATGCGGAGGAGATGGGGCTTGTGATTCCATCAGTTAGATTACGAGATAGCTCAGGACTGAATACCAATCAGTACCTGATAAAAGTAAAAGGCGAAGAAGTGGCAAAAGGAGAACTTCTTGTAGATCACTTCTTAGCATTAGAGCCGAGTACTCCATCTGGAACAGTTGTTGGAATTGATACCATTGAGCCAGCATATGGAATCCCGAGTAAGTGGATTCTCCCAGAGAACAAGGAGATGGCAGAGATATACGGATATACGGTAATCGATCCATTATCCGTAATGTTAACGCATTTATCGGAAACGATTCGAAAGCATGCCTATGAATTGCTTAGCAGACAAGAAGTGACCTTGTTGATAGAAAATGCGAAGAAGACATCTGAAGAATTAGTGAATGAGGTGGTTCCAGGGGTTATTTCCTATGGTAACCTTCAGAAAATATTGGTAAGACTGTTAAAGGAAGGTATTCCAATCAAAGATATAGACACCATCTTGGAGACGGTGGCAGATACAGCTGGAAGTGGTCTAGATATTGTTACCACTACAGAGAATGTCCGTGTTGCATTGAAGCGAACTATCACGAGAAAGTTCTGCGAGGGTGGACAGATGAGGGTGCTTACCCTAGATGCTAGCTTAGAAAAAATGCTAGTGACTGGGATGGCGAAGGGTGATCAAGGGATTTACTTGGCAGTGAATCCAGAAATTATTCAGAGTATGATTGCACAAATTGGAGATTATGTGAAGAAATTCCATGAATTATCTCAAGAGACAGTCATTTTGACTAGCCAAGTGATAAGACCGCATTTGTTTCAGATGTTGGAGCAATTCTTCCCATCGATTTATATACTAGCATTCAATGAAATTACGAACAATATTCAGATCCAAGCGATTGGAACGATTAAGGCAGAATAATACATAGGAGCGGAGATATGAGTGGGAATAATTCCTGGAGTGAGTATACAGCAGAAGAATTGTTTACTTTATATAGAAGTACAGGACGACTCGATATAAAGCAAGAGATTGCACTTCGCTACTTATATGTTGTGAAGAGTATTGCGTTACAGATGCGAAATGTATATATCGGATTTGAGCAGACAGAAGACATTGTAAATGAAGGTGTCATTGTGCTTATGAAGTGTATTGATCGATATGAAGACGACAAGAACGCAAAGTTTGAAACCTACGTTTCCAAGCGTCTTCGGGGGATGATTATTGATATTGCTAGAAAACAAGACTGGATTCCGCGTGGATTGCGAAAGTCTTATAATGAGATGAGTGAGATGATGCAAAGTTATTATGTGACTCATGGGCGAGAACCTTCACCAGAAGAAGTAGCAGAAGCGCTACATATAGATGTTGATAAGTACCATGAAATTATGGGGAAGTCCAATCTATTTTTCGTCCTTTCTTTGGATAAAGCATTAGAGGAAGTAGGAGAAAATAAACAAGATTTTCAGGTGCCATCTGAAAATGATACAGAACAACCTGAAAAAAACTTCCTAAAAGGCGAATTAAGGAGTATAATAGAAGATGGAATAAGAAAGTTAAACGAGAGAGAGCAGATCGTTGTCTCACTCTATTATATAGAAGAGCTACAGATGAAAGAAATAGCAGAAGTTTTACAGGTGAGTGAACCGAGGGTTTCCCAGATTCATTCGGCAGCAATCAGGAAATTAAGAGAATACATCAGTTAGGAGAATCATTATGTTTCAAGGATTTTATAATTCGGCATCTAGCGTGTTAACAAGAACCAGAAATCTCAATGTAATCAGTAATAATATGTCCAATGTTTCCACAACTGGATATAAGAGTGACACGTTTGTAGGAACAACGTTTGAAGAAGTAATGTTGTATGAGAGTCGCAATAAGGCTCAAGTAGATGCGGTAGAAGTAGGGAGTATCAATAAGATTGTTACCGCAGATAGAAACTATACCGACTACTCACAAGGTGGTGCGACACTGACCTCACATCCTTTGGATGTTGCACTTTTATCATCAGGATTCTTCGAGATTGCGACAGAGGAGGGGACGATGTATACGAGAAATGGTTCGTTCTCACTTGATGATCAGGGGTATTTGACATTGCAGGGTATTGGAAGAGTGCAAGGTCAAAGTGGAGATATTCTTTTGGGTACAGATGCAATTGCAATTGATGCAAAAGGAAATATCTACGAAGAGGGAACAGGACGTTATTTTGGAACGCTCTCAGTAGTGGATTTTGAAAACTATGATGAAATATTGACCAAGACAGACAATGGAATGTTTGTGAGTAGTGGAGCTGCAACACAGGCGGATGCTAGTATGATGCAATATGCAGTGGAATCGTCGAATGTAGATATGGTAGAGCAGATGACAGACATGATGGCATCGCAGAGAACCCTACAGAGTAGTGCGCAGATTATGCAGATGTATGACCAGTTAATGAGCAAGATTGTATCACAACTTGGACCTAGATAGTAAAGGAGGAAATAGATATGGATATGTCATTTTATGCAGCATCAGTTGGTGTTCGTACACAGCAAGAGAAGATGGATGTCGTTGCTAATAATATCGCGAATGTCAATACTACAGGCTATAAAGCGAAGCATGTAGCATTTCAAGAACTAGTTTATGGTAACATGAGAGCTCCAGAGGGAGAGTTGACAGATTTAACAGCAGGTGCAGGTACAAAGGTGAGTCATACCAATACGAATTACTCTGAGGCAGGACTTGAGGCAACAGGGGGCGCATACGATTATGCAATCTCGGGCGAGGGATTTTTCATGCTGATGGATCCACTAACAAATGACATTACATATACGAGAAATGGTAATTTTTATAAGTCTCTTAGAACAGATGGGTTTTATTTAGCTACAGATGGTGATAAATTAGTATTGGATAGAAATGGGAATCCAATCCAAGTGAACGATACAGAACTGAGTGGGGATATCGGTGTGTTTACATTTGCTAACACAGATGGAATGGAAAGTGTTGGATTGACTGAGTTTGTTCCTCTAGAGAAAAATGGAGAGCCTCAGTTGGATATAAGTGCGAATATATTAGAGGGGTATCTAGAATTTTCCAATGTGGATCTAGCCGAAGAAATGGCGCATACAATTGAAGCGTCAAGGGCGTATTCCTATATATTAAAAATGATGCAAGTATCAGATGAAACAGTGCAAACGATTAATCAGTTAAGGGGGTAATTAAGAATAACAATGGCTACAAAAATTAGAAGTTATGAAGAAATCAGCGATTTTGGTAAGGATATAATTAAAGAAGTTGGAAGTATCGGGATGGGAAATGCTGCGACAGCGATTTCTGGCATTATGAATACGACGGTGTCTGTGGAACTTCCAGATGTGAAGTTGATAGACTTTAATGATGCTGCATATCATATTGGGGAACCAGAAGAAGCAGTGATGGCGGTAATGGCCGAGTTGAGTGGAGAAATAGAGGGGGTAATCTTATTTGTATTCCAATTAGAATTCGGTAGAGCGATTGTGAAGTCGATGTTAGGCGAGTCGCTAGGGACATATAGTGAGCTAAGTGAAATGGGATTCTCTGCGCTGACAGAAGTTGGGAATATTGTAATATCTTCTTACGTAAATGCCCTCGCTGGTATCACAGATATGGATGTTAAGATATCTGTGCCTTTGGGGACGGTAAATATGCTAGGTGGTGTCTTGAATGTACCGATGGTAGAAGTTGGATATGACACAGATAAGTTATTAATGGTAACTGGTCGTTTTGTTCTTGAAGGAGAGCAACATAAAGATTGCTTATTAATGATTCCAAGTATTCAATCACTTGGGACAATCTTAGGCAAACTAGGAAGTTAGGTGATTAAAATTATTACTGTAGATATAGCAGATATGAAGATTGCACGACAAGGAGAAACCTTGATTACGCATGCTCTGGGATCTTGTGTTGGAATATGTATTTATGACCCAGCAGTAAAAATTGCTGCACTGATTCACATCATGCTTCCTAAGACATTGAGAAATAATGAGCCGCAGGTCTATAAGTTTGCTGACACAGGAATACGCGAAACATTAAAGAAACTAGAGATGATGGGCGGTTCTAAACGTCGTTTTCGGTGCAAGATCGCAGGCGGAGCCAAGATGTTCGCAACTTTGGATAGTAGTAATCTAGGGAATATAGGGCAGAGAAATATAGAGAGTGTTCAAGGGATTTTAATGAGAGAACAGATACCGATCGTTGCGAGAGAAGTAGGAGGCGGTATCGCAAGGACTATGATTGTGGATGTTGCGACTGGAAATGTTACAATTAGAACAATTGGTAGACCAGAGATTCATATATAAAAGATAGGGGGGAAGGTAAATGAGAGATGAGATGATAGACCCAGATTTTAATGATATGGAGATTATGCAATTCTCCATCGATGGGGAGCTATATGGAATAGAACTTGGTTTGGTAAAAGAAATTATGATGGCGGAAAAAGTAAAGCCCATGCCTGATTCACATGGAATTGTAGAAGGAGTGTTTAAGCCAAGAGATATAATCTATACAGTGATTGACCTTCCATATTTTTTAACCAAGATAAAATCTGTTCATGATGATAAACATTTGTTTATCATTTTGAATTCAGAAGAACAGGATATTGCTGTTCGTGTGCATTCGGTTCTGGGAATCCAGAGGCTAAAGTCCAATGAGGTTCGTAAGCCAGATCAGGAATTGTACAATGAGAAAAAGGGAGTCGCAACGGGGATTGTAGAGAGCGAGAACCAATTATTAGTTATCTTAGATTTAAAAAAAATGATACGAGACTTGTCTGAGGAAGTACAAGGTGAATAAATCATAATGCTGTGGAGGGAAGAAAATTGGCTGTAACAATTGTACTGACTAATCAAAAAGGTGGTGTAGGTAAGACCACGACGAGTGTCGTGATTGCATCAGAATTTGTAAAACGAGGAAAAAGAGTCTTAAGCGTGGATCTTGACCCGCAAGGAAATCTAGGATTTAGCTTGGGGATGGATATTGAAGAAGGATGCACAGTTTATGATGTATTAAGAGGAGAAACAAGCATCCACAAGGCGATTCGTTCTACAGAAGAGTATGGAGATGTCTTAACATCCAATATTCTATTGAGCCAGGCTGAGGTGCTTCTAGAAGGAGAAGAGAGACAGATGCTATTGAAAAATGCATTGTCAGAAGTACAGAATTATTATGATTATATCATAGTAGACACTCCTCCAGCATTGAACATATTAACGGTAAATGGATATGTCACAGCAGATTATCTCATCATCCCGATGACAGCAGAGATTCTGAGTTTAGTCGGACTTACCCAGTTGAAGGAAACCATTGAGGCGGTGAAGAACTCTGTGAACCCTGATTTGCAGGTGCTAGGAATCTTACTCACAAGATTTAATATGAGAACCAATCTCGCAAAAGATGTTGAAGAAATGGCAGAAACAGTCGCGGCTCAGATTGGGACAGGTATATTTCAAGCGAAGATACGGACAGGGGTAGCAGTTGGAGAAGCACCTGCACATGGACAGAGTGTGGTTGAATACTCACCACGTTCGAATCCTTCTAAGGATTATAAGGCGTTCTTAGAAGAATTGATGAAAATGATTTAATGAAGGAAAGGTAGGGGTGCACGATGGCAAGAAAATCCAGTAAAACAAATCATGTACTAAATTTATTATCAAGTGGAAGTGGCGACGGTGATGGAAAAACAGACTTAGGAACTAAGCCACCAGTAAACCCAGAGGCAAAATCTGTATCTGTTGTCAAGAAAACTGCCGAGAAGGAAAAAGTCTCAGAGACGATACGTGCATCTTTGGAAAAGGAACTTACAGAAACCGTAGAAGTAGAAGAAGTGGCCGAGGAAATGAATGTGAAGAAGGAAGTTGTTGAAGAGGTTATTGAGAATGTTGTAGAAGAAGTGGTAGAAGATACAACGAAGGAAGTTGCGGAAGGTGCAAAATCAGAAATTGAAGTAGCTGCTAAAGATGATGAAAAAGCAGTAAGTACATTGAAGAAAAATGAAGAGGACGAGTGTGGAGAAGAAGTCTTTAGTTTTGTCAGTGTTATGGAGTACTTGGTTAAGAATCAAGTGGAAGAATACATGGATAGATTTAGCAGTTGTAAGTGCTCACGTTGTATGGCGGATGTTACCGCATTATCCCTTACCAACTTACCACCGAAATATGTGGTTAGAGAGGGAACGGATGTATCCCCATTGTTGAATTACTACTATAACAAGTATTATGAAAGAGTCATGATTGAATTGACGAAGGCATGTATCCAAGTAGATAAACGTCCAAATCATAGATTGTAAAATGAAAATTGAAATAATAGTTAGGTTTTTACTTAACTATTATTTTTTTTTGACGATAGATATAAATGAAGAAAAACATAACTAGAATAAATTTCAGAATAAAATAAATTTGGACGATATATAGGAGGTAGAATTATGTCAAGTGTAAGTGGAGTAGGTAGTTTAACATCGAGTATGATTAATGGGTATGGTGGATTAGCAAGTGGATTGGATACACAGGAATTAATTGAAGGGATGACAATAGGGACACAGTCGAAGATTGATAGTAAATATCAAGACATTCAGACAGAGGAATGGAAGCAAGAATCTCTTCGATTGATTATTGATTCATTCAATGAATTTCAATCGAAATATATGTCGTATTCGTCGTCATCGAATTTGCTGTCCAGTTCTCTTTATGCACCAAATAATATCACCCCAATGGGAGACAATGCAGATAAGGTAAGTGTCTCGGGGTCTGGAGCGAGTGCAGCGGGATTCTCCATTATTGGAGTTTCACAATTGGCGAAAAATGCACAGTTTATATCAAGCGGGGTATCTAGTAGCGAGTTGGCAACGGGTACTTTTGATTCCAATCTCACAGCAGCAGCAGATGTAAGTAAGGTAGAAGGGGATAAGATATACTTTGAACTAGCAGGGGAACGTTATACGGTAGAACTAGAAAAGGGTAAGGATTATTCTAGTTTGGACAAAGTGAAAGATGCTATTAATGAAGCACTGGGAGAAATTACAGCTGCTGGTGGAACTCTGGCAGACCAGATTGAAGCGGGGATTAGTGCTGATGGTAATATTACATTCCAGAGTGTAGATGGAAATGAAACGAAGATTACTGGTGGCACGGGAAATATTCTCACTGATTTAGGTATCTTAGCTGAGGGTGAGGAATTGACAGAACCGATAGATTTTTCTGATGCAACTTACGAAGCAGCAAATGCAGCTTCCCTTATAGAAGAAAGAACAGTAGCAGATGCCATCAAGGGAACTAGTATGACATTTAACTACAATGGTAAGAATGCAACAATTAAGTTTGAAGAAACTTATGCGACCATGGGAGATATGGTAGCGGATATGCAGGCACAGCTAGACGAAGCGTATGGTGCAGGAAGAGTCAAAGTTAACTTCACAGATGATGGGGCGAATTCATCTATTTCGATCATGACAATGGTTCCAGGAGAGAGTGGTGGAACGGAAGATAAGAGTTCTGAGTTAAAGTTGGTGAGTGGTTCAGGATTCCTAGTAGGAGAAGAGTCTTTCTTTAACATGCAAATCGGAGAGTCCAATCGTGCGAATCTAACGACAAATCTGAAAGATTCAGGGCTTTCAAATGTGACAGATGCACTATCAACTGGGGACTTAATTATTAGTAATGGATCAGGTAAAGAACTAAACCTTTCAGAGGAATTTGGATTTAGCGCAGATACAACATCGGTAAATGACATTATCAAAGCAATCAACGATAGTGATTTGGGAATTGAAGTTTCTTATCAAGCTCAAACAGACTCTTTCATCGTAAAATCTACAGAAGAGGGTGCAAATGGAACGATTGATTTAGGAGGAAATGTTGCTGAAATGCTTTTTGGTACAGGTTATACTGTAACTGAGGGACAAGATGCACAGATACAGATTCAATATGAAGGAATGGATTCACCGGTTACATTGACTAGATTATCCAATACGTTTGATATTGATGGAATGAGCATTACGGCAAACGAAGTGTTTACAGACGGCGAAGCAATCGAGTTCAAGGCAGAGGTTGATACTGAGGAAACCATAGAAGCAGTGAAAGGAATGATAGATGATTACAATGCCTTAATCGCATTGGTGAATGCTGAAACAAGTGAGAAGCCAAATAATGATTATGCACCGCTGACAGATGCTCAGAAAGATGAGATGACAGAGAATGAGATTAAGTTATGGGAAGAGAAGGCGAATGCGGGTCTATTGTTCAATGATAGTGACTTAAAGGCACTTGCGGATGAATTGAGATTTGCGCTTCCAGCATCAATGACACAGGCGTTTGAAGAGATTGGTATCACAGTTTCTACTAATTATAAGGATAATGGTAAGTTAGTATTTGATGAAGATAAATTCGAGGAAGCATTAAACGCAGACCCAGATAATGTAAAAGAGTTGCTAAGTGCGGACAGTCTAACAACGAGCGCAGGGACATCGGCAGGAGCTGGATTCATGGTGAATGTGGAAGCAATCTACGAGAAGTATGCGGAAGTAACAGGAGCAGACAAGGGGATATTAGTAGATAGAGCGGGTTCGGAACTTGCACCGACATCCATGTTAGAAAACTCGCTTCAAAAGATGATAGATGACATGGAAGATGAAATTGATAGGTTGAAAGATACGCTTCAGATGGAAGTGGATCGTTACACAAGCGAATTCACTGCATTAGAGACTTTGATTGCAGAGATGAACTCACAGAGCAGTTATATCAGTTCTATGTTTACAGCATAGAGGGAAAGGATAGAACATGGCAAATAATGGATATCACCAATATAAGGAGCAGGCAGTCATGACGATGACTCAAGGTGAGTTAGTTATCGTTCTCTATGATGAGTTGATTAAGAGGTTGAGGCAAGCACAATTGTGTTTGGAGGTGGATAATTATGCACTGTTTGACACTTCAATTCAGCGTTCTATAGATATTGTACGATATTTTAATACTACTTTAGATCATGATTATGAGATTAGTCGCAACTTGAGACAAATGTATGAGTATTTTCTATTCGAGCTGGCACGTGCTAAGGCGGGAAGAAGAAAAGAAGTTTTATACGAATTGCAACCGATGGTGAAAGAGTTGAGAGAGACTTTCGCACAGGCGGGGAAAAATGCATGAGTGAGACAAGGGTGAAAGAAACATTAGAACGAGTATGCGCTCAATTAAAAGTAAAATATAGTAGTTTAAGTGAATTAAATGCTCTTACACAAGAATTAAAAGAACACTTGTCTAGAAACGATAAAGTTGCTACACGCCTATTGCTTCGGAATCGATCTGAGCTTGTAGAAAAAATGCAGGTGTGCGATAAAGAAATTGAAAAAATTTTGATAAAAGAGCCTGAAATTGATGCTAGAAAGATTTCCTTATTGTTAAGGGGGCAGGTTGTCGAAAGTGGCTATGATGATGATGAGAATTATCAGGATATTATAGTATTGATAGAGGGAACAAAGAGGCTTTGGGAAAAAGTTCGTAGTGAGGACAAGTTAATCAATGAGCGATTAGTCGGTAACCGTTCAGTGTATAACAAAGGAGCGGGGGTGTGAAATGCGAGAGCATTTCTCCCCCGTCTTTAATTGGAAATAATCCAAATTGGTCCCCAATCCTTTGCGTTCTTCTTTGCTTCAGAAGTAAGAATTTCTGGATCCCAGCGAGTACTTGTACGGTCAGGACTTGCAGGGTCTGCCACGATGATTTGTCCATCAGGAGTGTAGCCATGTGCAATGATGAAGTGACCTCCATCTGTAAAATTACCAGGTCCCATAAGAAATACGATGAGTTTGTCCTGTGAGAGTACGAGTTGGAAGTCAGTAGGACTTAATGTAGTAACATGTTCTACCTCTAATCCGAAATGAACCGAACCTTCTGGAATCAAAGCGTGTTCGGTTCCGCCGCCGGGAGCGTGGTATCCATTTGCAGCAGCCCAATCAGCGGCAGCAACAGGGGAGAGTTCTTGTGATGATAGTGATTCCACAAGAATAGAGAGCGCAGTAGGTCCACAGCCATGCGATGCCATACGATCAGTTCCACCATAGAGATAGGAAGCCCATTCTGGGTCGTTCTGGTAGTACATGGTGAGTGGAATGATAAAATCTTCGGAGCTCTCAGAGCCTTCAGAAGATGTAGTATCTGGACTCTCTTTTGGTGTCGCGTCTGTTTCACTTGTATTCCCAGTTCCGCTAGGAACAGTGGTTTCATGTATTGCAACAGTCTCATCTGAGATGAGCTGATGATTTTGTGTAGGTATTCCTTGCCAAGAGGACTCGGTAAGTGTTAGAATTATACCGAGAGTTAATAGACAAAAGAATGTGACTCTTGCTAACGTTTTCATTACGAACCTCCTTCATATGTCATTATACAACAAATGGGAGAAAAAATAGAGAGGAAATTTCTTAAATGGAAAAAGAAATTGTATTTCAAAATGTAAGCAAGGATTATGGGCAGGAAAACTTAAGCCTAGAAGATGTCTCTTTTTCGGTTGATAAAGGAGAATTCGTCTTTGTTGTCGGAAAAAGTGGGTCAGGGAAGAGCACCTTACTCAAGTTGCTTTGTGGTGAGTTGCTCCCTAGCTCGGGAGATGTATATATATATGGAAAAAACACAAAGAATGTGTCTAAGGCGAAAATGCCGTATTTTCGCAGACAATTTGGTATTATGGATGCAGAGAGAGGGTTATTGCCAAAGAAGACGATATACCAAAACATAGATTTTGTATTGATTGCTATAGAGGTGTCGAGAAAAATACGAAAGCAGAGAATTGAGAAGACACTTTCTACAGTGGGAATTGCAGACAAGGCAAAATCATATCCTCATGAGGTCTCAGTAGGAGAGTTGGCTCGTGCTTTATTAGCGCGGGCAATCGTTGTGAATCCCAAAATTTTGGTGATCGATGAGCCAACCGCAAACTTAAGTCCAGGAATGGCATGGGATATGATGTTGTTATTAGAGGAAATCAATCGATTGGGGATTACATTGATTGTTGCCAGTCACTCGAAGGAGTTGGTTACAATCATGAAAAAACGTGTCATTACACTCGTATCAGGAGTTGTGGTTGCTGATGAGAAAAAAGCAATATACGATGAGAAAAAAATGGATATATTTGAGGAGAAACGAATAGCAGATGAGCGCAAGTACAAGAAATTATGAAACACAATGCCTATTGGAAATGCTTTCCGCGATTGTAAACCAATCGGAGATTCCAAAGTGGAAGATGGAACCACAGTGGGATATGATGTATCGAACGGCGGAATTCCATAATGTGGCAAATATGGCATATTATGCAGTGTTGGCAATGAATGGTAAAAAAGAAAATATGTGGAGGAAAAAATTCGAGGAGCGGTATCATCGTTCTGTATATAGTGAGTCCAGATATAAAGTGGCATTGATAGAATTGGAAAACTTATTTGAGACTCTTAGAATTCATCATTTGGTGCTCAAGGATTTTTTATTACCAGTATATTATCCCCAGAGGGATATGCGCTATGTGCAGAAGGTAAATATTGTGGTTCAAGGAAAAGACCTAGAGCGTGCGGAGAAAATCTTGCTAGAATTAGACTATGAGAAGCAAGAGAGTGAAGCTGCGGGAGAATCCTTGTATTACAAAATACCAGGTGTTCATATCGCATTGCAAGTAGGAATTGATTTTACCAATAAGAAGATGAAGAAGTATTTTGCAGATGTGCTGAAAGATTATCCTACAAAGGAAAATACAATGTTTGCACATGTTTTTTCTGAAGAAGATTTTTACCTCTATATCATATGCAATTCGGCAGAGAATTTCGCGCGAGGAATACTTACCATACAAGATGTAGTGGACATGTGGAATTACTATGTTAAGATTTATAAGAAGATAAACTTTGGATATATCAACAAAAAACTGCAGGATTTTGAGGTTGAGAACTTTCATTTATGTCTCATACAATTGTCAGCATTTTGGTTTGGTGGCATGCTATTTCCAGAACATGATAAGATCTTCCATTCTATGGAAAGGTATATCTTATCTAAGGGTTTGAGAGGAAGAACTCATTGCGCAATGATTTTGCCATTGATTGAAGAGGTAGAAATCATTTATAAAAATGATATGAAGAGACGCAGAAGAAAACAAGCCCTTGAATGGTTTTTTCCGCCTGCTGAATATATGGATACACTGTACCCAATTCTCAAGAAGGGGAAATTCTTTTTGCCTGCTTGCTGGGTAGTACGGTTGGTGCGGATTGCATATAAATTTATTGCTCATCGAACCTATCAAATCTATGTGAAGTTGCGTGCAAAATATATTAAGCTTAAATATAAGGTTATTGATTTTTGGCAAGAGAAAATCAAGGCAAATATCATTGATAAGGTGACGGAGCAGTGTAAGAGTCTGGGGAATGGTATTGGAAATAAGTGGAATCAAGTGATTTCTAAATTTAGTCGCAAAAAATAGAGAAAATAACTTAATTTTTTTTTGCATCCGTCGATATTAAAGTAAGATATAATAAAGGAGGCGTATGATATGAGGCTTTCAGTTGATAATGTTACGGGAAGATATACAAACAATTTATCTCAGGCTGTTAAATCAAATAAATATGATACAAAAGAGAGTAAGGGTAAGAATTTCGATGAAATTCTTATTTCTGGCGGAAAAAAAGAGGCGGAATCAAAGATTTCAAAGGAAATTGCAGAAAAAGCAATATATGAGATGAGTTTCCATACTAGTGAAGAACGGATTTCTGAACTTAGGGATGCGATTGAACAGGGAACTTATGAAGTTGATGTACAGAAGATTGCAACTAGAATTCTTGGATAGGGAGACTGTGAGTGGAAGAATACATTGGTGTAATAAATGAATTGATTGTTACGTTTCGGGAACTTACGCAGATAGGCAGTATGAAATTATCTGCAGGCAGAGAACAACGCGTGGTTACAGTAGAAGAGTGTATGAAGAAGGAGCAACCGCTTGTCATGAAGTTGCGAGGGTTGGAGATGAAGAGAGAATCTCTTCAAGCCGAGCTAGGATTTGAGGGGATGTCATTTCACCAGATTCTAGAAGAGGTGAGCGAGGAAGAACAGAAAAAATTACTTCCTTCCTTTGAGGGACTCAGTAGAGTGATTCAGATGTTCCAAGTAGTGAACGAGGATGCTCAGAAGATGATGAAATTGAATCTACGAGAGGTTGAAAAAGCAATCGAACGTAATAAACAAAATCATATAGAGTCTGGAAAGAAAGAATATACAGGAAAAGGACATACAGACAGAAGTGTTTAGTAACGACTAAGGAGGAAGAGATTAGATGGTAACTTCGACATTTTCAGGATTTTCAATGGGACAATTAGCGCTGATGGCGAGCCAAACAGCGATAGATATAACAGGACAGAACATATCGAATATCAATACACCAGGATATACGAGGCAGACGCTAGATTTAGTGAGTATTACACCGAATGGACTTAGCCATGCGGCGAGCCATAATGAAAACAAGGTGGGACAGGGTGTTATGATGACGGGGGTGTCGCAAATTAGAGACCCTTACTTAGACATGCAATATCGCAATCAGATTGTAAAGGTTGGAACGGCTGATGCAACAGATCAAGTACTGAAGAGCATCGGTGATATCTTCGATGAGTCTGTGACGGAAGGGATTCGTGTTGGATTAAACGAAGTAGTTACACAATTAAAGAACATTGCAAATTCAGCGAATGCAGGTGATGAAAGTTTAGATACCTTAGTGCGTACATCGTTTGAGGTGTTGATTAACCAGATTCATCAAAATGCGAGCCAGTTAGAGGGCGTGGAAGAAGAACTTGTAGCGAAGATGGAGGACACATTGATTCCAAATGTGAACCAAATTCTAGAAGAGATTGCACAGTTGAATGAATCTATTAAAGTAAGTCAGGTTCTGGGGAATCCGGCTCTAGAACTACAAGATCAGAGAAATAGTTTATTAGATGATTTAGCAACTTATTTGCCGATAGATGTTTCTTATACAGATACGCTTACAACTTTGAATGTACAAGAGATGAAGGTTACATTTAAGGATGAAAATGGAACGGAGCACACATTGATTGATGGAGTTGAGTTCGGCGAGTTTACTTTTTCATATGATGCAGCAACAGAGCAGTATGCGATGAACTTAGAAGACACAGCGGGAACGACAACGAATATCTCGAATCTAATGGGAGATGGTGTATTTAAGGGCAACATGGATATGCTGAATAAATCAGGAGAGTTTGATGATCCACCGACAGATGTAAAAGGGATTGGGTTTTATGAGCAGTTGTTTGATGCATTTGTGAACGAGTTAGCTACAAAATTAAATGAATTGAATGAACCGAATGATCCACTTTTTACAACTACAGGTGGTACAACTACAGATTTCACTGCAACCAATATAAAAATTTCGGATGGTTGGATGGATGGAACGACCTCATTGCTTTTATCGAAGGAAACAGATGCAGGTTCAACTGATTATAGCAATATCTTATCTATGGTGAATGCTATCATTAGTGACGAAACGAGAATAACAGAAGGTGGGAATCTAATATATACGGGCACTATACAGGGGATTTATGATAGCATTCAGAATATTCAATCCATTGAACGCAGTGCATCGTCAGTGATATTAAGCAGTCACGTTTCTGTATTAAATCAGATATCAGATTCAAAAGAATCTATATCAGGTGTAAGTTTAGATGAAGAGACGATGAATCTAATGAGATATCAGCAATCTTATGGTGCAGCGTCGAGACTTGTCACTACTTTAGATGAGATGCTAGATAAGTTGATAAACGGAACGGGCGTCGTAGGTAGATAGGAGGAAGAATAATTGCGTATTACTACTAATATGATAATGGGAAATTATCAAACAAACTTAAATTCTACATTGAGTGGTCTTGATGCGTCGAGAACTCAAGTAGAAACAGGCAGAAGATTTATGGATGCCTATGAAGACCCAGCGGCAGCGGGGCAAGCAGTTGTTCTAGATAATCGTTATGCGAGATCGAATGAATATCTGAGTGCTACGAAGGATGCTATAAGTTGGCAGGCTACGCAAGAGGATGTTTTGATGGAAGTGAATGACATCCTTAAGGAAGTGGATAATCGATATAGTATGGAGGCATTGAATGGTACCAATGCAGAAAATAGAGAAGTCTATGCTGCAACATTTCGTGAGATGCAAAAATCTATGGTATATACACTGAATACGATGTATGGAAATGCATATGTAACAGGCGGAAATGATGCCTATGGTGATCCTCCATTTGCCTTGGACGAAGACACGGGAGTGGTGACTTATCGAGGAATTGATGTGAATAGTACAGATGCAGCGGATCAGGCAAAATTAGCAGAGTATGCAGCAGAAACTGCGTATGTAGACTTGGGATTTGGTCTTACCTTTGATGGAGCAGGTGAGATTATACCTTCTAGTGCATTTGATTCATCTATGCCAGGGGTTGATGTTATGGGATATGGATTGGATGCTGCTGGTAATCCTAAGAATGCGATTTCCATCATGGGAGATATGGCAGATTTGTTAGAAACAGAGCCATTTGATTCAGAACAGTATAATGTGTTATGGGAGTCACTAGGGAATAATGCAGATGATGTCCGAAACAGTTTGGCCGAGATTGGAACAAAGTCACAGTTGCTAGATGCGACGGAGCTCAGATTGGAGAATGAGGTTATCAATATTCAAGAGCAGTATACGGATGAAGTAGGGATTGAAGCTACAGAGGCGATTACAAACTATTCTTATTCACAGTATGTGTATAACGCATCATTAAGAGTGGGTATGAGTATTCTTTCTCAATCATTATTAGATTTTCTTCAGTAATAAAAGTTTAGGAGGTAGATAACAATGGAACAATTGATTAAGATTACGACCGTGCCGATTGAGTACGAGTTGAAGATGAATGATGCAAAGTTACAGCGGCGTTCGGGGACAGCGGAGCTAGAGATTAGTAGGGATCGTGGTGGAATTAAGATTAAGAGTAGCCCAATCAAAGTGAATATTGATACATTTGAGGCTAGAAATTCCATATCACCGAGTGCAGCACGTTCGATTGCACAACTCCCAGATAAGGGAAGAGCAGCAGCATATCAAGCAACTGCTCAATTCGCAAAAGAAGGTAAGATGCTATTAAAGGCGAGATTGGGGGAGGGTGCGCAAGCATTGCATTCATTAGACACCCAGAGATCAGCACCACCATCGGCGGAATTTGGTTTGGGATTTACGCCGACTACAGGACCGGAAATCTCTTGGGTCGGACCTGAATTATCGATTCAATATGAGATGGATAAGTTGGTTTTCGATGCTAGAATTGATAAAGGTGACGTTGAATTTATCCCGGGTTCCATTGAACTATCCATTACACAACATCCTGATTTGGTGATTGAATATGTAGGTGAGCCTATTTATGTACCAGCAAGGGCTTCTGAGGTCTTCACAGGTGTTGCGGTAGATACACAAGCTTAATATATGATGGTTGATATTAGCATTTGATTTCGGTCAAATGCTAAACTTAAATCAATAAGAAGGGAGTTACTTATATGAGTATGGGATTAGATAGTTCTTTGTATGACGAGGGGGATTTGATTATATTTCCTGATGGGTTATTTGGCTTTGAGGATAAGAAAAAGTTTCTTCCGATAACTGTGGAAGAGGATGAGAGATTTTTATATCTCTTGAGTGTAGAGGATGAGAATCTGTCATTTTTAGTGGCTAATCCATTTTTGCTAAATAAGTCGTATTCACCAGATATATTGGAAGAGGATTATAGCCGATTGGAAGCAGATGATAGTGATTCCTTATCGGTATATACAATTTGTGCGCTGAAGGAGCGTCCAGAAGATAGCACGGTGAATCTAAAGTGTCCAATTGTAGTGAATGTGAAGTCGAGAAAAGCGATTCAAGTTATATTGCAATCGGATGAATATAAGTTTCGACATCTGTTAAAAGATTTTCATAATAAGGAGGTGTGATATGCTTGTATTACAGAGAAAAAAAGGTCAGGCTATCATGCTAGGGGATGAGATTGAAATCTCTATTATGGATATCGGGGCGGATACGGTTAAATTGGCGATTAATGCACCAGGAAATGTTAAGATATTGCGAGGAGAGCTTAAAGAGGCAGCAGAGATGAATCAAGAGGCTGTCGCAGGAAAAGCACAACTTCAAGCGATTAAAGAGAAATTAAAAAAGAAGTAGGTTGTCGTGGGAGACTGACCTACTCCTTTTTTCGGTGTTTATTTGTGAGAGGATGGATGGCCCCTCACAAATCACGTTGCTGGCAAATTAATATTTGTCGTCGTAACTACTATAATCGTTATTACTGCTGTAATCATTATAATTATTGTAGTCATCTTCACTATAGTTGCTGTAGTCGCTATAGTCTTCGCTAGTATATGTAGTATCTCCATCATATGCCGACATATAGTCATTGGCTGGAAGTTCTGAGTTTTTTAATTGGAATCCAGAAATTAATTGTCTCATCAATGTAGCTTGGGATGATAATTCTTGACTTGCTGCTGCGCTCTGCTCGCTAGTTGCGGAGTTGGCATGTACGATTCCGGATATCTGTTCTAAACCGACTGAAATCTGGTCAATCGCCTGTGCTTGATCATTGGTTGCTGTTGCAATTTCTTGTATCAAACCAGTGGAATTATTGGAACGATCCACAACACTTAACAAGTTGTCGGCTGTTACCTTTGCTAAGGAAACTCCATCTTTTATAGCATTGATAGATGCTTGAATCAATAAGGTTGTATTATTCGCTGCCTCTGCTGATTTACCAGCTAGGTTTCGAACCTCCTCTGCTACAACGGCGAACCCTTTGCCTGCTGTTCCAGCTCTGGCGGCTTCGATTGCTGCATTTAGAGCTAGTATATTCGTTTGGAATGCGATGTCTTCAATCGTTTTAATAATCTTGCTAATCTCTTTTGAAGTAGAATCAATCTGCTCCATAGAGTGCATCATGTTCTGCATCTGTTCATTGCTAAATGTAATTGATTCAGCAGTCATAACTGACATTTCACTGACTTCTTTTGCATTCTGTGCATTCATACTAATTTGTCCAGAAATCTGTGAAGTAGCAGTTACTAAATCTTGAATAGAAGTAGCCTGTGTGGTAGAACCTTGTGCGAGGGACTGAGCACCCATAGACACTTGTGCGGATCCAGAAGATACTTGAGAAGCAGCACTGTTCACTTGTAATAAAGTATCATGAACTTTTCCAACAAAGGTGTCTAATGAAGTTGGTAACGCTGAAAAATCTCCGATATACATCTCGCGGTTTGCGCTTGTATCAATTGCAAAATTTCCTTTTGATAATTCCAGTAGTTTATCGCTTAGGTCACGAATCATATTCTCTATAGAAGAAACAGTTTCTTTTAAATCGCTCGATAATTCACCCAATTCGTCTTTGGAATCATAATTGATCACCACATCTTTGAAACGACCTTGTGATAAGGCTTTTACCGATGCTTGTAGTTCGACAATCGGTGGTACGATTGTTTTTGCTAATATAAAGATGCATGAAAGTGTAAATAAAATACTTACAATACTAATTACAAGTAGAGCGATAACAGTGTTTGCGCTATAGTTTTCAACTGTTGATGCAGAACTGGTAGCATTATCTGTTGCAAGCAGTTCGAGACTAGCCAATTGATCTTCAATCAACGTAATACTTGGTAGGTACTGGCTAGTATAGATACTCTCAGCCTCGTTGAAGTTTCCATCAATCATGGCATTTAAAATAAGGAGATTACTCTCGCTAGCTACTTCTAATTCGGTTGAAGCTGTAGCAAGCATTTGATCGAATTCTGAACTGAAACTAGTTGCCTGAATATTTGCTAAACTTGTACCAATACTCTCTACATGAGATTCGAATGAACCAAGGATTTCACTAGCTGCTGTCGCATCCTTTGTGATGAGTGAAGCACTCGTCTCTAAAGAAAGATGATCAAAGTTAGATAGCACATTGGTTAATTCATGTGTTATAGAAATATCATTCTCATTATAATCACCAAACAACTTATTCAAATGCTGTACACTTGTTATGGAGCAAAAGCTGCTAAATACTAAAATAAGTGTGATGATTCCTAAATACACTGTCAGTTTATATTTGATTCTCAAATTTTTCATGATATTAAATCTCCTCATATAAAACGCGTTAAATAGAAATAGTAATTACTCATATGTCTATTTTACAATAAAATGCGCGGAATGAAAACAAAAACTTTTAAAAATTCACAACATTTTTTTTGAATTTGGGATATAATAAAAATAACCAAAAAAAAATGCATAACCACGGTAAAATTATCCATTTAGTAAAAAAGATAAAAAATTGTTTACAAGAAAATACAATCATGATAATATGTCAGTGTAAAGGTTGTTAAAAAATTAACGAACAAATTAAGAGAGGTGTAGATTTATGAAGAACAAGAAAGAAACACAAGCGACAGTCGCTACGGTAGAGCAGCTTACTGTGCGCCTAAATCAGATTCGCGAGGCACAGGAGAAATTTGCTAGTTTTTCTCAGGAACAAGTAGATCAGATTTTTCAAGCAGCAGCGATGGCAGCGAATAAGAGCCGTATTGCATTGGCTAAAATGGCTGTGGAAGAAACAGGAATGGGTATTGTTGAAGATAAGGTGATCAAGAACCATTACGCATCGGAATATATCTATAATAAATATAAGGACACAAAAACATGTGGAGAAATCTCACGAGATGATGCATTTGGAACCAGAGTAATCGCAGAGCCGATTGGTGTCATTGCAGCAGTTATCCCCACAACAAATCCAACATCGACAGCGATATTCAAGGCCTTGATTGCATTGAAGACAAGAAATGGTATTATCTTCAGTCCTCACCCAAGAGCAAAGGGTTGTACAGTAGAAGCAGCAAGAATTGTGCTTGAAGCAGCTGTTGCAGCTGGAGCGCCAGAAGGGATTATCGGATGGATAGATACACCATCTCTAGAACTTACTAATGAAGTCATGAGAGCTTCTGATATCGTATTAGCAACAGGTGGTCCAGGTATGGTTAAAAATGCATACTCTTCTGGAAAGCCTGCACTAGGAGTTGGAGCGGGTAACGTACCAGCAATCTTCCATAAGACTTGTGATATCAAGATGGCAGTATCATCTGTTATTTTATCTAAGACATTTGATAATGGTGTAATCTGTGCTAGTGAGCAATCAGTAGTAGTGGATGCAACAATCTATGATGAAGTGAAGAAGGAATTTGCTTTGAGAGGATGCCACATCTTGTCGAAAGATGAGACAGAGAAGGTACGTAAAACAATTATTATTAATGGTGCATTGAATGCTAAAATTGTTGGACAGCCTGCCGCAAAAATCGCTGAGCTTGCAGGGATTAAAGTTCCAGAAAAGACAAAAATTCTAATCGGTGAAGTGACAAGTGTAGAATTAACAGAAGAATTTGCACATGAGAAATTATCACCAGTGTTGGCGATGTATAAATATAAGAAGTTTGAAGAAGGTTTAGAGAAGGCAGATCGTCTAGTAAAAGATGGTGGTTATGGACATACAGCTTCAATCTTTATTAATACAAATATAGCAAAAGACGATATGAAGGCATTTGAGAACATGATGAAAGCTTGCCGTATCGTAGTAAATACACCATCTGCACACGGTGGAATTGGAGATTTATTTAACTTTGCACTTGCGCCATCATTGACATTAGGATGTGGAAGCTATGGTGGAAACTCTGTTTCGGAGAATGTCGGAGTAAAACATTTGTTAAATACAAAAACAGTAGCCGAAAGGAGAGAGAATATGTTGTGGTTGCGAACACCAGAAAAAGTATATTTCAAGAAAGGGTGCTTACCGATTGCTCTTGCAGAGTTGAAAGATGAATATAAGAAGAAAAAGGTGTTTGTGGTTACTGATGAATTCTTATTTAAGAATGGATATTCTAAGCGCATCACTGATTTACTAGACGAAATGAATATTCAACATGTAACATTCTTCGAAGTAGAGCCAGACCCAACTCTAGCATGTGCGAAAAAAGGTGCAGAAGCTATGAGAGCATTTGAACCAGATTGTATCGTAGCACTAGGTGGTGGATCTGCAATGGATGCGGCTAAGATTATGTGGACTCTATATGAGTATCCAGAAGTAAATTTCATGGATTTAGCAATGCGTTTTATGGATATTAGAAAGAGAGTTTATGGATTCCCGAAACTCGGTATGAAGGCAAACTTCATTGCAATCCCAACGACTGCTGGTACAGGTAGTGAGGTAACTCCATTTGCTGTTATCACAGATGAGAAGACAGGAATTAAATATCCATTGGCTGATTATGAATTGCTTCCAAATGTTGCAATCGTAGATGCAGACTTGATGATGGATATGCCAAAAGGATTAACAGCTGCATCAGGTATCGATGCCTTGACTCACTCACTAGAGGCATATGCATCTATGCTAGCAAGTGATTACACAGATGGTATGGCATTAAAAGCGTTGAAGATTATCTTTGAATATCTTCCAGCAGCTTACGAAAATGGACCTTCTGATGCAAAGGCACGCGAGAAGATGGCAGATGCATCAACACTTGCAGGTATGGCATTTGCAAATGCATTCCTAGGTATCTGCCACTCCATGGCACATAAATTAGGAGCAATGCACCATCTACCACACGGTGTTGCGAACGCACTATTGATTAATGAAGTGATTCGTTTTAATATGTCAGATAATCCAGTGAAAATGGGAGCATTCTCTCAATACCACTATCCAAAGACAGCAGAGCGTTATGCAGAAATTGCTAGCTTCGTAGGTATCAGAGGAGCAAGTGACGAAGAAATGGTAGAAAAATTAATCCAAAAGATTGATGAATTGAAAGCAACAATCGGAATTAAAGGATCTATCAAAGAGTATGGAGTAGATGAGAAATATTTCTTAGACACATTGGATGAAATGGTAGAGCAAGCATTTGATGATCAGTGTACTGGTGCAAATCCACGTTATCCATTGATGAGTGAGATGAAAGACATGTATCTAAAAGTTTACTATGGAGGGGAGAAATAATCATGAACAACGAAAATATTATTGCAAAGCGCAAAAATAAAACAATATACCGTGATGGCGATGTAGTTCTAAAGGTTTTTGACAACACATTTAAAACATCGGAGATACTAAATGAAGCACTCAACCAAGCAAGGGTCTACGAAGCAGGAATTGCAGTTCCAGAATTAAAGGAAGTGAAAAAGGTAGAAGACCAATGGGCATTGATTAGTGATTTTGTAGAAGGAAAGACTATGGCGGAGTTAATGGATGAAAATCCTGACAAGCTAGATGAGTACATCGAAATGTTTGTGGACATCCAAATGGAAATTCATGAAAAAACTGCACCACATCTCAATAAATTACGTGAAAAAATGTCTATGAAAATCGGACAGACAGGTCTAGATGCGACAAATAGATATGAGTTACAGACAAGATTAGAAAGTACACCAAAACATAAGAAAGTGTGCCATGGAGACTTCAATCCAAGTAATATCATTATCACACCAGATGGTGGACATTACGTAATCGACTGGTCACATGTAACACAAGGAAATGCATCTGCTGATGTTGCTAGAAGCTACTTATTGTTCATGTTAGAAGGAAAAGAAACGATAGCAGAGAAATACCTTACAAAATTCTGCTTGAAGAGTGATACAGCAAGACAATATGTACAAAAATGGATTCCGATTGTAGCGGCATCACAGCTAGTAAAAGGAAATGAAAACGAAAGAGAGTTCTTATTGAAACTCACTGATGTAGTAGAATACGAATAAATTTGATTATTGGGGACAGCGGAGATATGAGCAAAAGCTCATCCTACCACTGTCCCCTTTCTCATCCCTCTTTCTCTTGAATAAATTTAGTGGTTATGTTAAATTGTAATTAGTAAACATTTTACCACAGTAGCGAGGTGAACAAATTATATCCTTTGATTTTTAACAAGGATAATCTAAAGAATTAAACGAATTTATCATCATGCACACTGAAATTCACACAAGGCAGACATGGCGATTTATATGGCGAAGAAAGCGGGCAAAAATAAGTATATCATATATGATGGAGACTAGAGAATGCAGGAAAAAACAGTCAATTATAAAGTAGTTGTAGAGTATGATGGGTCTAGATACCAAGGGTGGCAGAAACAGGGGAATACGGAGAATACCATTCAGGCAAAGATTGAAAATGTCTTAAGTATTATGGCAGAACAAAGGATAGAGATTCATGGGTCTGGGCGGACGGATGCGGGAGTCCATGCTAGAGGGCAAGTGTTTAATTTCCATTTACCACAGGATATTCCTCTAGCGGATATCAGAAATTATCTAAACCATTATCTACCAGAAGATATTAGGGTGCTTGAGGTTTCCACTGTTTCATCAAGGTTCCATAGCAGATTATCGGCAGTGAGAAAGACTTATTGTTATCAGATTAAGATGAAGAATAAGAGGAGTGTGTTTGAACGAAAGTATCAATATGCTGTAGAACGAAGGTTGGATATTGAGGCGATGAAGACTGCAGCGATAGCCTTATGTGGACTTCACGATTTCAAAAGCTTCTGTGGGAACAAACATATGAAGAAGTCCACCACTAGAATTATTGAAAGTATCGAGATAATATCCAAGGAAGACTTGTTGTCCATAACGGTAGTGGCTAATGGTTTCCTTCAAAATATGATGAGAATTCTGGTGGGAACATTAGTGGAAGTGGGACAGGGACAGCGGGATCAAAATAGCATGCAGAGGATTTTAGAAGAAAAGAATAGGCAGAGTGCCGGATTCATGGCACCTGCCCATGGACTTACTTTGATGAGTGTAGAGTATAAGTAGATTAAGCAAAAAACGCCAGTATAGAGATAATAAAAACAAAGGCTCCAGAAGCAAAACTGAAGTTACTCGTTTTTTTACTGGTTCTTCTTATGTTCAATCCTTGTAAAAACAAGGTGGCTGTGAGTAATAAAAATAGGAACTTGAACAACTCGTTATTGCCAGATGAAATTGTGATGAGTCCTAGGATTGCGACAGCGACACCACAGATCATTTGAAGGATATATAGAATCTTTTCTTTTTGGGAGAAGTTGCTCCATTGATATTTGCTATGTTCGAATTGTTGTTTCATGCTGAAACCTCCTAATCTGATATTTATTGTAACAAGCTGAGTATAACAAAGATTTCTGTAGGATTCAAGCATATCATAGCTGAATAGTTACAATAAAACTACAGAGAAAAAGTGAACACCTAATAGAATGTTCACTTTGTTTCTGTTTATTTCAAACAGAAGGAGAGAAAATATATATAAACGGTAGTAACCGGAGTTGTTAGTCGAAACAATCAACGGCGCCTTTGTCGATTGCTTCATTTCATAAACTTATGATACAGGGAAATTGTGTTCATTCTGTGTGAAAAGTATTAAAGAAATAAGAACAATTTTGAAATAAAATTTAACAAAAGGAAATGTGTAGATGAAGAAAAAGAATAAATTTTCAAGTATAAAAATGTTGCAGCGATACTCCAAGGGGCTGAAGTGTCATATGATACTCGCAATTTTATGTTGTGTCATTGGAAGTGCACTAAATACGGCTACACCACAAATCATTCGATTCACAGTGGATTCTATTATTCAGGGAACAGAGGAGGTACTATCGGAGCCAGTACAACAGACGTTCTCTTATATAGAAGGGAGTACAAATGTAGAAAGTTTGTTTAATGTGGTATTGCTTATTGTAGTGCTTGCGTGTGTAACAGGAGTATTTACTTATTTCACATCAGTATTGTCTTCCAAGAGTTCCGAAATGTACATCAAGCGATTGAAGGATACTCTTTTTGCTCATGTACAAAATGTACCTCTTGATTTTCATGTGAAGCACCAGACGGGGGATTTGATTCAACGTTGTACTTCGGATACAGAAGTGGTAAGAAAATTTTTATCTATGCAGTTGATGCAGGTGTTCCGTACGGCATTTATGGTAATTTTCTCGATTATTATGATGTGGTCGATGAGTATGAAATTATCACTCATTGCAATTATATTCATGCCAATTATCTTGTTTTACACAAGAATTTTCTATGAGAAGATTGCGAAGGAGTTCCATGTTGCAGATGCTGCCGAAGGAGACTTGGCTTCTGTTGTACAAGAGAACCTATCTGGAGTTCGTGTGGTGCGTGCATTTGCAGCACAGCAGTTTGAAGTAGAAAAATTTGATGAGAAGAATGAAAAATATGCGAATTCATGGATGCGACTGGGGCGGATAACGGGTGCGTATTGGGGGATTGGAGATTTCATCACCGGTTTGCAGATTGCAATCATTACAGCACTGGGAGTGGTAGAGGTTGTGAATGGTCAGATTACGACAGGTGAGTTCATTGCTTTTATTGCATATAATCAGAGTTTGATATGGCCGATTCGTACGTTAGGACGCATTTTAGCCGATACGAGCAAGATGAGCGTTTCTTTTGAAAGGATTCAGTACATCTTGGACGCAGAAATTGAATCAGATGTGGATTCGGCAACTAAGCCGGTGATGGATACGGATATCGAATTTAAGCATGTAAGTTTCTCCTATGAAGAACATAAGGTGCTAGATGATGTGAGCTTCCGAATCAAGGCAGGGGAAACATTTGCAATTCTAGGGGGAACCGGAAGCGGGAAGTCTACCTTAGTACAATTAGTAAATCGTTTGTATGAATTGCCATTAGAGAGTGGGAATATTACAATCGGTGGAGTGGATACACGGGAAATTGAGTTGAAGTGGTTGAGAAAGCATATTGGAATTGTTCTGCAAGAGCCGTTCCTATTTTCACGAACCATAGGGGAGAATATTAAGGCGTCACGTCCAGAAGTGGATGATGTGGAGATGAGAGAGGTGGCGAATATAGCTTGTATTCATTCTTCCATTCAAGAATTTACGAATGGCTATGACACCATCGTAGGTGAAAAGGGAATTACTCTCTCTGGTGGACAGAAGCAGAGGGTAGCAATTGCTAGAATGTTACTACAGAAAGCACCAATTATGATCTTTGATGACTCTCTCAGTGCTGTGGACGCACAGACAGATAGTTATATTCGAAAAGCTCTGAAGGATAATATGGAGCATAGTACCGTGATTATTATCTCGCATAGGATAACGACTCTTATGGGGGCGGATCAGATTATGGTTCTTGATAAGGGTAAGGTATCGCAGCTTGGTAGTCACCAAGAATTGTTGAATCAAGAGGGAATCTACAAGCAAATTTATGACATTCAGATGAAGAAGGAAGTCATAGATTAGTTTGATATGTAATAAGAGAGATAGGAAGTAGGAGAGATAAAATATGGCAGGTTTTCATGAAAAAGAATATAATAACCCCTTTAGTCTTGCGATGTGGAAGAAACTGATACCATTTTTGAAACCATATAGAAATAAAATCATCTTAGTCATTGTGCTTATGATGTCGGCAGCGGGGATTGATATCATCCTTCCTTTGTTTCAGCGATTTGCAATTGATTACTTTATTGAAAGAGAGACCGTCGACACTCTGTGGTGGTTCTTTGGGTTGAACTTAGTTGTAATTTCGGTACAGACGATTATTGTTGTAATATTTGTAAAAAACTCTATGGACATTGAGATGTGTCTGGGAAAGGATATGAAGAAGGCGCAGTTTTTGCACCTGCAATCACTGTCTTTTTCCTATTATAACACGACCCCAGTGGGTTATATCTTCTCTCGTGTCATGAGTGATACCCTAAGAATTGCAGCACTAGTAGCATGGAGTTTGATTGATTTGTGTTGGGCAGCAGTGTATGTCATAGGTGCATTTATCGCAATGTTTATCTTAAATTATCAGTTGGCATTGATTGTTGTAATTATATTACCAATTATTTCTCTTGCAACATATTTCTTTCAGAAGGCGATTCTAAAGTACAATCGTAAGGTGAGAAAGATTAATTCAGAGATTACTAGCGGATACAATGAGGGGATACTAGGAACGAAGACATCGAAAGCTCTAGTAATGGAAGAAAGGAACCTAAGTGATTTCAAGGGTACAACAACGAGAATGTACGATGCAACAATGCGTACTGTGATTTTGAATGCAGTATTTGTTCCGCTTGTGGGGCTATTTTCATCATTTGCTATCGCAATGGTGCTATACAAAGGTGGGATTCTATCTATAGATGGTGCGATTCAGGTGGGAACACTATCCGCATTTATCGCTTATGGAACAGGAATCTTTGAGCCTATTCAACAGATTGCGAGGCTGATTGCAGAAATTATCTCCGCTCAGGCGAATATTGAGAGGGTGATAGGTCTGCTTGAGACGAAAACAGAAATCATAGAGCGTCCAGAAGTTATAGAAAAATACGGGGACAACTTCAATGGAAAGAAGGAAAACTGGGAAGAGCTGGGTGGAGAGATAGAGTTTGTGGATGTAAGTTTCAAGTATCCAGATGGACATGAGTATATTCTGGAACATTTTAATCTGAAGATTGAGAAGGGAACGACAGTGGCAATCGTTGGAGAAACAGGAGCGGGCAAGAGTACTTTAGTCAATCTAGCTTGTAGATTTTTCGAACCAACCGATGGTCAGATTCTAATCGATGGTAGGGATTATAGAGAACGCTCACAATTATGGCTTCATAGTAACTTGGGTTATGTGCTACAAACCCCACATTTGTTCTCTGGTACCATCGCAGATAATATTCGATATGGAAAACTAGATGCAACACAAGGAGAAATTGAAGAAGCAGCGAAAAAAGTCTGCGCAGATACAGTAGTCGCGAAGATGAAAGATGGATATAAGAGTGATGTAGGTGAGGGTGGGGATATGCTTTCTACTGGAGAGAAGCAACTCATTTCATTTGCAAGAGCAATTATCACCGATCCGAAGATCTTTGTACTGGATGAAGCGACTTCATCCATAGACACACATACAGAACGGTTGATACAGACGGCCACAGAATACTTACTGAAAGATAGAACATCCTTTGTTATTGCACATAGACTATCTACTATTAAGAATGCGGACTTAATTTTGGTGGTTTCTGATGGAAAGATTGTGGAGCAAGGGTCACATACAGAATTGCTGAAGGCAAAGGGAGAGTATTACACACTGTATAACCACCAGTTTGAAGAAGAGGCACAAGCTTTGTTGTTAAAATGATAAAAGGGATGTCCTGAAAATGTAAATTCAGGACATCCTCTTTTGTATAAATTGATTTTTTCTTGTGTAATAGGAAATGTAATATATTTTAATATATTTAAACATTTATGTCAGATTTTCCATTACACAATCGTTATATAAGGTATAAGCGCTTAAAATGATGAAGGAAGGTGAGGTAGTGAAGAAAATAAATAGTGATGAGCAATCAAAATTATCTAAACTATATCAGTTATATGAACAATTACTATATCGTGTAGCATTTTCCATATTGCATGATAGTGGGTTAGCAGAAGACGTAACTCATGATACCTTTGTAAGGATTGCTAGTAAGCTTTCTGTGATTGGTGATTGTGAAAGTGAAGAAACAAAATATTATATTATTAAAGTGGCTAAAAACATTGCGATTGATCGATATAGAAGACAAAAAAATGAGGCTAATTATGTTGATAGGCATACAGAAATTGAAAGTTTGAATCATGTAGGCTTAGACAGAAGAGATGGAATGGAAGATAAAATTATAGAGAAATATAATCTGACATATTTACTCTCTAAATTAGACTCTGTAAGCCGAGAGATTATCAAATTACGGTGTTTTCAAGAATTATCTTATTGTGAAATAGGTAAGCGGTTAGAGATTAATGAATCTACTGCCATGAAGCGATTTCAAAGAGCGAAGCAGAAGATGCAAGAAATGAAAGGGGCGTATGAATATGAGCAGGAATCAAGTGATAGAAGATATTAGCATTGCATTGATGTTAGAGGAAATTTCTGAAGGGGAATATCATGAATTCTCAGACGAGTACAAGCGAAAAAAACAAATGCTACTAGGTGGAGGGGGAGAAAACAAAGTCCAAATACGAAGCGGGGCTAAGAAGTCCAGATGGTTATTAATTGCAGCGTCTATGACTTTATTAGTTGTAACAGGTTTTGCAGGTGTTCGATTGTTTCAAGCAGAGGGGAGTCGGGAATCTGAAACAGGATTCTATCGTTACGAGCATGATGTTTTGACAGCTCAGGATTTATACAAATATACGGCGACTCCAACATACTTACCAGATGGATATGTGCAGTCGGAGGGTGAGAATAAATATTATTACATTGCGGAAGATAGAACAGTTCATGCAGTTTCTATACGAGAAGGAACCATGTATGAGGAGCAAGAAACCACTTATACAAACGAGGTTGAAGAGCTAGAAATCAATGGATTGCATGCCGAGTTGATTACCAAGATTGGAGTAGACTATAATCAGATTCTAAATGTATTCTATGAAGATAAAGGGTATATTGTGACTATTTATGCTACATCGGATATTTCGAGAGATGAAATAATCAAGATTGGGGAAGGGATTGAGATTCAAGTGGATGAATCAGAAGTGTTGATGACAGCAGAAGAGGGCAAGGAATATCTTGAGACTGCTGGAATGGATGTGGAAGAAAGGAATATGGAAGTATCCGCAATGAACATCGGTGAAGTTATAATGCTAAAAGATTTAGAACTTAGTTATCAGGTAGAAGGAATTCAATTATTAGATGCGCTACCAGAAGATTTGAGGGATGATGGATTCGCCAATCTGGAAGGCGAGCAAGATATAGAGCACTTTATTAATTCAGATGGAACACCGAAAATATATTCGGCTGAAATTTCAACATGGGACGCATCAAAAGGAGAGCTGATTACATCTGAAGAGGAGAGAGAAATACAGTTTGTAGAAGTGAATATGAAAGTGGAAAATCTCTCAGATGCGACACAGGAAATGGTTTTCATGGATACAATGCTAGGGGCAAAAGATGAGGCTTATCTGTTAGAATCATCGCCAATCGGATATGATTATATGCCAATTTACTTTGAACAAACAGAATATCCTGGTGAAAAAGAGTATTTCTTTATAAATATGGAAGCGAATGAGAAGAAAGATGTTCGATTAATCTTCGCAGTCTATAAGCAAGACATGGACGCACTTGATTTCGTGGTTGGAGCAAACGCTGATCATTGTTATAAGTGGGATTTGTAAAAGAGGAAATAGTGTGAAAGGGATGGTTATTAATATGAAATAATCATAAAGGCTAGTACCTAGGTTGTTTTTTAGGTGCTAGCCTCATTGTTTTTATTTTAGTTCAAAAATTTTTGATTTAACAGTTGACATTTCTTCTTTCGTAGCATATGATAATCGTATCAAAATAAATTGATTTGAGAAAGGCGAAGATATGGAAACGATTAAAATGATTTGGGATTTCTTCCAATATCAAATTCTAGGGATGAAATGGTTGAATGAGTTAGTAGGAAATCTATTGACAGCGATAGGATTAGATATTCAATCGCGTTTGGGCGGTAGCCTACAGTTCTTCATATACGATGTGATAAAAATAGTGGTTTTATTATGTACATTGATTTTTATTATCTCTTATATACAGAGTTACTTCCCGCCAGAGAGAAGCAAGAAGATTCTAAGTAGATTTCATGGGATAGGAGCAAACTTTGTTTCGGCATTACTGGGAACAGTTACACCATTTTGTTCTTGTTCATCTATCCCTTTGTTTATGGGATTTACTAGTGCAGGACTTCCAATTGGAGTAACATTTTCATTTCTGATTTCATCACCGATGGTGGACTTAGGAAGTTTGGTTTTACTGATGAGCATTTTTGGCTGGAGAGTTGCAGTTGTTTACGTAGTATTGGGATTAGTAATTGCTATTATTGGAGGAACTGTACTAGATAAGCTTGGAATGGAGAAGCATGTAGAGAGTTTTGTGCTGAGTGCAGCTAGCATTGATATTGAATCACCGGACTTGACCAAGAGAGATCGTGTAATCTATGCGAAAGAACAAGTAGTTGCGACATTCAAGAAGGTTGCACCATATATCTTGGTGGGGGTAGGAATTGGTGCGCTGATTCATAACTGGATACCAGAAGATATTATTCAATCAGTGCTTGGAACAGATAATCCATTTGGAGTTATCCTTGCAACACTAGCTGGGATACCGATGTATGCTGACATATTTGGAACCATTCCAATTGCAGAAGCATTATTAAGTAAAGGGGCGCAACTTGGAACGATTCTAGCATTTATGATGGCAGTGACTACATTAAGTCTACCATCTATGATTATGCTAAGAAAAGCAGTAAAGCCGAAACTTTTAGGGGCATTTATTGCAATCTGTTCTGTAGGAATTATCATTGTAGGATATTTCTTCAATGCAATACAGTATTTTATCATATAATGGAGAAGAAAAAAAGAGAAGAGAAAAGAGAGGAAGTAAAAATGGAAGAAAACAAATCACAAGGAATAGGGTTTTTTGAAAAATACCTAACAGTATGGGTAGTGTTATGTATGGTGGCGGGGGTATTAATTGGTAAGTATTTGCCAGCTATACCAGATTTTTTAAATCAGTTTGAGTATGCGAATGTTTCGATTCCAATTGCCATTTTAATTTGGCTAATGATTTATCCAATGATGTTAAAAGTGGATTTTCAGAGCGTCAAAGATGTAGGGAAGAACCCAAAAGGCTTGTTTGTGACATGGATTACAAACTGGTTGATTAAGCCTTTTACAATGTTTGGAATCGCATGGGTATTCTTCTTTGTAGTGTTCCAAGGGTTTATCTCGCCAGAGCTAGCGACAGACTATCTGGCTGGAGCAGTACTACTAGGAGCAGCGCCTTGTACTGCTATGGTGTTCGTATGGAGTCACCTAACAAAGGGGAATCCTGCATATACAGTTGTGCAGGTGGCGACAAATGATTTGATTATCTTAGTAGCATTTACACCGATTGTAGCATTATTGCTTGGAGTAAGTGGTGTAACAGTACCATGGGGAACATTGATTCTATCGGTTGTATTATTTGTTGTGATTCCATTAGCAGGTGGCGTGATTACAAGAAGAGTAATTACAAAGAATAAAGGGCTAGAATATTTTGAGAAAACATTTATTCCTAAGTTTTCTAATATTACAATCATAGGACTTTTGTTGACATTAACATTAATTTTCTCGTTCCAAGGAGATGTGATTCTAGAGAATCCAACACATATTCTTATGATTGCAGTGCCACTTGTGATTCAGACCTTCTTCATCTTCTTCATAGCATATATTGCAGCTAAGGTGTTGAAGTTACCACATAATGTAGCAGCACCAGCTGGAATGATTGGGGCGTCGAATTTCTTCGAACTTGCAGTAGCGGTAGCTATTTCATTGTTCGGTACAGATAGCCCAGTAGCACTTGCTACGATTGTTGGAGTATTGGTGGAAGTACCAGTGATGTTAATCTTGGTAAAAATAGCGAATAAAACCACACATTGGTTCAAATAGGGACAGGGATTTTTTCATTGGGGACGTAGTTTTTTGTCAAAAAACTACGTCCCCAATGACGTTTATCCTTGAACATATGACTATGATTTGGTAATATGAACAGTGGATGATTAGAAAAGAAAGCGAGTATAGTGATGTTTTTAGATACAGTGACTCTTGAAGAGGCATTTCGACTGCTTGTTCAGGAAATACCAAGATTAGAATTAGACACGGAAGAAGTTGATATATCGGAAGCCAAAGGAAGATACCTTGCAGAAGATATCATATCACAGGTGGATGTTCCACCATATGATAAGTCAACAGTAGATGGTTATGGCGTAGTTGCAGTGAACACATTTGGAGCTAGCGAGACGATTCCAACAATCCTAACGATTAATGGCGAGTGTGAGATGGGAAAGTTACCGACGGGAGATATCGAAGATGGTAGTTGCATGTATGTGCCTACAGGCGGCGCATTGCCTAGGGGATGTGATGGGGTGGTTATGATCGAAGATAGTGAGAAATATACCGATACTATGGTTGGTATTTGCAAGCCAATAGTAGTAGGTCAAAATGTGATACCTCAGGGTGAGGATGTGAAGTGTGGAGCAATCCTAGCTGAGAGAGGTCAACGGTTGACATTTTCCAGCCTGACGGCATTGAACGGAATTGGAAAGAAAAGAATCAAAGTATATAAGAAGCCTACGGTGGCAATTCTTTCCACAGGAGATGAGCTGCAGCCTTGTGGTGAAATCTTGCAGGAGGGTAAAATCTACGATATTAATTCCCCGGCTTTGAAGTTGCTATCTGAAAAAATCGGTTTAGAAGTGCAGTATTGTGATATGGTGAAAGATGAGTTGAACTCATTAGCAGATGCAGTGAAAAAGGCCACGGATACTGCTGATATGGTCCTGCTATCAGGAGGAAGTTCCGCTGGAGAGAAAGACTACAGTGCACAATCCATTCGAAATCAAATAGATGGAGATGTATTCGTGCATGGGATTTCGGTAAAACCAGGTAAGCCTACCATATTAGGACGAGTTGGCAGGAAGCCAGTGTTCGCATTGCCAGGACATCCTGTTGCAGCAATCGTTATTTTTATGGAGCTTGTTAAACCATATGTCAAGAGTGTGATAAGTCATGGATATGCAAGTGAAGATACAGAGAAGAAAATCTTCGCATATTTGACAGAAAACCTACATTCGGCACCAGGAAAGACAACATTTCAACCAGTGAAGCTCATTAGGAATTCAAGCGGTTATGAGGTAGAACCAATTTATGGGAAGTCTGGAAACATCAGTCTGTTACTAAAGGCGGATGGATATATCAAGATTGCTTCTAACCTAGAGGGGCTAGAGAGAGGTGATCAGGTTGCAGTCAGTCTCTTTGATTGAGGGAATTGCATAAAGATTAAAACAAGTGGATTTATACAAAGAGAACATCAAGGAGATAGAGATGGAGAATAAAGTATATATAGAAAATAATAATAGTAGTGAAGCGTTTCAAGAATATTATGAAATGCTTCAATTCGATGTGTCGAGAAGAACAGAAATTATCAACACGGCAGATGCACTAGGGAGGATGACAGTGAAGCCGATCTATGCAAAGACCTCAGATCCTTGTTTCAATGCATCGGCGATGGATGGTATTGCCGTGATTGCCAGTGAGATAGAGACAGCTGGAGATATGACTCCGCTTGTACTAAGCCAAGCAGATTATTGCTATGTGAACACAGGGGATGTGGTCCATGCACCATTTGATAGTGTCATTATGATTGAAGACGTTACAAGATTAGAGGATGGATCGGTAAAGATTATTACGCCGAGTCATCCATGGCAACACGTCAGAATGGTTGGAGAAAGTGTCGTTCAAGAAGAAATGTTATTGACATCCAACCACAAGATACGTCCGATGGACATGGGGGCATTACTATCAGGTGGGGTGGATCAGATAGAGGTATATCAGAAGATAACAGTAGGAATTATCCCAACAGGGGCAGAATTGGTTAGCACACCAGCTGAACTGGAAGTGGGAAAATTGATGGAGTATAATTCCAAAGTATTTTCTGGACTTTGTTGTGAATGTGGAGCGAAGCCAATTATTTATCCCATTGTCAAAGGTGAATTAGAAGAGTTGACAGCAGCAGTGGCAAAAGCGTGTGATGAGAATGACATTGTGATTATCAATGCAGGAAGTTCAGCAGGTACAAGAGATTTTTCTGCAAAAGCCATCGAAGAGTTGGGGAGAGTTCATACCCATGGGTTGGCGATAAAGCCTGGGAAACCAACCATACTAGGAAGCATAGGAGTGAAGCCTGTGATAGGGATTCCGGGATATCCGGTTTCAGCATATTTGGTTTTTGACAGATTTGTGCGACCTTTTTTGGAGAATAAGAAAAGAGAGTCTCTAGAGGCGAAGTTGACACGGCGAATTGTATCGAACTTAAAATTCTGCGAATTTGTAAGAGTGACCTTAGCAAAAATAGAGGGAGAATATCTTGCAACACCGCTAGAACGTGGTGCAGCCTCTATTATGAGTCTTGTGAAAGCAGATGGATTAGTTATGATTGCAAGAAATAAAGAAGGGGTAGAATTAGGAGAGAGCGTGCAAGTGGAATTGATGCGTCCAAGGGGCGAAATCGACGAAACGTTAGTATTTATCGGAAGCCATGACTTGTTATTAGATGAAGTGTCCGATATCATGCCGATTAAATCAACCCATGTAGGAAGTATGGGTGGGATTATGGCAATCAAACGTGGACTCTGCCACATTGCACCGATTCATGTGTTAGATGAAGTAGAGGGAACCTATAATGAAGAAATCGTAAAACAACTGCTTAGCGATGAATATGTGATTATCAAAGGGGTGTCCAGAGTACAAGGATTTATCACAAGAGAAAACACAGAAGTAACAGGTCTTGATGACATCATCGAGAAGAATCTGTCTTTTGCCAATAGACAGAGAGGTTCAGGAACGAGAATTTTATTGGATTATCATCTAAAGCAAAAGGGTATTGATGGGAAAAAAATCTATGGATATGACAAAGAATATAGCACACATATGGCGGTTGCAGCTGCCGTTCAGAGTAAAAGCGCGGATCTTGGGATAGGGGTATATTCAGCAGCGAAAGCACTAGGTCTTACTTTTATACCATTTAAAAATGAAGAATATGATTTTGTAGTGAAACGTTCAAATTTAGAATTGGAACAAGTGAAGAAATTCATACAGACAATCAAATCAGAGAGATTTAAACAAGTTTTAGGACGCCTAGGTGGCTATGAAACGAACCATGTAGGAGAGGTTTATGATAGATAATTATAAGAGAACAATTAATTATGCACGCATTTCATTGACAGACCGATGCAATATGAGATGCAAGTATTGCATGCCGCAAGGCGGTGTAGATAAAAAAGAATGTAGACAGATTATCTCCATGGAAAAAATCTGGGAATTATGTAAAGTTTTAAAAGAGTTGGGAGTAGAAAAAATTCGATTCACAGGAGGCGAACCTCTTGTAAGGAAGGGCGCCTTAGAGTTTATTGAGCGAGTGTGCGAATCTGGTATGTTTAAAAATGTCTCGATTACGACTAATGGTACGTACTTAAAACAATATGCCTTGCGTCTGAAGAAGGCGGGGATTCGGGGAATTAACGTGAGTTTGGATACTGTGGACCCTGAACTCTATAGAGAGCTTACACGGGGACATGAGGTAGAAGAGGTCCTAGAAGGGATTGAAGAAGCCATTACTGTAGGCATTGAGAAGATCAAGATTAACGCAGTTCTGACAGACCTACAGACTCCAGAGCAAATCAGAGCGCTTTGTGACTATTCGGTCAAGCACGCAATAGATGTTCGATTCATTGAATTGATGCCAATCGGGTCTTGTGCCGAGTGGGCGCAGGAGCATTTTGTGTCTTCGAGAAAATTGTTAGAAATGTTGCCAGATTTAACTCTAGCGGAGAAGGAAGACCCATCCTCACCCGCTACATTGTATAAGCTTCCAGGAGCCTTAGGGCATGTAGGCATTATTACTCCAATTACCTGTGAATTTTGTAGTACATGTAACAGAATTAGAATGACAGCCGAGGGCAAGATAAAACCATGTCTTCATACAGATGAAGAATATGATATTTGGAATGTGGCAGATAATCCAAAATTGCTTAGAGCGACTATTGAATCTGCGATTATAGAAAAACCAGAGCGACATCAACTGCAGGAGCAGCAGTTTATTGCAAAAGATATGAAGAGAATTGGAGGATAGGGAGAAGAATGGAATTTACTCATTTTAATGAAGAAGGACGAGCAAAGATGGTAGATGTCTCTGAGAAGAATGAGACCAAGCGAGTTGCAATTGCATCGGCTAAGGTGAAGATGAGCGACCTTACCTTAGAGATGATTAAGGGTGGGAAGATGAAGAAGGGGGATGTTCTGTCTGTAGCGCAAATTGCAGGAATCATGGCAGCGAAAAAGACGCAAGACATTATCCCCATGTGTCACAATATTTTCTTAACGGGATGTGATATTACATTTTCTTACCTAGAAGATGGTGTAGAAATCTTGGCCACTGTGAAAACAAAAGGACAGACTGGTGTTGAGATGGAGGCGCTGACAGCTGCCAGTGCAGCAGCGCTTACCATATATGATATGTGTAAGGCTGTGGATAAGGAAATGGTGATATATGATGTAATGCTCCTTCGAAAAGAAGGTGGAAAAAGTGGATTATTTGTAAGAGAGGAAGAATAGAAAAATGGCAAAAGTATTATCAGTAAATATTAGTGAGAAAAAAGGGGTAATTAAGCAACCAGTAACGAAAGTAACTATGATTGAGGATTTTGGAATTGAAGGAGATGCTCATGCAGGCAAAGGAATTCGCCAAGTGAGTTATCTTGCAAAGGAAAGTGCGGACAAGATGACTGCAATGGGAGTCAAAGGACTATGTAGTGGGAAGTTTGCAGAAAACGTGACCACAGAGGGAATTGTTTTGCATTCACTACCAGTTGGAACCAGATTACAAATCGGAGATACGATCCAAGAAGTTTCTAAGATTGGGAAAGAATGTCACCATGGTTGTGCGATCAAACAACAGGTGGGAACTTGTATCATGCCAACCGAGGGGATCTTCACAAAAGTCATCCAAGGTGGAACAGTAAAAGAAGGCGATGAAATTATCATATTGTCATAAACTGATACAAGGGACAAAGTGCACAGCAATCTGTCTGTATCATGATTGAAACGAGCATTTGTTAGGCAAAACATGAATCGTACACAAGAAAAAGAGGTGAGTTATGGAATACAATTACGTAATCGGAATCGATGATACAGATGCAATTGGAACCAAGGGTACAGGGGCAATTGCGTCAGAAATCATAGAAATGATTGAGGAGAAACAATGGGGAACATGTCATCAGGTGACAAGACATCAACTTTTGATTCACCCTGATATCGCGTATACGTCGCATAACAGTGCCATGATTTTCACAGCGCAGTTGGATGAAAGCAAAGAAGAAGAGATGATTCGATGTGTGGTGGAGTATTTGCAGAAAGAATCTGCAGAAGGCTCCGATCCAGGTTTTTGCGTATTAAACCGAAATCGATGTATTGATGTTCAGAAAATCATAGAGTTTGGTTATCTTGCGAAGAATAAAGTGGTAACGAAGAGCTTGGCATATCAATGTGCAAAGGAGCAAGAGGTATATCTATCAGAGCATGGTGGAGAAGGAATTGGAGTCATTGGAGCACTCGCGGGGGTTGGGCTTCGATTGAGTGGAAATGATGGAGAGATGAAGGGTGGAATCGGCAGGCTGAAGGCGGGCACGACTATTCAGGTAGAAGCAGTATTGGAGCACCCAGCAGTCAGTGCAGTCCTTGATGTAGAGAATAAGAATCCAGTAGATGCAAAAGATGTGATCTATATCGGTTGGAAATTAAAACCGATCCTATATATGGGTGAATTTGTTGTGATGGTGACAAGAGCCCAAGAGGAGGGCGTATGGAATGCGTTGGAAAAGGAAGCTATGCGAGAGTATGGGAACAATCGAGCAGATATTAGCATCTGTGAATTCTACAAAGAAGATGTTGTCGAAGAATTGATTTACAGCGAGACAGAGAATTGTTTGAACTGTATCTATAGAAGGTGGACAAAGGATGCGTTCACTTGCGAGTATAAAAGATGATGAAAAAAATAAGAACAAGAGAATATGTATTGACAACGGGAATGATTTTTCTTCCTGTTGTTTGTATATTTGTCAGTTTGTTTCTGGGAAATTACTCCTTAGGAATTCAAGAAGTCTTCTCTATTTTATTTCAACCAGGGGAGAATGACTTTGCAGAACTGACCGTAGTATGGCAACTGCGACTGCCAAGAGCTGTCATTGCAGCATTCACAGGGGCGGCACTTTCAGTGGCGGGAGCAGTCTTCCAAGGGATTTTTCGAAACCCAATCGTAAACTCAAGTTTATTGGGGGTGTCCAATGGTGCGGGGCTTGGGGCCTGTATCGCGATTGTGCTACTCGGTGGCGGTGTTATGATTTATCCACTTGCATTTGGATTCGCAATCTTAGCGGTTGTGTTGGCATATCTCATTGCACAAGTGTGTGGAAATGCACAGAACATCACCTTGATCTTAGGGGGTGTCATTGTATCAAACTTATTCAGTGCGTTGATTTCTATTTTAAAATATATGGCAGATCCTTATAGTCAATTACCGAGTATTACATTCTGGTTTATGGGAAGTTTTGCAACTGTGGGATACCAACATTTTATTGCATTGATTCCTATGGTCATTGGTTTTATTGGAATCTTTGCACTCCGGTGGCAGGTCAATGTGTTATCCATGGGAGATAAGGAGGCACTGGCGCTTGGGGTGGATGTAAGGCTGTGTAAGGGAATTCTCATTGCCTGTGCAACCCTAGTGACGGCTTCTGCTGTATGTGTAAGTGGATCCATCGGGTGGGTGGGTCTTATCATTCCACACATTGCAAGGATGATGTATAGCAATGATAATGTAAAATTAATTCCGCTGTCGGCATCTCTTGGAGCGAGTTTTATGGTGATAATTGATCTGATTGCAAGAAATATCAGTACCTACGAAGTTCCAGTTGGGATATTGACATCGATCATTGGAGCACCATTCTTCGTGTATATTCTAAAAACTACGAAAGGGGGACGCTGGTAATGGCATCGATTATTTCAATTAGTGATTTGTATTATGCTTACCCGAACGAAGAGGTGCTACAAGGGGTTGATCTTCAAGTGGCACGGGGAGAAGTTGTGTGTCTAATGGGGGCAAACGGCTGTGGAAAAACAACATTATTAGATAATATCTTACGAGTACATAAGCCGAAATCTGGAACAATCCAATTATATGATAAGGACATTTCTGAGTATAAGCGGAAGGATATTGCTCAGCGAATTGCTTATATTCCACAGATTCACAACACAACATTTCCCTATCTGGTTCGAGAAATTGTTGCAATGGGAAGGACGAGCCATGCTCATGTCATGGGTAGATCGAGTGAGGAAGACCTAGAGATTTCCTTAGAGTCCTTACGCCAAGTTGGGATGCTAGAGTATGCAGAAAGATCCTACACTCAATTATCAGGTGGGGAAGTGAAACTAGTGATGCTTGCAAGGGCATTAGCACAGAGGGCAGCTATTATCTTGATGGATGAGCCTACGGCGCATCTAGATATGCGAAATGAATTATTATTTCTCCAAGTTACCAAAGACCTAGTTAAGAAAGAACAGATTAGTGTAATTATTGCGACTCATGATCCAGAGCATGCATTCTACTTTGAGGGATGCGGTCTGCCAACGAGGGCAGTGATGCTGAAACATGGCAAGATTATGGCAGTAGGTAAACCGAGCGAGATATTGAATGAGGAAACTATAGCAAAAACATACGCAGTGAAAGTAAGAATTATGGAAGCCATAGATGGAGATAGTAGGGTTAACAAAAGCATTTATTTGCAACATACATTGAAGGAGGATAACAGTGAAAAAGGTTTATAGAACTAAAATATGGACTTTGCTGCTAGTGGTAATGAGTCTACTTGTGGGTTGTCAACAGGCAGAGGAGAAGGATCCAGATGATTATTTTCAAGTAGTGGATAGCGTGGGTAGAACGGTAGATGTTCCCAAGGAATTGACATCGATTTCCTCTATGTCTCCATATTCATCACCCTTGATTGTCATGTTTGGTATGGGTGAAGAATTCACAACAACTACGAATATTATATTAAGAAATTTATTCTTGTATGAGATGTGTCCAGAAATTGAGGGGATATTAGCTGCACAGAGCAGTGGAACTATTCATGCAGAGACGATCATGGAACAAGATACGGATGTCTTATTCATTGACCGCGGTTATTATGAAAGCGAAGATTCCATGGCGATCATAGAAACTCTCCAAGTACCATATGTAGTTGTAGATTTTTCCACGATGAAAGAACAGATGGAAGCTGCACTTTTGGTGGGAGAAGTTCTACAGAAAAATGAAGAAGCGCAACAATATGTGGAATATTATCAAAAGACAATTGATGAGATAAGCAAAATTGCAGATACGATACCAGAAGAAGAATATCCCAATGTCTATCATGCGGTCAATGAAGCCACTAGAACGGATTATGTGGGGAGTATGGGAGCGGATTGGTTGAGTGTACTAAATGTAAATAATGTATCACTTTCGGGTGAATTGGATATGCAAGGTGGAGATGCTTATACTACGTTGGAAGCAATATATAAATGGAATCCTGAGAAAATTCTTTGTAATGAAAGTGGCGTACCCGAATATATTCTATCGGATGAAAAATGGACTGGACTTGATGCTGTGCTTAACGAAGATGTGTATCAGATTCCCATCGGAGTTACTAGATATGGGCATCCAAACAGTATAGAAATTCCACTTGCAATCGTGTATACAGCAGAACTTCTCTATCCTGATTATTTCGAAATCGATGTAGAAGAAGAAATACAGGAATTTTATCAGACATTCTTTGATTACGATGTGACAGATGAGCAGATTCAAGATATGATAGAAGCAGATGAAATCAGAACCCCTAGAGCGACATCGCCAGAGGAATAAACAATTCAGACAAGAAAAAGGAGAAGGAAATGAGAAAAATTATTACGTTATTGATGACAATGGTAATGGTATTGGGAATGAGCACAGCAGTACTTGCGAGCGGAGACGGAAGTGGCAGTGGAAACGGAGAATTCAATACATTGAATGAAGCAAGTGTATTCGAATCAGACGACACTTCAGCAACTGTTTATGTTGTATTCGAAAAAAACATATCCAATATGGAAGTAAAAGACAACAACATGAAAGCGTTCAATGTAGTGGATGCAAATGGACAAGCTGTAGACTTTGAAGTAAGCATGTGGGATGATCAAGTAGACCGAGACATGAGAGAAACCGTAGCAATCGCTTGTACTGGATTGGCAGCAGATGAAACTTATACAATCGAAGTGTCCAAAGATGTGACTTCAAAAAGTGGGAATTCATTAGAAAGTGATATGATTGTGGAATTCAATTTAACAGAAGTTACTGAAATACACTCTGTAGGTGGAAGTGCTGAGAGTGGTTTGAGTGCTGGGATGATTGTAGCTATTATTGGTGGAGCGATTGTAGTGATTGGGATTATTGGATTAATTATTGCAAAAAGGAAGAAATAAAGTTTAATAAAATCCCTTGCTAAATCATCAAAAATTAGCAGGGGATTTTTTTATATTAAAAAAAA
>CAYIZP010000002.1:0-12573 GCA_964367905.1 uncultured Lachnospiraceae bacterium
GAGTATGGAATCTAATGCTTGACATTGCTAGGAAAACAGTATAAAATTGAACTGTTGTATTTTACAAAAATTGAATAAGGAGGTGCCCTGTGCTAATAGCAGTTATAATAGCAGTTGTTGTAACACTTGCGCTAGCGATACCTATTACTAGAATGCTAACCATCACAAAGCTTAAGAGCGATGCGGATTCAAAGATCGGCAATGCAGATGTGAAGGCAAGACAGATAATAGATGAAGCGGTCAAGACTGCCGAGGCAAAGAAGAAGGAATCTCTCTTGGAAGTGAAGGAAGAGTCTATTAAGACGAAAAACGAGCTCGAAAAAGAAACAAAAGAGCGTCGTTCTGAGCTACAGCGCTATGAAAAAAGAGTGTTGTCCAAGGAGGAATCTTTAGAGAAGAAATCGGAAGCTCTTGAGAAAAAAGAAGCAAGTTACACGGCAAAGGAAGAAAAGCTTAGCAAGCGAGAACAAGAAGTTGAGAAGCTAAGCAATGAGCGAGTACAGGAACTAGAAAGAATCTCAGGACTTACCTCCGATCAAGCAAAAGATTATCTGTTAAAAACTGTTGAAGACGATGTGAAGCATGATACTGCGAAGTTGATTAAAGAACTATCCAATCATGCAAAAGAAGAAGCTTCGAAGAAGGCTAAGGAATATGTTGTGACTGCAATACAAAAATGTGCAGCAGATCATGTTGCTGAGACTACGATTTCCGTAGTTCATCTTCCGAGTGATGAAATGAAAGGTAGAATTATTGGTAGAGAAGGGCGAAATATTCGTACTCTTGAAACGCTAACAGGTGTAGAATTGATTATTGACGATACGCCAGAAGCAGTAGTATTATCTGGATTTGATCCAATTAGAAGAGAAGTTGCAAGATTAACATTGGAACGATTGATTGTGGATGGACGTATTCAGCCAGCTAGAATCGAAGAGATGGTTGAAAAGGCACAAAGAGATGTGGAGACTATGATACGTGAAGAAGGAGAGTCAGTGGCACTTGAAGTTGGTGTGCATGGAATTCATCCTGAATTGATTCGCCTATTAGGAAGAATGAAATTCCGTACAAGTTATGGTCAAAACGCATTGAAGCATTCTATGGAAGTAGCACACTTGTCAGGGCTGTTAGCTGCTGAAGTTGGTGTGGATATCAGAATGGCGAAACGTGCAGGTTTGTTACATGACATCGGTAAATCCATTGATCACGATGTAGAAGGGTCACACATCCAGATTGGTGTTGATCTATGTAAGAAATACAAAGAGTCATCGATAGTTATCAATGCAGTGGAATCACATCATGGAGATGTGGAGCCAACATCATTAATTGCATGCATCGTGCAAGCGGCTGATACGATTTCAGCGGCAAGACCAGGTGCCAGAAGAGAAACAGTAGAAACATATGCAAACAGGTTAAAACAGTTAGAGACTATTACAGATCAATTCAAAGGAGTTGACAAGTCATTTGCGATACAAGCGGGTAGAGAGATTCGAGTAATGGTAGTTCCAGAACAAGTATCAGATGATGAAATGGTACTTTTGGCTAGAGATATTTCTAAGCAAATTGAGTTTGAATTAGAGTATCCAGGTCAAATCAAGGTGAATGTTATCCGTGAGAGCAGAGCTACGGATTATGCCAAATAGATAGAAGTAAATGACCCTTGCAATGCAAGGGTCATTTACTTTATGAAATAGGAAGGAGAAGAAATGAAGCGGATAAAAAGAGAACAAAGATATCATGGAACAATTGTAGATGTGTATATGGATACTATAGAGTTGCCGAATGGGAAATTAGCTGAGTGGGATTATATTCATCATCCAGGTGCTTCGGCAGTAGTTGCAGTTACGGATGAAGGGAAGTTATTATTGGTCACTCAATATCGTAATGCGTTAGATCGAATTACACTAGAGATACCAGCAGGGAAGTTTGATGCAGAAGGTGAGGATCCAATTGCTTGTGCAAAACGTGAGTTAGAAGAAGAGACGGGATATGTCGCAGAAGACATAGAGTGGTTGATTAATATCAACACATGGCTTGCATTCACGAATGAAACCATTCATATCTATGTGGCACGAAATTTAAAGAAGACCATGCAAAATTTGGACGAGGATGAATTTGTCGATGTAAAAGAGTATGAAGTTGAGGAATTGAAACGTATGATCTTAAATGGGAAAATCACAGACGCTAAGACAATGGCTGCGATTTTAGCATATGATCAAAAATATCTATCTTCTGGGAATACAGAAATAAAATAAGCATATATTGGATTAATAAGGTGAAAGAGGGTGTTGCATGATAGATGTGATCAAACAGAAGCGTTTATTAATCCTTTTTTTTATAGGATTTGTTCTAGGCATTGTGTATATTAATTTTTATGCAGTTGAATTTGTCAGCATAAATGGTATATTTAATTCTTACTACCTAAATATCTTTGTGAATCAGCAGTTGGATATTAAAGAGTATTTTTTATATCTCATTGGGGTGAGGGTTTTTCCACTTATTGTGCTCTGTTTGCTTGGAATTACGAAATTTCATAAAGTGATTGTGTATGTGTTTGCTCTATGGATTGGTTTTATGTTAGGAAATTATATTACATTATGTGTGGTTCAGTTGGGTGTGAGGGGGCTTTTCTTTGGTGTTGTTGCGCTTATGCCACATATTATCTTCTATATACCGATGTATTCGATTATATTATTTTATCTCTATCAATACCCAGATGTGAAGTGGTCTCTGACCAAAACATTAGCAACTGTCTTATGTTTTGTAATTGGTATAATCTTAGAGGGACAAATCAATCCAAATATGTTAAAATGGTGTATATCCATTATGGAATTGAGATGAGGTCACTACGAGGGGGAATAACATCGTGAGAAGAACGAGTAAGGAATATATCAATTATTTGGTAAAAACAAAAAATGTATCAATGAATACACAGGTGTCATATCGGCAGGATTTGGACAAGATGATAGAGTATTTTCAGCTTCGCCAGATATTTGACTATGAAATGATTACAGTGAGCAATATTAATTCTTATATCACTCATCTTAAGTTGCAAGGAAAGTCGAGTGCTACCCTTTTGAGAAATATAACGGTGATAAAGGGATATTTTGATTATCTGTTTAAGATGCATAAAATTCCAGAATGCATATCGGATGAAATCCATAGGCCAGAACATACTCCAACAGAAAAACAGAAGGTGTCTCTCGAAGATGGACAGGCAATACTGGAATATGTAGATGGGGATGCACCTAAAAATAAGAGGGATTACCTGATGGTTCTTTTGATATTGGAGAATGGGATTAAAATCTCAGACTTACTCAGTATTAAGATACAGGATATTAATATGGAAATTGGATTTATTCAATGTGTTATTGGACAAAGGGTGAAGACTTATGCGTTGACAAAGCCAACACTCATGCGACTAAAGGAGTATCTTGAAGAGGTGAGACCACGGTTAATAGACGCTCCAGAGGCGGAATATCTATTCTGTAATATGCAAGGGAAACAGATGAGCCGCCAGGGAGCTTGGAAGATGATAAAATACTATGCAAAAAAATCTAATCACTTGGAATTGAATTTATCTAATTTGAGCACAATCGCTTCAAAATAAGTGCAGAACCTAGGGTGATAAATATCTGACTACATAAGACGCCCCAAAGGTAACCTTGTATACCGTAGAGAGGTATGAAGAGAAAGATACTTCCAATTCGTATAGAGAGCCCTACGGCATTTAGAATAAAAGTGAAGATGGTTTTTCCTAGCCCATTGATGATGGTTAATAAGTTTGTGTTGAGGTAGAGGAATGGGCAGAGCCATGCTAGTGTACGGATAAATTCTGAAGCTAGGGAACTATGGAATAGAAGTTCTCCAATTAAATTAGAAGAAACAAGAAAGAAAATCAAACAAATCAAGCCCAAAAGAGTATTGTAAGAGACGCTCTTTTGTAAGATTTGTTTGATTTGTTTTTTGTCTTGTCTTGCATCGGTCTCGGCAATAGTAGGGAGGAGCATAGTAGAGACGGAGGATGTTATGGCAGTTGGGAAGAGGATGCAAGGTAATGCCATACCGGTTAAGACACCAAACATACTGATTGCCTCGGAGTTGGTTAATCCATAGAGAATTAATGCAGAAGGGATAGAGATTGCTTCTACACTGTGTAGTAGATTTAAGGCCACACGATTTCCAGTTAGTGGTGTGGAGATACAAAATAATTCTTTTAAGTGTGAGGCAATTGATTTGGGAGAAAAATGTAGTGTTGATTGCTCTTTTCTCTGTAAGTGAGTGTATGAAAATATGCAAAACAATGCAGAAATAAATTCTCCCAGGACTAGGCCGATTACTGCGAGTGAAATACTGTAGGGAGAGTCGTTGGCTTGGCAAAACATATAGAGGAAGTAAATAGAACCTACGCGAACTACTTGCTCGATGAGTTGTGCAATAGATGGAATCTCCGTTTTTTTGCATCCGAAATAATAGCCTACAATGCAACTGTGCAAAGCTGAAAAAGGCAAAGCATAGGAGGCGATTAGAATTAAGTCAATAGTACGAGAATCGTTCAATATCAAAGTGCTTATGGTTTCAGTATTTTGTTGTATAAGAAGAGCAATTATGATACTGCCAAGTAGAGAGAGGGTGGTGCTGATGTAGAAGAATTCACGTGCGCTTTTGGATTCGCCTAGTGCAAGTTTTCGTGAGGTGGTTCGTGAGATAGCAGTTTCAATTCCGGCAACACAGAGGGAATAAGCCATTGCATAAACAGGGAAGATTAATTGATACAGACCCATTCCCTCAGCACCAAATACTTGGCTTAGGAATACGCGTTGAAAAAAGCCAATGAATCGACTGATAAATCCCGTTATGGTTAGGATGAAAACTCCTTTGATAAAAACATGTTTACGTGACATAAGGTTCCTTGCTATGTATGGATTTTGATACATTATATTCAAGAATTATCATTGACATGACAGATATGAGGTGGTATTCTAAATTAAATCCTAGTAAAACGATTGGAATTAAAACAATAGGGATTGAGATAATAGGAATTAAACACTTTATAATAGAAAAGGCGGGTGAGCATATGAAGATGTCTACCAAGGGAAGGTATGGATTACGAGCCTTGATAGATTTGGCGCAGTTTGAAGAGGGTGCCCCGGTGTCCATTACTGCGATTGCGTCTAGGCAAGGGATTTCCGAGCGGTATCTTGAGCAGTTGATGTCGAAGCTTAAGAAGGCGGGGATTGTTGCCAGTGTAAGAGGTGCCAATGGCGGATATATTTTGGCTAAGGATGCGGCAGAGGTTTCTGTAGGCGATGTGTTAAGGGCGCTAGAGGGTACGTTGGAGATTGTAGATTGTTCGGGAATTCAATCCAGCGATGGGTGCCAATCGGCATGTAACTGTGTATCGAAATCAGTGTGGAAGAAGATCAATGATAGTGTGACTCAGGCAGTGGATGATATTATGCTGGATCAATTGGTTGAAGAAGGTAAGATGCTGAGTGAGTCTGGCAATATAGAAGTAGTGAAATGTGAATAGGGAGAGGGAGAAATGAAGAAACCAATATATTTAGATAATGCAGCAACAACAAAGACTTCACAGGAAGTATTGGATGCGATGATACCATATTTTACAGAACATTATGGAAATCCATCTAGCATCTACGGTTTTGCTTCGAAGAACAAAGAAGTAGTTACAACTCAAAAGAGAGTGATTGCAGAAGCACTGGGTGCAAAGGAGAATGAAATTTACTTTACTGCAGGTGGAACAGAGTCGGATAACTGGGCGTTAAAGGCTACGGCAGAGGCGTATCAATCGAAGGGGAATCATATTATTACCTCAAAGATTGAGCACCATGCAATTTTGCATACCTGTGAATGGTTAGAAAAGCAAGGATATGAAATCACATACCTAGATGTGGATGGTGATGGAAAAATTTCTCTTGAGGAATTGGAGAAGGCAATTAAACCAAGTACGATTTTGATAAGTATAATGTTTGCAAATAATGAAATTGGTACGATACAACCGATTAAGGAAATTGGAGAGATTGCAAAAAAACATGGAGTAATCTTCCACACAGACGCAGTGCAAGCATTTGGACAAGTTCCAATTCAAGTGGACGAATGCCATATTGATATGTTGAGTGCCAGTGGACACAAGATGAATGGACCGAAAGGCATTGGCTTCCTCTATATTCGAACCGGATTGAAACTTCGTTCATTGATCCATGGAGGGGCGCAAGAGAGAAAACGACGGGCTGGTACAGAGAATGTCCCTGGAATCGTAGGATTTGGTACTGCGGTAAAACGTGCTATGGAAACGATGGAAGACAGAATAAAGATAGAGATAGAATTGAGAGATTATCTAATTGCAAAAGTGCAAGAAGAGATTCCTTATGTGAAATTAAATGGACATGCAAGTGATAGACTTCCCAATAATGCAAACCTTAGTTTTCGATTTGTTGAGGGTGAATCTTTGTTAATTAGTTTGGATTTTGCAGGAATCTGTGCATCGAGTGGGTCAGCCTGTACATCAGGTTCCTTGGATCCATCTCATGTGTTATTGGCGATTGGATTGCCTCACGAGATTGCGCACGGATCGCTTAGATTGACATTGAATGAAGAAACGACAAAGGAAGAGTTGGATTACGTAGTGGAGAGTGTTAAAAAAGTTGTTGAAAATCTAAGAAAAATGTCACCGCTATATGAAGATTTTATGAAGAAGCAACAGAGTTAAGTGATTGATAGAAGAAAAAGATATTGAGATATACAACAGTCAGAGTTGAAATTGAAGGAGAAGAATTATGTATACAGAGAAGGTAATGGATCATTTCCAAAATCCAAGAAATATGGGAGAATTAGAGAATGCAAGTGCAGTAGGGACTGTAGGGAATGCAAAATGTGGAGATATCATGAGGATTTATTTGGATATTGATGCGGATTTGGTGGTTCGTGATTGCAAGTTCAAGACATTTGGATGTGGGGCTGCTGTTGCAACTAGTAGTATGGCAACAGAGCTTGTAATTGGTAAGACAATCTATGAGGCATTGAAGGTAACAAACAAAGCAGTACTTGAAGCGTTGGATGGACTTCCACCAGCGAAGGTTCATTGCTCTTTGCTTGCCGAGGAAGCGATTCATGCAGCTCTTTGGGATTATGCCACAAAAAATGGAATTGAAATTGAAGGGTTAGAGCAACCCAAAAGTGATATTCATGAAGATGAACATGAAGAAGTTGAGGAAGAAGAATACTAGATTGAAGTTTCAGATGATGGGAAATGATGATATGAGTAAAAAGAAGGTTGTAGTTGGAATGTCAGGAGGCGTAGATTCGTCGGTTGCAGCATACCTACTAAAAGAAGCGGGATATGATGTGATTGGGGTTACCATGCAGATCTGGCAGGATGAAGAAAGAGAAGTGCAAGAGGAGCAGGGTGGTTGTTGCGGCTTGAGCGCTGTTGATGATGCCAGAAGAGTTGCAGAACAACTAGATATTCCGTATTATGTGATGAACTTTAAGAAAGAATTCGATGAAAATGTAATCGAGTATTTTGTGGATGAATATACGAAGGGGCGTACACCTAATCCCTGTATTGCCTGTAATCGCTATGTAAAATGGGAGAGCCTACTAACACGATGTCTTGGTATCGGTGCAGATTATATTGCTACGGGACATTATGCGAAGATAGAGGAATTGTCAAATGGTCGATATGCGATTACACATTCGGAAACTCCTCAGAAGGATCAAACCTATGCTTTATATAACCTAACACAGGAACAACTGAAGAGGACCTTGATGCCAGTAGGGGCGTATACAAAAGATGAAATCCGAAAGATTGCCCAGAAGATTGATCTTCGTATTGCATCGAAACCAGATAGTCAAGATATCTGTTTTGTGCCAGATGGAGATTATGCCAGTTTTGTGAATGAGAGGTTGGCAAAAGAAGGGGTTCAATTATCCTCAGGGAATTTTGTGACATCAGATGGGAAAATACTTGGAAAACACAAGGGGATTATCCACTATACAGTGGGACAGAGAAAAGGCTTAGGGCTGGCGCTAGGCTATCCGGCTTTTGTCTTAGAGATTCGTCCTGAGACCAATGAGGTTGTGATTGGTCCAAAAGAAGAGTCTATGAGCAATACTTTGCGTGCAGATCAATTAAACTTTATGACAGTAGATACGATTACAGAGCCGATAAGAGTATTTGCCAAAATCAGATACAATCACAGAGGTGCATGGTGTGTGGTGGAAAAAATTGATGAAGATGAGGTGCTTTGTACGTTTGAAGATCCCCAGAGAGCCATTACTCCAGGGCAGGCAGTGGTATTTTACGATGGAACACATGTGATGGGGGGAGGTACGATTCTATGATAAGAGCGGATTTTCACATGCATACGAATTTTTCTACGGATTCTGCCACGAAACCAGAGGAAATGATAGAAGGAGCGATCGCTAGAGGCTTACAGATAATCTGTATCACAGACCATTATGACTTCCTATATTCAGCAGATGAGCAAGAATTTACCTTTGATGTGGAAAAATATTTTGTATATTTAAGGAGATTACAGGAAGAATATAAAGAGAAGATAGAGATAAGAATTGGAATTGAACTCGGAATTCAACCAGATTTAGGCGAATTCTATCATGAGTTTGTGAAAAAACATGAATTTGATTTTGTGATTGGGTCGGTGCATATCGTGGAGAAGACAGATCCAGCGGTTTCGGATTTTTTTGAGCGATATGGGGATGAAAGAGGATATCGAGTTGCATTTGAACAGATGTTGGCATCTGTAAAAGCAGTGAAAGATTTTGACGTCCTAGGACATATTGATTATATGGTGCGCTATGGCAAGGAGAAACAAGCGAAATACAGTTACGAGAAATATGCAGATATTTTCGATGAGATATTGAAGACGATCATTGAGAATGGTAAAGGAATTGAGTTAAACATGGCGGGGTTGAAATATGGACTTGGGTTCGCACATCCTCATCCTCAAGTTTTGAGTCGGTATAGAGAACTTGGTGGGGAGACTATTACTGTAGGTGCAGATGGGCATGTTCCAGAGCATATAGCCTATGATTTTCACAAAGCAAAGGATATTTTAGAGGCGAGCGGATTCAAATATTACACAGAATTCAAGAATAGAGTGCCATATTTTGTTAAACTTTAATAAATATGTAATTTTTACTTGAAATCTTGTTTCGGTTTTAGTACAATAACTAAGGGTTGTTTTTTCTTTAACAATGTTAAAGAACTATCAATTAACCGTAAACGGTTTAAAATTTAAAAACAATTAGGAGGAATTAATCATGGCAGTAAAAGTAGCGATTAATGGATTTGGACGTATTGGACGTTTAGCATTCAGACAAATGTTTGGAGCAGAGGGGTATGATGTAGTAGCAATCAATGACTTAACAAACCCAAAAATGTTAGCACATTTATTAAAGTATGACTCAGCACAAGGTAGATATGCATTGGCTGACAAAGTAGAAGCAAAAGAAGATTCTATCGTAGTTGATGGAAAAGAGATTAAAATTTATGCACAAAGAGACCCAAAAGATCTTCCTTGGGGAGAGTTAGATGTTGATGTAGTACTTGAGTGTACAGGTTTCTTCTGCTCTAAAGATAAAGCTTCAGCACATATTACAGCAGGAGCTAAGAAAGTTGTTATTTCTGCACCAGCAGGAAATGATCTTCCAACAGTTGTATTCAATGTTAACCACGATATTCTTAAAGCAGATGATACAGTTATCTCAGCAGCTTCTTGTACAACAAACTGTCTTGCACCTATGGCAAACGCGTTGAATAAATTAGCTCCAATTAAAAGTGGTATCATGGCAACAATCCATGCCTATACAGGAGATCAAATGACTCTTGATGGACCACATCCAAAAGGAGATTTAAGAAGAGCTCGTGCAGCGGCTTGCTCAATCGTTCCTAACTCAACAGGAGCAGCAAAAGCTATCGGTCTTGTTATTCCAGATTTAAATGGAAAATTAATCGGATCTGCTCAACGTGTTCCTACACCAACAGGATCAACAACACTTTTAACAGCAGTTGTTGAAGGAGCAGTAACAGTTGATCAAATCAATGCAGCTATGAAAGCGGCAGCCGATGAGTCTTTCGGATATACAGAAGAAGAATTAGTATCTAGCGATATCGTAGGAATCACATATGGTTCTCTATTCGATTCTACACAAACAATGGCTACACAATTAGACAACGGAACTACACAAGTACAAGTTGTTTCTTGGTATGACAATGAGAACTCATACACAAGCCAAATGGTTAGAACTATTAAATACTTCGCTGAATTAGCTTAATTACAAGTTTAGAAGAGTAAAATTTAATTTTAGATCCATATGCGGGTCCGGTCATCCTGGCCGGACTCATTTTTTATGTAATAGGAAACTGTGTTTCCATTACATAAAAACGCTCCGCGAGGATGCACGCGAATTCGATAGGTAGATGTCACGTCGTGACCGAATTCGGTGCACAAAGTGTGCTTCTCCCTCAAGAGTGAGGGCGGGGGTGTTGAAGTGTCGAAGACACTTTGTTCAAATAAAATTTTTCAATATGAAAGGACATAATATTATGTTAAATAAGAAATCAGTGGACGATATCAGTGTAAAAGGAAAGAAAGTACTTGTTAGATGCGACTTCAATGTACCGTTGATCGATGGTAAAATCACAGATGAGAACCGTTTAGTAGCGGCATTACCTACAATTAAGAAGTTAATTGCAGATGGAGGACAACTTATTCTTTGCTCTCACCTTGGAAAACCAAAAGGAGAGGCAGTACCTTCTCTATCATTGGCGCCAGTTGCTGTAAGATTATCTGAATTACTAGGTCAAGAAGTGAAATTTGCAGCAGACGCAGAAGTAGTTGGAGACAATGCAAAAGCAGCTGTGGCAGCGATGAAAGACGGAGATGTTATCCTTCTTGAAAACACACGTTACAGAATTGAAGAAACAAAGAATGGCGAAGCATTTAGCAAAGATTTAGCTTCTCTAGCAGATATCTTTGTAAACGATGCATTCGGTACAGCTCACAGAGCTCACTGCTCGAACGTAGGTGTTACAGAATATGTTGATGTAGCTTGCGTTGGTTACTTGATGCAAAAAGAGATCGATTACCTAGGAAATGCTGTAAACAAGCCAGAGAGACCATTTGTTGCAATCCTTGGTGGATCAAAAGTTTCTAGTAAGATTTCTGTAATCGAGAACTTGTTAGAAAAAGTAGATACATTAATCATCGGTGGTGGTATGATGTATACATTTGAAAAGGCAAAAGGTGGAAGTATTGGTAATTCTTTACTTGAAGATGAGTACTGTGATTATGCATTGCAAATGATCAAAAAAGCAGAAGAAAAAGGTGTGAACTTCTTATTACCAGTAGATTGTGTTGCAGCAGATAAATTCGCGAATGATGCAAACACAAAAGTTTGCAAGCCAGGAGAGATTCCAGAAGGATGGTCGGGATTAGATATCGGACCTGAGACAGAAACTTTATTTGCAAATGCGGTAGCGGATGCGAAGACAGTAGTATGGAACGGACCTATGGGATGCTTCGAAATGTCGAATTTTGCATCTGGTACAGAGTCAGTAGCAAAAGCGCTAGCAGCTTCAAGTGCAACCACAATCATTGGTGGTGGAGATTCTGCAGCAGCTGTAAACCAAATGGGATTTGGTGACAAGATGTCACACATTTCTACAGGTGGTGGAGCTTCTCTTGAGTTCTTAGAAGGAAAAGACCTACCAGGTGTTGTAGCAGCAAACGATAAATAATACAAATTGACAAACATTATTTGAGGAGATTGAATCATGGCAAGAAAAAAAATAATCGCTGGTAACTGGAAGATGAATATGACTCCAAGCCAAGCAGTAGAGTTAGTAAATATGTTAAAGCCACTAGTGGCTAACGACGAAGTTGATGTGGTATTTGCAGTTCCTGCAATCGACATCATTCCAGCAATGGAAGCGGCAAAAGGTTCGAATATCGAAATCGCAGCTGAGAACATGTACTATGAAGAAAGCGGAGCTTATACAGGGGAAATCTCTCCAGCTATGCTTACGGATGTAGGAGTGAAATATGTTGTGATTGGGCACTCTGAGAGAAGAGAGTACTTCGCAGAGACAGATGTGACTGTAAACAAAAAAGTTCTAAAAGCATTAGAGCACAACATCACACCAATCATGTGTTGCGGAGAGTCTCTAGAGCAAAGAGAGCAAGGCGTAACAATGGATTTCATCCGTCAGCAAGTAAAAATTGGATTACAAAACGTTTCAGCTGAGCAAGCTGCAACAGTAGTAATTGCATATGAGCCAATCTGGGCAATCGGAACAGGAAAAGTTGCGACAACAGAACAAGCTCAAGAAGTGTGCAAGGGAATCCGCGAGTGTATCGCTGAAGTTTATGATCAAGCAGCAGCTGACGCTATTCGTATCCAATACGGTGGTTCAGTATCTGCAGATAGCGCGCCTGAATTATTTGCACAAGCAGACATTGATGGAGGTCTAGTAGGTGGAGCATCACTTAAGGCTGATTTTGGTAAAATTGTAAATTATAAATAAGAGATTTT
>CAYIZP010000002.1:12673-30225 GCA_964367905.1 uncultured Lachnospiraceae bacterium
GAGCATCACTTAAGGCTGATTTTGGTAAAATTGTAAATTATAAATAAGAGATTTTATATCACATGATAGAGGCTATCACGAAACCATGATACATGAATTGCGGATTCGTGGTAGCTTTTGCTTGAAGAAGTAAAAGAGGATAGAATAATCAAGCATACGAGTGATGATGTATGCATAGATGAATAAGCATTTTGGAGGAAAAAAGAATGGCTAAGAAACCAACTGTATTGATGATTCTTGATGGATATGGTTTAAATAAAGAAACAAAAGGGAATGCAGTATATCAAGCGGCAACTCCTGTAATGGACAAATTAATGGCTGAATGCCCATTTGTAGAGGGGAAGGCAAGTGGATTGGATGTTGGGCTACCTGATGGACAGATGGGGAACTCGGAAGTGGGACATCTGAACATGGGTGCAGGACGTATTGTATATCAAGATTTGACAAAGATTACAAAGTCGATTAAGGATGGAGATTTCTTCGAAAATCCAGCCTTATTAGCAGCATGTAAAAATGCAAAAGACAACAATTCTGCATTGCACATGTTTGGTCTAGTATCAGATGGTGGTGTGCATAGTCACAATGAGCACATCTATGGTCTTCTAGAGCTTGCGAAACAACAAGGATTAGACAAAGTATTCGTACACTGTTTCCTAGACGGTAGAGATACACCACCGGCTTCAGGAAAGAGCTATGTAGAAGCATTAGAAGCAAAGATGAATGAAATCAGAGTTGGAAAAGTAGCATCTGTAATGGGACGTTACTATGCAATGGATCGTGACAATCGTTGGGATAGAGTAGAGTTAGCATACAAGGCAATGGCAAAAGGCGAAGGCGAGATGACAGAGAGCGCGCCAGCTGCAATTGGAGCATCCTACGATGAAGGAAAAACAGATGAGTTTGTATTACCTACAGTAGTGGTGGAAGATGGAAAAGCTATCGGAGCAATCTCAGACCAGGATTCTGTAATCTTCTATAACTTCAGACCAGATAGAGCACGTGAAATTGCAAGAACATTCTGCGATGATGATTTCACAGGATTTGAAAGGGGTTCAAGAGTACAGACAACATTTGTATGTTTCACAGATTATGATGTAACCATTCAAAACAAACTTGTTGCATTTACAAAAGACGAAATTACAAATACTTTTGGAGAATTCCTTGCAAGCAATAACCTAACACAAGCTAGAATCGCTGAGACAGAGAAATATGCACACGTAACCTTCTTCTTCAATGGAGGAATCGAAGAGCCAAACAAGGGAGAAGATAGAATCCTAGTGAACTCACCGAAGGTGGCAACATACGACCTTCAACCAGAGATGAGTGCCTATGAAGTATGTGATAAAGTAGTAGATGCAATCACATCAGACAAATACGATGTAATCATCACAAACTTTGCAAACCCTGATATGGTTGGACATACAGGAATCGAAGGAGCTGCAATCAAAGCAGTAGAAGCAGTAGATTCATGTGTAGGAAAGATTGTTGATGCATTATGCAAAACAAACGGACAGATGTTTATCTGTGCAGATCATGGCAATGCAGAGCAATTAATCGACCCAGAAAATGGGGAGCCATTCACAGCTCACACCACATTACCTGTGCCATTTATCTTGGTAAATGCAGGAGAAGGTGTAGGACTGCGCGAGGGTGGATGCCTAGCAGACATCGCACCAACATTGATTGAGATGATGGGGATGGAACAACCAAAAGAAATGACAGGGAAGTCGTTGTTGAAAAAATAAATATTCCCAAAATAGATTTTCAAATAATATATTATTCAAATAATACCGTAGGTACCGCAACTATGCTTAGAACCTGCTATTCTTCCGATTTTATGTCTTCGCCTTATTCTGTAGGAAAAAACAAAACTCACTTCGTTCAGACAGTTGTTTTTCCCTACGGCAGGCGACATAAAATTCGTTGAATGTACGCAATGGTTCTTGTACATAGTTGCGGTACCTACTTGCATTTATCAGATAAGAAGAATTTAGCAAGTGAGTTGATTGATAATATTGTCGCCTGGTTCTTTTTGTTGTATAATAGAGTTGTGCTATTTAAATACCGAATGGAGGGAGAATGATATGATAAGAAAGATAGCGATTGTACCTATGGTAACAAATGGACGTGCATCAGAAGTTGGAATGGACGGTCATTTTAATGTTTTTAAGAAAAAAAGAAGCAAGGTTCTTAAGGAAGCTTTGGAGTCTGCATTGAATGAAAAAGAATACAGTGCAGAGATTATAGTTGATGTAAATCATGGTGATTTACGTGCTTTGAAAAGAGAAGGAGTAGACTTGTTTTTGATTCCACATCTTGTCTCGATTTATGTGGATCGTGACGGTATTGATGAGTCGGCATGTTTTAGGCTAACACATGAGGAATATGAAAATGGAGAAGTAGAAAGGATTGTTCAGCGTATAGTAGGATAAAAAGCATTTGAGAAATTATTCCAATAATTATGACGATAAGATTGAGGAAGAAATAGATAGTTGACAGTAAGATGAAGTTCATATTTCCCCTTATGCACAAAGTGGCTCTATCATAAGATAGAGCTACTTGATTTTCTAGGCGTTCACCTATAAAGTCGCCAATGGTGGGCAAACAATATTTTCTTTTGGGTACGGCTACCCTCTACTAGTAGAATCTGATTACTTCTGGTGAAATCATGAGGGTTATATGGAGTCATCCAGAATGGACACATATTGATATAGTAAGTGTGATGAAAAATATAGAATTTCTAACGGTAACAGGTGTAAAAATTTTGATTCTGTTAATGATAAGTAAGAGGTTTTGGAGATAGGAATGTTTTGCTAAATGTGTGGAGTGATAAAACTTGAATTTGCATGGGTGGTATGGTATAATACGAAAGATATTGTGTTATGAATAAGTAAGTTTTTGAATTAAAAAGGAGTAGTTTTATGTCAGATAGAAGACCAAAGAATAGAAAGCCTGAGAGGGACTTTGATGTACAAAATTCCGCAAAATCCACATATAATCCTAAGGGGAGGCGGGCTAGAAACAAACAGAGAAAAAATGAAAATTATAGTAATAAGCTTGCAAGACATATTGGAATTGGAATCAGTGTGGTGCAATTGTTTGCTACCTTGTATTTCACATTGAATGTATTTTTATTAAATATGTTGCCAACCATGTATTTTTATATTTTATTTGCAATTTTATTTATATTATTTTTACTTCCATTTTTAGGTCAATTTTTCTCAAAGAAAAGAGCAATATTCGCAAAAGTATTCAGTTGTATTATGATTGTTGCGCTTTTGTTCGGTGGCTTCTATGTTGGAAGAACCAATGGTGCAATTGGCGCAATTAGTGGTGGTGATGAAAAATTAGATAGCATGGTGGTAGCTGTGTTGGCAGATGACTCTGCGGAAACGATAGAAGATGCAAAAGGTTATAGCTTTGGTGTTCAGTATTCACAAGATGGAGATGATGTGAAGGATACCGTGTCAGCAATAGAGTCGGAATTGAGCACTACCTTAGACGTTGTAGAATATGGCGATAGAAATGCACAGAAGGATGCTTTAATCTCAGGAAATGTGCAAGCCATGGTTTTCAACGAAGCATTTATAGGGGTTTTGGAAGAGGCTCATCCTGGATTTGAACAAAGCATTAAAATAATTTATACGCATGAAATTAAAACTGTAATACAAAATGTTGTGCAGGATGTAGATGTACAAAACAATTCTTTTATTGTGTACATCAGTGGAATTGATGTTTATGGAAAAATATCGACCAATAGTCGAAGTGATGTGAACATCTTGGCAGTTGTAAATCCTGATACACATCAGGTATTGTTGGTGAATACACCACGTGATTATTATATAGAAATTCCAGGCATTACAAATGGAGCGAAAGATAAATTAACACATGCAGCCAATTATGGTGTGGATTATTCGATGGCAACATTGGAACAATTGTATGGAATTGAAATACCATTCTATGCTCGAGTGAATTTTACATCCATGATTGATATTGTAGATGCACTCGGTGGTGTTGATGTCAATTCAGAGTATGGATTTACAACAACAGTAGGTGGAATGTGGGTTGATAAAGGTATGAATAATTTCACGGGTGAGGAAGCGTTAGATTTCTGTAGAGAACGTAAAAATGTACCTGGTGGAGACGAGCAGCGAGGAAAGAATCAACAAGCAGTTATTACAGCTATGCTTGAAAAGATGATGTCACCAGCTATGTTAATGGGAGCAGGAGATATTATTGATAGTGTGAGTGGTAACGTGGATACCAATATGACAGAAGCACAGATTCAAACTCTAATTAAAGATCAATTAGAATCAGGTAGTGATTGGGATATTCAATCAATCGCCGTAACAGGAACTGGAAGTAGTGCAGTATGTTATTCGGGAGGGTCGGCACCATTGTCAATTATCGACCCAGATATGAGTACAGTAGAAGCTGCGACAGTGCAGATTGAAAATGTTATGGAAGGATTGCCGGTAAGTAGTGAAACTGTAGAGAGTAATTGAGGGATGAAACGATGAACAAGCTAAGAGAGTTTGTGAGTAAGTGGAATATGTCATTGCTTACAAAAGTAATGCTAATAATCTTAGATGTTGTAGTGATTAATGTGAGTTCAGTTTTGGCTTTGCTGCTTAGATTCAACTTGCAGATGTATGAGATACCAATGACATATGTTGAATCTATACAATCGATATGGTGGATAAATACCATAGGTACAATAGTGATTTTTGCATTTTTTCGATTGTATACAAGTCTATGGAGATATGCAAGTATAAAAGAGTTAATCTACATCGGTCAAAGTTGTATTGGATCCACATTGATGTGTGCTGGATTATTTTATGGGCTATATAAACCAATTTTCAGAAGCTATTTTATTCTATATCCTCTGATATTATTTTTACTGACTTGCGCAAGTCGATTTACCTATCGATTAGCAAGATTGGTGTATCGGGGGAAAGTACATGGACAACATATGAGGCATACCATGATTATTGGTGCAGGAGAAGCATGCAATGTGGTCATGAAGGAATTGGAACTAAGTACCATGTTGGATGCTAGAATTTACTGTGTCATTGACGATGATGTGAGAAAACACGGCACATACATCCATGGGGTTAAGATTATTGGAGGTCGTGACAAAATCTTAGAGTCAGCTCATAGGTTTGGCATCTCGGAGATTATCATAGCAATTCCAAGTGTAGGAAAACAAGAATTATCAAAACTTGTTGAGATTTGCCAACAGGTTCCACAATGTGAGATAAAAATTCTTCCAGGTGTCTATCAATTAGTAACTGGTGATGTTAGCGTTTCGAAAATTCGAAATGTGCAAATTGAAGATTTGCTTGGTAGAGAAGTGGTAGATATTACCACAGAAAAAGTTGGACGTTATATTTCTGGTAAAGTCGTAATGGTTACTGGAGGTGGAGGAAGTATCGGAAGTGAACTCTCTCGACAAATTGCGGCAAATGGTGTTCGTCGGTTAATTATTTTTGATATTTACGAAAACAATGCATATGAAATTCAGCAAGAACTTAAACGCAAGTATGAAAACCTGGATTTGGTTGTCCTAATCGGCTCTGTTCGGAATGGAAGAAAGTTAAATGATGTTTTTCGAAAATACCGTCCGAATATTGTGTTTCATGCCGCAGCACATAAACATGTACCTCTTATGGAATATAGTCCGAATGAGGCAGTGAAGAATAATGTGTTTGGAACTTACAAGACAGCGCTTGCAGCGGATAAGTTCGGGGTGGAGAAATTTGTCTTAATCTCTACAGATAAGGCGGTGAATCCTACGAACGTAATGGGTGCAACGAAGAGAATCTGTGAGATGATTATTCAAGTGTTTAGTAAACGGTCCAAGACAGATTATGTAGCTGTTCGCTTTGGAAATGTCCTTGGAAGTAATGGAAGTGTAATTCCGCTATTTAAAAAGCAATTAGAGCAAGGTGGTCCGATTACAGTCACACACCCTGATATCATACGATATTTTATGACCATACCAGAGGCGGTTTCTCTTGTATTGCAAGCTGGTGCAAATGCCAAGGGTGGGGATATCTTTGTACTTGATATGGGTGAACCAGTAAAAATTGTTGACTTAGCCAAGAATCTAATAAAACTATCTGGATATACAGAAGGTACGGATATAGAAATTCAATATACTGGATTAAGACCTGGTGAAAAATTATATGAAGAATTACTGATGTCAGAAGAAGGTTTGGAAAATACTGAAAATCAACAGATATACATTGGGAAACCAATAGAGTTTCAGGAAGAAGAGTTTTTACAAGATTTAGAAAAACTTTACCAAGAAGCATATTCAGAAAATCCACATATGAAAGAGATTGTTCATAAGATTGTGCCTACTTATAAGTTGCGAGAAGAAGATAAAATCTGGGAAACTGGGATTGATAAAAATTGGGAGGAAGTATTTGCAGATGAAAATTCGGAATTGCCAAGTGACTTCTTCAGACATAGCGACACAAATGAGTAATAGATGAAATGAGGTGTTACCATATGATTGTGTATGTAAAATATTTAAAGAGAATATTAGATTTTTTGATGAGTGTAGTGGGAGCAATTGTTTTGTTCCCTCTATATTTCATAATAGCAATGATTATTAAGTTGACATCCCCAGGTCCGATTTTGTTTAAGCAAAAGCGTGTGGGGATTAACTATAGTTTTTTTATGATTTATAAGTTTCGGACTATGCGTATTGATACACCAAAAGACATGCCGACGCATATGCTAGAGAACCCAGACCAATATATCACTTCGATTGGAAAGTTTTTACGCAAAACGAGTTTAGATGAATTACCACAATTGTTTAATATTATAAAAGGAGATATGGCGATTGTAGGTCCTAGGCCAGCATTATGGAATCAAGATGATTTGATGGAGCTTCGGGTGAAAAATGGCTCATCTAAGGTTCGACCAGGATTGACGGGATTAGCACAGATTAGTGGCAGAGATGAGTTGGAAATCGCTATTAAGGCTGACTTAGATGGGCAGTATGCAAGCAATATAAGAATGTTCGAGGATGTCCGTTTATTTTTTGCAACTTTTATTAGTGTGCTAAGAAGTGATGGAGTTAAGGAAGGAAAGGCGTAGAGATGAAGATATTAATTATTTCTCAATATTTCTTTCCTGAAAATTTTCGTGTTAATCATTTAGCAAAAGAATTAAAAGAGCGCGGAAATGAGGTTACGGTTCTTACTGGTTATCCACAGTATCCGTACGGGAAGATATATCAAGGATATGGTTTTCGGATACCATATGAAAAACAATGGAATGGTGTAACAATTGAGCGTGTAAAAATGACACCACGCGGAAAAACTCCTTTTGGATTATTACAAAATTGCATCAGTTTTGTAAGAGAGGGAAATAAGTGGGTTAAAAAATGCAAGGAAAAATATGATGCCATTTATGTGTTCGAAGTTTCGCCGGTTACCGTTGGTTTACCAGCTGTTTCATATTATCAGAAATTTGGCACACCAGTATTCTTTAATGTACAGGATTTGTGGCCAGAAAATGTAGAACATATATTGGGGATAAAGAATAAATTAGTACTTGGATTTATTGATAAGATAGTGGATAAAATTTATAATAATAGTTTTCGGATTCTTTGTTCATCAACAAGTTTTGTAGAGCACATAGCGAAACGAGGAGTGGAAAAAAAGAAATTAGTCTATTGGCCACAGTTTTGTGACAAACCAAATCCAAGTAAGATGAATAAGCCAGAAGTATATTCGGAAGATACATTTAATATTGTATATGCAGGAAATCTTGGAAAAGCGCAAGGGTTGGATTTGTTGATTGAATCTATATCGCAATTAAAGCAGGATAATATTAAGTGTTTTTTTATTGGTGATGGTCGAATGAGAACTGAACTCGAAGAAAAGGTTCATGCATTGAACTTAGAGGATAAGGTCTTTTTTATTGGAGCCGTTTCGGTAGAAAAGGCAAATGAATACGTGTATTTTGCCGATTCAGCATATATTTCACTTGTTGATAATTTCATTATGGATATGACGATTCCAGCGAAATTGCAAACTTATCTTGCCTGTGGCACCCCGATTATAGGTGCGGTAAGTGGGGAATGTGAAGAGATTATACAAGGCGCAGAGTGCGGGATTGTAGTGGATAAAAACATCAATGCACTTACAGATGGAATTCAGCGAATGACGGAGATGAGTTATGATCAAAAAGAATTATTGAGGAAAAATGCGAATCTATATTTTGATAAAAACTTTGATAAAGACAAGTTGATAGGTGAGTTAGAGCAGATGATGAGAGAAAGCAGATAAATGGAGGATACAATGTTCAAGGATAAAATATTATTAATCACAGGGGGTACAGGTTCTTTTGGTAATGCAGTATTGAATCGTTTTTTGAAAACAGATATTGCTGAAATTCGTATTTTCTCTAGAGATGAAAAGAAGCAAGATGATATGCGACATGAGTTTCAACAGAAGATGCCAGAGGTGGCTCATAAAATAAAATTCTATATTGGAGATGTGAGAGATATAAACTCTATTAATAATGCAATGCATGGAGTAGATTATATTTATCATGCGGCGGCATTGAAACAAGTCCCATCTTGTGAATTCTTTCCAATCGAGGCAGTGAAGACGAATGTTTTGGGGACAGAGAATGTATTAATATCAGCAATTAACAATGGGGTAAAGAGTATTGTATGCTTGTCAACAGATAAAGCAGCATATTCTGTAAATGCAATGGGAACATCGAAGGCGATGATGGAGAAGGTAATTGTTGCAAAATCTAGGACAATTTCAGAAGAGAAAACGAAAATTTGTTGTACAAGATATGGGAATGTAATGTGTTCACGTGGATCAGTGATTCCACTTTGGATAGAACAGATAAAATCGGGAAAACAGATTACGATTACAGAACCCTCTATGACGAGGTTTATCATGAGTTTAGACGAAGCAGTAGATTTAGTTCTTTTTGCATTTGAACATGGAAACACTGGAGATATCATGGTACAAAAGGCACCAGCATGCACGATTGAAGTCCTGGCTCAAGCAGTAAAAGAACTATTTTCTTCGAAAGATGAGATTAAGGTGATTGGAATTCGACACGGCGAAAAGATGTATGAAACACTTTTGACCAACGAAGAATGTGCCAATGCAATCGATTTGGGTGACTTCTATCAAGTACCTTGTGATAAGAGAGACTTAAACTACGATAAATTCTTCAAAGATGGTAATATCGAGAGAAATAAATTGTCAGAATTTAATTCTAATAACACAGATCTTCTCACAGTAGAAGAAGTGAAAGAGAAATTGCTAACATTAGAGTATATCAGAAATGAAGTGGCTGCCTGGGAGGAGAATTAGATGAAGATACTCATTACAGGAGCAAATGGATTTGTTGGTAAGAATCTGGTTGCACAATTGGTGAACATAAAAATGGGCAAGGCAAGCAACTACGCAATAGATTCTAATATCGAATTGATGTTATATGACCTAGATAGCGATCCTTCTCTATTAGATGGATATACAAGAGAGTGTGATTTTGTCTTTCATTTGGCAGGAGTAAATCGCCCGGAGAATCCAGAGGAGTTTATGGAGGGTAACTTTGGTTTTACTACAGTCTTATTGGATAAGTTGAAAGTATATAACAACAAGGCGCCTATTTTGATTACATCCAGCATTCAGTCAGAATTGGACAATCCTTATGGTAGATCTAAAAAGGCAGGAGAGGATGTTTTGTTCCAGTATAGCAAAGAAACAGGAGCAAAGGTTCTGGTATATCGTTTGCCGAATGTGTTTGGAAAATGGTGTCGACCAAATTATAACAGTGCAGTTGCGACTTTCTGTAACAATATTGCAAATGGAATGGACATTACAATCAATGATCCTAGTGTTAATATGCAACTGGTATATATTGACGATGTAGTAGATGAGTTTATTTCAACTCTGACTGAAGATGAACATATAGAAGGTAAGTTTTGCTTTATACCTACTGTACACAAAGTACGTTTAGGAGAAATTGTAGACTTGATTTATTCATTTAAGAAAAGTAGAAAAAGTTTATATGTGCCTAATATGGGGAGAGCATTTGAAAAGGCATTATATAGTACCTATTTGAGCTATTTGCCAAAAGATGAGTTTAGTTATCCATTAAAGATGAATGTAGACGAGAGGGGCTCCTTCACGGAAATCATTCGTACAGAGGAGAGAGGACAGTTTTCAGTAAACATCTCTAAGCCTCATATTACAAAAGGAAACCATTGGCATAATACAAAAAATGAAAAATTTGTTGTAGTGTCGGGGAATGCATTGATTCAATTCAAGAAAATAGGGACAGATGAGGTGATTGATTATCCTGTGAGTGGAGACAAAATAGAAGTGGTAGATATTCCGACGGGGTACACCCATAATATTATTAATACGGGGGATACAGATTTGATTACATTTATGTGGTGTAATGAATGCTTTGATCCAAACAAACCAGACACATATTTTGAGGAGGTATAGGATAGATGGGCAAATTAAAATTAATGACTGTCATTGGGACAAGACCAGAAATCATTCGTCTTTCGGCTACGATTAAAAAATGTGATACTTATTTTGACCAGATTTTAGTTCATACTGGACAGAATTACGATTATGAATTGAATCAAGTGTTTTTTGATGATTTGGGTCTTAGAGAACCGAATTTTTATCTGAATGCAGTGGGAGAAGACCTAGGGGAGACTATAGGAAATATCATTGCAAAGTCTTATAAATTATTAGTGGAGCAAAAACCAGATGCACTACTAATCTTAGGGGATACGAATTCTTGCTTATGTGCAATCTCGGCCAAGAGACTACATATTCCAATTTTCCATATGGAAGCGGGGAATCGATGTTTCGATGAATGTTTGCCAGAAGAGACGAATCGTAGAATTGTGGATCACATAGCAGACGTAAACCTATGTTATAGTGAACATGCGAGACGTTATTTGAATTACGAAGGAACAGCAAAGGAAAGAACTTATGTAACTGGATCCCCTATGTCTGAAGTTTTACACAATAATTTAGAGCAGATTAAAGAGTCAAATATTTTAAAAAAATTAAACTTAGTCAAAGGGAAATATATTCTCTTATCAGCACACCGCGAAGAAAATATTGACAATGAAGAGAATTTTATGAGCTTGATGAATGCAGTCAATGCCATGGCAGAACAATATGATATGCCAATCCTATATTCTTGTCATCCGAGAAGTGCGAATCTGATTCAGAAGCGGGGATTTGTATTTGATAAAAGAGTGATTCAAAATAAACCGTTAGGATTCCATGATTATAATCATTTGCAGATGAATGCATTTGCAGTGGTATCTGATAGTGGAACCTTACCAGAGGAAAGCAGCTATTTTTTGTCAGTAGATGAACCATTCCCAGCAGTGTGTATTCGAACATCTACGGAGAGACCAGAGGCGTTGGATAAGGGGAATTTTGTTCTCGCAGGAATCACTACAGAGCAAGTTCTACAGGCGGTAGATGTGGCAGTAAGTATGAATGAAAATGGAGATTATGGAATACCGACTCCAGATTATGTAGAAGAAAATGTGTCGACAAAAGTTGTGAAAATTATTCAGTCCTATACTGGAGTCGTGGATAAAATGGTTTGGAGAAAGAGCTAGCGGTTATTCAACCGATAGCCTGCACCCCATACAGTTTCAATGAGAGATGGCCTTTTGGGGTCATCTTCTATTTTTTCACGAATTCGATTGATGTGAACTGTTACAGTTGCGTTATCTCCAGTGTAATCATAACCCCATATCTTTTCAAATAATTGGTCTTTTGAGAAGACCAAGTTTGGATTCTGGGCTAAAAAGAGCAAGAGGTTGAATTCCCGATTGCTCAAGTGAATTTCTTCGCCTTTTTTTCTTACCACCCAACTTTTTGAATTGATTTCTATATTCCCCAAGGTAATAATCGAATCATCCGTACAAGACTGTTCATTATGGGAAGTAAGTCTTTGATAGCGTGATAGATGAGACTTTACTCTTGCAATCAGTTCAGCAGGGTCAAATGGCTTTGTGATAAAATCATCAGCCCCTAGTCCAAGTCCACGGATTTTATCGCTAGAATCAGTTCTTGCAGTTACCATAAGAATTGGAATATCTACTAAGTCACGCACTTCCCGACAGATATCATAGCCATTTCTAGAAGGGAGCATGATGTCGAGGAGAATCAGGTCATAAGAATTTTCTTTTATCTTCTCGAGGGCTTTGTTCCCATCCTTGGCCATTTCTACTTCGTATCCATTTATCTCCAAATAGTCTTTTTCCAACATTGCAATTTCTGCATCGTCTTCGACAATCAAAATCTTTTCCATGTTTTTACTTCTCCTTGTCTAATGTGTTTTTTCGAAATTTCAGACCTATGGTTAATCCATTTTCTGATTTTGCATATACAGACCCATGATGTGCTTTCATAACATGTTTGGTAATGGAGAGACCTAATCCATTTCCGCTAGTGGCAGTGTTTTCTCTGGACTTATCAGCTCGCCAGAAACGTTGAAACAAGAAGGGAAGGTCTTCTTCTGATACACCTTGTCCATTGTCGCTAAATTCTAAGATACAAAATTCGGCGTCTTCCTTAATTTGAATAGAAATTTTCAGATCTTCATCGTTACAATATTTCATCGCATTTTCTGTCAGATTCTCAAGAATCCGGTGTATCTGCTCCTGATCAATCCACAATGAGATTGGATGTGCAGGGTGTTCTAATTGAAAATGGATTTCATGTTCAGGTTGCTCTTTTTTATTCTTGATGTAATTCTTTGTAAAGGATATGAATTCAGTTTCTTGAAAATTCATAGGCATTTTCCCAAATTCAATGGTGGATAAATCAAATAGTTTTTGCAATAAAATATCCATTTCACAGGCCTTTCGATAGGCGATACTAATATATTGCTGTTGCTTCTCGACTGTGCTAGCTACACCGTCCATAATCCCCTTGAGGTAACCCCTGACAGAAGTCAGTGGGGTTCGTAGGTCATGGGAGATTCCAGCAATCATTTCAGTTCTGGCGTGTTCATAGGACGATTTTCTTTTTTCTTCTTCTTGAAGGTGTAGAAGCATTTCGTCAAAGGAGTTACATACTTCTGTATATTCATCCTTGTTTTTGTACTGAATTAGCTGGGACCAATCTTGCTTTTTTACTCTTTTTGATGCAGAACTTAGTAGGTTGAGCGGAATCATAATCTCTCGTTTTAGCCGATTTGAGACATAGAGAGAGATTAGACATAGTATCAAGATGGTCAATAGGCTAGAGACTAAATTAATGATATTGAAAGCATTGATATTCCTAGTCTGTTCATCAATATCACGAGTTACAGTATCTCGATAGGTGTTCTTTACAACGAGCAATTCATATCCAGAATCTGCCAACTCGTCCTGCAAGGTATCTAATTCAAGGGAGGATATGAAATCATTGGAATCTTGAAATAATTTATTTATTTCTGGAGGTCCTGGCTGTACATGGTTTGAAAAGGTACGAAGTATAACTGTGTTCACCAACATCAGCATGCTTAAGGCAGCACAGATGAAAATGGTATTGGTTAGAAAGATCTTTCGCGTGATGGTCATTGTATTTTCACCTTTCGTTTAGAATTTGTTTAGAATTTATACTCTAAAAATTTAGGGTTACCACTTATACTCTTACTATAATAACAATAAATTGTATGGAGGTTCAAGATGAAAAGGAAAAAAAATAAGACAAAAAAGAAAATTATTATAATTAGTAGTGCATTGGTAGTAGTGGCTGCAATCGGTGGAGGCCTATTTTGGAGAACACAGAGCATGAGTGCCATGGCATCAGAATCAGTGATTATGAATTCGACAGTCAGTGTTGGAGACATTCGAACAACAATTGAAGCGAGTGGGGCTCTAGAGGCGGGAGAAAGTACGATGGTATCTATCCCAAATACAATTGAGGTTGAAGAGTATACCGTATCTCAAGGTGATGTGGTTGCAGAGGGAGATCAAATTGCAGTATTAAATGAATTATCAGTGAAGGAAACCTATTATTACATAGAGGAAACCTTGGAAGAATTAGAAGATGATCAGGATGATACAGACGATGATGAAGCAGAATATTATGAGCTTGAGAAGCAGATTTTGGATTTAGAGGAAGCTTTTGTTCAAGTAGAGGCAATGATGGAAGGTTATACTTTAGTTTCTACAGAAAGTGGAGAAATCATAACCTTATACGAAGAGACTGAGGCGGAAACTACAGAATCACAAAGCTCGGGAAGTGTTTCTTTAGTAGAGCAGGATATCATGGAGATCCAGGCGGAAACAGATATGTTAGCATATTTGACTATAGATGAGATGGATATCTTATCCGTGTCACTTGGTCAAAAGGTGTATGTATCAATTGATGCTCTAGCGCAGACAGAAGTGGAAGGCAGTATTACCGAAATAGATCTGACAGGAGCTGAAGAAGGCGGAACCACGAAGTACACAGTTGAGGTTAGTATTCCAAAACAAGAACAGATGCTAAGTGGAATGAGCCTATCGGCATCGATTGTAATTGAGGAGAATAATGACTTATTACTGCTTCCAGTAGACGCGATATCGAATGAAGGACAAGAGATATTTGTATATACAAGTCATGATGAGAGTACTGGAGAGTTAGGTGGGAAGACAGCAGTTACTGTTGGAACTTCTGATGGAATGAATGTACAGATATCAGAAGGACTTGCAGAAGGAGATGTTGTATATTATGAATTTAATATCTCGGGAGAGTCAGGAAGCACAACAGAGCAGATGATGTCAGGAATGATGGGTGGCGGAATGATGGATGGAGGAGCAATGCCAGAAGGAATGGAAATGCCATCAGGAGGCGGAATGATGGGCGGTGGCTCGTCGAGCGGAAGTAGACCATCAAGATAAGTAGAGAAAGGAAAGGCTATTACTATGATAGATATTAAAAATGTTTCAAAAGTGTATACCATGGGAGAGGAAGAAGTGCGAGCCCTTGACGATACAAGCTTATATATAAAACAAGGGGAGTTCGTCAGTATTGTTGGACCCTCGGGGAGTGGGAAATCCACTATGATGAATATCATTGGTTGCTTGGATATTGCAGATGAAGGGGAGTACCTATTGGATGACCAACCGATTAATGATTATACAGAATCGGAACTAGCTGGAATTCGTAATAAAAAAATTGGATTTATCTTTCAAAATTTCAACTTACTATCGAAGATGAATGCAGCAGAGAATGTGGAACTTCCATTGATTTATCAAAGAGTTGCACCAAAGATTCGAGCAGAACGTGTAAAATGGGCATTGGAGAAGGTTGGGTTAGAAAGTAGAGCTGGGCATACGCCAACGCAGCTTTCAGGAGGTCAACAACAGAGAGTTGCAATTGCGAGAGCATTGGCGACACAACCATCTCTGTTACTTGCAGATGAGCCTACAGGCGCATTAGATTCAAAGACGAGTAAAGAGATTCTTACATTATTTAAAGAGTTGCATAAACAAGGGAACACAATCGTGATTATTACTCACGATGAAGAAGTAGCACAACAAGCAGAGAGAATCGTTCGTATCAATGATGGAAAAGTAAGTGAGGTGGCAAGATGATATTACAGAGTTTAAAGATGGCATGGAAGTCCATTGTGTCGAATAAAATGCGATCATTTCTAACTATGTTAGGAATTATTATTGGGGTTACATCACTTGTGGTACTAGTTTCTATTGTAGAGAGTGCTACAGGTTCCGTTACGAGCAGTATCTCATCTATGGGAAATGATAGATTGACAATTAGTATTTCAGATGATAAAGGGAAACCGTATACTTGGGAAGAGGTTATGGCGCTTTCAGAAGATGAATCTTATGTAGAGGTAGTGCCACAAGGATCGGCTAATATGACAGCAAGTCATGAGGGAACAAGCGATTCCATAACTATCACAGGAACTACAAATGGATATGAAGAAGTGATGCAATTAGAAATTGATAATGGGAGATTCTTAAAGTACTCAGATGTGGAGAATAATAATTATGTGGCAGTGATCAACGAGTATACGGCGACAACCTTGTTTGGGCATAGTGATGTTGTTGATCAGTCCATTAGCTTGGATGGCATTGAATTTACAATCGTAGGTGTATTGGCAGAAGAAGAGTCAACGTCTATGTTCAGTGGGGAGAGAATGGAAGCTTACATTCCGTATAGCACTCTTATGAGAGTATCGAACTCGGTTTCTGATGTAAATTCATTCTATCTCACAGCAGCACCAGAAGTAGGAGGAGAGGCAGCAGAACTAGCAATTACAGCTACACTTTCTCAAAGATTTGAGGCAGACACAGAGGCATTCACCGTTTCGAACCAAGCAGAACTAGCAGAGACGATGGAGAGTGTGACAAACACGATGGCATTGATGTTAGGTGGAATTGCTGGAATCTCACTTCTTGTAGGTGGAATTGGAATTATGAATATTATGCTTGTTTCGGTGACAGAGCGTACAAGAGAGATTGGAATTCGTAAGGCGATTGGTGCTACGTATTTTGATATTGTATTACAATTTATGATTGAAGCAATTGTGATTAGTTTAATGGGATGCTTAATCGGAATTATTTTATCCTGGGGAGCAGTTAGTTTAGTGGGAGTTGTTATGGTTGATTATATCTTTGCACTTTCTATGGATATCATATTGATTGCAGTAGTATTTTCACTTTTTGTAGGAGTGGTATTTGGAAGTTATCCAGCAAATAAAGCGGCGAAGAAAAATCCAATTGAAGCACTTCGCTTTTCATAGAATGGAGGTTCTAGAATAATTATGAAAAAAAATAAGAAGATGATTGCAGCTGTATCAGCTCTGGCATTGATTGTTGTTGCTAGTAGTATTACAGCATTTGGCAGTAGCACTACAGCTGCAAGTGAAGAAGATAAACCAATTGTGGAGGCGGCAGCTGCCATGGGAGACATTCAGACCACGATTGAAAATAGCGGAGCACTGGAGTTAGACGATACGATTTCTATTTCTTTGCCATCTACGATTGAGGTGTTAGAAGTTCATGTTGCACAAGGTGATAAAGTGGAGAGTGGAACCTTGTTAGCTACCTTAGATGAAATATCAGTAAAATCAACTTACTATACATTAGAGGAAACTCTAGAAGAATTAGAAGACGAACAAGATGATTACGATGACGATGAATCAGAGTATTACGCACTAGAGCGTGACATATTAGAAGTGGAGGAAGCTTTAGAAGAAGTGGAACCTCTGATGGAGACATTTACCTTAGTTGCAAGTGAGAGTGGAGAGGTGGCTAGCATTCAAGGTTCATCATCAGAAGAAGAACAAGAAAGTGCAGAAGAAGCGACAGGGGGCGCACAAACAACTCCAAATACGACTATGGGTGGTCAGTATAATTTGATGAGTTATACATCAACGAGCTACACACTAATGAGTGCGACACCAACAGGTGGAGAAAGCGTACTGGAAGAGGGAACAACTTCTTCAGATGCTACCACGCCACCTCCTACAGATGAAGCTATACCAGAAGAGGGGACAGCTACAGATCCGATATC
>CAYIZP010000002.1:30325-151500 GCA_964367905.1 uncultured Lachnospiraceae bacterium
CACCTCCTACAGATGAAGCTATACCAGAAGAGGGGACAGCTACAGATCCGATATCTCTTGCGGGGCCATTGGCATTAGAGGTTACAACACCAGTCGTAGGGGAAACGCCGATGGCAGCATTAGCAACGAGTCCTTACTATACATCTACTTTGGTTTGGAGCACAGCAGATGCTACATTTCTTGCGAATACAGTATATCAAGTCAAGATAGAATTAGTGGCGACAGCAGGATATATATTTACAAATAATATTACACCGACTGTTGGAAGTGCAACGATTACAGAATTTACAGTGACAAATGATCAAGGTGGAAGTAAGTTATCGTTTATCGCGACCTTCCCAGCTACGAATGAAACACCGAGTGGGTCATCTCACCCAGAGGGAGAAACACAACCAGAGGGGACTGTACCGCAAGGAGGAACAGGTCAATCACAAGGAGGCGGTGGAACAACACAAATACAAGGTGGTAGTATGTCGGGAAGTACGGGTACAAGTGGAGGATCTATAGAACAAACCACAACAGAAGAAACCGCTGAGGAAGCACTTGTTTCATATACAGAAGTATTGACCATGCAAGGATCCACGCAGATGCTGGCTCGCATGAATTTGGATGAGATGGATATTTTATTGGTAGAAGTAGGTCAAGTGGTTTATGTGAATATTGAAGCACTTGGAATAGAGGATCTAGAAGCGAAGGTTTCTGATATTGATTATACCGGTGTTAATGAAGGTGGAACCACGAAATATACAGTAGAAATCGCTATGGAGCGACAAGAAGGAATGCTGAGTGGAATGAGCCTATCTGCAAGCATTGTAGTAGCTGAGATAAATGGTGTGCTTACGATTCCTTCCATGGCAATTTTTAATGAAGGGATTGAGTCATATGTGTATACATCTTATGATGAGGAGGCAGATGAACTCACGGGTAAGACCAAAATAGTAACAGGTGTATCTGATGGGAATTTAGTGGAAATCTTAGAAGGTCTAGGTGAAAATACGGCGATATACTACCGTTAGTAAACAGGAACTGAGACTAAGTATATAGAATAATGGGAGGTATTAATATGAAAAAACGTTTATTAAATGTATGGTTTTAGGTTTATTTGCAGTATTTTCTCTAACTGCTTGCTCCACTGAGGGTTCGACATCTGTTTCAACAGAGGGAGAAGTGGAGGCTAGCAATGATAGTGGTGAAATGGCAGCGCCAGCAAGTATTGTTGCAGGAAAAGTTATAGAAATAAGTGAAGGTGATGTAACAATACAGTTGGCAGAAAATAACTCTAATGGGGAAATTTCTGAAGGTGGGGACTCGAGAGAGGAGTCTAATATGCAAAAGCCTGACAGTGCATTATCGGGCGAGAATCCAGAGAGCATGCCTGATGGAGAAATGCCTGAGGATATGAATCCAGAAGATTTACCTCAAGATGCTGAAAATTTTAATTTTTCAGAAGGAGAGTTCGAAGGTGAATTTCCAGAAGGCAATGGAGAAGGTAGAAATCCAATGGGTGGAATGAGTGCAGATAACATTACGTTGACAGAAGAAACAGCTACCTATCTATATTCGGAGGATCTAGAAACAGATAGTATTGAAATAACTGCAGACATGTATGTTAGTATTATGCTAAATGATGCAGGCGAAGTGGAAAGAATAAGAATTTTGGAATCGTAAGATAAAAGGGACAGTGGAAGGATGAATATTTAGTTCATATCTCCGCTGTCCCTTGATGGTGTTTAGTTTACATAGCGTTCAGCTAATTTGTTTGTATTGTTGATAATGAAATATTGACCAATGAAGATACCGATACCTGCTAAGAATGAGCCTAGAATCATCCACAGTAAGACAGTTGTTCCGCTTTCGTCAATTTGTGTGTTGTATCTTGCAGCATTGTTATACAAGCGATTTCCTAGTTTATAGTACCAGAACCACATATAGATACCGCAAGTAATGATGCTGAGTAAGAAAGCTACTACGTAGCTTGTTGTAGTTTCGCCATCTCCTTCACAGATAGTATTTACATCATTCGCTAATACATAGAAAAAGTAAATACCATAGATTCCGCAAGTTACAATACTTAATACTAGAAACATTACAAAATTACGATTTGTTTGAACCATGTTAATTTCCCCCTTTCATAAAATTTACTATTTTAACTACAAGGCTATCAGATAAATCAATATAGATGATATCTCCTTGTAAGATAAACAGTCGATAAAAATAATATGCAAACATTCCAATCACAGTAGCAAGGACAATGATCCAATATATCTTATCTCTACGTGTTTTGCAGTGAGTGAAGTCTTGGGCAGGAGCAAATATCGTTGCGTATAATATAATTAATGCTGCAGGAATGGTAAATATGTGATAATGAAATGAAGAAACAAAATCAAATCTTAAAATTGCCACTGTACTTCGAGTTACACCACAGCCTGGACAGGGAATGCCTGTAAATTCTTCAAAAGGGCAACCAAATCCAGTGAGATAACTGACGATTGTATATAAGGTGATGAATGTCACCACCATGAGCAAACGTCGAATAGGTGCCTGATGCCTTTTGGCGAAACTTAAGATGGTCATAGTTGTTCCCTACTTTGATAAATTTTTATTTATCCTTAGGATACTATAATGTGAGCTACATGTCAAATTTAAAAGACCTCTATCATGATGATAGGGCCTTTCTGTTGATGGACTTCTACGATAATTATTTGTTATTTTTCTATATTGGTGTTTTTGGTCTCCTGTTTTGTTTTTGGAAGTACCAGGTTTAAGAATACTGCAGTGATTGTAGCGATTACAACAGGTGAATTTCCAAAAATTGTAGTAACCCAAGATGGAAGAGTAGCAAGTGCTGCAGAGGCTTGCGTTACACCCATACCTAGGGCTACGGATAAACCAACGATAGATGTGTTTCGATAGTCTAATTTTTTGGTAGTAATTAATTTAATCCCGGTCATGGCAATGGAAGCAAATACAGAAATTGTAGCACCACCAAGTACAGGTTGTGGTATCGTGGTTAAAATCGCAGAGAATTTGGGGATTAATCCTGCTAGTAAAATGATAGTAGCGGCAAGTCCAAGCACTCTTCGGTTTACAACCTTTGTTGTAGTTACAATACCTACATTTTGACTGAAAGTAGCGGTTGGAAGGCTACCTAAGACTGCACCTAGTATATTGGTGATTCCTGATCCTATAATTCCAGCTTTTAATTCTTGATTAGTAGGTTCCCGGTCTAAGCCTCCACTTGTCGTAGCGGAATAGTCTCCAATTGCTTGGATTGCATTGATTGCAAATAAAATACTAATAGCAACAACAGAGGAAATTTCGAAACTGATTCCAAAGTGGAAGGGTACGGGAAGTTGGAATAGTCCAGCTGAGTGAATGGAGTCAAAGTTTAGCAATCCAAATGGAATGCTGAACAAGTATCCCGCCACAATACCAATTAGAATAGAGGCTAATTTAAAGAATCCCCTTCCGAAATGGTTTAAAACAGTTACAACTATTAGTGTGAAAAATGCAACTGCCCAGTTTTCTAGAGAACCGTAGTTTGGCGTTCCAACACCACCAGCCATATAGTTTACAGCAGTGGGGTAGAGAGAAAGTCCGATTGTAAATACAACTGTTCCCGCGATAAGTGGTGGAAAATACTTTCGGATTCGAGTGATTAAAAGTCCAACAATAATTGCTACAATTCCACCAATAATCTGTGCACCTAGAATTGCAGAGATGCCAAAGTCACCAGTGATGGATTGCATGGTTGGGATATAGAAGAAACTTACTCCGATGATGACTGGCAGACCAGAACCTAGTTGAAAGGCTGTGTTTCTTGCAAATGGAAACAACTGTAAAAATGTAGATAATGCAGCTAATAGTAGAGAAGCTTGTATAAAAATAATAGAGTCGCTGCTAGATAAACCGGCTACACCAGAAATAATAATTGCAGGTGTAACGCAACCAACAATCATAGCAACTACGTGCTGAAGTGCCAAGGGTAATGCTTGGGTTAATTTTGGAGTACCGTCAAGATCAAAGACGGATGCGTAATTTTTTTCAGTGTTTTTCATATTCCCTCTTTCTATTGATGGATTCTTGTTCCAGTTTTTCCGGTGATACCATCTCTTGCTTTTTCTAGTAATGTAATTAACGCAGTGCGTTCTGGTGAAGAGGCGGCAAAATTTATCGCAGCTTCTACTTTTGGCAACATAGAACCAGGAGCAAAATGTCCTTCACTTATGTAGGTTTTTGCAGTATCTAAATCCATGTCATCGATCCAAAGTTCGTTTTCTTTTCCATAATTTATTGCAACTTTTTCTACTGCTGTTAAGATGATTAAAAAGTCTGCGTTCAGTTCTTGTGCTAGGAGACAACTGGCAAAATCTTTATCAATGACAGCACTTGCCCCTTTTAGATGATTTCCGTTTAGTGTAACTGGAATACCACCGCCACCACAGGCGATGACTAATTGTCCATCATTTACTAAGGCGCGAATTGCAGGGAGTTCGACGATTTCAACCGGTTGAGGAGAGGAAACCATGCGTCGATAGCCACGACCTGCATCTTCCTTCACGGTATAATCATAAGCTGCCTCTGCGATTTTTGCCTCTTCTTCTGTCATAAAGTGACCGATTGGTTTGGTAGGGTTTTGGAATGCAACATCACTCGCGTCTACACGTACTTGTGTAATCATTGTGGTAACTGGAATGTCTAAGATATTTCGGTTGCGCAATTCCTCACGTAATGCGTTTTGCAAGTCATATCCGATATACGCCTGACTCATGGCAACACAGACAGAGAGTGGAGTGTTTTTCTGGTTTGGATTTTCTCTAGCTAATGCAGCCATGGCATTATTTATCATACCTACTTGTGGACCGTTTCCGTGGACCACTACCACTTCGCAACCTTCTTCAATTAAATCTACAATTGCTTTTGAGGTTGTTTTCACAGCAGCCATTTGCTCTGACAATGTATTTCCTAGTGCGTTTCCACCTAGTGCAATTACGATTCTTTTTTTCTTCATATATTTGTTTCCCTTCACTATAGGATGAAAAAAATCCGCTACTAATTAAAGCAGCGGATCCCTTTATTGAGATTTATTTGAATATTCTACGACTAATCCATTTTACGTGGTGCATTTTTATCTGCTAATGTTTCAAGAAGAGTAGCAGGGTCTGCAAATTTAGCTAAGAAAATCATTGCTGCGATTACATATGGTTTATAGCTTGCTTCTTTGTATAGTGGGTCGCGATAACGGTCGAATACACTAGCATCAACTTCGCCTGTTTCACAACTAACCCCTGTGATGTCGGCTGGAAGGCAATGCATGTATAATGCTTTTCCGTCTTTTGTTGTTGCCATAAGTTCCTCGGTACAAGCCCAATCCTTATGGTTTGCATTTTGTGCAAGTAATTCTTGCTCTAGAGCCTTGATTCCATCGAAATCATTTTCTCCATAGAGATTCGTACGTTTTTCCATAGCTGCGAATGGAGCCCAGCTCTTAGGATATACGATGTCTGCATCTTTGAATGCTTCTTCCATGCTATTTGTCTTGGTAAATGATCCACCAGTTGCAGCAGCGTTTTTCTTTGCAACTTCTTCTACTTCAGGCATGATTTCATATCCTTCTGGGTGGGCGAGAACAACGTCCATCCCTAGACGAGTCATCAAACCAACAATACCTTGTGGTACAGATAGTGGCTTTCCATAAGAAGGGGAGTATGCCCATGTCATTGCTAGTTTCTTGCCTTTTAAATTCTCGATTCCACCCATTTCATGAATGATGTGTAGCATGTCTGCCATGCTCTGTGTTGGATGATCGATATCACATTGTAGGTTCACGAGAGTAGGTTTTTGTTCTAGGATTCCGTCCTTGTGTCCTGCTGTAACAGAGTCAACCACTTCGTGCATGTAGCTATTTCCTTTTCCGATGTACATATCATCACGAATTCCGATTACATCTGCCATGAAAGAAACCATGTTTGCTGTTTCGCGAACAGTTTCACCATGTGCGATTTGAGACTTGCCCTCATCCAAATCTTGTACCTCTAATCCCAATAAGTTACAAGCAGAAGCGAAAGAAAAACGTGTTCTAGTAGAATTATCACGGAAGATGGAGATTCCGAGTCCACTTTCGAATACCTTTGTTGAAATATTATTCTCTCTCATATAGCGAAGAGCGTCTGCTACGACCCATACCGCTTTTAATTCATCCTCTGTCTTTTCCCATGTTAGGAAGAAATCACCTTCATACATTTCCTTGAAGTTTAATGCCTTTAGTTCATTGATATAAGCTTGTAATTTTTGATCCATTTGTTTTGTCCTCCAATGATTTTTATTTTGTGTACATAGTTGGTAGAGTAGCATATACAGCTGCGCAAGTCACTAAATCTTGTTTGTAAGTTACTTCGTTTGGAGCATGTGCTTGCGCTTCGGCTCCTGGTCCAAATCCGATGCATGGGATTCCATTTCTTCCCATGATAGAAACGCCATTTGTAGAGAATGTCCATTTATCTGTAAGTGGGCGTGCCTGACGCATCTCCAATGTTAGGTCTGGTCCGATGCGTTTGTCTCCATACAAATTCATATAAGCATCTTCTAATGCTTTTGTAACTTTGTGATCCTTTGGAATTACCCATGTTGGGAAGTAGCATTCGATTGGATAAACAAGTCCTTTGTAAGATGGACGCTCATAGTTATACATGCTAACAACAACATCTTTTCCATATTTTTTGACATTTGGAAGATTACGAATCTCATCTAAGCAACTTTCCCAAGTTTCGCCGGCTGTCATTCTACGGTCGAGTGAAACAGAGCAGGAATCGGCAACTGCACAACGACTCGGTGATGTGAAGAATATTTCAGAAGTGGTAATGGTACCACGACCGAGGAAGTTTGCTTCTTGCCACTCTGGGTTATATGTTTTGTCTAGCATTTTTACAAGACCTTTTACTTCAGTAGAATCAGCAGCGTCATTTTCATTGAGAGAACGAACATCTTGCAAGATATCGGCCATCTTATGGATTGCATTATCACCACGTTCTGGTGCAGAACCGTGGCATGAGATTCCTTTTACATCTACACGAATCTCCATGCGTCCCCGCTGTCCACGATAGATTCCACCATCCGTTGGCTCTGTAGAGACAACAAATTCAGGACGAATATTTCCTTCTTTGATGATGTATTCCCAACATAATCCGTCACAATCTTCTTCTTGGACAGTACCAGTAACTAAGACAGTATACTGGTCTGTCAGTAATCCAAGATCTTTCATGATTTTGGCACCATAGACGCTAGATACAATTCCACCTAGTTGGTCGGAACCACCTCGTCCGCCGATTGCTACATCGTCTTCATACCCTTCGTATGGGTCGAAGTTCCAATTATTGATATTACCAATCCCCACGGTATCGATGTGAGCATCATAACCGATGAGAGTTCCTCCTGTTCCCATGTAACCCAGTACATTTCCCATTGGGTCGATTTCTACTTTATCAAACCCAACCTTTTTCATTTCTTCGGCGATACGATTGATATGTCCTTCCTCGCCACAACTTTCCCCTGGGATTTTAATCAAATCTCGTAGAAAACGTGTCATGTCTGCTTCGTAAGATTTTGCAGATTCCTTGATAGCATCAAAATTCATTTTTTTCCTCCTAGTTTGTGTTTATTTTTCTTTTCCATCCCAAACAATATTTTTGTAGCGTTCGGGGTCTGTGTCACCTTCTGTTGAGAAGAGTAGTACCTTTGAGTCTCCATTTAATCCTAGTCGTGTACGCAATTCTTTGTACTCATCCATCTCCATGATGCATGAAAGTACACCAAAGGTTGCGGCGCCAGATTCTCCAGAAGTAATCGGAGAATCACCTTTTATTGGAGCGGCTAACATTCGCATTCCTTTTGCTGCCATCCAATCAGGTGCGGAGATAAATGTATCAGAATGGTTCTTTAGGATATCCCATGAAATTGTATTGGGTTCGCCACATGCGAGTCCAGCCATAATGGTTTGCATATCCCCATCTACAAATTGAATGCTTCCATCACCAACAGAAGCGCCTTTATATAGGCATGCTGCAACATCAGCTTCAACAACCACTACAGTTGGTGGATTCTCGGGATAACGATTTGTAAAATATCCTTGTACTGCACCAGCTAATGAACCAACCCCTGCTTGAATAAAGATGTGGGTTGGACGGTCGCAGTCAAAATCTTGTAATTGTTCAGAAGCTTCTAGTGCCATGGTTCCATACCCTTGCATGATCCAAGCAGGAATTTCTTCGTAACCATCCCAAGCTGTATCTTGTACAATGATACCGTTTGGTGTATTCGTAGCTGCATCGGCGGCCATACGAACACATTCGTCATAATTTACTTCTTCTATGGTCGCAATCGCATTTTCTTTCTTGATGTTCTCTAGTCTTGTAAGAGTAGAACCCTTTGGCATAAATACTACTGATTTTTGTCCTAATTTATTGGCAGCCCATGCGACTCCGCGCCCGTGATTTCCATCGGTGGCAGTGAAGAAGGTTGCTTGCCCGAATTCATCCTTTAACTGGTCGGATGTGAGTACATGATAAGGGAGTTCTGAAACATCCTTTCCTGTTTGTTTGGCGATGTAGCGTGCCATTGCAAAGGACCCTCCTAATACCTTGAATGCATTTAATCCAAATCGATAAGATTCGTCTTTTACATAGATTTCTTTTAACCCCAGATGTGTTGCCATGTGTTCGAGTCGAACTAGTGGGGTTTTTGTGTATTGTGGAAAGCTTTGGTGAAAAGTACGAGCCTTCTCGATTTCAGCGATATCCATTACACAGAGTTGAGTGTCGTCTGTTTTGGGCATGTTATTTGCTACCCAATGCATTGGTTCCATAAAAATCTCCTTCCTTTTCCTTTTATTAGAGTCTAGTTACCAGGTGTATCTTGCTGTTTGGATGCTTCTAAGTAGTTATAGAGAGTAAACTTAGAGATACCAAAATGGTTCGATATTTTATCGCCAGATTTTGTAATCAAAAAGGCGCCATGGTCATTCAAAAATTGTATTGCAGAAATCTTATCTTCTTTTGTCATGAGTGGTACGGATTTCCCAACAGATTCAACGGATTGTTCGATGAGAGTGTCCAATAAAGTAGAAACATCATGAGTGATTGTTTGTGGTTTTGCCTTGACGTCCTTTGGAGTTTCTACAAACGAAAGCAATGTATTCGATACACCTAATAATTCGGTAATGTCATAGTTCAATGAGAGAATGTAGTCCACTTTATCATGTTTTTCATTTGGAATATAAATGGTACTTGACTTTAGGATTCGTCCATTATCTGTTTTCGTAAGATACGCGAGTTGATCCTTTGGGACTGACTGATTACGTTTGATAGATTCCAGAGTTTCTAGAACAACCCCAGAAGGTCCATCTCCAATTTTTCGGTTGGTTACATGACCGTTTTCTATATGTACTACGGAGTTTTCTATGGATTCACTTCGCAGGTCATGTATTACAACTTCACATGAGGTTCCAAATTGTGTTGAGATACCATGTGCGATTTGAGTTAGAAGCTCTAATGTTTGTGTCATAAAACAAGTCTCCTTTCGTTATTTCTGCTATCATCATAGCACAATAAAAATAAAAATCAAGCATTTTCTAAAAAAAATTTAGAACAACTAAAAATTTTTTATATATCTATTGCTTTTATGAAAAATTAATGATATCATATACAAAAATAAGCAAAATATATACAAAATAAACAAGAGGAGAGGTAGTGTATATGTTGATAATAGGTAATGGTGTATTAATCACGAGAAATGAGGAGTCTCCGTACTTTGAGTGTGGGGCAGTTGCGATACAAGATGAAAGTATTGTTATGGTAGGCACATTAGATGAGGTGAAACGAGCGTATCCAGACGCAGAATTTATAGATGCCAAAGGAAAAGTGATTATGCCTGCTTTCATTAATGCGCATGAACATATCTATAGTGCATTTGCGAGAGGGTTGAGCATCAACGGCTATAATCCGAATGGGTTCTTGGAGATTTTAGATGGCATGTGGTGGAATATCGATCGGCATCTTACATTAGAGCAAACAAAACAAAGTGCCATGGCTACATATCTAGAATCTATAAAAAATGGAGTGACAACGGTGTTTGATCATCATGCGAGTTTTGGAGAGATTGAAGGCTCACTATTTAAAATAGAAGAAGCGTCCAAAGTCTGTGGAATTCGCTCATGCCTATGCTATGAGATTTCGGATCGTGATGGAGAAGAGAAGGCAAAACAATCAATTCAGGAAAATGTTGATTTTATCAAGCATGCATTAGCAGATAAAAGTGATATGATTGCAGGAATGATGGGGATGCATGCATCATTTACCATTTCGGATAAGACAATGGAGCAGTTAACCGCCATGAAACCAGGTGGTGTAGGGTACCATATTCATGTTGGGGAAGGGATTGAAGATTTGCACCAGTGCTTGAAGGTACACCACAAGAGAATTATTGACCGATTGATGGATCACGGAATCTTAGGTGAGAAGACTTTGGCGGCGCATTGTATCTATGTGAATGAACATGAAATGGACTTGCTGCATGAGACAAATACCATGGTAGTGCACAATCCAGAATCGAATATGGGGAATGCATGTGGTTGCCCTCCGACGATGAAGATCTTCCAGAAAGGAATATTGACAGGACTTGGAACTGATGGATATACCCATGATATGATTGAATCGTGGAAGGTAGCGAATGTTCTTCATAAACATCATCTATGCGATGCCAATGCGGCTTGGGGGGAATTGCCTCAGATGTTGTTTGACAGCAATGCGAAGATTGCGAACCGATATTTCCAAAAGCCGATAGGAGTGCTAAAAGAAGGTGCAGCAGCAGATGTAATCGTCCTAGATTACAACCCACCTACACCGATGGACGGCAATAATATCAATGGTCATATTCTGTTTGGAATGACAGGAAGGTGTGTGGAAACGACAGTTGCGAATGGAAAAGTATTGATGTTAAACCGAGAAGTGAAAGTGGTAGATGAGGAGAAGGTATTGGCAGATTGCAGACAATCGGCTAGAGAATTAGCAAAATCGATTAACGGATAGTGGACACAGGATTTGAGAAAGGGAGAAATATTAAGATGAGCGATAGAATGACACCGATGCCATTTGGACAAATGGTAGAATGGATATTGAATGAGTATAAGGAAAAGGGAACCGTGTTCGGAGTGTATCGTCCATTCCAATCAGATGGCGTGTGTACGAGAATGATTTTTGGAAGAAAATTAGAGACTCCAATTGGACCAGCAGCAGGTCCACATACACAGTTGGCACAAAATATTGTGGCATCTTATTATGGAGGAAGTAGATTTTTTGAACTGAAAACAGTTCAGATTTTGGATGGAGAGGATCTGCCAGTCAGCAAACCTTGCATCTTGGCTGATGATGAGTGTTATAACTGTGAGTGGTCGACAGAACTCTATGTACCGCAAGCACAGGCAGAGTACATCAAAGCTTGGTTTTTACTCGCGGTAGTGGCAAAAGAGTTTGGCTTAGGAAGTCTAGATGGATATCAATTTAATATGAGTGTGGGATATGACCTAGAGGGAATTAAATCAGAGAAGATTAATACCTTTATTGATTCTATGATACATGCGGAGGAAACAGATACATTTAAAGAGTGTAAAGAGTACCTGCTAGCGCATATAGATGCGTTTCGATATTTTTCAAAAGAAGATGTGGAGCAGATTTCACCAAATATTTGTAACTCGGTGACACTTTCTACCTTGCATGGATGTCCGCCACAGGAAATCGAAAGAATTGCAACGTATTTGATTACGGAAAAAGGCCTGAATACATTTATTAAATGCAATCCTACTTTGTTAGGATATGAATATGCGAGAGCGACCATGGATGAAATGGGTTATGATTATGTGCAGTTTGGTGATTTTCATTTCTTAGATGACTTGCAATATGCAGATGCAATTCCGATGCTTGAGAGGTTGCAAAGTTTGAGTGGAGAACGTGGGTTGGAGTTTGGGGTGAAGATTACCAATACCTTCCCTGTAGATGTGAAACAAAATGAACTGCCGAGTGAAGAGATGTACATGTCGGGAAAATCCCTATACGTATTATCCATGTCGGTCGCGGAGAGATTATCTAGGGATTTCAAAGGTCAATTACGTATCTCTTATTCAGGCGGTGCGGATGCCTTCAATATCAAGAGTATTGTTGAAGCAGGAATCTGGCCAGTAACGGTAGCGACCACATTATTAAAGCCAGGTGGGTACCAGAGGCTAGAGCAATTGGCAGAATCCACCAAGGACTTGGGAGAAACGTTCGTGGGTGTTGATGTGGACGTGGTTGCAAGCTTAGTGAGAGAGGGGAAGACAGATAAATATCATGTAAAGGCAATTAAGCCATTGCCTTCTAGAAAGTTAAAGAAACAAGTACCGTTGACCGATTGTTTTGTGGCGCCATGTAAGGATGGATGTCCAATCAATCAAGATATTACAGCATATCTCTCCCTTGTGGGCGAAGGAAAGATGGAAGAGGCGATGCAAGTCATCACAGAGAAGAATCCACTTCCGTTTATTACAGGGACAATCTGTGCACATAACTGTATGAATAAATGTACTAGAAACTTCTATGAAGATCCAGTACATATCCGCGCTGCAAAACTAGTGGCTGCAGAAGCTGGTTTTGAGGGAATGATGAAACAACGAAAGGCACCTGATTCTAAAGTGGATCATAAAGTAGCGATTGTGGGAGGCGGTCCAGCTGGTATGGCGGCTGCGTTTTTCCTCAGCAGAGCGGGGCATGAGGTGACCTTGTTCGAAAAATCAGACCGTTTAGGTGGTGTTGTGCGCAATATTATCCCAGATTTCCGTATTGCACATGAGGCGATGGATCGAGATGTAGAACTAGTGACTGCCTATGGAGCACAGATAAAATACAATACTAAGGTTGATCGGATAGAAGAATTGAAGGGAGAATATGATGCCATTGTTTTAGCGATTGGTGCATATAAGCCTGGTATCCTACGATTAGAAGAAGGAAATCCAATCAATGCATTAGAATTTTTGGAAAGGTTCAAGGCATCATCTGGAAAGATGGATATTGGCAAGAACGTGGTTGTAATTGGTGGAGGAAATACTGCCATGGACACTGCGAGAGCGGCAAAACGAACAGAAGGTGTAGAAAAGGTGTCTCTGGTGTATCGTAGAACCAAGCGATATATGCCTGCAGACGAAGAGGAGCTGATTATGGCCATGGAGGACGGGGTAGAGTTCCTAGAATTGCTAGCACCAAAATCAATGAAAGACGGTGTGTTAAGCTGTGAGGTGATGAAGCTAGGTGATATGGATGGTTCGGGAAGAAGAGGTGTGATTTCTACGGGTGAAATCATGGAAGTGCCAGCCGATACGGTGATCGCTGCAATTGGGGAAAACGTTGCCACAGATTTCTATGAAGACAATCAGATTCCTGTCAATGAAACAGGGTATGCAAAAGTGGATTCGAAAACGCTTGAAACAGGAATTCAGGGAGTATATGTAATCGGCGATGGTCTCTATGGACCAGCTACTGTTGTAGAAGGGATTCGCGATGCGAAACTAGCTGTGGAAGCAATTGCACAGAAGTCATTATTCTCAGATTATGAAGAAAAAACAGAAGAAGTAAGGATTTATCGTAATCGAGGTCCGTTACAAGTAGAACAAGAGGGTGAGAAGGAAGCGACGAGATGTTTGACTTGTTCTACCGTGTGTGAGAACTGTGTGGAGGTTTGCCCGAATCGTGCAAATATAGCTGTTTATGTAGAGGGAATGAGCATGCATCAGATTGTGCATGTGGATTACATGTGTAATGAATGTGGAAATTGCAAGAGTTTTTGCCCATATGATAGTGCTCCGTATTTGGATAAATTCACATTGTTTGCCTCGGAGACTGATATGGAAGAGAGTAAGAATGATGGATTCGTAGTGAAGTCAAAAGAAGATGTGACGTGTAGAGTCCGCTATCTTGGAGTGGTGGAAGACTGGAAGCTAGGAAGTGGTTCAAGAGTTCCAGAATCATTAGGTAAGGTAATGGAGACGATTTGCAAGAAAGAGGATTGGTTACTGCTATAAAAATTTGATAGAAGAGGTGTGGATGATGTATCGGTTTTATGTGAATGGTCAAATGGTAGAAACAGAGAAAGATCAGAAATTATTACCATTTCTAAGAGAAGAATGTGAATTGAAATCGGTAAAAGATGGCTGCAGTGAGGGAGCATGCGGGACTTGTACGGTATTGATTGATGGCAAAGCAGTGAAGGCATGTATTCCTAAAATCTCTACCTTGGAGGGGAAGAATGTTTTGACCGTGGAAGGACTCTCGAAACGTGAGCAGGAAGTGTATACTTATGCCTTTGGTCAAGCAGGAGCGGTGCAATGTGGATTCTGTATTCCTGGAATGGTGATTTCAGCAAAATCATTGTTGGATATTAATTTTAGTCCAACAAGAGAAGAAATTTCTCATGCACTACGCAATAATATTTGCCGTTGTACCGGTTACAAGAAGATTATTGATGCGGTAGAACTGGTAGCAGAGATGCTTCGAACAAAGAGCTCTGTTCCAGAGAAGGGTGACACATACAAGCTAGGAGCGAGGGTTCCACGGATTGACGTGAGAGAAAAAGTTCTAGGATATGGGGAATATGCAGATGATATGAAGGTGGAAGGCTTGGTCTATGCAAGTGCCATTCGCTCAAAATATCCACGTGCAAAAGTTGTTGCAATTCATACGCAAGGCGCATTGGATCTAGACGGTGTGCTAGCAGTTTATACCGCGGCAGATATTCCAGGGAATATCAAGGTGGGACATATCAAACAAGATTGGGATGCCTTGATTCCGGTGGGAGAGTGTACAAGGTATGTTGGAGATGCAATCGCCTTAGTTGTTGCAGAAACAGAGGACATACTAGAACAAGGAAAATCACTCGTAGAAATTGAATATGAAGAGCTTCCTTGTATTACAAGTCCAGATGAGGCGATGAAGGAGGGGGCGCCTCTTCTCCATGAAAGCGGTAATTTACTAGCGAGAAAATTTGTGTCGAGAGGGAATGCGCGAGAGATGATTGTGAAATCGAAACACGTGCTATCTGACCATTTCTCTACACCGTTTACAGAGCATGCATTTTTAGAACCAGAATGCGCCATTGCCATGCCGGATGAAGAAGGTGTGCATATTTATAGTAGTGATCAAAGTGTATATGACACACAACATGAATGCTGCATCTTATTAGGGTTGCCAGCGGAGAAGGTGAAGGTGACGAATAAATTAGTAGGAGGCGGCTTTGGTGGAAAAGAAGATATGTCAGTGCAGCATCATGCGGCTCTTGCAGCATATCTCTTGAAGCGTCCGGTAAAGGTGAAGTTCTCAAGGGCAGAAAGTATGATGGTTCATCCTAAGAGACATCCTATGGAGATGGATTTCACCTTGGGGTGTGATGAAAATGGAATCATCCAAGGTGTAGTTGCTAGTGTAGTATCGGATACAGGAGCCTATGCATCATTAGGAGGACCCGTTCTGGAGCGTGCCTGCACTCATGCGTCAGGACCCTATCAATATGATCACTTCGAAATCGAGGGGAAGGCCTATTATACCAACAATCCACCAGCGGGAGCATTTCGGGGATTTGGAGTAACGCAGACCTGTTTTGCGATTGAAATGTTATTGACGAAGATGGCAGAGCTAGTGGGAATCTCACCATGGGAAATCCGATATCGAAATGCCATTCGTCCAGGAGCGGCATTGCCAAATGGTCAGATTGTCGATGATAGTACAGGTTTAGTTGAAACCCTAGAAGCAGTCAAAGAAGTGTTCCAAAATCATCCAAATGCAGGAATTGCATGTGGGATGAAAAATGCGGGATTGGGCGTTGGGATACCTGACTATGGACGCTGTAACTTGGTAGTGGTAGATGGGAAAGTAGAGATTCGAAGTGGAGCATCTTGCATTGGTCAAGGCTTGGGCACGGTTTTGGTACAAATGGTTGTGGAGCAAACGGGGCTTGAACGAGAAGAAGTAGTCTATGTTACATCAAATACCATGAATGCACCGAATTCGGGAACAACCTCGGGATCTAGACAAACCCTCATTACAGGTGAGGCTACAAGAATTGCAGCAGTGAAGCTCTCAGAGGAGCTTGAGAATCATTCCCTCGATGAGTTGAATGGACAGGAGTTCTACGGAGAGTATGTTGGAATTACGGATAAACTAGGCAGTGACGTGCCAAATCCAAAGTCTCACGTTGCCTATGGATATGCAACACAGGTATGCATACTGAATGAGGAGGGACGAGTGGAGAAAATCGTGGCAGCACACAGTGTTGGCAAGGCGATTAATCCGATTTCAGTAGAAGGTCAGATTGAAGGAGGGGTGGTAATGTCGCTAGGATATGCCTTGACCGAAGACTATAAATTGGAACATTGCATACCGAAATCAAAGTATGGAACATTGGGATTGTTTCGTGCAAACCAGACCCCGGATGTTGAAAGTATTATTATAGAAAGAAGCGGGCTGGATGTAGCTAGTGGGGCCATTGGTATCGGTGAAATTACTTCAATACCAACAGGACCAGCAGTGGCTGGAGCGTATTATAGCTATGATGGGAAATACCGTACAAAACTACCATTAAAATCTACACCATATTCTAGAAAAAAATAATTGACATATAACCCCTGATGTGATACACTATTCTAGTGCTAAAAATTATAGGGGATTGGTCAAGTGGTATGATAGGAGTCTCCAAAACTTTTGGTGGGGGTTCGATTCCCTCATCCCCTGTTAGAAAAAAGGTGGTTTTCTTAGGAAAACCATCTTTTTTTGTTTAATAAATTAAAAAATGGAAAATACTGTTACTATATTCGATATAAGGCGGTATTGAAAGTTGAAAAGTTGTGTAGAGTTAGAGCGAGACGAAAGATTAGTATGTGAGGATTCTATTAGTCAGTATTTGAGAGAAATAGGCAAGATTTCTTTGTTGTCGTTGGAAGAGGAAAGAAGAATTGCTATGAGAATTGCACAGGGAGATGAAAGTGCGAAGGAGGAAATGATTCAGTCGAATCTGAGATTGGTCGCCAGTATAGCAAAAAAATATGTACAAAGTCATGGGGTGTCACTGCTGGACTTGATTCAAGAAGGAAATATAGGCCTAATGAAGGCAGTAGAACGATTTGATTATATGAAGGGCTGTCGATTCAGCACCTATGCCACATGGTGGATAAGACAAGCCATTACACGTTCTATTATAGATACAGGCAAGACAATTCGAATTCCAGTTCATATGAAGGAACAGATGAATCGATTGAATCGAGAGGGAAGTCGCTTTATCCTGGAAAATGGCAGGGAAGCTACACTAGAGGAGTTGGCAGAGAGGCTAGGGGTCGATGGAGAAAAAATTAAGGAGATACAGCAGTATTTTGGAGATGTTATATCCTTGGATACTCCAATTGGAGAATTGGAGGACAAAGTAATTCTTGATTTTATACCAGATAATCACGCATCGGAAGAGTATAATTATGTGGAACATACCATGATGGGCGAGCAGATGGATCGGCTTCTAGAAGGGTTGCCAGATAGAGAACGGGATGTGATTTTGATGCGATTTGGATTTTTGGATGGGAAGATTTGGACTTTGGAAGAGGTAGGACGGAAGTTCAGCGTGACGAGGGAACGTATTCGTCAGATTGAATGCAAGGCGATCGAACGCCTCAGTCATAACAAAGATATTAGAGGGTTAAAGGTGTTTTTAGAAGGATAAAAATAGGGCAGTACCTATATCTTTAATAAATATAGGTACTGCTCAAAGTTTACGCCTTCGATAAATGGAACATTTTCTTCCACTGAGTTTTGAATGGATTTCTCCAGAAACTGTGTTGCTAGGTGCATCAATTCAATGATATCTTGCCCTCTGGTTAATCCAGCAGCGATGCAAGAGGCGAATAGGTCACCAGTTCCAGAATAGCTACCGCCTAAATATGGAATTGCCATATGAGAATAATTTTCTCTGTCTGCCGAGATATAGGAGTTGCCGATGAGCGGGACTCCATCTGGGGAATGATAAGAAATTCCCGTGACAAGGATATGCTTTGGTCCATTGGCACAAAATTTCATTCCGATTTCATGGATATGCTTTAGCAATTTCTCAGAAGAGAGCGATAACAAGTTGGAATAAGAGACGCCACATAAGAGACAGAGTTCCGTCACGTTTGGCGTAATGATATCGGCTCTTTTCGCAAGAAGTGTCATCTTACCTTGCAAGGACTCTGTGAACATGTCATAGGTTTTTCCATTATCTCCTAATACAGGATCCACTAATAGGAAGGTATCCTGGGTTTTGAAATTATCTACAAAATCTAGAATCACATCTAATTGATTCTCGTGGGAGACAAAACCAGTATAAATGCCATCGAAGTGTACTTCTAGTTTGTTCTTCCACTCGTCTCGGATTTCATTCATCTGCTCAGTAAAATCATAGCAAGTATAGCTGGGAAACCCAGTTTGTGCACTTAAGATTGCAGTGGGCAATGGACAAGCATGTACGCCCATTGCAGATGTCACCGATATGGCTGCTGTTAGAGAACAGCGGCCAAAACCGGATAAATCATTGATAATCGCTAGTTTCTTTGTCATAAGAATTACCTCAATTATTTTTTACTACGTTTTCTAAGGTTTGGATCTAAAATCTTCTTGCGGATACGTAGTGTCTCTGGAGTTACTTCCAATAATTCATCTGTATCAATAAATTCTAGGGCTTCTTCGAGGCTTAGAACCTTTGGTGTTGTGAGACGTAGAGCCTCGTCAGCACCTGAAGAACGGGTGTTTGTGAGATGTTTGGTCTTACATACATTGATCTCGATGTCTTCAGCTTTTCCGTTTTGTCCAATTATCATTCCACCATATACTTTTTCGCCAGCTCCGATAAATAATGTACCACGAACCTGTGCATTGAATAATCCATAAGCAACCGCTTCTCCAGTTTCAAAGGCGATGAGTGAACCTTGCTGACGGTATTGGATGTCGCCACGATATGCCTCATATCCATCGAATGAAGTGTTCATAATTCCATTTCCCTTGGTATCGGTCATGAAATCCCCACGGTATCCAATCAATCCACGTGCAGGAATGGAAAATTCTAAGCGAGTGGTTCCGCCGTTGGATGGAGTCATGTTTCGCAGTTCTCCCTTTCGTTGGCTGAGCTTCTCGATGACGGTTCCAGTGAATTCATCAGGAACATCGATGTAAGCCATCTCAATTGGTTCTAATTTTGCACCATTTTCATCTGTTTTGTATAATACCTCGGCTTTACTTACAGCAAATTCATAGCCTTCTCGTCTCATGTTTTCAATTAATACAGAGAGGTGAAGTTCCCCACGGCCTGAAACCTTGAAACTGTCCGCAGCCTCTGTTTCTTCTACACGTAAACTCACATCAGTGTTTAATTCACGAAGTAAGCGATCGCGGATATGTCTAGATGTTACAAATTTTCCTTCTAGACCAGCAAACGGGCTATCATTGACAATAAACTGCATGGAAATCGTTGGTTCAGATATCTTCTGAAACTCGATTGGAGTTGGACTCTCGGGTGCGCATAGCGTATCTCCGATTGCGATATCAGAGATACCGGAGATGGCAACAATTGCTCCGATGGTAGCCTCTTTTACTTCCACCTTGTCCAAACCGTCGAATTCATATAGTTTGCTGATTTTAACTTTCTTCTGTTTATCAGGTTCGTGATGATTCACTACCACCATGTCTTGGTTCACTCGGATGGTTCCGTTGTCTACTTTACCTACTCCGATTCGTCCCACATACTCGTTGTAGTCGATGGTGCTGATTAACACTTGTGAAGCTGCTTCGGCGTCACCTTCTGGCGCTGGAATATAAGAGAGAATGGTTTCAAATAATGGCTCCATATTCTCAGGTGATTGGTTCAGGTCTAGGACCGCGTGACCATTTTTTGCAGAAGCATAGATGAATGGACAGTCTAGTTGTTCATCCGATGCATCTAAATCCATGAATAATTCTAGTACTTCGTCGATTACTTCATCAGGTCTTGCTTCGGCACGGTCGATTTTGTTGATGCATACGATAACTGGTAGATCCAGTGCGAGTGCATTTTTTAATACAAATTTCGTCTGTGGCATAGCGCCTTCGAAGGCGTCTACTACGAGAACTACTCCGTTTACCATCTTCAGTACACGCTCTACTTCACCACCGAAGTCGGCATGTCCAGGTGTGTCGATGATATTGATCTTGGTGTCTTTATAAAAGATAGCAGTGTTCTTTGATAGAATTGTAATTCCGCGTTCGCGTTCAATGTCATTGGAGTCCATGACACGTTCTGCAACTTCTTGATTGGCACGAAATACACCACTTTGCTTTAATAATTCGTCTACTAGGGTTGTTTTGCCATGGTCAACATGGGCAATAATTGCGATGTTTCTCACATCTGTACGTTTTGTAATCATTTTCTTAAAATCCTCTTAATTTCTTCTCCTACTTCATGAAAAATCATGTCGAAAATCTGTAATATTTTCACGATGTTTCTTATTTATATGGACAACTGATATAGTGTACCACACATAGGGTGTCATGACAAGTTTTTGTTCTAAAAAGTACAATTCGCTCATAAACTGTTAAAGACAAAATTTGATACAGACACGGGAGTGTCTAAAATACGTATAGCAGAGAAGGGAGAGTCAAACAATGTCAGATAAAATTATTGAAAACAATCAAGTAACAATTATGGGAGAAATCGCATCGGAATTTATGTTCAGTCACGAGGTGTTCGGAGAGGGGTTCTACATGGTGAATATCTTAGTGAGGCGATTGAGTAACTCGGATGATATTATTCCGCTTATGGTATCGGAACGTCTCATCGATGTAAATCAAGATTACAGAGGAGAGTATATCGAAGCGTATGGACAATTCCGTTCCTATAACAAGCATGATGAGCAGAGGAATCGATTGGTGCTCTCTGTATTTGTAAGAGAGATTATTTTTGTAGAAGAAGAGATGGATGGAACGAAGAGTAATGTAATCTTGTTGGAAGGTTATATATGCAAGAATCCAATTTATAGAAAGACACCTCTTGGAAGGGAGATAGCAGATTTGCTTTTGGCGGTGAATCGACCTTATGGAAAATCGGATTATATCCCTTGTATCTGTTGGGGGAGAAATGCGAGATATGCATCTAATTTTGAAGTGGGTGAACATGTACAGGTGCTTGGAAGGATTCAGAGCCGAGAGTATGTGAAGAAAATCAATGAAATGGAGTCAGAAAAGCGCATCGCATATGAAGTTTCGGTGAGCAAATTGGAGTGTTTGGAAGAATAGTGGGTTCCCACACATTGACATGAAATTTAATTAGTGCTAATATTGCTAGTAAGTAGATTACATAAGGAGGAATAATTATGGCAATATTCAAAGGTGTTGGAGTAGCGATTGTTACACCATTTCATGAAGATGGATCTGTGAATTATGAATGTTTAAGAGAATTAGTAGAATTTCAAATAAAAAATGGGGTAGACAGTATCATTGCATGTGGTACAACAGGAGAGTCATCTACTCTATCAGAAGATGAGCATAAGGAAGTGATTAAGGCATGTGTGAAGTATGCTGCAGGTCGAGTTCCAGTTATTGCAGGTACAGGTTCGAATGCAACTTATACGGCGATTGAATTGTCACGTGATGCGGTGGAGTGTGGTGTGGATGGATTATTAATCGTAACACCTTACTATAACAAGGCGACACAAGAAGGTTTATATCAGCACTACAAAGCGATTGCAGAAGCAGTGCCGAATACACCGATTATCTTATACAGTGTGGCAAGCAGAACGGGATGTAATATTGAGCCAAAGACCGTAGCAAGATTAGCGAAAGATGTGCCAAATATTGTGGGAATCAAAGAGGCTTCTGGAAACATCGGTCAGATAGCAAATATTATGCAATTGACAAACGGTGAGATTGATCTATACTCAGGGAACGATGATCAAATCGTACCGATTCTATCTCTTGGTGGAGTTGGAGTGATTTCAGTTGTTGCAAATGTGGCACCACAAGAAACTCACGATATCTGTGAGAAATTTGAAGTGGGAGACACGAAGGGAAGCTGTGAATTGCAATTAAAATTACTTCCCCTTGTGAATGCTTTGTTTAGCGAAGTGAATCCGATTCCAGTGAAGAAGGCAATGAACTTGATGGGATATGCAGCTGGTGGAGTGAGAATGCCCCTGACAGAATTGACAGAGGCGAATACGGCTAGATTAAAAGAAGAGATGGATAAGTTGGGATTGACGAAATAGAGGGAGACAACAAATGACAAGAGTAGTTATGCATGGCTGCAATGGTAAGATGGGTCAGGTAATTAGTGCCTTAATTGCGCAGGATAGTGATGTGGAGATGGTTGCAGGTATTGATACCTATATGGGAATTACGAATGAGTATCCTGTTTTTTCTAGCATAGAAGAGTGTACGGTGGAAGCAGATGTTGTAATCGATTTTTCCAATGCGGGATGTGTAGATGGCTTGTTAACACATTGCGTGAACAAGCAGATTCCAGTGGTTCTTTGTACAACAGGATTATCGGAAGAACAATTGAATTATGTAGATGAGTGCGCAACAAAAGTTGCAGTGTTAAAATCTGCAAATATGTCACTGGGAATCAATATGTTATTGAAATTATTGCAAGATGCAACGAAAGTGTTGGCACCTGCAGGATTTGATATCGAAATGATAGAGAAACACCATAACCAGAAATTAGATGCTCCAAGTGGGACTGCATTAGCGTTAGCCGATTCGATTAATGAGGCTTTAGACAATGAATATGCGTATAACTATGACAGAAGTCAGGAGCGCAAGAAACGTGAGAAGAAGGAGATTGGAATCTCAGCTGTTCGAGGTGGGAGCATCGTAGGGGAGCATGAGGTGATTTTTGCAGGAGTGGATGAAGTCATCGAGTTCAAACATACCGCTTATTCTCGTGCGGTGTTTGGAAAAGGAGCAATTGAAGCAGCAAAATATCTGGCAGGAAAAGAAGCGAAGATGTATTCTATGATGGATGTTATCCGTATCTGAATTATGTGAAATTTAAAAAAGGGCAGTTTGTCTTACCAAGGTAAGATGGGCTGTCCTTCGCTTGCGAAGAGGGAGTTGCAAATCTATTGGGAAGGGATGGTTATTTATATGGAAGAATTACACTTGAAGTATTTGCAAAAATTATCTGAGATATATCCAACAATCGCGGAGGCATCGACAGAAATTATTAATCTGGAGGCGATTTTAAACTTGCCAAAAGGGACAGAACATTTTTTGACAGATATTCATGGAGAGGATGAAGCATTTGCTCATGTATTAAAAAATGGTTCGGGTTCTGTGCGAAGAAAGATAGATGACATCTTTGGGCACACATTGAGTGCGGGGGATAAACAGTCGTTTGCTACCTTGATTTATTATCCGAAAGAGAAGATGGATGATATGACATGCAATGAGAAGGATCTAGACGATTGGTATAAAATTACGTTATATCGATTGGTTGAGGTGTGTAAATCGGTAAGTAGCAAGTACACACGATCTAAGGTGCGAAAAGCATTGCCGAAGGATTTTGCCTATGTAATCGAAGAACTTCTAGAAGAGCGGACAGGGGTGTTGGATAAACAAAATTATTTTGACGTTATTATTGAAACCATTATTGCGACAGGAAGGGCAGAGGCATTTATTATTGCAATGAGTGAATTGATACAACGATTGGTGGTGGATCATCTTCATATTGTAGGAGATATCTTTGATCGTGGCTCAGGTTCTCATATTGTAATGGATAAATTGATGGAGCATCATTCGGTGGATATACAGTGGGGGAACCATGATGTACTATGGATGGGGGCGGCAGCAGGACAACATGCCTGCATTGCTAATGTGATTCGTATCTGTGCGCGATATGGGAATTTAGATATCTTAGAAGATGGATATGGAATCAACCTATTACCTCTTGCGACCTATGCTCTGCAATATTATAGTGATGATCCGTGTACCTGTTTCAAACTGAAGGGAACGGAATACGATGCAATGGAGAGTAAGATTGAACTGATGTTGCATAAGGCAATTGCAATCTTACAGTTTAAAATAGAGGGTAATATGATCGTGAAATACCCGGAGTTTGGTTTGGAGTCGCGAAATCTCCTACATAAGATGGATTGTGAGAATATGGAGATTGAGATAGAGGGCGAAATCTACAAGATAAGCGATGGAAACTTTCCTACAGTCAATCTGAACAATCCTTATGAGTTAACACTGGAAGAACAGGATATCATCAGTCGATTGGAGCGAGCCTTTGTCAACTGCGATAAGTTGCAGCAGCACATGAAGTTTTTGCTGGCGAAGGGTGGGCTGTATAAAGTCTTTAACAATAATCTTCTCTATCACGGATGCGTATTACTCAATGAGGATGGAAGCTTTCAAGAAGTGAAGTTGTTTGGGAAAACCTACAAGGGGAGAGCGTGGTATGATGTATTGGATACTTATGTGAGAAAAGGATACAATGCAAGCGACGCAAAAGATCGGGAACTAGGTAAAGACATGATGTGGTATATCTGGTTGCATCCGAATTCACCTCTGTTTGGGAAGGATAAGATGACTACTTTTGAACGTTATTTTATTATAGACAAGGCAACACATAAAGAAAAGAAAAATCCATATTATAGTATGTTGGAGAATGAGGACGTTGCAAATCGTATTATGGATGAGTTTGGTTTGGATCGAGTGGGTGCACATATTGTAAATGGACATGTTCCGGTACGAAGCAAGGAAGGGGAGAGTCCTATCAAGTGTAATGGGAAGATTTTGGTCATTGACGGTGGGTTTTCCAAGGCTTATCATAGCGAGACGGGAATTGCTGGATATACATTGACCTATAATAGTTATGGGTTGATTTTAGTTGCTCATGAGCCGTTTGAATCAACAGAAATTGCAATTAAAAAAGAAGTGGATATTCATTCGGAAAGTGTGATTGTAAAAAGGACACAGAAGAGAATTTTAGTAGAAGACACAGATGTTGGAAAGAAAATTCAAGAAAATATCTGTGATTTAAAAGAGCTTTTGTCGGCATATCGTTCTGGTAAAATTGTGGAAAAATAAAATAGAATATTTCCCTAAAATAAGCACATAATAATTCTATGTCAAGATAGAAAGGGAGATAGAATTATGAAAATAAAACAATTATTTTTAGCAATGATGTTGTGTGTGGCTATGGCGAGTGCTCTTGTTGGCTGTACTCCAGATGATAGCGTGAATGAGAATGTAAATAGTGCTACCGATAACAAAGATGATACAGATGGAGCGGCAGAGGAGATGAAAGACGATGCCGAAGGTGTCATCGATGAAGCTATGGACGAGGCAAAAGACATGGTGGATGATGTGAAGGACGGTAGTGAGGAATTGATGGATAATACCACAGATGCAGTGGATGATATGGCTAATGAATAAGCCGCGGCGAATGAATAGAGCCATGACAAATGAATAGACCGATGGGGACGATGCGCAAGATACCAAGTTGTGAGATCGTCCCTATTGTAGGAGGAAGAGATGAAGTTTAGACCGTGTATTGATATACATAATGGAGAAGTAAAACAAATTGTAGGTGGAAGTCTTAAGGATGAGGGCGATTTGGCAATTACAAATTTCACAGCCGAATATCGGGCAGATCATTATGCCAAGCTCTATCGCCGTGACGGATTGAAGGGGGGGCATATTATTTTGTTGAACCCAGCCACTTCTGAATATTATGAAGCGACGAAAGAACAGGCGATTTCAGCATTATCTGCATATCCGAAGGGGTTACAGATTGGTGGTGGAATCACAGAAGAGAATGCACAGGAGTATTTGGATTTGGGAGCAAGCCATGTAGTGGTTACTTCCTATGTATTTGTGGACGGAGAAGTTCATTGGGAACGGCTAAAGAGATTATCAGAAAAGGTTGGGAAATCAAGACTTGTATTAGATTTGAGTTGCAGGAGAAGTGGCAAGGATTATCTCGTTGTAACCAATCGCTGGCAGACATTTACCAATGTGAAGATTACCGATGAAACACTAGATAAGTTCGCTGAATTTTGTGACGAATTTCTCATTCACGGAGTCGATGTGGAAGGGAAGAAATCTGGAGTGGAGGAAGCGTTGATCAAGAGATTGACTAGATGGAATCAGATTCCAATTACATATGCTGGAGGGATTGGTAGCATGGAGGATTTGAGGCGATTTGAAGAATTGTCCGAGGGCAAGATTGATTTTACGATTGGAAGTGCCCTAGATTTATTTGGTGGAACCATTCCTTATGAAGTGATTTCAAAAATGAACAATTCATGAACCTGAATAAATTAGTTGAACAAGGCAAGGGTTAATGTTACAATATAAGTTGGTAAAATTTATTACAAGGAGTGTTATATGGGCTTATTTGAAAAATTATTTGGTACACATAGTCAGAATGAATTGAAGAGAATCTATCCGATTGTAGATAGTATTGATGCATTAGAAGAAGAGATGAAGGGGTTGAGTGATTTTGAACTGCGTGAAAAAACGAGTGAGTTCAAGCAGAGACTTCAAAGTGGAGAAACTTTAGACGACCTATTAGTAGAGGCGTATGCTGTTGTGCGTGAAGCAGCTTCACGTGTACTTGGGATGCGTCATTATCGTGTGCAGTTGATTGGTGGAATTATTCTACATCAAGGAAGGATTGCCGAGATGAGAACAGGAGAGGGTAAGACGTTGGTGTCGACCTTGCCTGCTTATTTGAATGCTTTGACAGGAGACGGAGTCTATGTGGTAACGGTTAACGATTACTTGGCAAATCGTGATGCCCAATGGATGGGACAAATTCATGAATTCTTAGGATTGAAAGTTGGGGTAGTTCTAAACTCTTTAGAGCCTGCCGAAAGACGAGAGGCATATCTATGTGACATTACATATGTAACAAATAATGAGCTTGGATTCGATTATCTGAGAGATAATATGGTAATCTACAAGGAACGATTGGTACAAAGAGGATTGAACTTTGCTATTATCGATGAGGTTGACTCTGTGTTAATCGATGAGGCTAGAACACCTCTTATTATCTCTGGGCAAAGTGGAAAATCCACAAAATTATATCAAGTATGTGATATCCTTGCGCGTCAATTAGAGCGTGGTGAGGCGAGTGGAGAATTTACAAAAATGAGCGCCATCATGGGAGAAGAAATCCAAGAGACTGGTGACTTCATTGTCAATGAGAAAGAGAAGAATGTAAATCTTACGGATGAAGGGGTAAGAAAGGTTGAAAAATTCTTTAATATAGAGAATTTAGCAGATGCAGAGCATCTAGAGATTCAACATAATATCATCCTTGCATTGCGTGCACACAATCTGATGTTCCGTGATCAAAACTACGTGGTAAAAGACGGCACGATTATGATTGTAGATGAATTTACAGGAAGAATTATGCCAGGTCGTCGTTATTCAGATGGTCTACATCAAGCCATTGAAGCAAAAGAAAATGTAGAGGTTAAGAGAGAAAGTCGCACCTTAGCGAATATAACATTCCAGAACTTATTTAATAAATTCAATAAGAAGTGTGGTATGACTGGTACCGCATTGACAGAAGAGGGAGAATTTAGAGATATCTATGGTATGGACGTTGTAGAAGTACCAACCAATCGGCCAGTGCAGAGAATCGACCATGAAGATGCAATCTATAAGACTCAAAAAGAAAAATACAAGGCAGTAGTAGAAGAGGTCAAGGTGGCTCATGAGAAGGGACAACCGGTATTAGTTGGTACCATCACCATCGAAATCTCAGAAATGTTGAGCAAGATGCTAAAAAGAGAAGGAATTCCGCATACCGTACTGAATGCAAAATTCCACGAAATGGAAGCTGAGATTGTTGCAGGAGCAGGAGCTGTAGGAGCGGTTACAATCGCAACCAATATGGCAGGTCGTGGTACAGATATTAAACTAGATGATGATGCGAAGGCAGCAGGTGGTTTGAAAATTATTGGTACCGAAAGACATGAGTCGAGACGTATCGATAATCAGTTACGTGGGCGTGCAGGTCGTCAAGGAGATATGGGGGAATCAAAATTCTACATTTCTTTACAAGATGATTTGATGAGACTGTTTGGTTCTGAGCGTTTGATGTCTGTATTTGAGACACTTCGAGTTGCAGAAGGGGAAGAGATCCAACACAAGATGCTCTCCAATGCAATTGAACGTGCTCAGAAGAAGATTGAGAGTAATAACTTTGGAATTCGTAAGAATCTTCTCGAGTATGATCAGGTTATGAACGAACAGAGAGAGATTATGTACGAAGAGCGCCGTAAGGTGCTAAATGGCGATAATATGAGAGATTCGATTTATCGTATGTTATCTGATTATGCAGAAAATATTGTGGATCGATGTATTTCATCAGAACAGGATTCAGAAGAGTGGGATTTGAAGGAATTAAATGTGGATATTCATGCAAACCTTCCAATCAAACCGATTGTCTATGATGATGTAAAAGGTAAGGGTGTCAAAGAATTGAAGCACCTATTAAAAGAACGTGCTGCCAAGGCTTACGAGCGCAAAGAGGCAGAATTTCCAGAGAAAGAGCAACTTCGTGAAGTAGAGCGTATTGTTTTATTGAAGACAATCGATGCGCGTTGGATGGCTCATATTGATGACATGGATCAACTGAGACAAGGAATCGGACTTCAAGCATATGCACAGAAGAATCCACTCGTGGAATATAAGATGCTGGGATATGATATGTTCGGTGAGATGACACAAGCGATTACAGAGGATACGGTTCGGATTATGTTCCGTGTTCGTTTAGAACAAAAGATTCAGAGAGAAGAAGTGGCCAAGCCTACAGGAACAAATAAGGATGAATCTTTGGCAAAGGCTCCAAAGAAACGTGAGGAGACCAAGATATATCCAAATGATCCTTGTCCTTGTGGAAGTGGAAAAAAATATAAGCAATGTTGTGCAAGAAAAGTGTAAAGGATGTGATGAATTGGTATTTATAGATGATTTAAAGATGAATTGGAATGCATATCAAATGCCATTGGTTGAATTGAGGGATTCACTTTGACTTGTCTAAAAAAAGACAAGAAGTAGAGGAAGTACAGAGAAAGACAGAGGTACCGAATTTTTGGGATAATCCAGAGGAATCTCAGAAAATCATGAAGCATCTGAAGTCTCTGCAAGATATTATCGAACAGGTAGAGGGGTTAGAAGAGTTATACGGCGATATCGAAATCTTAATGGATATGGCTGTGGAAGAAAATGATGAAGAACTAGCAGGAGAAGCGACAGAGGAGTTTGCTAGATTTGAATCTAAATTTGAGACCTTGCGGATTCAAACACTATTATCCGGTGAATATGATGAAGAGAATGCGATTCTAACCATACATGCAGGTGAGGGTGGAACCGAATCCTGTGATTGGGCAAATATGTTGTATCGTATGTACAAGCGCTATGCAGATCGAAAAGGATTTACCGTGGATGTACTAGACTTTTTAGAGGGTGACGTAGCTGGAATTAAAGGCATTACCATCCAGGTAAATGGTGAAAATGCATACGGTTATTTAAAATCCGAAAAAGGTGTGCATCGGTTGGTGAGGATATCTCCATTCAATGCAGCGGGAAAGAGGCAAACATCGTTTGCTTCTTGTGATGTAATTCCAGATATTGAGAAAAATATAGACATAGATGTTGCAGAAGATGATTTGAGAATTGATACGTATCGCGCAAGTGGTGCTGGCGGACAACATATTAATAAGACATCGTCTGCCATTCGGATTACACATTTGCCAACAGGAATTGTGGTTCAGTGTCAGAACGAACGTTCCCAACATAGCAACAAAGACAAGGCGATGCAGATGTTGAAGGCAAAGCTTTATATACTGAAAGAACAAGAACAAGCAGAAAAAGTATCGGATATCAGAGGGGAAATCAGGGAGATAGGATTTGGTAGCCAGATCCGTTCATATGTGCTACAACCATATACCATGGTAAAGGATAAGAGAACGGAGGCAGAAAGTAGCAATACAGGTGCAGTTCTAGACGGAGACTTGGATGTGTTTATCAATGCATATCTAAAATGGGAACATGCAAAAAAAGCATAACTTTCATGGCTTGCATATTCATCTGATATATGGTATTATCTTTTGGTAAAAGACAAATGTTTGCAGGGTGGATACAATGGAAAAGGTAAAAGAGAAACAAAAATACTATGTATTGAAGAAAAAAGCAGTGCCTGAGGTATTGTTAAAAGTGGTAGAGGCAAAACGAATTTTGGAATCAGACAAAGTGAGTACAGTGCAAGAAGCCACAGAAAAAGTTGGAATCAGTAGAAGTTCATTCTATAAATATAAGGATGATATTTTCCCATTTCATGAGAGTGAACAGGGACAGACGATTACACTGATGATTCAATTAGATGATACTCCTGGAGGTTTATCAGAAATTCTAGGTAGTGTGGCAGAATACAGAGCTAATATTCTTACAATACATCAAAGTATCCCAATCAATGGAATTGCCACAGTGACAATCAGTCTCGAGGTATTGAGTACAACGGGAGATTTGACCGAGTTGGTTCAAAACATTGAAGAAAAAAACGGAATTCATTATTTAAAAATAATAGGTAGGGAGTAAAGATGGTAAATATTGCAGTGTTAGGATATGGAACAGTTGGTTCTGGAGTGGTAGAAGTAATTAATTTAAACGGAAAAACAATCGCAAAACGCGTGGGCGAGGAAATCAATATCAAATATGTATTGGATTTGAGAGATTTTCCAGGAGACCCAATTCAAGAGAAGGTCGTGCATGACTTCGATGTAATTTTGAACGATCCAGAAGTACATATTGTAGCGGAAGTAATGGGAGGGATAGAGCCTGCCTATACTTTTGTAAAGAAATCTTTGCTTGCTGGAAAGAGTGTTGCGACTTCAAATAAAGCTCTTGTGGCTCAGCACGGAGCAGAGCTTTTATCGATTGCGAAGGACAAAGAGATTAATTTCTTGTTCGAAGCTAGTGTGGGTGGAGGAATTCCAATTATTAGACCTTTAAATTCATCGATTACAGCAGATGAAGTGGAGGAAATCACAGGAATTTTAAACGGTACAACCAACTTCATGTTGACTAAGATGTTTTATGAAGGTGCGAACTATGATGAAGTATTGAAGGAAGCACAAGATTTGGGATTTGCGGAGCGTAATCCAGAGGCGGATGTAGAAGGACATGATGCATGTAGAAAAATTGCAATTCTTTCTTCACTGATTTCCGGACAACAGGTGGATTTTGAAGAGATTTATACAGAGGGAATCACGAAATTAACAGTAGAAGACATGAAATATGCAAAAGCATATGGTATGACTGTGAAATTATTGGCAAATAGTAAACGTAAAGAAGACCAAGTTAGTGCGATTGTTGCACCGTTTTTCTTGGATCAGAATCACCCACTATACAATGTAAATGGTGTGTTTAATGCAATATTTGTGCATGGAAATGTATTAGGAGACGCAATGTTCTACGGTAGTGGAGCTGGAAAATTACCGACGGCTAGCGCAGTGGTGGGAGATATTGTAGACGCAGCGAAACATCTAGATAGAAACATCATGACCATGTGGGAAAAAGATAAATTAACACTTGTAGATAAATCAAGTACAGAGAAGAAGTATTTTGTACGGATTCAAGGAAAACCAGAGGAATTAAAGGCTCATTTAGAGTCTGTCTTTGGTCAGATTAATGTAGTAGAGTTAGAAGATGTTACTGGTGAATTTGGATTTATTACAGAAGAACTTTCAGAAGGTAAGTATGAAACTTGTGCGAAGCAATTCCCAGCTATTATCAAGATGATTCGTGTGGCTTAGGAGATAGATGATGAAATATGTAATCGTACTTGGAGATGGGATGGCCGATGAGCCAATCGAGAAGTTAAATGGAAGAACACCGCTTGAGGTGGCAAAAACTCCTACCATGGATGAAATGGCTAGGGTGGCAGAAATTGGTTTGGTGCATACTGTGGCAGAAGGAATAAGTCCTGGTAGTGATATTGCGAATCTGTCTGTATTGGGATATGATACCACGAAATGTTATACGGGGCGCTCTCCGCTAGAAGCATTGAGTATTGGTGTGGATATGAAAGAAAGCGATGTATCATTACGTTGTAATTTGGTTACACTTTCAGAAGAGGAAGCAAATTATGAAGACAAGACCATTATCGACCATAGTGCTTCTGAAATATCAACAGAGGAGGCAGCGATCTTAGTAGAGGCTCTGCAAGAGATGTTAGAGGATTCCTTCAAACTATATGTGGGAACTAGTTATCGACATCTGCTTGTGTGGGATCAAGGAGAAGTGTTATCATTTACGGCTCCTCATGATATCTTGGAACAGAAAATAGGAGGATATCTTCCTAGCGAGCAGGTATTTCTGGATATAATGAAGAAGAGTTATGAGATTCTTGCCAATCATCCAATCAATATTGAACGAAAGAAAAAGGGGTTGAATCCAGCCAACAGTGCATGGTTTTGGGGCGCAGGAACAAAACCGAGCTTAGAAGATTTTAAAGAAAAATATGGAAAACAGGCTGCAATGATTTCGGCAGTGGATTTATTGAAGGGAATCGCAGTCGGTGCCAATATGCATAATATTGAAGTAGAAGGCGCCAATGGTGGACTTCACACCAATTATATAGGAAAAGCAAAGGCCGCAGTCGATGCACTTGTGGAAGATGGGTTTGATATGGTGTATATCCATGTGGAAGCGCCAGACGAGATGGGACATCAAGGTGAACTAGATGATAAAATTCAAGCAATCGAGTGGTTAGACGAGAAAGTTATTCGTGTAGTTAAGGATGGGCTAGACTCGAAGGGAGTTCCTTACAGAATGCTAGTACTACCAGACCACCCGACACCGGTTGCAATTCGAACACATACAAACAAGCCGGTTCCATATATGTTGTATGAGAGTCAATGTAGAGAAGACTTAGGAGAACAAACATATAGTGAGCAATTTGCAGAGAATACAGGAAAGGTATTCGATAGCGGTTGCGACCTAATGACCACATTCTTAAACTAAAATCAAGGGAAGGGGACGGGGGAAGGGTGAATCTTTGATTCATATCTCCCCCGTCCCCTGAACCTTCCCCAGCAGACGACTGAAAGGAGTTTGACATGATCAATGAAATCGATTTGACGAAGAAGTTATCTAAGGAAAATTATAGTATGTTGATGGACAAGTTGGAAGTGCAACTTGGAGCATTGCAGAGAAGATGTATCGACTTGAAGATTCCAGTAGTTATTTTATTTGAGGGATTGGATGTATCAGGAAAGGGAGTGCAGATTAGTAAATTAGTGCATTCCATGGATCCGAGATGGTTTCAAGTGTATCCGATGAAACAGGAAGCAGAAGCTGAGGCAATGAGACCGTTTTTATGGAGGTACTGGAATAAGCTTCCGAAAGATGGAGAAATTTCTATCTTCGATTATAGCTGGTATCACGCAGTGACCTCAGAGGTATTTCGGAAGAAAGAGATGGAGCATGACCCTAAGGTACTTCGTCAAGAAATTAATGAGTTTGAGCGTCAGATTGTAGATGGCGGAACTTGCTTAATCAAGTTGTATTTATTGATTGAGCATGACGAACAGTATGCAAGAATGAGAGCATTGGGTGAGAGCAAGTCCACTTCTTGGAGGGTGACACCAGAGGAGATGCGTCGAAACGAAGAGTATGATGCATATACGAGGCTAGTGGATGAAGTTCTAACAGAGACAGATACAGAGTTTGCACGATGGAATCCAATTGCTGCTACAGATAGAAGATATGCGACAGTTAAGATTTATCAGACAATCATTCGGGCAATCGAAAAGCAAATTGATGAGGTCTTAAAAAAAGCTGACCAAGCCGAGAAGAAGAAAAAAATAGATACTACTAAAATTGGTGAAAGTATTCTAGCAACGGTAGATTTGACTAAGAAACTAGAAGAGGAAGAGTATCGAAAAAAACTAAATAAATTACAGAAGAAGATTCAGAAGCTACATGGACAATTGTATCGCAGACGGATTCCAGTAATTATTGGATTCGAGGGTTGGGATGCAGGAGGAAAAGGTGGCGCAATTCGAAGGTTGACACAGAAGATGGATCCACGAGGGTATGCAGTGCATCCAGTGGCAGCACCGACAGATATTGAGAAGGTACACCACTATCTCTGGAGATTCTGGACAAAGGTTCCAAAGAATGGGCATGTAGCAGTCTTTGACCGTACTTGGTATGGGCGAGTGTTAGTAGAACGTATTGAAGGATTTTGTACAAGAAAAGAGTGGAAACGTGCATACCGAGAAATCAATGAGATGGAAGCTAGCTTTGTAGAAGAGGGAGCAATCGTATTGAAGTTCTGGTTGCATGTTGACAAGGATGAACAAGAACGACGTTTTATCGAGAGACAGACTACTCCAGAAAAACAGTGGAAGATTACAGATGAAGACTGGAGAAATCGTGAGAAATGGGATGAGTATGAAGTGGCTGTCAATGAGATGATAGAAAAGACATCTACTCCACATGCACCATGGGTGATTGTGGAAGGTAACAATAAATATTACGCGAGAATCAAAGTGTTGGAGACAGTAATCAACGCGATCGAGAAGCGTCTAGAGTCAGAGGATAAGAAGTGAAGAGCTTAAATGAAGATATAAAATCAGGTCAGTTCAAATCCATCTATCTTTTATACGGGGAAGAGAGATATCTGAAGAGACAGTATAAGCAAAGAATGGTAAAAGCAATGTCTCCAGATGAGGACGATTTTAATTATTCTTATTTTGAGGGCAAGGGAAGTGTGGTTTCAGAAATCATTGGTGTTTCTGAAACTCTTCCCTTTTTTTCGGATTACCGACTTATCGTAATTGAAGACAGTGGTTTTTTTAAGAATGTATCAGGAGATTTTGCGGACTATTTGAAGAACTTACCTGAAACTACAAGGATTTTATTTGTTGAAAGTGAAATAGACAAGAGAAATAAACTATATAAAATGGTTAAAGACAAGGGGAGAATTGTTGAATTTGGAATTCAGAGTGAAGCAGACTTGATTCGTTGGATTGGAAATATGTTTCAAAAAAATGAGAAGTCTATCGACAACCGAACGGCAAAACACCTGATTGAACAAGTTGGAACAGACATGGAACGGTTATCCTCTGAAATTGAAAAATTAACTTGCTATGCATGGGATAATCAGAACATCACGACATCGGATATAGATCAACTATGTGCACCCCAGATCCAGAATCAGATTTTTCAAATGGTGGATGCAGTGGCGGAAAAGAAACAAAAGAGGGCATTGGAGTTCTACTATGATTTAATTGCATTAAAGGAGCCACCTCTTAAGATATTAGCATTATTAGCACGACAGTTTCGCATCATGCTAGAAGTGAAATCGGTAGAGGGGCAAGGCTATGGGAATCAAGAGATTGCTACAAAAGTTGGTATTTCGCCATATTTCATGAAAAAATATTTACAACAGACTAGGAGTTTTTCTTATCAGCAGTTACGAGAAATCTTAGAGGAGGTTGTAATAATGGAGCATGCTATCAAATCAGGGTATTTGAATGAAAAGCTAGGAGTAGAACTTTTTATTGTAAAATACAGCATGGCATGATAAAATAGTATGCAATGTAGAAGTGGAGGAAGTTAGAATGTCAAGGATGGATCAGAGTAAAATTCGTAATTTCTGTATCATAGCACATATCGACCATGGAAAGTCAACACTTGCCGATCGAATGATTGAAATGACAGGACTATTGACAAGTAGAGAGATGCAGTCGCAGGTGCTCGATAATATGGAATTGGAGCGGGAGAGAGGAATTACGATTAAGGCTCAAACAGTGCGTACCGTTTATCAAGCAAAAGATGGAAATGAGTATATATTTAATTTGATTGATACACCAGGACATGTGGACTTTAATTATGAAGTGTCAAGAAGCCTTGCAGCATGTGATGGAGCAATCTTAGTTGTAGATGCAGCTCAAGGAGTAGAGGCGCAGACTTTGGCGAATGTATATCTAGCGTTGGATCATGATTTGGACGTTGTACCAGTCATCAATAAGGTTGATTTGCCAAGTGCCGAGCCAGAGCGTGTGATAGAGGAAATAGAAGATATTATAGGAATAGAAGCGCAAGATGCGCCTAAAATTTCAGCAAAAACAGGTTTAAATATCGAGGCGGTATTGGAACAAATCGTAGAGAAGATACCAGCTCCAGATGGGTCGGAAGATGCACCACTGAAAGCACTCATTTTCGACTCTTTGTATGATTCGTACAAGGGGGTTATTGTCTTTTGTCGAATCAAAGAGGGAAGTGTAAAAAGAGGGACTCCAATCAAGATGATGGCAACAGGTGCCACAGCAGAAGTGGTTGAGGTTGGATATTTTGGAGCGGGACAGTTTATTCCGTGCGACGAATTGAGTGCGGGGATGGTAGGATATATCACTGCAAGTTTAAAAAATGTGAAGGATACACGAGTAGGGGATACGGTTACCAATGCTCTTACCCCTTGTGATGAAGCATTGCCAGGATATAAGAAAGTCAATCCAATGGTATATTGTGGGATGTATCCAGCGGATGGAGCGAAGTATCAGGATTTGAGAGAGGCATTAGAAAAGCTTCAACTCAATGATGCTGCCCTCCAGTTTGAGCCAGAGACCTCGATTGCACTAGGATTTGGATTCCGCTGTGGATTCCTTGGGTTACTACATTTGGAAATTATACAAGAGAGACTAGAACGGGAATACAATCTAGATATTGTGACGACAGCACCAGGTGTTATCTATAAAGTATATAAGACAAATGGTGAAATGTTAGAATTGACCAATCCATCCAACCTGCCAGAGCCTACAGAGATTGATCGTATGGAAGAGCCTATGGTAAAAGCAGAGATTATGGTGACTTCAGAGTTTATCGGTGCAATCATGGATTTGTGCCAAGAGCGACGCGGTGAATATCAAGGAATGGAATATATCGAAGAAACAAGGGCGGTGATTCATTATCAATTGCCACTCAATGAGATTATCTATGACTTCTTTGATGCACTAAAATCTAGGTCGAGAGGATATGCTTCTTTTGATTATGAGATATCTAGATATCAAGAATCAAAACTTGTGAAGCTAGATATTTTGATCAATAAAGAAGAAGTGGATGCACTATCATTTATTGTACATGATTCAACTGCTTACGAGCGTGGAAGAAAAATGTGCGAGAAGCTAAAAGAAGAGATACCGAGACAGTTATTTGAGGTGCCGATTCAGGCAGCGGTTGGAAGTAAGGTAATTGCCCGTGAGACAGTAAAGGCGATGAGAAAAGACGTACTTGCCAAATGTTATGGTGGTGATATCTCAAGAAAGAGAAAGTTACTAGAAAAACAAAAAGAAGGAAAGAAGAGAATGCGTCAAGTTGGGAATGTAGAGATTCCACAAAAAGCATTCATGAGTGTGTTGAAATTAGATGAATAAATTACAGTTATATGTGCATCTACCATTTTGTAAACAGAAATGCAATTATTGTGATTTCTTATCTTTTCAGTGTTCGAAGGAAAGAAGAACAGAATATCTCTCTGCCTTAAAAAGGGAGTTGGACGGATATCAGGAGATGAAACAATCACATATGCTTACTAGCATCTTTATAGGCGGAGGGACTCCCTCCGTCCTTTCTGTATGTGAAATTAAGCAAGTGTTCTCGTGGATTAAGCAAGGGTTTGTGATAGAAGAGGGCGCGGAAATTACAATAGAAGTGAATCCGGGAACCGTAGATCGACAGAAGTTAGAGGGATATAGATCCCTTGGAGTGAATCGAATCAGCCTTGGTCTGCAATCGGCTAATGATAGTGAATTAAAGACATTGGGGAGGATTCATACCTATGAGGAGTTCCTAGAAACCTATGTACTAGCACGTGAGGTGGGATTTGACAATATCAATATCGACCTGATGTCATCCATTCCACATCAGACCCTAGAGAGTTGGGAGGAGACATTGGATAAAATCATCCAGTTGCAGCCAGAACATATCTCGGCTTATAGTCTCATTATCGAAGAAGGGACTCCGTTTTACCAGAAGTATGATGAAGTAGAAGCGTTCTTACCAGATGAGGAAGAAGAAAGAATTATCTATTATCGAACAAAAGAAAAATTAATGAGCGCAGGATATTATCGCTATGAAACCTCCAATTACGCGAAGGAAGGCAAGGAGTGTCGACATAATATTGGATATTGGGAGCGGCGAGATTACTTAGGTATTGGTCTAGGAGCAGCGTCTTTGTTGGACAATGTGAGAGTCACAAATGTGAAAGATTTCGATTCTTATATTCAAAATCCGAATTACGGGAGAGAACGGGAAGAACTCTCTGTCAAAAGTCAGATGGAAGAATTTGTTTTTCTAGGATTGCGCAAGATGCAAGGGGTTGATAGAAGGGAGTTCCTACGGTGTTTTCAGACTTCGATTGAGGAGGAATTTCAAGAGCAGATTCAAGAGATGGTGCAGAAGAACTTGCTTGTTTGGGAGGAGGATTATCTTAGATTAACGGAGCGTGGGATTGATGTCAGTAATTATGTAATGTCAGCATTCTTATAAATAAAGAGCTACATATAAGTATAACTAATCAATCACCTAAGAATTATTAATGATATGAGCTGTGTCACTTCTATGCGAAAACTTGCTTTTATATACGTCATGTATTATACTTTTTAGGAAGATAGTGTGAAAATAGAATTCTATTAAAAAATTCAAAAAGGATAGGTGTAGAAAATGCAAAAATTAGAACAAATGTATGAAGGAAAAGCAAAGAAAGTATTTAAGACAGAAGATCCAAGTTTGGTAATTGTTGATTATAAAGATGATGCGACAGCATTCAATGGCGAAAAAAAAGGTACAATTGTTGGTAAGGGTGTAGTGAACAATCGTATGACAAACCATGTATTCCAACTGTTAGAAAAGGCTGGAGTACCGACTCACTTTGTAGAAGAGTTGAGCGATAGAGAAACACTTGTGAAAAAAGTTGAGATTGTACCATTGGAAGTAATCGTAAGAAATGTAGCAGCTGGGAGTTTCTCTAAGAGAATGGGAGTAGAAGAAGGGAAAGAACTATTGTGCCCAATCCTTGAATTCAGCTACAAAGATGATGATTTGGGAGATCCATTCATCAACGATGATTATGCACTTGCACTTGGATTAGCTACACAAGATGAAATCGATAAAATTAAGGCATACACAAGAAAAGTAAACGAAGTGATGATGGCATACTTCTTACAGATGGATATGAAGTTAATTGACTTCAAAATCGAGTTTGGTAAAGACGTAGATGGAAACATCATCTTAGCAGATGAGGTTTCACCTGATACATGTAGACTTTGGGATGTACATACCAACGAAAAGTTGGATAAAGACCGTTTCAGACGTGATTTAGGTAATGTAGAAGATGCATACAAAGAAGTATTTAGTAGATTAGGAATCCAATAAGGAGACAGTGTGAAAATGGAATTTTCACACGGCAATTTGTACCTTTTGGTCCAAAGTTGCCAGATTTTGAGAAAGAGATGGTTATCAGTTTGAAAAATAAAATGATTCTTAATAGAACCTGTGCGACAGGTCTAGGGGAAGAATGTGGTATTTTTGGTGCCTATAATATGAATGGTGACCACGTGTCACCAGATATATATTATGGTTTATTCGCTTTGCAACACCGTGGTCAAGAGAGTGCCGGAATTGCAGTGACCGATACGCGTGCAAAACGCAAGTTGAAAGCTCATAAGGGACTAGGATTGGTGAATGATGTGTTCACCCAAGATATCCTGGAAGAGTTAAATGGGAATCTTGGTGTAGGTCATGTGCGATATTCGACTGCAGGTGGTACGCGAGTAGAGAATGCACAGCCTTTAGTCATCAATTATGTGAAGGGGATTCTAGGGATTGCACACAATGGAAACCTAGTCAATGCAATCGAACTACGTGAAGAATTGGAATATACAGGAGCAATCTTTCAAACGACGATAGACTCAGAAGTGATTGCGTATTTGATTGCAAGAGAGAGATTGAATGCAAAGTCTGTAGAAGAGGCAGTCGGATTGGCCATGAAGAAACTGAAAGGTGGATATGCATTGGCAGTGGCGAGTGCAAGAAAATTGATTGGTGCGCGTGATCCGTATGGCTTGAAGCCACTTTGTATCGGAAAGTCAGATAATACCTATTTCTTGGCATCAGAGAGTTGTGCATTAGCAGCAGTTGGGGCGCAGTTTGTAAGAGATGTTGCTCCAGGTGAGATTGTAACCATTACACCAGATGGAATCGCTTCTAATATGAGCATGGCAATTTCCAGTGAGAAGCAGGCAAGATGTATCTTTGAATATATTTATTTTGCTCGTATCGACAGTCAGATTGACGGTGTGGGGGTGTATGAGTCGAGGATTCTAGCAGGGAAGTCATTGGCACAATCTTATCCTGTTGAGGCAGATTTGGTAGTGGGAGTGCCTGAATCAGGTTTGGTAGCAGCCAAAGGATATGCAGAAGAATCAGGAATTCCATATGGAATTGCATTTCATAAAAATAGTTATGTTGGAAGAACCTTTATCAAGCCAACAGAAAAAGAGCGGATTTCAAGTGTAAAGATTAAATTAAATGTGTTGCATGATGTGGTAAAAGGAAAGAAGATTGTACTGGTGGATGATTCGATTGTTCGTGGGACAACAAGTGCCAATATTATCAAGATGTTAAAGGCGGCTGGGGCTTTGGAAGTACATATGAGAATTAGCTCCCCACCATTCTTGCATCCATGTTTCTTTGGGACAGATGTTCCGTCCAACAAGCAATTGATTGCACATTCACATACCACAGAGGAAATCTGTGAATTAATTGGAGCAGATTCCCTTGGTTATATGGAAGTAGATAAACTACAGACCATGGTTGGAGATTTGAGTTATTGCGACGCATGTTTTACAGGGAAGTATCCAATGGAAGTGCCGAGTGAAGACATCAGTCATGCATTCGAATTATAAGAGATTATTTTAGGAGGAAACCAATTTGTACGATAAATATCAGAGCCCTTTATCAGAACGATATGCGAGTAAGGAGATGCAATATATATTTTCACCAGACATGAAATTTAGAACATGGAGAAAACTATGGGTTGCACTTGCGGAGACAGAGCATGAGTTAGGTTTGAACATTACAGAAGAACAGATAGAAGAGTTGAAGGCGAGTGTGGACAACATTAATTATGATGTTGCAAAAGAGCGTGAGAGAATTGTTCGTCACGATGTTATGGCACATGTATATGCTTATGGAGAACAGTGTCCGAAGGCAAAAGGAATCATTCATCTAGGAGCTACTTCTTGTTATGTAGGAGATAATACAGATATCTTAGTGATGAGAGAAGCCTTGGCCTTGGTGAAGAAGAAACTAGTAAATGTGTTAAGTGAGTTGGCGAAATTTGCAGATGAGCAGAAGGCACAACCTACCTTGGCATTTACACATTTCCAACCAGCACAACCGACAACCGTTGGGAAGCGTGCTACACTATGGATGCAAGAATTCTTATTAGACTTAGAAGATTTGGATTATGTGATGGGAAGCTTGAAGTTATTAGGTTCTAAGGGAACAACAGGAACACAAGCTAGCTTTATGGAGTTGTTCAATGGAGACCATGATACCATTGAGAAAATCGATTCGATGATTGCAAAGAAAATGGGAGTAGAGGACTGCTACGCAGTATCTGGCCAGACTTATTCTAGAAAAGTAGATACCAGAATTGCAAATGTGCTTGCAGGAATTGCAGCAAGTGCACATAAGTTTTCTAATGACATCAGATTACTACAGCATCTAAAAGAAATCGAAGAACCATTTGAAAAATCTCAGATTGGGTCTTCGGCAATGGCTTATAAGAGAAATCCAATGAGAAGTGAAAGAATTGCATCTCTTTCTCGTTATGTTATGATTGATGCCTTGAACCCAGCAATTACTTCAGCGACACAATGGTTCGAGAGAACCCTAGATGATTCCGCAAATAAGCGATTGAGTATGCCAGAAGGATTCTTGGCAATTGATGGAATTTTAGACCTATGCTTGAATGTCGTGGATGGATTGGTGGTATATCCGAAGGTAATTGAGAAGAGACTATTATCAGAATTACCATTTATGGCGACGGAGAATATTATGATGGATGCAGTGAAGGCTGGTGGAGATCGTCAAGAGCTACACGAGAAGATTCGCGAGTTGTCCATGGAGGCTGGTCGCAATGTGAAGGAATTAGGGAAAGATAACAACTTATTGGAATTAATTGCAGCCGATGATTCATTTAATATGTCTTACGAAGCATTATTGGAGACGATGAAGCCAGAGAAATATGTAGGACGTTCAAAAGAACAAGTGGATAGTTTCTTGCAGCGTGTGATCAATCCGATTTTACAAGAAAATCAAGAACTTCTTGGAATGACAGCAGAGATTCACGTATAAAATGATACAAGGGATAAAAGGTCATGATTTCATGCTTGCATGAAGAATCATGACTTTGGGTCCCGCAAAACATGAAGAAGTAGCCCGAATAGGGCGGATTCTGAATGTTTTTAGGATTGCGAGAGCACAAAGTGCGTAGCAATCCGTCTGTATCATTGTTGATACAAGGGACAAAAAGGTCATGATTTCATGCTTGCATGAAGAATCATGGCTTTGGGTTCCGCAAAACATGAAGAAGTAGCCAAAATAGAGGCATAAAACCGATGGTAGAGGGGGTGCGAACGATGACAGAAGATAGACTTCGGGTTACGATAGACTATATGAAGGACAATGAAGAACGGGAGTATTCCAGCGGAACAAAATTACAATCTATCGCGGATGAATATCAGAAATACTATGAATATGATATTGTATTAGCTTTTCTAAATGGCAGATTGCAAGAATTGCACAAGGAGATTACGGAAGATTGTAAGGTGCAATTTGTTACGACGGATATGAAGATGGGGTATAATGCCTACCAGAGAAGTTTGTGTATGTTATATGTAAAATCCGTCTATGATGTTGTCGGGCATGACCAACTAGAAAACGTAAGATTGTTATTTGCGGTAGGTTCTGGGTATTACACCCAAGTGACAGGAGCGGTTGAATGCAACGGAGCATTGCTTGCTAAAATCAAGCAGAGGATGCAGGAGCTTGTTGCGCAGAATATCCCTTTAGAAAAACGAAGCATTCATACAGACGATTCCATTAAACTATTTGGGAAACATGGGATGAAGGATAAGGAAACCTTATTCAGATATCGAAGAGTTTCCAAGGTTAATATCTATAAGATTCATAATTTTGAAGATTATTATTATGGTTATATGGTGCCATCTACTAAATATCTCGCGAACTTTGACCTGTATTTATATAAAGGTGGAATTATCTTGCAGATGGCGGATAAGAAGAATCCACACAAGGTTCCTGAACTCAATCCAAGACCCAAGCTGTTTGACGTGCAGAAAGAGGCGGTTAGTTGGGGAGACAAGCAAGGAATTCAGACAGTGGGGGATTTAAACGAAAGGATTACCCATTCGAAAGTGTTGGATGTAATCTTGGTACAAGAAGCACTACAAGAGAAGCGGATTTCAGAGATTGCAGCTCAAATTGCAGGCTTGCAAGACAAGAAGTTTATTATGATAGCAGGACCGTCCTCTTCAGGAAAAACAACATTTTCACAGAGGCTATCGGTACAGTTGAGAGCAAACGGCAGGACGCCACATCCCATTGCAATTGACAATTACTTTGTCGAGCGAGAAAAAACTCCGAGGGATCAGTATGGTGAATATGATTTTGAAAGCATTCATGCCATTGATATTAAGCAGTTAAATGCGGATTTGACTGCCTTGCTTCGAGGTGAGACAGTGGAACTGCCGAGTTTTAACTTTATTACTGGCAAGAGAGAGTATCATGGTGATTATCTGAAGTTGCAGCAAGATGATGTTTTGGTGATTGAAGGGATACATGGGTTAAACGAAGAACTGACCAAGGATTTACCAAAGGAAAATAAGTTTAAAATCTATATCAGTGCGTTGACTCAACTTAATGTAGATGAGCACAATCGAATTCCAACGACAGATGGAAGGTTGCTTCGAAGGATTGTTCGTGACGCGAGAGGAAGAGGTGCTACAGCAAAGAAAACAATTTCTATGTGGCCTTCGGTTCGACGAGGAGAGGAAGAGAACATCTTTCCATTCCAAGAAGAGGCTGATGTGATGTTTAACTCAGCTCTGATTTATGAATTTGCAGTGTTAAAACAATTCGCCGAGCCGTTGTTGTTTGGGGTTGAAAGAGACTGTGAGGAGTATTTGGAGGCGAAACGGTTATTAAAATTCCTAGATTATTTTGTTGGAATACCATCGGAATATGTGCCTAGAAATTCTCTGTTAAAGGAATTTATAGGCGGCGGACACTATGGTATATAAAAAAGTATGTTGTATATAAAATATGAATTGATTATAGAGAGAAAACTTGTTATAATGGTTTAGGAACAAAATCTATATTGATTAAAAGGAGAACAAAATGAATTTGAATTTAAGACCAAAAGAAGAATGTATGTTTGATCAAATTTCCCTAGGAGAAGTTATGTTACGACTTGATCCAGGCGAAGGAAGAATCAAAACAGCAAGACAATTCAGAGCATGGGAAGGCGGCGGAGAGTACAATGTTGCACGTGGTTTGAGACGTTGTTTTGGATATAAGACTGCTGTAGTTACAGCTTTCGCAGACAATGAAATCGGAAGATTAGTTGAAGATTTCATCTTGCAAGGTGGAGTAGATACACGTTTCATCAAATGGGTAGATTATGATGGAATCGGAAGAACAGTAAGAAATGGTATGAACTTCACAGAGCGTGGATTTGGTATCCGTGGTGCAGTAGGAGTTTCAGATAGAGGAAATACAGCAATCAGTCAAATGACAGCTGCTGATTTTGATTTTGATTACATCTTTGGTGAGTTAGGAGTTCGTTGGTTACATACAGGCGGTATCTTCGCAGCATTGTCAGAGACATCTGCTGAACTTACAATCGCTGCAGTAAAGGCTGCTAAGAAATATGGAACACTTGTTTCTTATGACTTAAACTACCGTCCTTCTATGTGGAAATCAATCGGTGGACACGAGAAAGCACAACAAGTAAACAAAGAAATCGCTCAATACATCGATGTTATGATCGGAAATGAGGAAGATTTCACAGCTTGTCTTGGTCTTGAAATCGAAGGAAATGATGAGAACTTAACAGAATTAAACTTAGATGGATACAAGAAAATGGTTCTAAATGCAATGGAAACATATCCAAACTTCAAAGTGGTTGCTACAACTCTTAGAGAAGTAAAAACTGCTACAGTGAATGACTGGGCTGCTATGTGTTGTGCAGAAGGAGAAATCTATTTCTCTAAGAAATACCCAGGATTGGAAATCATGGATCGAGTTGGTGGTGGAGATAGCTTTGCTTCAGGACTTATCTATGGATTGATGGAAACACAAGATGCTGAAATCGCTGTAAACTATGGTGCAGCGCATGGTGCATTAGCTATGACTACAGCTGGAGATACTTCGATGGCTAGTAAGAGCGAAGTGGAAAGGTTGATGGGCGGAGCATCTGCGAGAGTACAAAGATAGTTTCGAACTTAAATATGAGAGGCGATATTGCTTGTGTGCAGTATCGTCCTTTTTGATATATACTTATGTGAGAAATCAGGAGGATGGGGTATGGAGGCAGGTGTAAACAGAAAGGTACGTTTTGCCTTGGTTGGCAGTGGTTGGCGTGCCGATTTTTTTCAACGAATTGCAAAGGAACTTCCAGAGCAATTCGAGATAACCATGAATTTAGTACATACAAAAGAAAGAGCTATGGAGATTGAAGAGTGTTGGAAGGTTCCTGCAACTACAGATATAGAGGCAGTGATGGAAACCAAGCCAGAATTTGTTGTGATCTGTGTTCCCAAGGCAGTTGGTTTAAAATATGCCAAGAAATTTATGAAGAAATCGCTTCCAATTTTATACGAAACTCCAGCAGCGACGAATAAAGAAGAGTTGAATACGATATGGGCATTGAAGAAAAAATATAATGCTAGAATTCAAGTGGCAGAACAGTATCTCTTCCAACCGCAGCATGCAGCAATGCTAGCGATTATTCAGTCTGGTGTGATAGGTGAAGTGACGAATATGTCATTATCAGTAGCTCACGGTTATCACGGAGTCAGCATGATACGAAAGATGTTAGGTGTAGATGTGAAGAACTGCAAGTTGACAGGAAGGAGATTTCGATTCCTAGTTACAGCGACGAATGGTAGAAATGGAGCAGATCGTTCAGGAAAGCAGGTTGAAGAATCAAGAGATATGGTTACCATGGAATTTGAGGGTGGAAAGGTTGCATTTTTCGATTTCTCCAACCAACAATATTTTTCTCATATTCGAAGAAGGAGAATCAATCTACGTGGAACAAGTGGTGAAATAGATGGTCTAGATGTGAGTTTCTTAGATGTAAAGTTTAGTAATGCAGACTATCCAGATGGAGAATATTTTCCTGTGGTAGAACGACTGCGAAGAGTAGAGTATGGCGGCGATGGGCTAGGTACACCTAGTTTAGAGGGGATTGCGTTTGGAAGAGAAATGGTTTATCGCAATCCATTCTTTGGAGCGAGGTTTAATGATGATGAAATAGCGATAGCAACTTGTCTTGTGAAGATGGGAGAATATGTTGCTACAGATATAGAATTCTATTCCTTGAAAGAAGCAATCATGGATACCTATACTTCGTTAAAAATGGAAGATATTTTAAGTGAATCATATTGACAAATTTAATTTAACTTGATAAAATAAAAAACAGAGCACACTCTGTTTTAAGAAAGAGGTAAGAGATGAAAAGAAAATATTCTTTACTAGTAGACAATAATTCAGGAGTATTAAGCCGTATATCAGGTCTCTTTAGCAGAAGAGGATATAGTATTGATAGTATCACTGCTGGAGTTACATCGGATATTCGTTATTCAAGGATTACGATTGTTGCAAGTGGTGACGATAGTATTCTAGAGCAGATTGAGAAGCAAGTGAGAAAATTGGAAGACGTCTTGGAGATCAAAGTTCTTAAAAATGGTGTTTCTGTTTGTAGGGAATTGATTCTGATTAAGTTAAGAGCAGATGCTTCCATGAGAGCTGATTTAATTTCAATCGCTGATATTTTTAGAGCGAAGGTTATCGATGTAGATAAAGAGTCGATGATGTTGGAGTTGACTGGCGATCAAGATAAGATTGAAGGATTTTTATCGCTATTAGATGGATATGAGATATTGGAATTAGCAAGAACGGGACTTACAGGATTAACACGTGGTAGCAAAGATGTGGTCTATTTAGATTAACTTTGACACATAGAAAAATTTTAGGAGGATTGTCAAAATGGCAAAAATTTATTATCAAGAAGATTGTAACCTATCATTATTAGAAGGGAAAACAATCGCAGTAATCGGCTACGGAAGTCAAGGACATGCACATGCATTGAATGCAAAAGAATCAGGATGTAACGTTATTATCGGTCTTTATGAAGGTAGTAAGTCATGGGCGAAGGCAGAAGAACAAGGGTTTGAAGTGTATACAGCAGCTGAAGCTACAAAAAAAGCAGATATCGTTATGATTCTAATCAATGATGAATTACAAGGTCAATTGTACAGAGAGTCAATCGAGCCAAACCTAGAGGAAGGAAACATGTTAATGTTTGCGCATGGTTTTGCGATTCACTTTGGACAAATCGTTGCTCCAAAAGGTGTTGATGTTACTATGATTGCTCCAAAAGGACCTGGACATACAGTTCGTAGCGAATATATGGAAGGAAAAGGTGTTCCATCTCTAATCGCGGTACATCAAGATGAAACAGGTAAAGCACACGATAAGGCACTTGCTTATGCACTTGCAATCGGCGGAGCAAGAGCTGGAGTTCTTCAAACTACATTTAGAGAAGAGACAGAAACAGACTTATTCGGAGAGCAAGCAGTACTTTGTGGTGGAGTTACAGCTTTGATGCAAGCAGGCTTTGAAACACTTGTAGAAGCTGGATATGAGCCAGAGAGTGCATATTTCGAATGTATCCACGAGATGAAGCTTATCGTAGATTTGATCTATCAATCAGGATTTGCTGGAATGAGATACTCAGTTTCTAATACAGCAGAGTATGGTGATTACATCACAGGACCAAAAGTAATCACAGATGAAACAAAGAAAGCGATGAAGAAAGTACTTACAGATATCCAAGACGGAACATTTGCAAAAGACTGGTTATCAGAAAATGCTGTAAATGCGCCACACTTCAAGTCAATGAGAAGAAGATGTGCTGAGCACCAACTTGAAGAAGTAGGAGCTGAATTACGTAAATTATATAGCTGGAGCGATGGAGCAAAATTAATCGATAACTAAGAGATAAAGATGATATCTTAAGAAAAATTTATATAATTGTACGCAATTTATACTTAAAAAGTTGCTATCCTTACATTAAGGATAGCAACTTTTTTTCTGTAATAGGAAACGATGTTTCCATTACAGAATATTCATTTAAGAAAGGAGTATACTATGGGTAATAAATATTTAAAGATGTCATTTATGTTTTGTGTGGTGATTATTGCTTTTTCCATGTTAGCGACAAATATGAAGAACGAAGAGACAAGAGTATCGGCTGCAGTGGCAGAAGGAAAAGAAGCGGTTGCAGACCAAGGTGGAGTTGAGCATGCAGTCGCTGAGATTACAGATGAGGAGTTGAATCAGATGATAGAAGAAAAAGGACTAAAAACAATCTACTTTGCTGGCGGATGTTTCTGGGGAGTGGAAGAGTATATGAGTAGAATTCCAGGGGTATATGATGCAGCATCAGGGTATGCGAATGGAAAGACAGCCAATCCAACATATCAAGATGTGATATACAATGATACTGGACATGCAGAGACGGTTCGGATCGTATATGATGAAGCAGAAGTGACATTAGATGTATTACTAGATAAATTATTCAAAGTAGTAGATCCAGTCAGCGTGAATCAACAAGGAAATGATAGGGGAACACAATATCGTTCAGGAGTATATTATATGGATGAAGGTGATAGAGAGATTATGGAACATTTTCTAGGAGAGCTTGCGAAAAATTATGATGAATCCTTGGCTGTGGAGTTGTTGCCACTTGATAACTTCTATCTTGCAGAAGACTATCATCAGGACTATCTAGTGAAAAATGAAAACGGCTATTGTCACATTGACATTAGAAATGCTGTGAAAGAAGGTTGGATTGAATAGCAGATGAGGACAATGGATGGATGAGCAGTTGCTCATTCTTCCACTGCCCTCGAGTACGTCAGTGTTAATAAACTACAATTATTTAAAAGTCTTCATCCTAGGAATCTTATTCTTTTAATTGAAATCTTGATACCAAATCCTTCATGGTGGAAGCTTGTGATGAGAGGTGTTCACTTCCTGAGGCTGACTCTTCACTAGTTACGGAATTTCGTTGAGTTACACTAGAGACTTTCTCCAAATTCAAAACGATATCTTTCAATAGTATACGTTCCTCTTCCACAGTGGTGAAGATGTTTTTTACATCAGTAACAATCTTTGTTGTCATAGCATCTATATTGTCCATCGAAGTTATTGCTATCTTTGAATTTTCATTGATTAAAGCAATTGAATCGAGAGTTTCCTGTACTAAAGTTGCAGTTATTTTAGCTGCATCAGCTGAACGGATTGCTAGGTTACGTACCTCGTCGGCAACTACAGCAAACCCTTTTCCAGACTTGCCAGCACGAGCTGCTTCGACTGCAGCGTTTAGTGCTAATACATTTGTTTGAAAAGCGATATCTTCAATCGTCTTAATAATGCTACTGATTTCAGAAGACTTTCTATTTACTTCCCCAATCTCTGCGATGAACGACTGCATCTCTTGGTATGTTTTGTGCAGCTCTTGTTCTGTCTTGGATGAATCCACAGTAATCTGAGCCAAATCAGACTCGGTTGAAATAAACTCCTCTCTCATTTTTGCCATAGAAGTTGAGAGAGAGAGAATAGCGTTTTTTTGTTCTGTGCTACCATGAGATAGCAGTTGTGCCACTTGGGTAATCTGATGTGATCCAGTTGCAACTTTAGAAGCTGCTAAGTCTATTTCTGAAAGTGCAATCGAGATATTTTGTGCTAGATCGTTGAGTGCAATATTAAGAACATCTTTTTCGGAGCGAATAGTTACGGCTATATTCAGATTGCCATGAGCCAATTCTTGCATTGCTTTTACACCAGTTCCAATATTATTACTCATTTCTTCAAATGTAGTAATCAAAGTTTTGGTTTCTTCATCTTCATAGTCGATATGGTTGAGGAAATCTTCTCTTGATATTGAGATATCACCTGTGGCTAGACTTTCTGCCCAATGTGTAATTCCTACAAGTGGATTTGCAATTTGAGCTGCCATTTTACGAATTGCAAAACTTGCAATTATGGCAGTTAGTAGTGTAATAAGTACAAGTGCAATTAATAAATAGATTAAAACCCGATAACTCTGTGAAATTGGAACAACAGTGGCTATTGACAAATCTGAAAAACCTATAGGTTCATAATTTACAAAAGAAAGAATTCCATCTACAGTAGTGATTGTACTACCATAATTTCCTTTGGTCATGTCGCGAACCACTTCTTTGAATCCATTACTCATAGAATGATAATAGTCTATAGAAGTAGAATCAGAAGCATCAGGATTCAACCAATTTTGAACTAGGATAATATCATCATTTGGATGGGCGGAAACCGTTCCATCAGAGTTTAACATGAAGGAATAACTTTCGGAATGAGATTTTTCGGTATTGATAATTTCAGCAAGGAACTCGAGTCTAAGAAAGCCAACTAAAACGCCTATTTTCTCCCCATCTAAATAAATGGGTACACCGATGCCAATGATACGTCTACCTGTACTATTAGAAAAGGTAGGTTGAGATACCTCGGTTATATCTTCGGTCCATGGGACTGTAAAGTATGTTTTGTCTGCAATCGAGACACCACGTTTTTCAGCACCTTCCGTATGTGCTATATTATTAGATGTTTCGTCTGCTACTAAAAAATGAGACCAAATATCTTCTTTTCCACCTATGTAATCCTGTAAGTAAGGTTCAACTCGAGTGGGATCTAAAGAGATAATAGCATCATTTTTTGCATGAACTTCGGCTATTTCTACATATTTTGAAATTCGCTCATTGACATTGCGTACTACTAATTCATGTTCCTGTTCTAACTGGGCTGTTTTATCTTGAGATATTGAAAAAAATGTAATGATTCCAACAACAAAAGTACCGATAGTTAGTGGAAGTAAAAATGCAAAGATAGACTTCAGCATGATTATTTTTTTTATTGACTTCATATTGCTAGAGTTCTTCGACATGAGTTTTAACCTGCCTTTCAAATTCTCTCTATTTAATAAAATAAATACTATTATGTTATTTTATTGCTTGAGAAGAGTCGGATTTATTAACTTAGATTATACGTTATATAAATATATGAAGTCAAGCTAGCTGTTTGGAAATCTAAGATATCTTTAAAAGTTCGGAGAAATATTTGACTTTTAAAATGGAAGATTATATAATTCTATGTAACATGGGAGATTATAGATGATAAAATTTAGAGATAAAACAAATTCTAAAAAGTTGGTTTTTGCTCTTGGTATATTAATATTTGTGGGTATGATTGTTTTAATGTTTTTTCCTAGAATAGTAATTCCATACCGAGAGGAAGTATTTGAGGTTGTGGTAGAGGATGATGAGATCTATTTAGAGATACATGATTCTAATTATAGAGATGTTGCTATGATTGAATCTACGGATGTGGTGCTGAATACTCAAAAAGAAAAAGTTGTGATGGTATATGTGCATTCTACGATTTGGTCGGAGATATTTGATCTGAATCTTAATGATGAAGTGAGTAGAAGATATTTAGGAAAAACCAATGAGGTGACCCAGATATATTATGGAAATTTTGGATATGATAATACTTTTTTTGACAAACACCACGTAGACTTATCTGATTTTGAACTAATTTGGAATTAAACAAAGGGACAGCAGAGATATGAGTTAAGCTCATCCTTTCCACTGTCCCTTTTTGGTCGTTGATTTGTTATTTTTTTTCGGCTTCGGCAAGTTTCATTGCACGTACCTTCAATGGTAGTCCGAATAGGTTGATGAATCCTTCCGCATCGTGGTGATCATATAGATCGCCAGTGGTGAAGCTTGCTAGAGATTCATTGTATAGTGAATATGGAGATGTAGTACCAGCTTTGATGATATTTCCTTTATAAAGCTTTAATTTTACTTCGCCTGTCACATATTCTTGAGTTGTAGTAATAAATGCTTGTACGGCTTCGCGAAGTGGTGTGAACCATTTTCCTTCATACACGATTTGTGCCATTTTATTACCCATATCTTTTTTAACTTCATAAGTTGCACGGTCAAGAACTAATTCTTCTAATTGTTGGTGTGCTTCCATAAGGATTGTTCCACCAGGAGTTTCATATACACCACGGGATTTCATTCCAACTACACGGTTTTCAACGATGTCTACGATTCCAACTCCGTGTTTTCCGCCTAAAACATTTAATTTTTCAATGATTTCAGATACTTTTAACTTCTCACCATTTAATGAAATAGGAACTCCTTTTTCGAAAGTCATGCTCAAGTACTCGGCTTCATCAGGTGCTTTTTCTGGAGAAACACCTAGAACGAGTAGGTGGTCGTAGTTTGGCTCTTGAGCAGGATCTTCTAATTCTAGACCTTCATGGCTGATGTGCCATAGGTTACGGTCACGGCTATAGCTTGAAGAAGCGCTAAATGGTAAATCAATTCCATGTTGCTTGCAATATTCGATTTCATCTTCACGAGATTGCATGGTCCATACATCTGTCATTCTCCATGGTGCAATGATTTTTAAATCAGGAGCAAGTGCCTTGATTCCTAATTCAAAACGAATTTGATCATTTCCTTTTCCAGTAGCTCCGTGGCAGATTGCAGTAGCACCTTCTTTGCGTGCAACATCGACCAAAGCTTTTGCAATGGTTGGACGCGCCATAGATGTTCCAAGTAGATATTTGTTTTCGTAAACAGCACCAGCTTGTACACAAGGCACAACATAGTCATCACAGAACTCATCAATGACATCAATGATGTATAATTTCTCAGCGCCAGATAATTTTGCACGCTCATCTAAACCGTCTAATTCTTCTCCTTGTCCGCAGTCAATGCAACAGCAGACAACATCATAGTCAAAATTTTCCTTTAACCAAGGAATGATTGCGGTAGTATCAAGACCACCTGAATATGCAAGTACAACTTTTTCTTTCATATATAGACCTCCTAAATCCATTTGTAAGTTTTAATGAAATATTACTAGAGATACTATACATCAAATTCAATCATAATGCAAGAGAAAAATATAAATAACAATGAATAAAAATGCATATAAGAATCATATTACAAAATATTTATGTGCAATATATTGCATAATATTCATAAATAATGTATAATTATGCGAAATGATAAATGATATTACATTAGACATTTAACCACAGATGTCTTATAATGATATGATGCAAGGGACAAAAGTTTATGAATTCATGCTCGATACGAGCACTTATCAGTTCACTTATGATTATGGAGGAAGCGTTTATGATAAAAGTAGGAATTATTGGTTCCACAGGATATGCCGGCGGAGAGTTAGTCAGAATTTTAATGGGACATAAAGAAGCAGCGATTGTTTGGTATGGTTCAAGAAGTTATATAGATAAGAAGTATTCGGATGTATATCGAAATATGTTTGAGATTGTTGATACTACCTGTATGGATGATAATATGGAAGAACTGGCGAATCAAGTAGATGTCATATTTACAGCAACACCGCAAGGCCTGTGTGGTTCTTTGGTTAATGATGAGATTTTATCGAAGGTTAAGATTGTTGATTTAAGTGCAGACTTTAGAATTAAGGATGTGGATACTTATGAGAAATGGTATGGAATCAAACACCAAAGCCCTTCTTTTATTGAAGAAGCGGTTTATGGATTATGCGAGCTGAATCGAGAAGATGTGAAGCAAGCGCGATTGATTGCCAATCCAGGATGCTACACGACATGTTCCATTTTATCCATTTATCCCCTTGCAAAAGAAGGCTATATTGATATGAACACCTTGATTATCGATGCGAAATCAGGAACGTCAGGAGCGGGAAGAGGTGCGAAAGTGGATACTCTCTTCTGTGAGGTGAATGAGAATATGAAGGCATATGGTGTTGCAAGCCACAGACATACACCGGAGATAGAGGAACAGTTGGGTTATGCGTCAGGAGAAACATTCGCAATTAATTTTACTCCTCACCTTGTGCCGATGAATCGTGGGATTCTAATGACTGCATATGGGAGTTTGAAGAAAGAAGTTACCAAAGAAGAAGTTCGTGCAATCTATAATAAATACTACAGAGACGAAAAATTCGTACGTGTTTTAGAAGAAGGTATTTGCCCAGAGACAAAGTGGGTAGAGGGAAGCAATTACGTGGATGTGAACTTTAAGATTGACGAGAGAACCAATCGGATTATTGTCATGGGTGCGATGGATAATTTGGTAAAAGGTGCTGCGGGACAAGCAGTTCAGAACATGAATTTACTATTTGGAATAAAGGAAAGTGAAGGATTAGAACTGGTTCCAATGTTCCCTTAGAAGTGAAAAGGAAGTTGAGAAAAATATGATACGTCAGATGACAATAGAGGATTATGAAGAAGTTTATGAATTGTGGTGCAAGATTCAAGGATTTGCACTTCGAAGTATCGATGACTCGAAGGAGGGTATTACAAGGTTTCTAGAGAGAAATAAGGGGAACAGTGTTGTAGCGGTACTAGATGACAAGATAGTAGGGACAATTCTTTGTGGACATGACGGGAGACAGGCGGCATTCTACCATGTTTGTGTGGACCAGGAGTATCGCATGCGAGGAATCGGGAAGAGCATGGCAGTTCGAGCCATTCAGGAGTTGCAAAAGGATGGGATTAGTAAGGTGTCCTTACGAGCATTTGTGAGCAACAATGGAGGAAATGCATTTTGGAATGAAATGGGTTGGACTAAGAGAAGTGATATGAACAGCTATGAATTTGTTCTAAATGAAAAGAATATTACATCATTTGTAAAATAAGGAGCAGAAGGATGAAGCAAGTAATAGGTGGAATTACAAAACCAAAAGGGTTTGAAGCGGCTGCAGTTGCAGCAGAGATTAAATATAAAAATCGTACAGATATGGCGTTAGTCTATAGCCAAAGTCCTTGCGAAGTTGCAGGAACATTTACAAAAAATATCGTAAAGGCTGCCCCAGTAAAATGGGATCAAAAGGTAGTGGCCGACGGAGTGAAGTCACAAGTTGTTGTGGTAAACTCTGGAATTGCCAATGCTTGCACAGGAAAGCAAGGAGAAGAGTACTGCAAGCAGACAGCGGAGGCAGTAGCGAAAGCATTGAATGTGAATGAAGCTGGGGTGTTAATCGGCTCTACAGGCGTAATTGGAATGCAATTGCCGATTGAGCGAATTGTGGCAGGAATCGAATGTTTGGCAGGAGCGAAAAGTGCTACGATAGAAGCGGGTACAGCGGCAGCACAAGCAATTATGACAACGGATACTTGTAAGAAAGAGATTGCTTACGAAGTGGAGATTGAAGGAGTTACCGTTACGGTAGGTGGTATGGCCAAAGGGTCGGGAATGATACACCCTGACATGTGTACCATGTTGAGTTTTGTTACGACAGACGCGAACATTTCTAGAGAAGCATTGAAGCAATCCATGAGTGATGATGTGGAAGATACATACAATATGATATCAGTAGATGGGGATACATCCACCAATGATACGGCTTTGATTATGGCAAATGGTATAGCGGGTAATCCAATCATAGAAGTTGGAACAGAGAACTATCAGAAGTTCTGTCAGGCGTTGCATGAGGTGAATGAATATCTAGCAAAGCAAATGGCGGGTGATGGAGAAGGAGCTACTGCATTGTTCGAAGTTCAGGTAGTGGGAGCAGCAACCAAAGAACAAGCGAAGGTGATTAGTAAGTCAGTGATTACTTCCAATTTGACTAAGACAGCAATTGCAGGGCATGATGCAAACTGGGGAAGAATTTTGTGTGCAATGGGCTATTCAGGAGCAACATTTGACCCAGAGAAGGTGGATTTGAAATTCCAGAGCAGTGCGGGTAGCATCGAAATTATACGAGATGGTGTTGCGGTGGATTATAGTGAGGATGTGGCAACAGAAATCCTATCCAAGGAACATGTGATAGCAATTGCAGACCTGAAATTAGGTGCTGAGAGTGCAACAGCATGGGGCTGCGACTTAACACATGGATATATTGATATCAATGCAGATTATAGAAGCTAGGTGAAAAAATAAAAATAGTAGAGGATAGAGGATATAAAAATGACAGATGGAATGAAGAAATATTTAGGGAAGGCAGAGGTATTAATTGAGGCGCTGCCATATATTCAAAGATTTAATCGTAAGATTATTGTAGTAAAATACGGCGGAAGTGCTATGGTAGACGAGGATTTAAAGAAACAAGTAATTCAAGATGTTACCTTGCTTAAGTTAGTAGGATTTAAACCGATTATCGTACACGGTGGAGGAAAGGAAATCAGTCGTTGGGTTGGTAAAGTAGGCATGGAGCCACAATTTATCAATGGATTGCGTGTGACAGATGAGGAGACTATGGAAGTTGCCGAGATGGTACTGAACAAGGTGAATAAGAGTCTGGTTCAAATGGTACAAGAGCTTGGAGTAAAAGCAATCGGAATCAGTGGAAAAGATGGCGGATTACTGAAGGTTGAGAAGAAGTTATCCAATGGAGAAGATATTGGATTTGTTGGAGAGATTACAGAAGTGAATGGAGAAATCATCAAAGACCTATTAGAAAAAGATTTCTTGCCAGTCATCTGTCCAATTGGAATGGATGATAATTTCCAGACTTATAATATCAATGCAGATGATGCGGCTTGTGCAGTTGCACGCGCGATGGGAGCAGAGAAGTTGGCTTTCTTAACAGATATTGAGGGTGTATATAAGGATCCAAGTGATCCGTCTACACTCATCTCAGAGTTAACGATTGATGAGGCGAAAGAATTAATTGGAGACGGATATATCGGAGGTGGTATGTTGCCGAAGATTCATAACTGTATCGATGCCATTGAAAATGGTGTGTCTCGAGTTCATATCCTCGATGGAAGAATTGCACATTGTCTGTTGCTTGAGATATTCACCAATAAGGGAATTGGAACAGCCATTCTAGAGAATAACGAAACCAAATTCTATCAACAATAAATGTATTTGAATAAAAACCCAATCATTGGACATACTCTCTAGAAGATAAGAGGAGGTGTCAGATGATTGGTTTTTTTATTGCAATGATTTCGGGTGCATTGATGAGTATACAGGGCGTTTGGAATACACAAGTAACGAAGACTACAGGGATGTGGCTGTCTAATATGTGGGTGCAGTTTTCTGCCTTTGTGTTCTGTACAATCTTGTGGGCAATTATGGGACGAGAAAGCATAGGGACTCTCGCAAAGGTAGAATCTAAGTATATGCTACTGGGTGGGGTGCTAGGCGCGGGAATTACTTGGACTGTGATTCGAAGTATGGATCAATTAGGTCCTGCCCAGGCTGCGTTAGTGATTGTTGTGACACAATTGCTAGTTGCATATTTCATTGAATTGTTCGGTTTATTTCAGGTGGATAAACAACCATTTGAATGGAAAAAATTATTGGGGCTGGCACTAGCATTTGTAGGAATCTGGATATTTCAGAGCGGAAAAAGTGGATAAATCTTAAATATTTGCCGTTGTCAGAGGGGAGTGTCTATGCTATGATTCAGGAACAACTAACGTGAAGAAAAGAAAGGAGCAGCCTATGATAAAACGGCCAAGCATAGTGGTTTGGAGTTTGGTGCTGATTAGTGTAATTCTAAGTTTCACAGGATGTGGAAGTGGAGAAGATGAGCATAATATGAATTCAGTACAAATTAGCGCAGACCAAGAAGCGAAGGATGAAGGAACAGAAGGAGACCTCCAGCAAAATACTGATGAGAGTGTTGCAGTTGATGAAAAATCAGAGGAAGGTATAGCGGAGGGAATTTCAGTATATGTATGTGGTGCAGTAGTTGAACCAGATGTATATGAGTTGGAAGAGGGAGATCGAATCATTGATGCAATTGAAATTGCAGGAGGGATGACAGAGGAGGCCAGTCCTACATACCTCAATCAAGCGGAGCCCCTGGTGGATGGACAGAGAGTTTATGTTCCAACCAACGAAGAAGTAGAAGAATCTAGTACAAATCTTATATCAAGTGAGTCTCAATCACAAGAATCTCAGAAAACAAATTTAAATACAGCGACGAAAGAAGAGTTGATGACCTTGCCAGGCATTGGAGAATCCAAAGCAGATGCAATTATCAAATACCGTGAAGAACAGGGGGGCTTTGAATCCATTGAAGATATTCAAAATATCTCAGGAATCAAATCAGGTGTATTTGATAATATAAAGGAACATATTATTGTATAAAAGCAATCGAAGATTAGGAGAGTTGCTCTTATATTGGGTGAAGGGAAGACATATTCTAGGAGCACTTGGAATTGTTGTTGTTATTTTGGTGTTTGTAATATCGGTTCTTTTACCAAGGGGAGTGGATACAGAAGTAAAAGAACAGTATCTGAGATTGGAAGGTGTTGTGTATGAAATTGAGACAACAGAGTATTATCAACGACTCTACATAGAGGGGGAGGGAAGGCGGTGGATTGTTTATGATGATACATTCAAAAAACTTGCAATCGGGAATACGATAGTGGTAGGTGGTATGCTTCAACCATTTGAAGTGGCGAGAAACCCAGGGAATTTTGATGCAAGAGAGTATTATCGAATAAAAGGGATTTTTGCAAGTGTCTGGGCTGACTCTGTTGAAGTGGTCGATGAATCTGTGTATTTTGTTCGGGAAGGGTTACGTAGCATTCGACTAAAAGCGGTTGAATTCACCTATCAGATGGCAGAGCGAAATACAGCTGCTTTCTTAGTAGCAATTATGTTTGGGGAGAGTCAAGGAATTGATGAGGTGCAGGAAGAAATCTATCAGAAGGTGGGGTTGGGTCATATATTCGCAATATCGGGACTACATATATCGATTCTCAGCCTCTTTGTCTATCAATTCATTAGAAAATGTAGTGGATCCTATATCATGGCGGGAATTGGTGGAGGGATATTCTTGATTCTCTATGTAGTGATGACTGGGGGAGCAACCTCTGCAGTTCGCGCAGCAATTATGTTTGGTATAAGGATAGGAGGAGACATTACAGGGAGAGTATACAATCTAAGGACAGCAGTCTCATTGGCATGTATTTGTATTCTAGGAGGCAATGAAAGTCTTTTGTTTGATAGTGGGTTTCTCCTATCTTTTAGTGCGATTTTAGGCATTGCATTTGTGACACCTAGTATGGAAGAACTGACATCCTCTAAATTTTTGAATAAAATCATATCGAATCTAATGACGAGTTGGGGGATTCAATTGGCGCTTCTTCCAGTTCTACTGTTTTATTTCTATGAAATTTCTCCTTATTCCATCTTATTAAACATCATTGTGATTCCGTCTATGACCATTCTTCTGTCGCTAGGGATTGGGGGGCTAATCTTGGGGATGATTTGGATGCCACTTGGAGAGTTTCTGTTTTTCTTCTGCGAGCAGATTCTAAACATGATTGATCAAATAAGCCAATGGACCTTGTCACTGCCGTTTTCGAGACTGATCAGTGGAAAGCCTCTGATGATCTGTATTGTTATTTATTATATCCTCTTATTTGCGATTTTTTTTCTGCAGGAAAACTATAAAAAGGTATGGATTGCAAGCTTCTTATTACCGACTTTATGTTTTATTAGGGCTGGGACGAGTGAACTGGAGATATCGATGTTGGATGTGGGGCAAGGAGAGTGTATCTATATCAGAGGACCTATGGGGAATCATTACCTCATAGATGGCGGAAGCACGGATATCAAAGAGATAGGGAGATATCGGATTGAGCCGTTTCTAAAATCAAAAGGAATTTCTAAGATTGATTATGTGTTCCTTAGCCATGGGGACGGAGATCATGTAAATGGAATTATAGAGATAATAGAGCGAAAGGAACGAGGTGTGGATATAGGAACGATTGTGTTATGTGATTTGAACTATCATGATGAATCTTTTTATAATATAGCGAAGCTCGCAGAGGGACATGGAATTGAAGTTTTGGAAATGAAGGCAGAAGACATGCTTATGGAAGGGGAATTAAAAATAGAGTGTTTAGGACCAAATGAAGAATATAGTGGGGAGATTGGAAACGATAGTTCCTTGATATTAGGAATAGAGTACAAAGAGTTTGATATGTTATGTACGGGAGATATAGAGGGGGACGGAGAAACAGCATTAATTAATGTGCTTGAAAAGGAACCGCAAAGTTTTGATATTCTCAAGGTTGCACATCATGGGTCACAAACATCTTCTGCAGAGGAGTTTCTTGAACTTGTGGAATCTAGGATTGCGATTATTTCCGCAGGAATAGATAATTCCTATGGACATCCTCACGAAGAGGTCATAAGTAGGTTAGAGACAAATGGTAATTACGTGTATCAAACCAATGAAAATGGGTGTATCCAGATTCGATTTGATGAAGGGAAAATAGAAATTAACAAATTTTTCTAACAACAAAAAAAATAAAGGAAATCACAGTGTTTTGTCGAATATGTAGTGTAGAGGAGTTATTAGGAGAGGAGGGTGTCATGCATTATTCAGAAGAGTTGATTGAAGAAGTTCGCAACAGAAGTGATATTGTGGATGTAATTTCTGGATATGTGAATCTTCAAAAAAAAGGAAGTAATCATGTAGGACTATGTCCGTTTCATAATGAAAAAACACCGTCTTTCTCCGTGAATAGACAGAGGCAGATTTACCATTGTTTTGGATGTGGAGCTGGTGGGAATGTGATAACTTTTGTGATGGAATATGAGAATTATTCCTTTCCAGAAGCATTGAAACATCTAGCGGATCGAACAGGGGTTGATTTGCCAGAGATAGAATATTCGGAAGAGGCGAAAAAGCAAGCCAATGAAAAAAGCATCATATTGGAGATGAACAAGTTGGCTGCTAATTATTTTTACCTACAGTTAAAAAGCGAAAGAGGGAAGCGAGGTTACCAGTATTTTATAGATAGGAAACTTTCAGAGCAGATTATTAGAGAGTTTGGATTAGGCTACGCTAATAATTTCAGTAATGATTTATATCAATATCTAAAATCTAAAGGGTATTCGGATGATATCATACGCAAATCGGGGTTGGTTAATATCGATGATACAAAGGGGATTTATGATAAGTTCTGGAATCGAGTCATGTTTCCTATCATGGATATCAATAAGCGAGTCATCGGTTTTGGTGGACGGGTTATGGGTGATGGTATGCCAAAGTACTTGAATTCTCCAGAAACTCCCGTGTTTGACAAGAGTAGAAATCTCTATGGAATTCATAGTGCAAGAATATCAAGAAAGTCGTATTTTATCTTGTGTGAAGGATATATGGATGTGATTGCCTTGCATCAAGCAGGATTTACCAATGCTGTTGCCTCACTCGGCACAGCATTTACACATGGACAGGCTATGCTCATCAAGAGATATGTGCAGAAGGTATATCTAACCTACGACTCAGATAAGGCGGGTACGGCTGCGGCGTTGAAGGCGGTACCAATTCTAAGAGAAGTAGGGGTATCGGCAAAGGTTGTTCGAATGGATCCGTATAAAGACCCAGATGAGTTTATCAGTAATTTAGGTGCAGAAGCCTTTGAAGAAAGAATTGCAGGTGCGAGAAATGGTTTTATGTATGGATTAGAGGTTCTTGAGCAAGAATATGATATGAACTCACCAGAAGGGAAAACATCATTTTATCAAGAGGTGGCTAGACGTTTGATTCAATTTGAGGAAAAACTGGAGAGGGACAATTATATCGAGGCTGTTTCAAAAACATATAAAATAGATTTAGGTGGATTGAATAAATTGGTTGCGACGGCAGCTGTGAAAAAAGGCTTAGCGATACCAACGAATAGGCCGAGGGAAACATTGTTTCGCCAACAACAAAAATCAGACCCTACATTGGCTCCACAAAAAATTTTACTCACAATGATTACAACAGATATGAATCACTATCATAAGATTAAGAAATACCTTTCGCCATCTGATTTTACGAATCCACTCTATTGCGATGTGGCAAAAATATTGTTTGGACAATTGGAGTCAGGAGAGTTGAATCTTGCAAAATTGATAAATTATTTTACTGACGAGGAAACTCATAGGGAGGTGACAAGCCTCTTTCACTCGGAAATTCGGGAATTGGAATCGAAGCAAGAAGAGGAGAAGGCTTTAAAGGAAAACCTGATAAAGGTGAAGAAATATAGTGTTGAGAAAAGATATGAAGAGGCAGTAGATATTGCTGAATTACAGAGTTTGGCCGAAGAAAAACGAAAATTACAAGAGTTGGAAAGACTTTAGATTAAGGAGAATTACATGGAAGAGAATATTGAAAAATTTCAAGAAAAATTAGCAGAAGTTATTGAAGTTGGAAAAAAGAAAAAGAATATGTTAGAAGAACAAGAGGTCTATGATTTCTTCGCAGAGCTAGAGTTGCCGAAAGAACATCTTGAAAAAGTAGTGGAAGAATTAGAGCGTCAGGGTGTAGAGGTTCTACGTATTCCAGATAGTGAAGCAACAGAAGAAGAGGTGGAGATAGAGATTGAGCTAAGCGATGAGATAGAAGAGATTGATGTAGAAAAAATTGATTTATCCGTTCCAGATGGAATTAGCATTGAGGACCCAGTGCGTATGTACCTGAAGGAAATCGGGAAAGTACAACTCCTAAGTGCAGATGAAGAAATAGAATTGGCACAGAGAATGGAGCAAGGAGATGAAGCGGCTAAGAAACGTCTTGCTGAGGCCAATCTACGTCTTGTTGTAAGTATTGCAAAACGTTATGTAGGGCGTGGAATGCTTTTCTTAGATCTAATTCAAGAAGGAAACCTTGGATTAATCAAAGCAGTTGAAAAATTTGACTATCACAAGGGATATAAATTCAGTACTTATGCAACTTGGTGGATTAGACAGGCTATCACAAGGGCTATAGCTGACCAAGCAAGAACGATTCGAATTCCAGTGCATATGGTTGAAACAATTAATAAATTAATTCGAGTACAGCGTCAACTACTGCAGGAACTAGGTCGTGAACCATCCGCAGAGGAAACAGCGGAGAAAATGGAGATTCCGGTAGAAAGAGTAAGAGAAATTCTGAAGATATCTCAAGAACCGGTTTCACTAGAGACTCCAATTGGTGAAGAGGAGGACAGTCATTTAGGAGACTTTATTCAAGACGATAATGTACCGGTACCAGCTGAAGCAGCTGCGCAAGCTTTGCTTAAGGAACAATTAGATGAGGTTCTGGACACGCTGACGGAACGAGAGGAAAAGGTGCTTAGACTTCGTTTCGGCATGACAGATGGGAAGGCAAGAACATTAGAGGAAGTTGGAAAAGACTTTAATGTTACAAGAGAACGTATTAGACAAATTGAAGCAAAAGCTCTTAGAAAGTTGCGTCACCCAAGTCGTAGCCGTAAACTAAGAGATTACCTTGATTAGAGGTTGGTCATGGTGTTATCAAAGAGATTAGGTGCGGTTGCACATTTCGTGGAGTTTGGAGAACATGTTGCAGATATTGGGACTGACCATGGATATATTCCCATTTATTTGATTCAAAGTGAAATCTCTCCTAAAGTATATGCTATGGATGTAAATGAAGGACCCTATCAGATAGCAAAGCGCCATATTGAGCAAGAAGGGTTGTCTACTCAAATTGAAGTGAGACTCTCAGATGGAATGAAAGAATTACATGTTGGAGAGGCTACTACAATCATTGTTGCAGGTATGGGTGGTGGTTTGACTTGTAGATTATTAGAACAAGACAGAAGACTTTGGGATTCCTTAAATTGGCTGATTCTACAACCACAATCAGAGATTGTAAAAGTAAGAGAATTTTTATTGATCAATGGTTGGAGAATCATAGATGAGGATATTGTGTTGGATGAAGGAAAGATATATCCAATTTTAAAATGCCAATATGGGCAAGAGTCTGAGTATTCTGACGCGGAGCTACTGTATGGAAGATGTCTAATTGAGAAAAAACACCCAATTCTATTACAATTGGTGAAGAAGAACATAGAACAGAAAGAATGCGTTAGAGATTCTCTAAAGGGGAAATATGGGGAACACATAGAGGAGCGATTGGAAGAACTGGAAAAAGAATTGGAGATAGATTATGAAGTGTTGCAACATTATCGATAGTTTGGAAGCGAGAATTCCTAGTCAAAAAGCATATTCATGGGATAATGTCGGACTTTTAGCAGGACGAGATGATAAAGAAATCAAAAGTGTATTGATTGCATTGGATGCTACAGATGAGGTGGTGGAATTAGCAATTCAAGATGGTGTGGATTTATTAATTACCCATCATCCGCTAATATTTTCTCCACTTAAGAAGGTAAATAATCAAGATTTTATCTCACGCAGGATATTGAAGTTGATTCAGCATGATATATCATATTATGTGCTACATACCAATTATGATATTGTGCGAATGGCAGATTTAGCAAGTCGAAAATTAGGACTTATCAATCAGATGCCCATGGAAGTTACAGATCTTGCTACATCAGAAGGACTCGGAAAAGTAGGAGAATTTCCAAAGGAAATTACTTTGAAGCAATCGGTGGAGCAATTAAAAGAAGGCTTTTTCTTACCTGAAGTCAAAGTCTATGGTGACTTAGGGAAAAAAATAAAAAAAGTTGCGATTCTACCAGGGTCTGGGAAAGGTGAGATTTCATTGGCTATCAAACATGGTGCGGATGTTTATATTACAGGTGATATTGGGTATCATGATGGAATGGATGCTAACTTGCAAGGATTAGCAGTATTAGATGCTGGGCATTATGGGTTGGAACACATATTTATTGCAGATATAGAGAATATAATGCAACAAATAGCCGATGATCTCATTGTAAGGACAATGAAGATAGAACATCTATACACTACAGTATAAATCTCATATCATCAGGGAGTGGAGATGTGAAGGCCATAGATTCCTTTGTAGTAGGGTGGACAAAAGTTAGTTTATGAGAGTGCAAAGTTTGCCGCTTAGCAAATCTATAATCAGGATTATAGAGGAAATCTCCTAATAGTGGATGACCGATAAACTTCATATGGACACGAATTTGGTGGGTGCGACCTGTTTCTAATTGGAGGGAAACAAGGGAGCATCCATTTTTTTGACCCAATTTTTTGTAATGAGTACAAGCATAATCTCCGCTGATAGGATTTACTTCACGTTCTATGGTAGAAGAATCCACACGTGCAATTGGAGCGGTGATAGTTCCATTATCTTGGGTTTCGCCTGAAACGATTGCAAGATATTCCCGTGTAATTTCTCGGTTTGCAATCATATTAGACAATAAAGCCCCACTGTATTTGTTTTTTGCTAGAATTAGAAGACCTGTTGTATCACGGTCTAATCGATTGATGCAGCGAAATACAAAGGGTTCATTGCGAGTTTGATATAACCATGCCACTGCATTTGCTAGGGTGTTGTCATGATTTCCTTGGGAGGGGTGGATTGGCATGCCAGACGGCTTGTCCACTATTATTAAATCAAGGTCTTCATATATAATATTTAATCCTAGATCTACTGGGAGAATTTGTTCGGAGGAATCACTCTCGGTTAGGGTGACTACGAGGGTATCACCAGGAGTGAGCGACTGATTGACATATGCCCAAACGCCATTAAGCGTAATCCCGTTGGGAGTACGCTTAATGTGAGTGAGAATACCTTGAGAATATCCTATTTGCTTGAGGTATTCATGAATGGTAATGTTTTTTCTTATCGATGTATCGATTGCATAAGTAAAGATTCTATTGTTCATATTAGTTTGATTTAATTTCCTGCCATAATTTATTGTAAGTGTTTGTCATTTCTGGACCTAAGTATCGGAATGTTTCACAGTTCGCCAATTGCTCTGCTGTAGGGAAGGCGATGTTACTATTTCTAACTTCATCATCCTCGATCAAGGCTCTGGCTGCTGCATTTGGTGTAGAATATGTGATGTATTCAAAGTTTAACAATGCAATATCAGGGCGACATAAGAAATTGATAAAGGCTTCTGCATTTTCCTTGTTCTCTGCATTTTTCGGAATGGCCCAACCGTCAATCCATACATTTGAACCTTCTTTTGGAATAACATATTCTAAATCAGGGTTTTCGCTTTGTGTATAAATTGCTTCTCCAGAGTAGATAATCCCGATGGCAGCTTCATTTCCAATCATCTTGTCACGAACCTGGTCTACTACATAGGCTTGAGTGAGTGGTTTTTGCTCCATGAGTAATTCTTGTGCTGCATATAACTCATCCAAATCGGTTGAATTTAGAGAGTGACCATTGTACTTCAAGGCGACCATGAACGCATCACGGACACTGTCTTGCATTAGGATATTATTTGCATATTGTTCATCCCACAGAACAGACCAACTATCGATAGGTTCTTCTACCATGGTGGTATTATACAAAATGCCAACAGTTCCCCAACAATAAGGGACAGAATATTTGTTTTCAGGGTCGAATTGTTCAGCTTGAGCTAAGTATGTTGGATCAATATTTGTGATATTTGGAATGTTATCATAATTCAATTCTTGTAATAAATTTTCTTCAATCATCCGTTCGATCATATAATCTGATGGGCAGACTACATCATAAGGTAGGGCGCCAGAACTAATCTTAGGATACATAATTTCATTTGTCTCGAACTCTTCGTAGATGACATCGATTCCGGTTTCTTCTTCGAATATTTCCAAAACAGTAGGATCAATATATTCGCCCCAATTGTAAACAATAACTTGTTTCCCACTAGGGCTATTTTCTGAAAATCCATAATAAATGCCTCCAAAGACAACTAGGATGGATAATACAAAGGGAACGATTCTTCTATAAATCATCTTATTGATACGAAGTTTTTTTAGAGAAGCCTCAGAATCAATGACTTTCTTCTTTCTTGAAGGACTTGCATTTACTAATATCAACAGTATCAGAACTGATATGAATAGCAAGGTGGATAGTGCATACATCTCAGGTTGGATTCCCTTACGGACTTCACTGTAAATCTGAGTGGATAATGTATTGATTCCTGGCCCCTTCGTGAAGTGGGTGATGACAAAATCGTCCAATGACATGGTGAAGGAGAGCAGAAAACCTGTAAATATTCCCGGTAATATATCTGGTAGAACCACTTGAAAAAAGGCTTGTATCGGTGAGGCGCCCAAATCCAAGGCAGCTTCATATGTGCTACGGTTTGTCTGCTTCAATCTGGGTAGTACACTGAGGATTACATAGGGAATATTAAATGTAATATGTGCCATTAATATTGTGGAAAATCCCATATTCATACGTATAGCGATGAATAATAACATCAGAGAAATACCAGTTACAATATCGGCATTTAACATAGGAATATTTGCAACCCCCAATAAGACAGTACGGATTTTTTTTCCCATTGCTTGAATAGCAAGCGCAGCCATTGTACCAATTACAGTGGCGAAAAATGCAGATAACAAGGCAATGACTAAAGTAGTGTATAGGGCATTCATAATCTCAGCATCCTGGAAGAGTGACACATACCAATCAAATGTGAATCCACCCCATTTTGCTCGTGTCTTGGAATCGTTGAAAGAAAGTACAATCAAGGTTCCGATTGGTGCGTATAATAAGATGATAATGAGGGCTAAATAAATGCGTTTTGCGTGTGTTTGTATTTTGTGAATCAAAATGCTGTTCCCTCCCCATCTTTGTCATATTTGGCAATTACAGCCATACTAGCAATGATGAACACCATCAGTACAAGGGATAGACCAGAACCTACATTCCAGTTACTTCCTTGTTTGAATTCTTGCTCAATGATATTACCGATTAATAGAATCTTGCTACCGCCTAGCAAGTCTGAGATTACGAATGTCGTAAGCGCAGGCACAAATACCATGGTTATTCCACTGATAATTCCAGGAACAGAAAGTGGTAATATAATCTTTGTAAAGGTCTGAAATTCATTTGCGCCTAAGTCTTTTGCCGCAGAGATAACATTGCGGTCGATCTTGGACAACACATTAAATAATGGTAATATCATAAATGGTAAAAAGTTATAAACCATACCCAATAGAATTGCATATGGAGTATTGATGATGTCTAAACTTGGCAAACGGAGGAATTCAAGAACACTATTAATTACTCCGTTTTTTTCTAAAAGAGTTTGCCATGCTAATGTTCGTAATAGGAAGTTCATCCACATAGGAAGGATGAAGATTAATACGACGAAATTCGTTTGATTGACTTTCATATTCGATAGAATCATTGCCAGTGGATAGGCCAAAACTAAGCAGATTACAGTACTAGCTAGAGACAGTAGCAAGGATAGGCCTAAAGCCCTTAAGTAAACAGGCGAGGTAATGGTTGCAATATTTTCTAATGTGAAACTCCCATCCGAAGCTGTTAAACCATAGTATACAATCATTAGGAGTGGAATAATAATAAAAGAAACTGCCCAGACCAAATAGGGTCCAGATAATAATTTTCTACTCTTCAATTCCCACAGCCTCCTCATCTTCAGATTCAGGCTTGTTCATAATCTGTATGTCAAATGGATCAACAGAAATACTAACCTGTTCGCCGACTGATACCATGTCTGTGCTCTGAATGAGCCATTCAAAATTATTGGCCATGACAGTCATTTCATAGTGGACTCCTTTGAAGATTAAGTGTGTCACCACGCCTTCCATAAGACCTTCGCCAGGTTTTAATAAATCCACATCTTCAGGACGAATGACAACATCCACGGGCTTGTTGGTTCCAAATCCAGTATCTACACATGGGAAGTTTACACCATGGATATTTACGAGTTTGTCTTTTACCATGGTTGCGGAGATGATATTGCTTTCTCCGATGAAATCGGCAACAAAAGCATTTTGCGGCTCGTTGTAGATGTCTTCAGGAGTTCCGATTTGCTGGATATATCCTTGGTTCATGACTACGATAGTATCCGACATGGTCAAGGCCTCTTCTTGGTCATGAGTTACATAGATAAATGTAATGCCAAGTTCATTTTTTAGACGAATTAATTCATATTGCATGTCTTGTCTTAGTTTTAGGTCTAAAGCACCCAGTGGTTCATCGAGCAATAGCACCTTTGGCTCATTTACGATTGCACGAGCGATTGCGATTCGCTGTTGTTGGCCGCCACTTAACGAATCGGGTAGACGTTGCTCGAATCCTTCTAAGTTTACAAGTTTAAGGGCATAACGAATTTTATCGTTAATATAGCTTTGGGATTTTCCTTTGATTTTAAGACCAAAAGCGATGTTTTCCGCAATGGTCATGTGAGAAAATAATGCATATTTTTGAAAGACTGTATTCAATGGTCTTTTATTTGGTGGAAGGGCATTGATATTCGAGTTGTTGAATATGATATCGCCTTTGTCAGGGGTTTCGAACCCGCCAAGAATACGCAATAAGGTTGTTTTTCCGCAGCCGCTTGGACCGAGTAACGTTAGGAATTCATTTTCCCTTACATACAGGTTTAGGTTATCTAATACAAGATTATCTCCGTATGATTTTGAAATGTTTACAATATCAATTAATTTGTTCGGCATGATCCTCCTCCTATCCCTTCTCTTTTGTTTCTTTGGTGTTATAAAAATCTACTACTTGATTTAACTTGCTACTCATATTTACAAATAATGCGTCCAATAAGGTGATTGCAACCATCGATTCCACGACCACAACAGCACGAGGTACAATGATGGGGTCGTGGCGACCATGGATATTGATATCGACTGCTTCACCTTGCCTAGAAATTGTTTGTTGTGTTTGGCTTATGGAAGGTGTTGGTTTGATTGCAACTCTTGTGATGATAGAAGACCCATCACTCATTCCTCCTAGGATTCCTCCAGCATGATTTGTTTTTTTTGTCACTGCCTCATCTTGAATGGAAAAAGCATCGTTATTTATGGAACCATTCATTTGAGCTGCGGAAAATCCAGCACCGATTTCTACGCCTTTTACAGAGCCGATAGACATCAGTCCCTTCGCTAGGTTTGCATCCAATTTTTCGAACACAGTATCACCGATTCCTGTTGGCATATTTTCTATGACGCATTCTATAATTCCACCTACAGAATCTTGTGCATTCATACATTCTTCGATATAAGATGCGGCTTGTGCTGCATAGTCTTGATTTGGCATATACAATAAATTGTCAGAGATGCAGTCTAAATTGTATTTGGATTCGGGAATTGAAATTGTACCGATTGACTTGGTATAAGCGCAGATAGAGATACCTAGCTGGTTTAAAATTTTCGAAGCAACCGCACCAGCAGCTACACGAGAGATGGTTTCGCGCCCAGATGAACGTCCACCACCGCGGTAGTCACGTATTCCATATTTTTCTTGAAATGTGTAATCCGCATGACCAGGGCGATAAATATCTGCAATATTCCCATAGTCTCTGGACTTTTGATCCATATTTCGAACAATCATAGAAATAGGAGTTCCTGTTGTTTTGTTTTCAAAAACACCAGATAAGATTTCTACGACATCCCCTTCCTTGCGCTGAGTACTGAACTTTCCTTGTCCTGGTTTGCGACGATTTAAGAATGTCTGCACATCCGCTTCGGATAAATCTAAACCAGCTGGGCAACCATCAATTGTGACACCTAGCGCAGCACCATGTGATTCGCCCCAAGTTGATATTTTGAACAATACTCCATATGTTGATCCTGACATAGTTGCCTCCTTGTTTTATCATACAAATTTAATACCTTGTTTCATTCTATCAAAAAATATGATTATTTCAACATTTATCTTCAAAATATGTAATTTTTTTCTGTACAAAAAGGAGTGGCTATACTATAATATAGAACGTATGATGATTAAGATTTGGTTGGGAGAAGTGCATTATGGGAAAGAAGAAGAGAAAGTCTAGTCAAGAAGATGTGAATTTTGTGAGTTTGGATGAGACGCAAAATTACGATGAATCAGAGCTAGAAGACGAAACAGTAGATTTAGACAAGACCGAGACCGAAGAGTTGAAGAAATTAGAAGAGTCAGATGAGGCTGAAGCGAGTGTGTCGACAGAAGAAGCTGACAAAGTAGAAGAGTTAGATGAGATGGATGTGAGTGCGTCAACAGAAGAAACGAATAAAGTAGAAGAGACAGATGAGACGGAAGTGAGCGCTATGGAAGAAGAGTCAGACAAGATCGAAGCGAATGATTCGGTGAAGGAAGCCGATGAAACCGAGGAGTCTGGGTCAGCTCAAGTATCTGATGAAAAAGAAGAGGTTGTAGAATCTGATGATAGTGAGGACTTGGAGATTGTGAATCTGGATGATGAGGAAACAGAGGAAAAATCGGTGAAGAAGAAAGGGCTATGGTGGAAAATCTTAGCGGGGATTTTTGGAACGCTAGGGGTTGCATATTTGGGAACGGTAGTATTCTTTAATTTCTTCTATTATCAAGGAACCATGATTAATGGTGTTGAAGTATCGCTTTTGACAGTTTCAGATGCGGAGAAATATTTTGCAGACGTGGTGGGAGTATACGAATTAAACCTTCACACATCAGATGATGAGATTGAAACAATTCAGGGAACAGATTTTGGGATAAGGTATGTGCAAGATGAACAGTTGAAAAACATACTTGCGAGCCAAAATCCTTGGACTTGGTTTGAGATGTTTAATGAGGGAAATAAATATGAGTATGACTATCAGATTTCTGTAGAATACGATGAAAATTTATTAAAGGAAGCTATGGCTGAATTGGAGCTTATGCAAAAAGAAAATATGGAACAACCAGAGAATGCAGAGGCAGTTCTTGTGGATGGGAAATATGAAATCAAACCAGAGACAATTGGATCGATTGTGGTAGAGGCATTCTTATACCCAGCGCTAGAAGAACCGATTCTAATGATGGCAGACGTGGTAAAATTAGCAGAAATTGGTGCATATCAAGAGGCAGAAGTAACATCAGAGCATGCGTCTGTGAATGAGCTGATGGAAAATCTCAATCGCTATGTAACTTCTACGATCACGTATTCATCAGGAGAAGTAGCATCTGGTGACGTGATTGCTGAATGGCTAATTGTGGATGAGAATAATCAAGTTACAGTGGATGAGGAAAAAGTGCAAGCGTATGTGGAACAGCTTGCTGAAAACAATAATACAGTTGGAACTACTCGAACATTTATAGCGGGGGATGGAGATGAGGCCACTGTTTCCGGTGGTGATTATGGGTTTGAAGTAGACGAAGAGGCAGAGTATGAGCAGATACTAGCGGATTTGGAAGCGGGAGAGCCGGTGACACGTGATATCGTGTATTCCCAAGTTGGACTGTCCCATGGCGAAGTGGATTGGGGTGATACTTATGCAGAGGTGGATCTAACCGATCAGAAGGTGTATTTTATCCTAGAAGGTGAAGTGGTGCTAGAATCTGACACAGTAACAGGTAGTCTGTCGGCTGGACACGATACACCACAAGGAGTGTTTGACTTGACGTATAAAACAAAAAATGCGGTATTGCGTGGAGCGGTTCGAGCAGATGGGACTCGTGAATATGAGTCTCCAGTTTCCTTCTGGATGCCATTTAATGGTGGAATAGGATTCCATGATGCATCTTGGCGTTCGAGTTATGGTGGGGAAATCTATAAGACGAATGGATCCCATGGTTGTATTAACATGCCTTATGATAATGCTAAGGCATTGTACGAATTGATGGATCATCTAGGAGATGACACACCGGTTATTTGTCATTTTTAGCATAAAAGGAAACTGCTTATTGCGGTAAATTAGGAAGAAGAAAATAGATGATGTATGAAGTGATTAAAAGAGATGGAATGGCAAAACGTGGGCGATTGCAAACCGTTCATGGGGTGATAGAGACTCCAGTATTCATGAATGTAGGAACGGCAGCCGCGATTAAAGGTGGTGTATCCACCGTGGATTTGGGGAATATAAAAACACAGGTGCAACTGTCCAATACCTACCATCTTCATGTAAGACCAGGAGATGAAGTGGTTCGTTCGCTAGGAGGACTTCACAAGTTTATGAAATGGGATAAGCCGATTTTAACAGATTCGGGTGGGTTTCAGGTGTTTTCCCTAAGAGGATTGAGAAAGATAAAAGAAGAAGGTGTGTATTTTCAGTCTCACATAGATGGTAAGAAAATCTTTATGGGACCTGAAGAGAGTATGCAGATTCAATCAAATTTGGCATCTACGATTGCCATGGCCTTTGATGAGTGTCCGCCGAGTACAGAGAGTAGAAGCTATATTGAAGCCTCTGTAGCTAGAACGACCAGATGGTTGGAGCGATGCAAGGTAGAGATGGATCGATTGAATAGCCTAGACGATACTTTGAATAAGAAACAGATGTTGTTTGGTATTAATCAAGGTGGGGTGAGTGAGGATATTCGGATTGAACATGCAAAAGAAATAGCACAGATGGATTTAGATGGATATGCAATCGGTGGTTTGGCAGTAGGAGAGTCTCACGAGGAAATGTATCAAGTGATTGAAGCGGTGACACCACATTTGCCAGTGGAGAAACCGACCTATCTAATGGGTGTGGGAACTCCAGCCAATATCCTAGAGGCAGTGGAACGCGGTGTTGATTTTTTTGATTGTGTATATCCGAGTCGAAATGGAAGACATGGACATGTTTATACAAATCAAGGAAAATTAAATTTGTTTAACGCAAAATTTGAATTAGATGACAATCCGATTGAAGAGGGATGTGAATGCGAGGCTTGCAAGAATTATACTCGAGCATATATTAGACATCTGCTCAAGGCAAAAGAAATTCTAGGATTGAGACTATGTGTGATGCATAACTTATATTTTTATAATAACATGATGGAAGAAGTAAGAGAGGCAATCGAACAAGGTCGGTTTCAAGAGTATAAACGAAAAAAGTTGCTTCATTATTAATGAATTATCATATATTATGATGTTAGCAGTGAAAATATTGTGTTTGGGATAGACAAGCATGGTTTTTTATGATATGGTTTATCTTAGTTAATTTTTGGAAGAAATTTAGGAGGTAACAAAATGATTTTAGCAACAGGTGTAGAAGGGTATTTACCGATTATTCTAATTTATGCGGCATTTTTTGGAGCGTTATGGTTTTTCTTATTCCGTCCACAAAAAAAGGAACGCAGTAGAGTTGCGGCTATGATAGCAGATGTGGCGGTAGGAGATACAGTGTTGACTACAAGTGGATTTTATGGGGTTGTGATTGATATTACAGATGAAGATGTAATTGTTGAATTTGGAAGCAATAAAAACTGTAGAATACCAATGCAAAAGCAAGCGATTGCACAAGTGGAAAAAGCAAACGCAGAATAAGGAAATAAGCGAAAAGGGTTTCAATTCGAAACCCTTTTTAATGTAATAGGAAACTTCATTTCCATTACACAAAACGCTCCGGGGGGATGCTCAATATATTTTTATTATAAAGGAGAGGGATATGGAAAGACTGAAGAAGAATGATATTGTGCAAAGCTTTAAAAGAGAAATGTTAGACGAGGTGGAACAACAGAGTACACAGTATTTGTATCAGGTGCTTGATGTTGCAATTCATAGTGAGACGGAAGAGTGCATGGTTATCTATAAGGCGCTTTATCCACCGTATGATACTTGGGTGCGACCTTATGAGATGTTCATGGGCAGGGTTGAACGAGAAAAATATCCGGAGATTAAGCAAGAATTTCGATTTGAAAAAGTGGAAGAGGGTATCATACGAAAGCTTGTGCTTGTTCAAAAGAAAGAGTATAATTATAGTGATTTGCTGAGAATTATAGAAATATTAAGATCGGACAAGGGATGCCCATGGGACAAGAAGCAAACATTTGAAAGTATGAAAAAATGCCTTTCGGATGAGAGTGAAGAAGTTTTTGAGGCAATTGATAAAAATGATATGGACAATCTCTGTGAGGAATTAGGGGATGTATTGCTACAGGTTGTTATGAATGGGCAGATTGGAAAAGAGCTTCAATTGTTTGAAATGAAAGATATTATTCAAGGAGTTAGCGAAAAATTAATCCGTCGACATCCACATGTGTTTGGAGAGCAACAAGTAGATAATCCAGAGGAAGCGCTTTTGAGTTGGAAGAAAGTGAAGGAATTAGAGAAGAATCATAAAAAATAAAGGATAAAACATTAAAGGAGGGACTTATGGATTTTTCAAAAGAAACAATCAAAAAAATAAAAGGGTTAATTATTTTTACAATTATAGTCATTGTGTGCCTGGTGCAGTATGAGCGAGTGCTTGGAATTATGTCTTATATTTTTGGAATATTACTTCCGTTTATTTTGGGTGGGGCGATTGCTTTTATATTGAATGTGCCAATGAGTTTTATTGAAAGACATGTTTTTAAGAAGAGAAATTATAAAAATAAAAAAACAGAACGAGTTTTGAATAAAATCATGCGTCCTACTTCATTGTTATTGACTTTTTTATTTGTTGCAGTCTTAATTGCTATTATTATCTTGGTGGTTGTACCACAGCTTGGGGTGACATTTACAAGCCTAGGAGTTAGCATTCAATCGGCGTTGCCGGAATTAGAGAAGCTTTTGACCAATATGTTTAGTTCCGATTCACCAATCACAGAGTTTGTGCGCACTTTGGAATTTGATTGGTCAGCAATTATGCAATATGCATTCAACTTCTTACAGGTTGGGGCTGGAAGTGTGATTGATGTTACGCTTTCGTTTACAATCGGTTTTTTCTCGGTGGTTACAACCGGGTTTATTGCTCTTATTTTTGCAATCTATGTATTAGTGCAGAAGGAAACCTTAGGCACCCAAGCACGAAAAGTATTGTTTGCCTTTGTAAGAAGAGGAAGAGCTGAAGCGGTTATGGAAATAATGAGTTTGACATACAAAACGTTTGCGAACTTTCTAACAGGACAGTGCACAGAAGCAGTGATCTTGGGTACTATCTTTATTGTTGTTCTTACATTGTTTGGAATGCCATTTGCATTTTTGATAGGAATCTTTATCATGTTTGCGGCATTGATACCAATTTTCGGAGCATTTTTAGGGTGTGGTTTAGGGGTGTTACTCATTCTTATAGAAGATCCTATTCAGGCTGTTTATTTTGTCATTATCTTCATTGTGATACAGCAAATAGAGGGGAACCTCATCTACCCGTACGTTGTAGGAAGTTCTGTTGGTTTGCCTGCTATCTGGGTGTTGGTTGCAGTGACAATTGGTGGCAGTCTTGGAGGTGTGGTTGGAATGATTATCGCTATTCCGTTGTTCTCAGTACTTAATGCATTGTTTAAAGAGGTGGTTTATCTTAAGTTGAAGAAGAATGGAATTGACCCTAAGGAATTGGAAGGATAAGTTTTTCTTGAAATTTGTATGAAATTATAGTATTATGGTCTTTAGAAATGTGTGGGGGCGCTATTTCTAAAATTTATTTAATAAGGTGGAAATTACATATGAAAATGAGAAAAGTAATGAGTGCATTGGCGATTATCGCATGCACAGCGTCTTTAATAGTTCCTACAACACTGGCGGCACCGTCAAGTGATGAATTGAAAGATGAAAAAGACGAAGTAGAAGCAGAGTTGGCTCAATTAGAAGCTCAATTAACAGAGTTGTTGGCTAATATCAAGGAGAACGAGGAAGACATTGTTGTAATCAAAGAGGATATTGAAATTGCGGGGGAAGAATTTGATATCGCTCACGAAAGAGAACAAATTCAATATGAAGCACTTAAGTATAGAATTCAATATCTATACGAAGAGGGTGGTTCGGTGGATATATTTGAGAAAGTATTGACTTCAAAGTCCATTACAGATTTGTTGAACAGTGTGGAATATGCGAATACAATTCATAATTATGATAAAGAATTATTAGAAGAGTATGTAGAAGTAAAAGAAGAAGCTCAGGCAACAGGAGAAGCTTTGGGTGTAGAACTAATTAATTTGGAAGAAAAAGAGGCGGAATTAGAAGCCAACAAGGCGGAATTTGATGCGCTGATTGTCGATAAAGAGGATGAGATATCTCAGTTAGATGCTGATATTCAAGCAGCACTAGCGGCAGAAGAAGAAGCAAGACGTCGTGAAGAAGAAGCAAGGCGTGCGGCAGAAGCAGCGGCTGCGGCGGCTGCGGCGGCTGCACAAGAGCAAGCATCGTCGGGCAGTGGATCATCAGGAAGTTCTACACCTCCTGTATCAAATCAACTTCCAGCAAATGTATCATCAGTAGTAGATGCGGCGAGAGCATATATTGGAGTTCCATACCTGTGGGGTGGAACAAGCTTTAGTGGAATAGATTGTTCGGGATTGACCCAAGCAGCTTATAAAGCGGTAGGAATCAGTATACCAAGAACATCGTCGACCCAACGCGCCAGTGGGGCGACAGTAGGGTATAGTGTATCAGATGCACAACCAGGAGATATTCTGTGCTATGATGGGCATGTTGCAATCTATTCTGGTAATGGGAATATGATTCATGCACCATCCTCAGGAAAGTTGGTTTGTGAAGTTTCAGCAAGAACAAGCGGATTATTAAAAGTAGTAAGATTCTAATAAATAAAGATAGAGGAACTTCTGAGTCGGAGGTTCCTCTATCTTTATTGTTTTAGATATATGGGAAATTACTCATTTCTTGTATATCAAAATCTATTCTTTTTTAATTAGGCTAACAAGTAGCAAAGTTCCGACGAGTGCGATGAATCCTAAGATTGAGAATAAAAGTACCTGATTATTCACAAAGCCTAGAGCAATTGGGAATAGCAGTGCGGAGATTGAGAAACCAACCATGACACAACCATAGTTTGACCCGATGTTTTTCAAACCGAAAAATTTTCCGGTAAGTAGGGGGAAGGTTCCAGAGATTCCACCATAGCAAAACGTAATTACGATGATAACAGCCATGAGGAGATAGCTAGTTGAAAATATGAGTAGAAAAGCTCCTACAGCTGAAATTAATAGTGTTAGCATTGCGGCGAAACTGCGACTTGTCTTATCAGAGATGATAGGGAAGATCAGTCGTCCCAAGGCATTGCTGATTCCCGTAAGCATAATCATAATAGTTGCCATACCGTCGGTTAGTCCTCGTTCCAATGAGAGGGATTTGAAAGATGGATTCAATATAAAATAAACGGCTGTTCCAAACATAATAGCAAGTGTAATGAAATAAAAATCTTTTGTCTTTAGCATCTCGCTTTGAGTATAGTCTTTTCCAGAATTAGAAGTACTAGCAGTAGCTTGTGTTTCTACTGGCATTGTAATAAAAGAGAAACATACGAGTGTGGCTATTAAGAAAGCAATACCTAGGATGAAAAAAGTGGTTTGTAGACCAATGGCGGCTTCAAGAATCTCCACAAGTGGTGCAAAGATAACGGTCGAGAATCCAAAGGTGCATACGGAGATACCAGTTGCTAATCCACGCTTATCGGGAAAGTTTCTCTGAGCGGTACTGATGATTGCATTGTATCCCATACCAACACCAAATCCACCGATAATACCATAGGTGAGATAAATGAGAAGACCTAACTCTTTTGGTAATACGGCTGTTAGAAACATAGCCAGAGATAATAGAATTCCGCCAAATAAAACAGTTTTTTGAGTAGTGTGTTTTACTTGGAATCTTCCACCGAATAGAATTCCTACAACGAAGAAACATAGCATAAATGAAGAAGTTAACTTCACGCGACCTGGATCAAGTGAAAAATATTCAGATACGGGTACAACGAAGATGCTCCATATGTAGATGATACCTAGGAATAGTTGCATGATGGAGCCGGCTAATAGGACGACATTACGATTTCTTTCTTTCATGTTATTTACCTCATTTCCTTATAAGTTTATATGAAGTAATGATATCATAGGTTAAGTTTTAAGTCAAAATCTACAAACTTTTATTGACAAGTAGGTATTATTAAACTAAAGTAAAAAAGTCATATTGTAATGAACAGATGAAACAAGTTAAAAGATGGAGATACGAGGTATTGTATGAAGTATTTAAAGCAGTTAGGAATTATATTAATCATCACATTTATATCTGAAATTTTGAAATATTTTATCCCGCTTACAGTGCCAGCTGGAATATATGGAATGGCTATTTTGTTTCTATTGCTATGTACAAAGCTCATTAAACCAGAGCAGATTGAAGAGACGAGTGATTATTTAATCAGTATTATGGGTGTGATGTTCATTCCAGCAGGCGTTGGAATTATTAATAACGCCGATAGCATGTTGTCCATGTTGCCAGAAATCATTATTAGTGTGGTGGTGGTTACTTTGATTGTCATGTGTGTCAGTGGCAAGGTGACAGAAATAATAATAGGAAAAGAGAAAAAAGATGGAATTGATTAATGCTTCAGTTTTTTTTGGTGCTGCAATATCACTAGGGGCATATCTAATCGGAGTAAAGGTTAAGGAAAAACTAAAGAGAGAGATTTTTAATCCCATTTTGATTGCCATTATACTTGTGATAGGGATTCTTCTTATATTTGATATCGATTATGATGTGTATAAGGAATCAGCGCAATTGGTTAGTTATTTTTTGACACCGACTACGATATGTCTAGCGTTGCCACTTTATCGACAAGTGCAAATTCTGAAGAAAAGTGGGGTGGCTATTCTGATTGGAATCTTCAGTGGAGTGGTGACAAGTTGTCTATCCACCTATCTAATGACGGTTGTGATGTCTTTGTCACATACTGAATATTACACATTGCTACCAAAGTCCATTACCACAGCCATTGGCTTGCCACTTAGTCAAGAACTAGGTGGAATAGGAGATATTACGGTTGCAGTGATCATACTTACTGGTATATTTGGTAATATGATTGCGACCTATGCCTTAAAATGGTTTTGTATCAAAAATCCAATTGCGAGAGGAATTGCAATTGGAACTTCTAGTCATGCAATGGGGACTGTAAAAGCAATGGAATTGGGACAAATAGAGGGTGCTATGAGTAGCCTTTCGATAGCGATTAGTGGGATTATAACTGTAATATTAGTTCAGTTCATAGTTTGATTGTTTTTAGGATTGTGAGAGCACAAAGTGCGTAGCAATCCATCTGTATCATAGTAAAAAACAGGAAAAAGTCAGATTAGATGAGAATTAGTACTTGAATAGAATCAAAGATTGTGTTATACTTCTTGAGTCGTAAAAACACACGTATATGATATCCGAATCACGGTGCTGAGAGTTCTCGGTTGATTTTGGACTTACATATACGGAAGAAAAACCAAAAATGGAGGAAAATTAAATGAGCGTTATTTCGATGAAACAATTATTGGAAGCAGGTGTACATTTTGGACACCAAACAAGAAGATGGAACCCTAAGATGGCAGAGTACATCTACACAGAGAGAAATGGTATCTATATCATTGATTTACAAAAATCAGTAGGAATGGTTGATGATGCTTACAGAGCAATCGCTGATGTTGCAGCTGATGGAGGTACTATCCTTTTCGTTGGTACTAAGAAACAAGCACAAGATGCAATCAAATCAGAAGCAGAGCGTTGTGGAATGTATTACATCAATGAGAGATGGTTAGGTGGAATGCTTACAAACTTCAAAACAATCCAAAGCAGAGTAAACCGTTTGAAAGATATTGAGAGAATGGCTGAAGATGGAACATTTGATGTCTTACCTAAAAAAGAAGTAATCGAATTGAAAAAAGAGTGGGCTAAATTAGAGAAGAACTTAGGTGGAATTAAAGATATGAAGAGAGTTCCAGATGCAATCTTCATCGTAGACCCTAAGAAAGAAAAAATCTGTATTCAAGAAGCACACACACTTGGAATTCCATTGATTGGAATTTGTGATACAAACTGTGATCCAGAAGAACTAGATTATGTAATCCCTGGAAACGATGATGCAATCAGAGCGGTTAAATTAATCGTAGCTGCTATGGCAGACGCAGTAATCGAAGCAAACCAAGGAACTACAGCAATGGATGTTGCTGAAGAGATGGTAGCTGAAGAAGTAACAGAAGAAGCATAAGAACTAGTTGAGTATATTTGATATAAAGCAAAACGGAGGGAATTTATCATGGCAATTACAGCAGGAATGGTAAAAGAGTTAAGAGAAATTACTGGCGCAGGTATGATGGACTGTAAAAAAGCTTTAGGTGAAACAAACGGAAACATCGAAGAAGCGGTAGAGTACCTAAGAAAAAATGGACAAGCAAAAGCTGAGAAAAAAGCTGGAAGAATTGCAGCAGAAGGTATTGTTGCAACAGTAATCGTAGACGATACAAAAGCAGCGATTGTTGAAGTAAACTCAGAGACAGACTTTGTTGCAAAAAATGCTGATTTCCAAACATTTGTATCAGATGTTGCGAATCAAGCAATCAATTCTGATGCAGCAGACATGGATGCATTTATGGCAGAAGCTTGGAAAGCAGATTCAGCTAAGACGGTAAAAGATGCATTGGTTGAGAAAGTTGCAGTAATCGGTGAGAACCTTACAATCAGAAGATTTGAAAAAGTAGAAGCAAACGACGGATGTGTTGTTGGATACATTCACGGTGGCGGAAAAATTGGCGTTCTTGTAAAAGCTACAACAGATGTTGTGAACGAAGATGTAAAAGCTTGTTTAAGAAATGTTGCAATGCAAGTTGCAGCTATGAATCCAAAATATGTAAGCCGCAATGAAGTAGATGCAGATTACATCGAGCATGAAAAAGAAATCTTATTAGCACAAGCAAAACTTGAGAACCCTGAAAAGCCAGATAACATCATTGAAAAAATGATTATTGGTCGTGTAAACAAATTGATGAAAGAAGTTTGTTTGTTAGATCAAGCATATGTCCAAGATGGCGATATGACAGTGGAAAAATATGTAGAATCTGTAGCGAAAGCAACAGGATCGAACCTAGCACTGACTTCATTTGTTCGTTACGAGACAGGAGAAGGTATCGAGAAAAAAGAAGAAAACTTTGCAGAAGAAGTAGCAAAGCAAATGGGTAACTAATACGGACGGTTTTCCGTCGAACGAAAGGGACGGGGGAAGAATGGAGCATAGCGACATTTTCCCCTGTCCTTAATTAATAATAGGGAATATTAACTGAATTAATAACAGTAGCGAAAAGGAGAAGAGTTATGAGTGAAGAGTTAAACAAGGTAGAAACAATGGATGATTACAAGGATAAGTTAGATGTTGCAAATCCATGGAATAGAATCAAAGAGTATATGGCGAACAAAACAGTACTGAACGTAAAAGTAGAAGGTGTTGTAAATGGTGGAGTTGTTGCTATGGTAGAAGAGGTGAGAGGATTTATTCCAGCATCTAGATTATCTCTTGGATATGTAGAGAATTTGGAAGAATTTCTATTGCAAGAGATTCAGGTAAGAGTTATCGAAGCAGATCAAGAAAACAATCGTTTGGTTCTATCAGCAAGAGAAATTTTAAGAGATAATGAGAGAAAAGCACAACAGAAGAAATTAGAGAATATTGTGGTTGGAACTGTATTGAATGGTGTGGTGGAAAGTTTGCAAAACTATGGTGCATTTGTGCGTCTTGAAGACGGATTATCAGGACTAGTTCATGTATCTCAAATCAGTCCAAAACGTATTAAAGCACCAGCGGATGTACTTAAGGTGAATGATGAAGTTCAAGTGAAGGTAATCGGTATCAAAGAAGGAAAAATCAGCTTAAGCATGAAGGCTCTTATGGAAGTAGAAGAAGAGGTGTATGAAAAAGTAGATATTCCAAAATCAGAAGATATTGGAGTGAGCCTTGGAGAATTATTCAAAAATATTAAATTATAAGAGAGTGAATGAAATTTGGAAAAATATAGGGATAAAAAAGTTTATGTAGTGGGACATAAGAATCCAGATACGGATTCTATATGTTCTGCCATAGCGTATGCAAATTTAAAATGTCAATTGACAGGTGAATCATATGTGGCAAAGCGTGCAGGACAATTGAATGAAGAAACACAATATGTGTTGAAGAAGTTTAATGTCTCTGCCCCTACCTTGCTATCGAATGTCCAAGCGCAAGTGAAAGATTTAGAAGTAAATAAGCTTGAGGGTGTGAAGAGTAATGTGTCGATAAAAGATGCTTGGGAAATGATGAAGTCAAATCACATGATGACCTTGCCGATTACCAGTCAAGGAGAACTAAAGGGACTTATCAGTATTAGTGATATTACCACATCCTATATGGATGTTTATGATAGCCACATCTTAGCAGAGGCTAAGACACAATATAAGAATATTGTAAATACCATTGAGGGGACGGTCGTAACTGGAAATGAGCATGGGTATTTCACGAATGGAAAAGTGGTGATTGCAGCCTCTAGCCCAGAGACGATGGAGAATTATATCGAAGAGGATGACCTAGTGATTTTAGGAAATCGATATGAGACACAATTATGTGCTTTGGAGTTGGGAGTAAGTTGTATTATTGTTTGTGAAGGTGCTGAAATTGGCAAAACAATTTTGAATATGGCTGAGAGAAAAGAAGTTGTGATGATTCGAACAAAGCATGATACGTTTACCGTGGCACGACTCATCAATCAAAGTATTCCTATCAAGCATTTTATGAGAACTGAGAATCTTGTAACATTTGGAACGGAAGAGTTTGTGAATGACATCAAAGAAACTATGGCAAAGAAGCGGTATAGAGATTTCCCGGTTTTAGATAAAAAAGGAAAATATGTAGGGCTGATTTCAAGACGCCGTTTAATGGGTGTTACCAAAAAGCAAGTGATTTTAGTGGATCATAATGAAAAAACTCAGGCAATTGATGGGATTGATGAAGCGGATGTGTTAGAAATTATAGATCATCATAGACTAGGCGGTTTGGAGACTGTTTCACCAGTGTATTTTAGAAATCAACCAGTAGGATGCACTGCGACAATCGTATATGAGATGTATTGTGAATCGAATGTGGAAGTCAGTATTGAGATTGCATCATTACTTTGTTCGGCGATTCTATCGGATACCTTGATGTTTCGTTCGCCAACTTGTACTGTCCGAGATAAAAATGCTGCGGAAAAATTATCACAAATCGCAAATATCAGCATCGAACAACTAGCGAATGAAATGTTCCGTGCAGGTAGCAATTTGAAGAATAAAACTCCAAAGGAAATCTGTTATCAAGACTTTAAGAAATTTGAATCTGGTGATGTGAGATTTGGAGTTGGTCAGATTAACTCTATCAATCTAGAAGAAATAAAAGAGCTAAAGCAGAAGATTTCGGGGTATATGGAAACCATCAAAAAAGAAAAAGATCTGGATATGGTTTTCTTTATGATTACCAATATTATTAGTGAGCATTCTGACATGGTTTGCTATGGTGATGGTGCCAAAGAGAGTCTGATTGAGGCTTTCGATTTACCGGAGGATATTGAGGAAGTGAGATTGAAAGGAATGGTCTCTAGAAAGAAACAATTGATACCGAATTTGGTAGCGACACTTCAGAAATGATAAGGAGACCAAGATGAAAAAGCAGGAATGGAAACCAGGAAATATGCTTTATCCTTTACCGGCAGCCATGGTATCAGTTGGAAACGAGTCGGATTCCAACATCATAACCATTGCATGGACAGGGACGATATGTAGTGATCCTCCTATGCTCTATGTTTCTGTTCGACCAGAGCGTTATTCCTATGAGATGATAAAAGAAACGGGAGAATTCGTAGTGAATTTAACAACAGAATCTCTTGCTAAGGTGACGGATTACTGTGGTGTGAAGTCAGGAAGAGATGTGGACAAGTGGAAAGAGACAGGATTGACGAGAGGAACAGCGAAACATTTGGAATATGCACCGATTATAAAGGAGTGTCCTGTGAATATTGAATGCAAGGTGTTCGAAATCAAGGAGCTTGGGACACATCATATGTTTATGGCGGAAGTAGTTGGTGTGCAAGTCAGTGAAGAGCACATGAATGAGAAGGGTAAATTTGAGCTCAATAAAACGGGATTGTTAGCATATTCACATGGAGAATATTGTGGATTAGGTGATGGAATAGGAAGCTTTGGTTATAGTATAAAAAAGGTGAAATAAGTATGAGGGAATGAGGTGATGCTTCATTCCCTCATATTATGTTAGAGGTGTTTTATTTCCTTTGTATAGATTCGACGAACAAGGAAGATAGATGAGGCGACTGAAAAGATTTCGGCTAATGGGAAGGACCACCAGATATGGTTGAGTCCCATATAAGTTGCTAAAATATATGCCAAAGGCAAGAGGGCTAGTAGTTGTCTTGCAATGGATGTAACCAAGCTATACATGCTAAACCCCACAGCTTGGAAAAAGCAAGAGGTACAGATGCAGTAACCAGCAAAAGGGAAACTGATACTGATGGAGCGTAAGGCTACGACACCAATTTCAATCATATCTGGCGAAGCATCAAACATTGCAAGCAACTCTCTAGGGAATATCTGGAATATAATTAAACCTAGAAGCATGATGGATATGGCGATATAGCAGGAGAGGCGATAAGTGTGCATGATGCGTTTTTTATCGCGAGCTCCAAAATTATATGCCACAATTGAAATCAAGCCAGAGGTCAGTCCAAATACAGGCATAAAGATAAAACTCTGTAATTTGAAGTAAACACCAAACACGGCAGCGGCTGTGGAGGAAAACATGAGCAAAATCGTGTTGAAACCAAATACCATGATGGAACCGATGGATTGCATGATGATGGCAGGAAAACCAATTCTGTAAATTGCAAGAATATATTCTTTGGAAGGAAGGAAATTTCTCAAGTTCAAATTGATTTCTTTGTTGTGGAAGATGCAGATAAATAGTCCAACCGAAGCACCGATTATTTGACCGATAATGGTTGCGATGGCAGCACCAGTCACTTCCATACGAGGAAGTCCAAACATTCCGAAGATTAAAATTGGATCCAAGATGATATTGACAAGGGCGCCAATTCCTTGGACAATCATGCTCAAATGTGTTTTGCCAGTTGCGTGAAGAAAACGCTCAAAAGTAATCTGGAAGAACACACCGAATGAAAAGAGGCAGATGATATACATATAACTCTTTCCATAAGACAAGATAGCTACATCACTCGTTTGAGTTTGATAAAAGATATCAGTTGCAAATACTCCGATTAATACGAAGAGAATCCAACTGAGCGCAGCCAGTACTAAACCATTTTTGCAAACGAGAGAGGCCTTGTTCGAATCCTTTTCACCAAGGTACCTTGCGGCTAGTGCGTTGATACCGACTCCTGTACCAGCAGCAACCGCTATCATAAGGTTTTGGATTGGAAAAGCCAACGAAACTGCCGTGAGGGCATTCTCGCTAATTTGTGCAACGAAGATACTATCGACAACATTATAGAGAGCCTGCACAATCATAGATATTATCAATGGAAGTGATATTTGTATTAATAATTTCGGAATGGGCATTGTCCCCATTTTATTTTCTTGTGTATTCATGTTAATAAACATCCCTTTCTCAAAGTTGTTATACTTTGTTCAAACTTAATCATTGTAACATTAAAAAGGGATGCTGACAATATAATAATAAAAACATAGTATAATGGATGTGAAAATGAGTTGTTTTCATAGAAAATCCTTGAAATGGATTGTCTTATTTTTCGTTTTATTAATCGGCGCACTGGGTAGTGAAATGAGCTTGAATTTTTGGAGAGAAGAAGTAAGTCAGATTTTTTTTCAACAAGATGGAATTATTGAAGCAGAACGAAAGAAAATCGCTCTAACATTTGATGATGGGCCGAGTGAAAATCCTGAGATAACAAATAGGATTTTGGATGAATTGAATACGAGAGGTGTAAAGGCGACCTTTTTCCTCCTAGGTATAAATGTTGAAAAAAATCCTGAAACAGTAAAAAGAATTGCAGAAGAAGGACATCTTATTGGGAATCACTCTTACAGTCATATCAATATAGGTCAAGCAAGTGATGAAGAGGTAATCGCAGATTTTCAGAAATCCAGAGAGGTTATCGAGGCAATCACGGGTGTGAAATTAGAGTTTTTGAGACCTCCATATGGGATATGGAGGGAAGAGTTAGAATCGGATATTGGACTGATTCCAGTAATGTGGAGCGTGGATCCCTTGGATTGGAATACAGAAAATGTTGAAAAAATTGTAAATAAGGTAGTGACGGATACAGAAGAAAATGATATTATTTTAATGCATGATTCTAGTGAATCATCGATAGAGGCAGCGATTTTTATTATAGAGCAGTTAACAGAAGAGGGGTTTGAATTTGTTACCGTAGATGAACTTTTACTGCCTTAGAGAGAGTAGCATGAAAATGGATGACAGTGATGAATGAAAAGAGGAATACAAAATAGTGAACGAATTTATTAGAACAGAAATGTTAATTGGAACTGAGAGAATAAATAAACTACAAAACTCCTGCGTTATGGTGTTTGGGGTGGGTGGTGTAGGTTCTCATTGTATTGAGGCGTTAGCCAGAAGTGGCATCGGGAAATTGATTCTCGTGGATAATGACCGTGTTTCACTCTCTAATATTAACAGACAGAGCATTGCTTTTCATAGTACAATGAAACAATATAAGACTAAGGTCATGAAGGATCGGATACGAGATATATGTCCCCGAATAGAGGTAGAGACAAAAGAAGTGTTTGTTCTGCCTGATAATTTGGACGAGGTGGTTCCGGTGGGGGTTGATTATATTGTAGATGCGATCGATACGGTCACTGCTAAAATAGCGATTGCAGAGTTGGCAAGCAGACGTGAAATTTCATTGATTTCTAGTATGGGAACGGGCAATAAATTGCACCCAGAGTTATTTGAAATCACAGATTTGCAGAAAACATCCATGTGCCCATTATGTAAGGTGATGAGAAAAGAATTGAAGAATCGCGGAATTCCACATCTAAAGGTGTTATATTCAAAAGAAAAGCCGTTGAAACCGACGCTAGAATGGGAAGAGCCAGGAGGAACAAAAAGAAACATTCCTGGAAGCATCTCTTTTACACCACCAGTGGCTGGGATTTTGATTGCGGGGGAAGTGATACGTGATATCATAGGAGAAAATTATGGATTTGTTTGATTATATGAGAGAAGAAAATCAGGAGAAAGAGTCGCCACTGGCATCTAGATTACGTCCGACCAATCTAGACGAAGTTGTGGGGCAACAACATATTATCGGTAAGGATAAGCTTTTGTATCGAGCGATTAAAGCAGATAAATTGAGTTCATTGATCTTTTATGGTCCCCCTGGTACAGGAAAGACAACCTTGGCGAAAGTGATTGCCAATACTACGAGTGCGAAGTTTTGTCAGATAAATGCAACCATTGCTGGAAAAAAAGATATGGAGGCTGTTGTTCAAGAGGCAAAAGAGAATATGGGAATGCACCAAAAGAAGACCATTCTCTTTGTGGATGAGATTCATAGATTTAATAAGGCGCAACAAGATTATCTCTTGCCTTTTGTAGAAGATGGAACCGTGGTTTTGATAGGTGCTACTACAGAGAATCCTTATTTTGAGGTGAATGGTGCGCTACTATCACGCTCCAATATCTTTGAACTAAAATCATTAAACAAAGAAGATATTAAAGTCTTATTAAATCGCGCGGTTTATGATGAAGTGAAGGGGATGGGGTCTTATGATGCTCAGATTACAGAAGAAGCTCTTGATTTTCTCGCAGATATTTCTGGAGGAGACGCGAGAAATGCGTTGAATGCAATAGAATTGGGAATTGTAACCACGCCGAGGGCTGAGGATGGAAAGATTCACATTACACTCGAAGTGGCAGAGGATTGTATTCAGAAGCGGGCAGTACGCTATGATAAGAAAGGCGATAACCATTATGATACAATTTCGGCATTTATTAAGAGTATGAGGGGGTCAGATCCTGATGCAGCGGTGTTTTATTTAGCGAAGATGTTATATGCAGGGGAGGATATCAAATTTATAGCAAGAAGGGTGATGATTTGTGCTTCAGAAGATGTGGGAAATGCAGATCCGAATGCGCTGACAGTAGCAGTATCAGCGTCGCAAGCAATTGAGCGAATTGGGATGCCAGAGGCGAGTATTATACTGTCACAAGCGGTTACTTATGTTGCATCCGCACCGAAGAGTAATGCGTCGTATATGGCGATTAATGCAGCGTTTGAATGTGTGAAAAACACGAAAACCACAGTTCCTACGCATCTGCAGGATGCTCATTATAAGGGGGCGAAAAACCTAGGACATGGAGTGGGATATCTCTATGCCCACGATTATCCGAATCATTATGTTCATCAACAGTACTTGCCAGATGAGATTCGGGATGAAACCTTTTATATCCCGACAGAGCAAGGGTACGAGAAGAAGATATTCGAATATTTGAAGAGGAGGGATTAAAGCAATTGTTGCATCAGATAGGCATAGATGTCTTGGTTTTTATTCTTCCAATTTTCCGTGATGCCCTCTGCGATTTTTTGCGTGGGTACCACGAGAGTGAGGTCAACCAATGTAGCGTTGTTCTCTAGGACTTGAAGTCGCACATCGTATTCGTTATTTTTATTCTTATAATAATCTGTCTTGATTGAAGTGTCGGACTGCATTTTGGAATAAGAATCATTCAAATATTGGTTAATTTCTTCTCGAATCAAGGGAGAAATATCCCCATTGAAAAAACCGATTGTTTCTACTCCGGTTTCCGTTATTTTATAAAAGGTTTTGTTATGCGTTATTTCAGTGTGGATGAACTTAGCTTCTACAAGTTCGGTTAAAGCTTCTTGTAATGTAAAATAATTGGTATATTCTTTTTCGAGAAAAAAATCAAAAAGCTGTGATGTGTTTATGGGGAATTTCACTTTGTTTAGTATGTATAATAGCATTAATTTATATAGGGTAAAGGTTTCGGTCATAACTATGCTCCTTTGTATTTACTTTTATGTCTTTATATGGTATCATAACACTAAGCATTATTGCAATCAAGAAATATCTTTGGCGATCAATTCTGATCATAACTCCAAACAAATGAGACAAATAAAAATTGCAAAGCGACAGCTATTATATATTAAGAAAGGACAAGCATATGAGAGAAAAGTATGAAACACTCGCACTGACTACCTTAAAAGAACTTGCAAAAATTAGAGGGATTAAAGGTGTCACTAGTATGAAGAAAGCCGATGTGATTGAAGCAATGGTTGCAGAAGATAAAAAAGAAAATGAGGGCAAACAGGGCGAAGAAATAAAAAAAGCAGAAGAAAAAAATGGCGAGAATGCAAAAGTACAAGACACTTCTCGTGAAGAGAGGCGAGGTGGATCTTTAGATGCGAAAAAAGAGATTGCAGATGTAGAGCAATTAGACAGTGGAATCTCTGCACATGGAATTCTTGAGGTGATGTCAGATGGATATGGTTTTATACGATGTGCAAACTACTTGCCAGGAGATAATGATGTCTATGTTGCACCATCTCAGATTAGAAGGTTTGGGCTTAAGACAGGAGATATCATTACTGGAAACACACGAATCAAAACACAGACAGAAAAATTCAGTGCTTTATTATACCTAACTTACATTAATGGAATGGATCCGGAGGTTGCAAGCCGTAGAAGAAATTTCGAAGATTTAACTCCGGTTTTTCCGAATGAAAGATTGCGATTAGAGGGAGCCCGTTCGAGTGCTGCTACTAGAATTGTAGATTTGTTATCACCGATTGGAAAAGGGCAAAGGGGAATGATTGTTTCACCTCCGAAGGCAGGAAAGACAACCTTGCTAAAAGAAGTGGCATTAGCGGTTCGAAAAAACAATCCAGAAGTACACATGCTCATCCTGTTGATTGATGAACGTCCAGAAGAAGTAACAGATATCAAGGAGGCAATCGAGGGCGACAACGTAGAAGTTATTTATTCTACATTCGACGAGTTGCCAGAACATCATAAGAGAGTTTCGGAGATGGTAATCGAAAGAGCAAAGCGCTTAGTTGAACATAAAAAGGATGTAATGATTTTATTAGATAGCATCACACGTTTAGCAAGAGCTTACAACCTGACAGTTCCACCGAGTGGAAGAACTTTATCTGGTGGTTTGGATCCAGCGGCATTACATATGCCAAAGCGTTTCTTTGGTGCTGCACGTAATATGCGTGAAGGTGGAAGTTTAACTGTATTAGCGACAGCCCTAGTGGAGACGGGAAGTAAAATGGACGACGTTGTGTATGAGGAGTTCAAGGGAACTGGAAACATGGAACTTGTTTTGGATAGAAAGTTACAAGAAAAGCGTGTGTTCCCTGCAATTGATATTCCGAAATCTGGAACGAGAAGAGAAGACTTGTTGTTGAATAGAGCTGAGCAAGAAGCGGTTTATATTATTCGAAAAGGTCTTAACGGTTTACGCCCAGATGAAGCGGTGGACAACCTTGTAAATATGTTTTCTAAGACAAAGAATAATGATCAATTAGTGGAAATGGTAAAAAAACAAAAGTTTATATAAATACTTGCATTTTCACTGAAAGTGTGCTATGCTATTAAAGCTGTTTAAAAGAAAAAATATTACAAGGTAAATGACTTTGTGAAAATTAATAATAAAGAGGTGAAAAATATGAAAACAGGAATCCATCCAGAATATCATCAAGCAAACGTGAGTTGTAACTGTGGTAATACATTTGTAACAGGTTCTACAAACGAGAATATTCACGTAGAGATTTGTGCAAAATGTCATCCATTCTACACAGGACAACAAAAAGCAAACCAAGCACGTGGACGTGTTGATAAATTTAACAAGAAATACGGTATGTAATCATAACCATCAACTAAGGACCTCGTGGCAGCTGTCACGGGGTTTGTTGTATGAGAGGGACTTTTGCTTCCGATTATACAGACGATTTATATAGCAGGAGAACATTAAATTATGAAACCATCAAATGTAGGTGGACAGGCTGTTTTGGAAGGCGTAATGATGCGTAGTGGTGACCAGTACGCCGTAGCTGTTCGAAAGAAAAATGGAGAAATTGAGATAAAAAAAGAAACATATAAAGGGATATTTAAATGGGATAAGTTAAAGACAATTCCTTTTGTTCGAGGAGTTTTTAACTTTATTGATTCTATGGTTTTAGGATATAAGAGCCTAAATTTCTCAGCAAGTTTCTATGAGGATGAGGAAGAAGAGGTAAATAAAGAAGGTAAAAAAAATGGAAATAAAAAAAATAGTGAGAAGATGGATCAACTTATCATGATTTTGATTACGATATTGTCATTTGTCTTTGCAATCGGAATTTTTACAATGTTGCCATATTTTATCATTCAGTTCGTGGAACGTTGGGTTCAATCTCATGTTCTTCTATCTATTATTGAAGGATTTTTGAGGATTTTTATCTTCGTAGCATATATATGGGTTGTGTCGAAAATGGAAGATATCCGCAGAACATATATGTATCATGGAGCAGAGCATAAATGTATCAATTGTATTGAAAATGGTTTAGAATTGACCGTAGAAAACGTAAGAAATAGTTCAAAAGAACATAAACGATGTGGAACAAGTTTTATATTCTTTGTAGTTTTAATCAGTATTGTTTTCCTATTTTTTATACAAACAGATACCGTGTGGTTGAAAATCGCTTCTAGAATCGCGCTTTTACCTGTGATTGCTGGTATTTCTTATGAATTGATAAAACTTGCTGGAAGAAGTAATAATCCGATTGTTACTATTTTGAGTAAACCAGGGATGTGGATGCAAGAACTGACAACCAAGGAGCCAGACGATGATATGATAGAGGTTGCGATAGCCTCAGTGGAAGCTGTTTTTGATTGGAAGTCATTTATCAAAAGGAGTTAGTTATGGTATTGGCAGATGCTTTGAAATACGGAAGAGAAGAGTTAGGTAAAGCAAAGATTGAAGCAGCAGACATCGATGCTTGGTTATTATTGGAATTTGCGACTCATGTGAACCGAGCTGATTATTTTGGGAATCCCAAGAAAGAGATGACAGAAGAAGAGTGGCAGTATTATCGTCGCACTATTGCACAGAGAAAGAAGAGAATTCCATTACAACATATTACAGGAGTTCAAGAATTTATGGGACTTGTGTTTCGGGTGAATGAGAATGTGCTGGTGCCGCGCCAAGATACGGAAGTTCTTGTGGAGTATGTGAATACATATGTAGAGCCAGGTATGAACATCTTGGATATGTGTACTGGGTCTGGATGTATTGCAATTAGTTTGAAGAAATTTCATCCATCTTGCTCGGTGACAGGTGTAGATGTATCACAATCGGCACTAGAGGTTGCACGAGAGAATGGATGTCTTAATGAGGTTGAATGTGAATGGATTCACAGTAATCTATTTGAGAAAATAACAGAGAAATATGATATCATTGTTTCGAATCCGCCTTATGTTAAGACCTCTGTAATTCAGGAATTAGAAGATGAGGTACGAATTCATGACCCGATCCTAGCTCTAGATGGTAAAGAGGATGGTTTATGGTTTTATCGTAAAATCATTGAGGAGACATCGGCTCGATTCTTAAGAGCGGGAGGGATGCTTTTTTTTGAGATTGGTCACGATCAAGGACAGGAAGTATCCGAATATATGCTGAAGTTTGGGTTTTGCAATATAGAAATAAAGAAAGATTTAGCTGGGTTTGACCGCGTAGTTTATGGGGTGCGAAAGTAAAGAAATAAGATAGAGAAATAAAAGAAGTTTTTTTGGATATAATAATGGAGGTTACTATGTTTGATAAGTTAGATGTACTTTTAATACGTTATGAAGAGGTGATGGGAGAGTTACAGGAGCCAGATGTGGTGAATAATCAATCACGTTTTCGTGGACTGATGAAAGAACAAAATGATTTGATGCCGATTGTGGATGCATATAAGGAGTACAGAGGCTGTAAGCAAACAGTCGAAGAGAGTTTAGAGATGCTGGAAATCGAATCAGATGATGAAATGAAAGAAATGCTGAAAGAGGAGTTAAGTGAGGCAAAGAAGAGAATTGAGGAGCTAGAAGGCGAATTGAAGATTTTACTATTGCCGAAAGACCCGAATGATGATAAGAACGTAATCGTAGAAATTCGAGGTGGTGCAGGTGGAGATGAAGCTGCTTTGTTTGCGGCAGAAATCTATCGGATGTACCAACACTATGCGGAGAGCAACCGTTGGAAGGTAGAGATGATTTCTCTAAATGAAAATGGGATTGGTGGATTCAAAGAATGTGTATTTATGATCAATGGGCAAGGAGCATACTCGAAATTAAAATACGAGAGTGGAGTGCATCGGGTTCAACGTGTGCCAGAGACAGAGTCAGGCGGAAGAATCCACACATCCACAATTACTGTGGCAATTATGCCAGAGGCAGAGGAAGTAGATGTTGAGTTAGATATGAATGATTGCAAGTTTGATGTATTCCGTGCATCAGGAAATGGTGGACAGTGTGTAAATACAACAGACTCTGCGGTAAGACTTACTCATATTCCAACTGGAATTGTGATATCATGTCAGGATGAAAAATCTCAGTTAAAGAACAAAGATAAGGCGTTACGTGTGCTTAGAGCGAGATTATATGAATTAGAGTGTGCAAAACAACACGATGCAGAAGCAGAAGCAAGAAGAAGTCAAGTTGGAACAGGTGATCGATCTGAGAAGATTCGAACATATAATTTCCCACAAGGTCGTGTGACAGATCATAGAATCAAGTTGACATTACACAAATTGGATTCTATAATGAATGGAGATATAACTGAAGTTATCGATAGCCTAATTGCAGCAGATCAAGCTGCAAAATTAGCTAAGATGGCTTAAGATAATTACAAGAGCAATAAGCAATGTAACTGAAGACGAATTGAAGATATGGAGGTATGTGCTATGAGCTTAGAAGGAACAAAGACAAAAATGAATTTACTTGCTGCATTTGCTGGAGAATCACAAGCACGCAACAAGTACACGTATTTCGCATCCGTTGCAAAGAAGGAAGGTTACCAACAGATTGCTGCAATATTTGAAGACACAGCAAGCAATGAAAAAGAACATGCAAAGATGTGGTTTAAGGAATTACAAGGGATTGGAACCACAGAAGAAAATCTCAAGTCGGCTGCTCAAGGAGAAAACTATGAGTGGGTAGACATGTATGCAGGTTTCGCAAGAGATGCAGAAGAAGAGGGATTTACAGAACTGGCAAAGAAGTTCAGAGAAGTTGCCGCGATTGAGAAGGAACATGAAGAGCGATATCTGGCATTGCTTAAGAATATGGAAGATGGAACGGTATTTGCTAAGAGTGAAGAGGTTGTGTGGGAATGTCGCAATTGTGGACATCTGCATACGGGAAAAGAAGCAGTGAAAATTTGTCCGGTTTGCGCACATCCGCAGAGTTATTTTGAAGTAAGAAAAGAGAATTATTAGATGTTAGGGGACGGGGGAAAATGTTCCATTTACCCCCGTCCCTAGTTAGCGAAGGGAGAAAATAAAGTGCAGTACAATTTTGAATTTCAATCACCAAAATTAGAAGATAAAGACATGATTGTCAAGCATTTTAAGGAAAATTGTAGTCGTAGTTGTGAGCGTACTTTTGTCAATATATTTCTATGGTCAAGGTACTACGATGTGAAATTTACAATCATACAGGATACGATTGTGTTTAAGGCGGAAAATGAAGGGAAGTTTTCCTTTGCGTTTCCAGCAGGAAATCCAGAAAATGTAAAAGAAGTTATAGAAATACTAGAAGTATATTCGGGTGAACGCGGACAAGAATTCTCCATGTACAATATAACACCCACGATGTATCAAAAAATCGAAGAATGGTTCCCAGGAGAATTTGAAATTGAATATAATCGCGATATCGCGGACTATATATATGAAACAGAGAAACTGACTACTTTGGCAGGAAAAAAACTGCATGCAAAGAGAAATCACATCAATAAATTTCATGCTCTGTATGAGGATTGGAGTTATGAAACCTTGTGTGAAGACAATATTGAAGAGTGTTTCCAGATGGCTTTGCGTTGGAGAGAGTTGAATGCCTGTGATGAGGATGAAGAAAAGGTCAAGGAAATGACAGTTACGATGAATGCACTGCGACTTTTTCGAGAATTAGATTTGGTTGGAGGTATCCTTCGTGTAAATAGAGAAATCGTTGCATTTACAATAGGTGAGCCAATATGTGGAGATACCTTTGTGGTGCATATTGAAAAGGCGATTGCAGATATTCAAGGTGCGTATCCGATGATTAACCAACAATTTGTCATACATGAATGTCAGGACTATGCATACATCAATCGGGAAGAAGATACTGGTTCAGAAGGTCTTAGGAAGGCAAAACTGTCTTATCGTCCAGTATTCCTAGAAGAAAAGGGAAGAGCAAGAAAGATCCCAAAAATATAAGAACAAAGGAAGGGAAATAATATGATCTCAAAAAAAATGGAAAACATGGTTGCAAACAGTTCTGCAATCCGTGCAATGTTTGAAGAGGGGAATCGATTGATTCAACTGTATGGAAAGGAGAATGTATTCGATTTTAGCTTGGGAAATCCAAACGTTCCTGCACCTCAATCTGTAAAGACGGCTGTGAATGAAATTCTTAATGATGAAAATCCAGTTGTTTTACACGGGTATACGAATAATGCAGGATATGAAGATGTTCGTCAGACAGTTGCAGAATCTTTGAATGAAAGATTTGACACAGAATTTTCAGCAAAGAATATTTTGATGACAGTTGGAGCTGCAGGAGGACTGAATGTGATACTTAAGACTCTTTTGGATCCAGGAGATGAAGTGATTGTATTTGCACCTTATTTTGGGGAATATCGTAACTATGTTAATAATTTTGATGGAGTACTTGTTGAAGTGTCTCCAAATACAATGGATTTTCAACCAAATCTAGACGAGATGAAATCCAAAATCACAAAGAAAACGAAGGCAGTAATTGTAAATACACCTAACAATCCTACTGGGGTGGTTTATTCTGAAGATACAATAAAATGCCTTGCGGATATTATGGAAGAGAAGCAAAGAGAGTTTGGAACAGATATTTACCTCATCTCAGATGAGCCTTATCGTGAATTAGTATATGGCAGGGTAGAAGTACCATATTTGACAAAGTATTATAAGAATACAATCGTTGGTTATTCTTATAGCAAATCACTATCCCTTCCAGGGCAGAGAATCGGATATTTGGTGATACCAAATGAAGTGAGCGAGTGTGATTTAGTCATCGGTGCTGCAAGTGTAGCCAATCGAATCTTGGGATTTGTAAATGCACCAACATTACAACAAAAAATTGTAAAAAAATGTATCAACGAAAAAACAGACATTGCATACTACGATAGAAACAGAGAAACTTTATACAATGGTCTGACAGAGCTTGGAATCGAATGTATCAAGCCAGAAGGGGCGTTTTATCTCTTTGTAAAATCTCCAGTAGAAGATGAATTGGAGTTTGTGGCTGCAGCTAAGAAGCACAATATCTTGATTGTTCCAGGACGTTCGTTCGGGTGTAAAGGTTACGTGAGACTAGCATACTGTGTTGCTTATGAAACAATTGTTAATGCGTTACCAAAGTTTAAAGAAGTGATGAAGGAATTTCAATAAGATGAATCAGAAAATATTAGAGAATATCAGAAAAGTTGTACCTTACATACCAGGAGAGCAACCACAGTTTCCTGTCATTAAATTAAACACAAATGAAAATCCATATCCACCAGCAAAGGAAGTGAAAGAGGTTCTCGAATCTATGGATATCGATAAGTTTTCCTTGTATCCAGATCCCACTTCTAGTTGTTTGGTTGACGCGATAGCAGACTATTATAAGATTGACTCGAGTAAAGTATTTGTAGGCGTTGGTTCAGATGATGTACTAGCGATGTGTTTTATGACTTTTTTCAATTCAGAAAAGCCAATTTACTTTCCAGACATTACTTACTCTTTTTATGAAGTATGGGCAGAACTATTCAAGATTCCATATGAGTGCAGAGCCCTAGACGAGAATTTTAGAATCAAGAAATCTGATTATTATGGTGAAAATGGGGGAGTGATCTTCCCGAATCCAAACGCTCCAACAGCAATTTATGAAGAGTTGGATTTTGTGGAAGATATGATAAGAGCAAATAGAGATGTCATTGTCATCGTGGATGAAGCCTATGTAGATTTTGCAGGCAGATCAGCTATGGAATTAGTCGACAAATATGAAAACCTTGTAGTAGTTCAAACCTACTCAAAGGCTCGATCTATGGCGGGGATGCGAATCGGATATGCCATTGCAAACCCAACATTGATTCAGTATCTCAATGATGTGAAGTATTCATTTAACTCTTATACCATGAATTTACCTTCCTTAGAATGTGGAGTTGCAACTTTACAGGATAGAGAGTATTTTGAAGAGACAGTAGAAAAAATTATTGATACGCGAGAATGGGCGAAGAGCGAATTGAAAGGCTTGGGATTTGCATTCACAGATTCTAAGGCAAACTTTATCTTCGCAACTCATCCGAATTATGATGCAAAGGAAATATTCGAACATTTGAAGGAGTCACATATTTATGTGAGACATTGGAACAAGGAGCGAATTGCACAGTATCTTAGAATTACAATTGGTACGACAGAAGAGATGCAAGCTTTGTTCACAGCATTAAAAAAATTTATGGGCTAGATTGAGGGGAAGAAAATGAGTACATACTTAAAACATATGATTTTTGGAGCAATTATTGGGATTGCAAATATCATTCCAGGAGTTTCAGGTGGAACAATGGCGGTTATCTTGAAGGTGTATGATAAATTAATCCATAGCATTTCTTGCATTAGAACAGATTTTAAAAATTCTATGTTATTTTTAATACCGATTGGTATTGGAGCAGGAGCAGGAATTTTACTATTCGCCAATATTATTGAATTTAGTTTGGCGCATTTTCCAGTTGCTTCGAACCTTGTGTTCGTAGGATTGGTAATCGGATCCATACCGATGATATATGGGAAAGCGACAGAGAAGAAGATTTCAGTAGGTAGCATTATTGCATTTGTTGCTTGTTTGGGAGTGATGTTGTATATGTCATTTGCTAACCCACAAGAGAGTGATGCAGTGATTACGACATTAACAGTATCAAATTTCTTTATTTTATTCTTTGCTGCTTGTGTTGCTGCTGGTGCCATGATTATTCCAGGGATATCAGGTTCCTTTGTGCTATTATTGCTTGGAATCTACACATCTGTACTGACTGCAATTTCACACTTCAATCTCATCATTCTAATTCCATTTGGCCTTGGTTGCGCAGTGGGTGGATTAGGATGTGCAAAGATTATTGATAAGTTATTCGAAAAATTTCCTTGCCAGACTTATGGTGGAATTTTAGGACTTATGGTGGGGTCTATATTTGCAATTTTCCCAGCATTTTCTATGAATGTGGAATTTATTGTAGGCTTGGCTTTGGCAGCGCTGTTTGCTGGGATTGCATTTTGGTTTTCTAAGAAATAATTTTTTGTAACATTTTTGCATTCTGTGCATATATCTAAATTAGTGGATGAGCTTGAAAAATTGATATGAGACATCCGATAAATTAATTTAGGAGGATAGTAATAGAATGGCAAAATATAATGTTCATGCAGGGCATTGCCCCGATGGGTTCGGTGCATATGGTGCAATTGGCTTGGTGAAGGAATCTACAGAAGCTAGAAAGGTAAAGGATGCGCTGATTAAAATGCTAAAGGCAGATGGGCATACAGTGTATGACTGTACTTGTGATGACAATGTCAGTTCCAGTCAGTGTTTGCGTAGGATTGTGAATAAGTGCAATGCAAATACAGTGGACTTAGACATATCGATTCATTTGAATGCAGGGAGAAATGACTATAAGGGCAATGGATCCACAGGTGGATCAGAGACATTGGTATACTCTACATCATCAAGCAGCAAAGGGTTAGCTGATAGTATAACAAAATCAATCGCGAAAGAGTTGAATATACGTAATCGGGGAGTGAAATATCGAAAAGATCTATATGTACTGCGAAGAACAAAATCTCCTTCTGTTTTGATTGAGTGCTGCTTCGTAGATGATAAGGATGACATCGACCGCTGGGATGCGAAGCGATGTGCAAGGGCAATCTATACAGCGCTAGGTGGAAAAGCGACAAGTGCTGATACACGAGATACAACAAAAGAAAGTAAAGCAAAATCAACATCGGTGCCAGCGAGTTCAACAGCAGTGACAGTCAAAGATACTTGGGTATCTAGAGTGCAAAAAGAGTGTAACAAGCAAGGTCTATCAAAGCAAAAAATTGATGGAATTGCTGGACCAATCACCCTCGCAGGGTGTCCGACTGTGAGAAAAGGAAATCGCGGAACCATTGTAAAATTAATACAAGAACGAGTAATTGCTCTAGGTAGTGACTGCGGAAGCTACGGTGCGGATGGACAGTTTGGAAGTGGAACAGAAAAGGGAGTCAAGGACTTTCAAAGTAAAAAGAATTTAGTGGCTGACGGAATTGTAGGGAAGAATACATGGACGAAGTTACTAGGATTATAAAACAGAAGAATTAAACGTAAAAGCCCCCATGAACATGGGGGCTTTTAATTGCATATAGTGTAGTAATAGGGTTTTTCTGCCGTGGCGGGTAAGGGGGAGGCGCATGAATCTTTCACAGTTAGAACAAGGGAAATCAGCAATTGTTATCAGTGTCGTAAATTCAAGAAAGATGCAACGAAGGCTATATGATTTAGGGATTATAGATGGGGCAAGGATTACGAGGGTATGCACATCACCATTTCGAGATCCGATTGCTTATGAGGTTCGAAATACAGTGGTTGCCTTGCGAAATAGAGATGCGAGAGATATCTATATCAAGGAGGTGACTTGATATGGCTGTTGTGGCATTTGCTGGAAATCCAAATGTTGGAAAGAGTACGATATTCAATGCCCTGACAGGTATGAAGCAGCATACAGGAAACTGGGCAGGGAAAACAGTGAATTATTCTATGGGCACATATAAGGGAAGAGAAGGAGAACATCACTTGATTGACCTTCCAGGATGCTATTCGCTATCTCCACTATCTGAGGAGGAGAAGGTTGCGAATGATTTTATCTGTTTGCAATCCGTTGACTATGTTGTAGTAGTATGTGATGCTACATGTATTGAACGAAATCTCAATCTTGTATTACAAATTATGGAGATGGGAGCGCAGGTTATCGTATGTGTGAATTTATTGGATGAAGCAAAAAAGAAGGGGATAGACATTGATCTAGAGGAAATGGAAGAAGAATTACAAGTTCCTGTTGTAGGTGTGATTGGCAGAGAAAAGAAGACATTACATCGCTTGATTGATGCGATAGAAAGACTGGAAAACAAGGATGTTTCTGATAAAAACAAGGATATTTCTGATAGAAACAAGGGTGTTTCTATTTTATATCCAACGATTATTGAAGAAGAGATTCGAAAACTGGAAATTGTAATAAGACCTATTGTTCATAATGAAAAGACTATAAGATGGTTGGCGGTTCGATTATTGGAACAAAATCTAGTTGCGTTGGAGTATCTACTTCAATACACAGATTGTGTCAAGGAATATATGGATTTTGTACTAGAGAAGGTCAATGAAGTGAGAACATCTCTACAGATGAAGGGGTATCCTTATCATAGATTGCAGCAAGTATTTGTGAAGACGATATATTCGATTAGCCAGAGGATTACTCAGTCTTGTATTTCTTATCATAGTGAGGAATATAATCAAAGAGACCGTAGGTTGGATCGAATTTTAACAAGCAAGATGACAGGAATTCCAATTATGATTGTTCTTGTATTGCTTATATTTTGGCTCACAATTGTGGGAGCTAATTATCCTTCGACTTGGCTATCTAATTTATTTGCCGAAATAGAAAAATATTTAGTATATTATAGTGTAGAATTTCGAATTCCTGAAATGATCTATGAACCTCTTATTTTTGGCGTATATCGAGTGGTTACTTGGGTGGTATCTGTTATGTTACCTCCGATGGCAATATTTTTCCCTCTTTTTACCATATTAGAAGATTTTGGATATTTGCCTAGAATTGCTTTCAATATGGATCGGTGTTTTAGTAAGTGCCAGACTTGTGGAAAACAAGCTTTGACTATGTGCATGGGCTTTGGATGTAATGCAGTAGGAGTTACTGGAAGTAGAATTATTGATTCACCAAAAGAGCGACTGATTGCAATACTTACCAATACCTTTCTGCCTTGTAATGGGCGATTTCCAACGATTATTGCAATTATCACAATATTCCTAGCACTTCAGAGTGATATCACAATAGGCAGTTCTTTAGTTGCAGCATTTATATTGCTATTGGTTATTTTCATTGGTGTAGTTGCAACATTCTATGTATCAAAATTTTTATCGAAAACCATTTTGAAGGGAGTTCCGTCAACCTTTACACTGGAGTTGCCTCCGTATCGAATGCCACAATTTGGTAAGGTGATTTTGCGTTCCATTGTAGATCGAACTTTATTAGTGTTAGGGAGAGCGGTTATGATATCCGCTCCTATGGGGCTCTGTATATGGATTATGGCAAATATTAATTTTGGCGGAGAAAATTTATTGACAATCTGCTCGGGATTGCTGCAACCATTTGGTGAATTAATGGGACTGGATGGAGCGATTTTACTTGCATTTATCTTAGGTTTCCCGGCAAATGAGATTGTGTTTCCGATTGTGTTAATGATTTATTTGTCTGCTGGAGAACCAATAGAGATGGAGAATCTGTTTGGAGTGAAGGAAGTTTTATTACAGAATGGGTGGACACTAGTTACTGCATGTAATATGATATTATTTTCCCTGTTCCACTGGCCATGTGGTACCACACTTTTGACAATACGAAAAGAAACAAATAGTAGAAAATGGACCGCGATTTCCTTCGTACTTCCTACATTAATCGGAGTCATTCTATGTATAGTGATTGCATCTATATCAAAAGTTTTAACTATTTAGTCTTATGAATGATATGAATGAATAGTTTTAAAAAATACTGACAGAGGAGTGTGAAATAGGGTATACTAGATAGGTATAAGGAAATATAAAGACAATAAGCGAACAAGAAAGAGTGGGTGGAATGTTTAGGTAGGGGACCTAGTGAAGGCATTCCACCTGGAATAGATAAGGTATGAAGAATAAAAAAACGAATTTAGGAATGCTTGCACACGTGGATGCAGGCAAGACAACCTTGATTGAGAGCTTGCTCTATACTTCAGGAATGATCAATAAGGTTGGTAGAGTGGATCATAAGGATGCGTATCTAGATACGCACGAAATTGAACGCAAACGAGGAATTACAGTGTTTTCCAAGCAAGCAGAGTTACAATGGAAGGATAGGACTTACACGATTATGGATACGCCAGGACATGTGGATTTTTCTACAGAGATGGAGCGTACTTTGAGAGTGTTGGATTATGCAGTCTTGCTCATCAGTGGCTCGGATGGATTACAAGGGCATGTGTTTACATTGTGGAGATTATTAAAAAAATACAAGATTCCAACCTTTCTCTTTGTGAATAAGATGGATCAAGCCAATATGGTTAGAGATGAAATTATGGAGGAGCTCCGTAATAATCTGGATGCAAACTGTATTGATTTTTCGCCAGAATATATTAAAAATTACAATGATGACTGGAATGAGGAAATTGCGATCACGGCAGAGAGATTATTAGAAGCCTATATGGAGCAAGATGTACTGAGTGATGAGGAGATTGGTTGGGCAATCAAACAGAGAAAAATATTTCCATGTTTCTTTGGGTCGGCACTAAAGCATCAAGGGATCGAAGAAGTATTAGATGCATTAGATAAATATGTAACCTCATACGAGGGGGGAGAAGTATTTGGAGCGAATGTGTTTAAGATTATGAGGGATGCACAGGGAAATCGTCTGACTTATCTCAAAATTACTAGTGGTTCACTAAAGGTAAAAGACCTAGTCAAAACAGATGATTGGGAAGAAAAGGTGAATCAAATCCGTATTTATTCAGGAATCTCATATGATGCAGTTCAAGAAGTGGGAGTTGGAACAATCTGTGCAGTGACGGGTCTGAATCACACAAAATGTGGACAAGGGTTAGGTTGTGAATCGGACTGGGAGTTACCTGTTCTGGAACCGATTCTTACATATTCGGTGCATTTGGAGAATTCAGACAATCTATATGAATTTTACAATGAATTGATGCAACTAGAAGAGGAAGAACCAGAATTACATGTGATACGCAGTGTGAATCAAGATGATATTAAGGTTCAAGTAATGGGAGAAATCCAGATTGAAATCTTACAAAACATTCTATGGGAGCGGTTCGGGCGTGAAGTTCGATTTGGAGAAGAACAGATTGTCTACAAGGAAACAATCAAAGGAGAGGTAATTGGTATTGGACATTTCGAACCACTGAGACATTATGCAGAGGTGCATTTATTTATAGAAGAAGGAGAACGCGGTAGTGGATTTGTGATAGAAAATGAGTGCTTCGAAGATATACTAGAGCGAAATTGGCAGAATGCTGTGCTCCATCATCTACGTGAAAAACAACATATTGGAGTGTTGACAGGTTCTGCACTTAGCGACATCGAAGTTACATTAGTAGCAGGTCGAGGGCATGAAAAACATACGGAGGGTGGCGACTTTCGTCAGGCAACCTATCGTGCGCTGCGTCAGGGCTTGATGCAAGCGGAGTCTATTTTACTAGAGCCAACGTATCGATTTGTTATGGAAATTCCAAATGAGAATACAGGACGTGCGCTCAATGATATTCAAAAGATGAGCGGAAGTTTTGAGAATCCTGAAATTGGAGAAGAGAAGACTTTGATTAGAGGTGTGGCACCAGTGGCAACTATGAGAGGATATCAAAGAGAATTTATCTCTTATACTAAAGGTTATGGCCGATTGAGCTTAGAATTGGGAGATTACCTACCATGTCATAATCAGGAGGTGGTAGTAAAGGAATTCGGATATATTCCAGAAGCAGATGTGGAGAACCCTGCAGATTCTATCTTCTGCTCTCATGGAGCTGGATATCAAGTGGCATGGAGCGAGGTGAAAGCCCATGCCCATGTAGAAGATGGCTATATGAAGAGGATATTGGATGATATACAGCAAGTAGATGATTTCTTTCTTCAGGGAAAATCACAACGAAGCGAGACCACAGAACGATTCATCAGTCATGAGGAAATCGAAGAAATTATGGGACGAACCTATAGAACGAGTGATTCATCCACACAAAAATATAGGAAGAAGACAAGGGTGATTACAAGTCCATCGACCTATACAAGTTCGATGAAATCAAGCTATAAACAAGAAAAATATCTGTTGGTAGATGGGTATAATATTATCTTTTCATGGCCGGAATTAAAAGAGCTAGCCAATGTAAACATTGAGGGAGCAAGAGGAAAATTACTAGATGTATTGTGCAATTATCAAGGATATCGGAAGGAACATGTCATTGTAGTTTTCGATGGGTATAAGGTGAAGGGGAATATAGGAACGGTACAGGATTACCACAATATCAAAGTCATCTATACCAAGGAAGCCGAGACAGCAGATGCCTATATAGAAAAGACAGTTCCGCAATTAGTCAAATCCTATCAAGTTACAGTCGCGACCTCGGATGCTATGGAGCAGATGATTATCATGGGACAAGGGGCACAGCGCATGTCTGCCATGGAGTTACTGCGTGCAATTGAGGAAATGAAAAAAGAGATTGAAACAGAATACTTAGAGAAGAGGAGCGTTGATAAAACAGGCGAGATTGCTGATAAAATTAGTAAGATAGACTTGAGAAATTCATAATAGAGGGAGGGGGAAGTATGCGGGAAAAATTAACAAAAAATGATATTGAGAAAATAAAGGAAGAGATAGAACATCGAAAAATAGTGGTTCGCAAAGAAACATTAGAATCTGTAAAAGAAGCAAGGGCTCATGGAGACTTAAGTGAGAATTTCGAATACAAGGCAGCAAAGCAATATAAAAACCAGAATGAAAGTCGAATTAGGTATTTGGAGAAGGTGCTTAAGACTGCTATTGTAATCTCGGATCAATCGGCGTCAGATGAGGTGGGGCTGAATAAGACTGTGTTGATTTATTTTGAGGAAGAGGAAGAACTAGAAGAGTATAAGATTGTAACCTCTATGAGAGGGGATTCTAATTCGAATAAAATTAGTATAGAATCTCCACTCGGAAAGGCGCTTATGGGGCGCAAAGTAGGAGACAGTGTGTTTGTTTCATTGGGTGAAGGTAGGGGGTATCATGTCATCATCGAGAAGATTAGCGAAGAAGCGGATGACGCAGACGATGTGATACGTAGGTTTTAATGTGAAGATGAAATGTAGGTTTTAGTTTACAAAATAGGGGGAATGGTCTACAATAAACAAGACTGTAATTACATTTTACAGTTGATTATGAAGTGATTTTGGAGGAATACATGATAAGTTTTGAGAATGATTATTCAGAAGGAGCATGTGAAGAGATACTAAATAAATTATTTGCTACTAATCTTGAGCAGACTTCAGGATATGGAGAAGACTCTTACAGCGAAGAGGCGAAGAGGTTGATTAGAAAGCATTGTAATCAGGAGGAGTTAGAAATATTCTTTATGGTGGGTGGAACCCAGACTAATGCTACAGTGATTTCATCCATATTGAGACCCTATCAAGGTGTAGTAAGTGCAGACTGCGGACACATTAACACTCATGAATCAGGTGCTATCGAAGCAACAGGACATAAGGTGATTAGTCTACCTTCTAAAGAAGGAAAAATTACTGCGCAGCAGATCTCAGATTGTTATCAGGACCATTATAATGACAGCAATCACGAACATGTTGTACAGCCAGGAATGGTATATATATCCAATCCAACAGAATACGGTACCCTCTATTCTAAGCAAGAGCTAGAAACGATTAGCGGGGTATGTCACCGATTTGGGTTACCGTTATTTCTAGATGGTGCTAGACTAGGTTACGGATTGGCAGCAGAAGGATATGATGTAACATTGCCCGACATCGCAGCGTTGTGTGATGTGTTCTATATTGGTGGAACGAAGCAAGGAGCCTTATTTGGTGAAGCAGTCGTATTTGCCAAAGAAGAGCTAGCCAAGGATTTTCGCTATTGCATGAAACAACGTGGTGGACTGATGGCTAAGGGGCGTTTATTGGGAATTCAATTCCAAACCTTGTTTGAATCAGATCTTTATCTAAGGTTAGCCCATCATGCGAATCGGCTAGCTGATCGGGTGAAACAAGCATTGATAGAGAAAGGTTATCCTTTGTTGATGGATTCGATTACGAATCAACAATTTCCAATCGTGTCGAATGATAAGTTGGCGGAATTAAGTAAGAAGTATAAATTCATTACATGGGAAAAAGTAGACGAAGAGCATACAGCGATTCGAATATGCACGAGTTGGGCGACAAAAGAGGAAAACGTAGATTCATTTATTTCAGATTTGTAAAATACATTATAATGGAGGTAAGTTATGGGAAAGTATTTTGGTACAGACGGATTTCGCGGAGAGGCGAATAAGAACTTAACAGTGGAACACGCATTCAAGGTAGGTAGATATATTGGATGGCATTATGGAAAAGAAGGCAAAGCAAAAGTCGTAATCGGGAAAGATACGAGAAGAAGCAGTTATATGTTCGAATATGCCTTGGTGGCAGGACTAACAGCCTCTGGAGCAGATGCGTACTTATTACATGTAACTACAACACCGAGTGTGTCTTATGTGGCACGTACCGAAGGGTTTAGCTGTGGAATCATGATATCAGCAAGCCACAATCCATTCCATGATAATGGAATCAAGTTAATCAGTGGAAGTGGACATAAGATTGAGCCAGAGATGGAAGCTGCGATCGAGGCATATATTGATGGAGAAATGGAAGAAATTCCATTTGCAACAGGTGCAGAAATCGGACGAACAGTAGACTTTGTAGCAGGAAGAAATCGTTATGTGGGTCATATGATTTCAGTGGCAACACGTTCTTTTGATGGAATGAAGGTTGGATTGGATTGTTCCAACGGAAGTTCATTCTCAATTGCAAAAAGTATCTTTGATACATTAGGAGCAAGAACTTATGTCATCAACAATGAACCAGACGGATTTAACATCAATACAAACTGTGGGTCGACTCACATTGAAGTATTGCAGAAATACGTGAAAGAACATGAACTTGATGTTGCATTTGCATATGATGGAGATGCGGATAGATGTATCGCAGTTGATGAATTAGGGCGCGTTGTAGATGGGGATTTAATCCTATATGTATGTGGAAAATATCTAAAAGAGCAAGGACAACTAGAAAAAGATACCATTGTAACAACAGTGATGTCTAACCTAGGATTGTATAAGGCTTGTGATAAAATAGGGTTGAAATATGAGAAAACAGCAGTAGGAGATAAGTATGTCTCTGAATGTATGCAGAAGCAGGACTATTCACTCGGTGGAGAACAATCTGGTCATATTATCTTCAGCAAATATTCGAAAACAGGTGATGGAATCCTAACATCATTGATGTTAATGGAAGTTATCTTAGAGAAGAAACAAACCTTAGGAAGCTTAATCGAAGAGGTTACAATCTTCCCACAACTTTTGAAAAACGTGAAAGTGCAAGATAAGGTAAAAGCATTAGCAGATGAAAAAGTACAACAAGCGATTAAAGAAGTAGAAGAAGTACTTGGAGATAACGGAAGAGTGTTGGTACGCGAGAGCGGAACAGAACCATTGGTTCGTGTAATGGTAGAGGCGGAGACAGATGCCCTTTGCCACAAGTATGTTAAGAAAATAGCTGAATTACTTAAGTAAAATAAGGGAGTGCGAGGCACTCCCTTATTTTTTTAATTTAATATATTACAATCTTTTATATCTTTTAACATTTCTTTATCAACACTACAGCTGACATTGAAATCAATATTATTCGCTTCTGATATTTTTTTAACTCGTTCGATAAATTCTGGAAGGTGTTCTTTTCCAACTTTTTCTAGCTTCAACAATCCATCGATGTAAATGGTTTCGATATCGTTGTCGGCACTAACCATTCCGTATAGGAATCCTATGTATTCGTCAACATTTGTAATACAAGAAAAATCGCTCATGCAGATTACTCGAATTTTGTGAGACAGGCTCTTGGTTTCGTGGTGTGAATTCTTAATAAAGATTACATTTCCTTCACAAGTTTCTAATGATTTGTTAGCTAAGTCAAACATCTGTTGTGTCTTTCCGCTTCCTTTGGGTCCAATTAATAAATTTACCATGGCAAATCACTCCTTTTCTCTTTTATTAATGTTAGCATTAGTAGCTAGCTATTTAATAACATTATACACTAAAAAAATAGTAAAAACAACTAAAAAATGATTATCTATCAAATGCAATGTGTACAAGTTTAACAATGTAAAATGATTGAAATTATAATGGTGTTATGGTAGAATAATGACATACGTGTACTCATAATTCAATGAGAATTTGAAATGTAGATATTAGCAGGAGGAAGTAAGATGGCAACACCATATAATCACAGAGCCGTTGAGGCAAAATGGCGTCAAGAATGGAAAGAGAATCCAGTAAATCAAAAGACGGACAAGAATGGCAATAAAAAGGAAAAATATTATTGTCTGGATATGTTCCCATATCCATCAGGAAATGGTCTTCATGTAGGACATTGGAGAGGATATGTAATCTCAGATGTATGGAGTCGATATAAACTATTACAAAATTATTATATTATTCATCCAATGGGATGGGACGCATTTGGACTTCCAGCAGAGAACTATGCAATTAAGATGGGGGTACATCCAGCAAAATCCACAGCAGAGAATGTATCAAACATTAAGAGACAGATCGATGAAATCGCTGCATTATATGATTGGGACATGGAAGTAAACACCACAGACCCAGAATTCTATAAGTGGACACAATGGATTTTTGTGAAAATGTTCAAAGAAGGATTGGCATACGAGAAAGAATTCCCAATTAACTGGTGTCCATCATGTAAGACAGGATTAGCGAATGAAGAAGTTGTCAATAGTGTATGTGAGCGTTGTGGAACAGAAGTGACGAAGAAAAATCTGCGTCAATGGATGCTTAAAATCACAGCTTATGCAGATAGACTATTGAATGACCTAGATAAATTAGAGTGGCCTGAAAAGGTGAAGAAGATGCAGGCTGACTGGATTGGAAAGAGTTATGGTGCAGAGGTTGATTTTTCTGTACAGAATAAGGAAGAGAAAATCACCGTATATACGACACGACCAGATACACTATATGGAGCGACATTCATGGTTCTTGCTCCAGAGCATAGCTTGGCAAAAGAACTAGCAACAGATGAAACACGAGAAGCGGTAGAAGATTATATCATGCAGTCTTCTATGAGATCTTCAGTGGACCGTCTTCAGGCGAAGGAAAAAACAGGGGTATTTACAGGTAGTTATGCGGTGAATCCAATGAATCAAGAATTGGTTCCGATTTGGTTATCAGATTATGTACTTGCAGATTATGGAACAGGAGCAATCATGTGCGTACCTGCTCACGATGAGAGGGATTTTGAATTTGCAACAAAGTTCAATATTCCAATTACACAAGTTATCGCAAAAGATGGTGAAGTGATTGAGAATATGACAGAAGCCTATACAGAGGCTTCAGGAATTATGGTGAATTCCGCTGAGTGGAATGGTATGGAGTCGGCTGTTCTTAAGAAAGAAGCGCCTCATATGATTGAGAAGATGGGCCTAGGAAAGGCAACAGAGAACTTCAAGCTACGCGACTGGGTATTTTCACGTCAGCGTTATTGGGGAGAGCCAATTCCAATTATCCATTGTCCAGACTGTGGAAATGTACCAGTGCCAGAGGAAGATCTGCCATTGACATTGCCAGAGGTGGATTCTTATGAGCCAACAGGTACGGGAGAATCTCCACTTGCAGGAATTGATGAGTGGGTGAACACGACTTGTCCTGTATGTGGCAAGCCGTCAAAGAGAGAGACAAACACGATGCCACAATGGGCAGGGTCTTCATGGTATTTCTTACGTTATGTAGATAACCATAATTCGAATGAATTAGTGAATGCTGAAGTGGCAAAAGAGTTATTGCCTGTGGATATGTATATCGGTGGTGTAGAGCATGCGGTATTACATCTCTTATATTCAAGATTTTATACGAAATTCTTATACGATATCGGAGTGGTAGATTTTGAAGAACCATTTACAAAATTATTCAATCAAGGAATGATTACAGGGAAAAATGGAATCAAGATGAGTAAGTCAAAAGGAAACGTAGTGTCTCCAGATGATTTGGTAGCTGATTATGGTTGTGATTCTCTTAGAATGTATGAATTATTCGTTGGGCCACCGGAGTTAGATGCCGAGTGGGATGATCGTGGAATCGATGGAATCTATCGCTATCTAAGACGTGTATGGACATTGGTGCAAGATTCTCTAGAGCAAGAGATAGAGCCTACGAAAGAAATGGTAAAACTTCGTCACAAGATGATCAAAGACATTGCGACAAGATTAGAGAACTTTAGCTTAAATACAGTTATCTCTGGGTTTATGGAATATAACAATGCCATGATTGATATGGCGAAGAAGACTGGTGGAATGGATCGAGAGACATTAAAGGCTCTTGCAACATTGTTGGCACCATTTGCACCGCATATGGCAGAGGAAATCTGGCAATTGTTGGGTGAAAATGAATCTGTGTTCACCGCATCATGGCCACAATATGATGAGGCGATGACAAAGGATGATGAAATTGAAATTCCAGTACAGATTAATGGTAAGACAAAGGTGACTATTATGGTTGCAGCAGATATCTCGAAGGATGATGCGATTGCAGCAGGAAAAGTTGCGATTGCGGATAAGTTGACAGGAACAATTGTAAAAGAAATCTATGTTCCTGGAAGAATCATTAACATCGTTCAAAAATAAGGAATCATATCGGAGATAATAAATGGCGAATAAATATTATGCAGTTCGTGCTGGTCATAAACCTGGAATATATGAAACTTGGAGTGAATGTCAGAAACAGGTAAAGGGTTTTTCAGGGGCTTCATTTAAGGGATTTAAGTCGAGAGTAGAAGCGGAAGCATTTATGAATCTGACAGCTAATTCAGGAACTTGTAAGCAAGTGGAAGTGAAAGATAGACCTAAATCGGATGCTGTAGCATATGTGGATGGAAGCTATGAGAATTCTGTAAAACTTTTTTCGTATGGACTTGTAATGTTTTATGAGGGAAGAGAAGAGCATTTTGCCGAGAGTTACGATACTCCAGAGCTAATTAGCATGAGAAATGTTGCGGGCGAGATTATGGGAGCTCAGAAAGCTATGCAGTACTGTGTCGAACGAGGGGTTTCTACTCTGGATATCTATTACGATTACGAGGGAATCGAGAAGTGGTGTACGGGAGAATGGAAGGCGAATAAAGAGGGCACAAAGGCATATAAATCCTTCTATGATAGCATAAAAGCGGACCTGATTGTGACCTTTTACAAGGTGGCGGCACATACTGGTGATAAGTATAACGAACTTGCAGATCAGCTGGCAAAAAGTGCAATTATAAAATAAGAAAAAAGTGTGTGAAATGTCGCACACTTTTTTCTTATTTTCCTGTTGAAAAAAGTCGAAAAAAATGGTATTGTTAAGACTGTGTAAAAAATATGTAAAATTACAATGAAGTTGGAGGATATCATGGATTATCTAAGTATTATTATTCCATTTTTCGGTGGGCTGGGAATGTTCATCTATGGAATGCAAATTATGGCCAGTGGATTGGAGAACACCGCAGGTGGAAAGATGCAGTCATTGCTTGAGGCATTGACAAAAAACAAGTTTCTAGGAGTATGTCTAGGGGCGTTTATTACAGCTGTTATTCAAAGTTCATCAGCAACTACAGTTATGGTGGTTGGTTTTGTAAATGCAGGTATTATGAATTTGACACAGTCAATGGGAGTTATCATGGGAGCCAATATCGGTACTACAGTTACTGGTTGGTTGGTTTCGTCCGCAGAGTGGATGGACTTCTTAAGTCCTACGACACTAGCGCCAATTGCAATCATGGCCGGTGTGGTTGTTATGATTGCAAGTAAAACAAGTAAAAGTAAAGAAATATCATATATCATAATTGGATTTGGTTTGTTATTTGTAGGGATTTCAACCATGTCGGATGCAGTTTATCCATTGAGAGATTCAGAAGTAATTGTTGACTTATTTGTAACATTAGGAAACAATCCATTGATGGGAATCATAGTTGGTGCTCTTGTTACAGCAGTCATCCAAAGTTCGTCGGCATCTGTAGGTATCCTTCAAAGTTTGGCAGTTGCGGGACTGGTTCCATTTAGTGCAGCGGTATATATCATCATGGGTCAAAACATCGGTACATGTATCACGGCTATGTTATCTGGTATGGGAGCAAAGAAGATAGCGAAAACAGCCGCTTTTATGCATTTGTTATTCAATATTATCGGATCCGTGATATTCAGTATCGGAGCAGTTGTGTTCTTTGAGATTATTAATACGACGATAGGACAAGGAACGATATCCACGACAGAAATCAGTATTGTACATACAGCATTTAATATTGCTACTACATTACTCTTATATCCAGCTTCAGGTCTGATTCTAAAGTTGGCAAGAAAAATGAGTGGATTAAAAGAAGAAGAGGAGTTCAAGAAGATCAGCTCATCCCATGCTCAATTGGATGATCGTATGCTAAGAACCCCATCTCTTGCATTGAAGTCAGCGCTTACAGAAACACAGAGGTTAGGTGAGCTCGTGATGGACACCATGGCAGAGACAGAAAAAGTCTTGTTTGATGTCAACGAAGATACGATTAATAAGATCAGAAAAAAAGAGTCCACAATAGATAAGCTCACAACAGAAATAACAGAATATACGGTAAAATTAACGGGATTATCCATAACAGATGTAGAACGAGAGCATGCTGTTCATTTGCTTTCAGTGGTATCACATCTAGAAAGGATTTCCGATTATTGTGAAAATATTTCTGAGTTTGCAGAGGTCTTGAAAGAGAAGGACATAGAGTTTTCAAAAACTGCTAGTGATGAACTTCGAAATATGATTGAAATCTGTAGTCAAAGCTATACCTATGCTTATAAGGCGATGCAAGAAGATAGTCGCAGTGAAGCGTTAAAAGTAATTGAGTATGAGACAAAGGCTGATGATTTAGAGATGCAATTGCGTGCAAGACATATTAAGAGATTGACCAATAATCAATGTAATATTGAAGCTGGTATCATATTCTTGGATTCGCTCATTTGTCTAGAGAGAATCTCGGATCATGCTAGATCAATAGCAGAGGAAGTACTTGAAAGAACAGCTTAAGCATATACATAATATATTCGTTTTTGGACATATTAGGATTATTAATATGGAAAAGGATGGATGTCAATATGAATGGAAGTGCTGAATTACTAAATTATGTGTACCAAAACTCTCAGATGGGTATCGACACAACGAAACAATTACTGGAGATAACAGAGAATCAAGAGTTCAGAAAAGTGTTGGAAGACCAGACAAAAGAATACAAAAACATCAATAAAAAAGTACGAGACGCGTTGAATAAGAATGGATATGACGAAAAAGGGATTGGCGAATTAGCAAAAATATCATCATATCTTATGATTAACATGAAAACTCTTATGGATAAATCTGCCTCGCATATTGCAGATATGCTTATTAAGGGGAGTAATATGGGAATTGTAGAGGGAACAAAGAAGATAAATGAGTATGAAAACGAAGTGGAAAAAGATGCGATTCAGTTGATGAGAGAACTAATGCGTTTTGAACAAAAGAATATCGACCAATTAAAGGGGTTTCTATAGCAATAAGGAAAGAGGAGAGCATAGCAAAATGTTCTCCTCTTTCTTACTGTGTGAAAACTTTATTAGTTGATATTTTTAACGAGATCCTCGTATGGAACACGTTCGTTTAATTCACCAGCAGATTGTAGAATGTCTTGAAGCAATTCAAATGATTCTTCTTCAAATATTAAATCTTGCTTCCAAGTATCTTGCTCTTGATAACGGTCATAAATTGTAGCAATAGTAGACACATCTGTTTCAGCGAATTGTGGACTGATGATAGCAGCCACTTCTTCAGCTGTTGCGGTTTGACAATATTCGACACCACGCTTGATTGCATTGCTAAAAGCAGCAATTATATCGGGATTTTCATCCATATAGCTGGATTTTGCACAAAATGCGGTATAAGGAACATAACCACTATCCACACCGAGTGAAGCTATGACATAATAATCGCCTTCTTGCTCTAGAAGGGTAGCACTAGGCTCAAACTCAACGGTAAAGTCTCCTTTCCCCCCAGAAAAAGCAGCAGCAGTCGATCCAAAATCAATGCCTTGATCCATGATTAAATCTGTTTCTGGATTGATATCATTTTCTTTTAAGATATATTCAAATACCATCTGTGGCATTCCACCAGCACGACCAGCTAGTACCTCACTTCCTTTAATATCATCCCATGTAAAATCACCGTCTTCTTCCCTTGATACCAAGAAGTTGCCAGCACGTTGTGTCAATTGTGCGAAATTCACGATGACATCATTTGCACCTTCTTGATAAGTGTAGATGGTTGCCTCTGGTCCCATAAAACCGATATCAGCTTCATTTGCTAAGAGTGCGGCCATGGTTTTGTCGGCTCCGAATCCAGTTACCAATTCCAAGTCAATGCCTTCCTCTTCAAAATATCCATTTTCTATCGCAACATACATAGGAGCATAGAAAATAGAGTGTGCCACCTCATTTAACACAATGGGAATTAGTTCAGTAGAAGCTTCTTCATTGACCACAGTAGAATCTGTAGAGTTCTCCTTCTCTGTAGGTGTAGAGCTTATTTCTGTAGTAGGGCTACATGCAATGAGAGAAGTTCCCAACAGTGCTGTAACCATTAACATACATAGTATTTTCTTTTTCAATAAAATATACCTCCTTTTTTTGCATGATATATTATATGTGAGAAGAAAAAAAATGTGAAAATAACGCCAACCCTTATGGGTTAGCGTTTGAAGAGTATTCCATATGATTGAATTAGCGCACGTTTTGTAGCGTGGATTGATTTCGTAGGTGTGAAATATACCATTGCGGAACCGAAAGCTAATGGAGATTGCCAAGATTTGTATAAATCAGTATAAGCGATGGTTCCTGTTTTCCCCCAAGTGGTAATGGTTAAGATTGGTGATCCACTATCAGATGATTCCTTTATATCAGTAATTGTTACAAAATGTTTCTTGATTTTACGTGGACTTCCCGTTTGCATATAAGGTCGATCCATAAGATTGCAATAAACTTTTCGATTGGTGATGGTTAATGCAATCGGATAACCATTTGCTAGAGCCATCTTGATAAATGTTAAGCCACGAATATAACCACAGTATGGTGTGGACAGTGAGCGATATTGCAGGTAAACATCATGTTTCAAGGCATATTTTATTACATTTCTGGTAAATGCAGATATATCGGTTCCCAAATTTGTTGGCAGGTATGAAAATAGCTTGTTGCTACGCGAAGTTCCATCATAAATCGCATTGAGAACAGGAACTTCTCTTAAGTGCATAAATTTATATAATTTTTGCATAAGTGCTAAGTATTCATCTTGAGATACAAAATGTTCATCATCAATATGAAGTTGAAAGTTTTCCTGAAACTGCTTAAATTTATCAACCAACACTGCCAAAATATTTGAAGCGCAAACAGGCGCACAACCACCTTTGTAAGCTGTGTTACGTGGATACCATGCTTGATCACCACCATAGTATATATATCGGCTCTCTACACCAATGATGCGAGGGCATAAATAAGCCGAAGGTTTTTCAAATGATACATTCTTCATAAAATTAGCAGTCCTTATCCTATTATTTTCTATTATTGTACATCATTTAGGGGTTGGTGTGAAGAGGAAAATGCGTTATAATTGAAAAGAAATAAAATAATTTGAACCAAGAGAGGGAAAAGATGAGGATAGTAGCAGATACACACACTCATACTATTGTTAGTGGACATGCGTATAGTACTATAAAGGAAATGGTTGAGTTTGCAGAGAAGGCAGAGTTGGAGGTTTTGGCATTAACAGAGCATGCTCCGAAATTACCGGGAGCGCCACATGAATTTTATTTTAGCAATTATAGAGTATTGCCGAAGAAAAAAAATAGTTTGCATATTTTATATGGAGCAGAGATCAATATTCTTGATGAGACAGGGGCGGTTGATTTGAATTATGGATTATGCCGTGAAATGGATATTGTGATTGCAAGCATCCATACACCAGAGGCGTGCTATGGAGAGTCGAAGGGGGTTGTTAAGAATACACAAGCATATGTCAATGCGATGAAACATGGATTTGTGCATGTGATAGGACATCCGGATGACACAAGGCTCCCAGTAGATTATGAAACCTTAGTTTTAGCAGCAAAAGAGCATAACGTACTGTTAGAGGTTAATAATTCATCCCTAGAACCAACCTCTTTTAGAGAAAAAGCAAGAGAGAATCAATTAGAGTATTTGGAACTATGCAAAAAACATAAGGTGCAAATTACAACGGGGAGTGATGCACATGTGGATTTGCATGTTGGAAATTTCAGACAAGTAAAATCAGTATTGGAAGAAATTTCGTTTCCAGAGGAATTGGTAATTACAACAAATGCGGAGAGGTTTTTGCAGTTTCTAGCGAAATAAATACTGCTAGACTTTACAGTGGTAATGTGTTAATATCAACACATGAATAGATTGATGCCCAAGGGGCGCGATTAGAGTTAGTGAAGGGGTGGTCACATGAGTAAGAATTTGAGAACAGAGTCTGTTGATTATTTATTCGATGCGATTTTAAGTTTAAGAGATAAGGAAGAGTGTTATACATTTTTTGAGGATGTCTGCACGATTAATGAATTGTTATCCCTATCTCAGCGTTTTGAAGTAGCTAAGATGTTAAGAGAACATAAGACGTATTTGGAGATTGCAGAAAAAACAGGAGCGTCCACTGCGACAATCAGTAGAGTGAATCGCTCGTTGAATTACGGAAATGATGGATATGATATGGTGTTTGAGAGAATCAACAAATAATACACCTTTTATTTTTTCTTTTTGTCGATATCAGGAAGTTGATCGATTAGATTCTCAATAATCTGCTTCTTGATATAGACATCCATGCTTAATGAACAGATGAAGGAAAATAGTCTTAGAAATTCATCTTCTTCATTAGCATCTGTAAATGACTTTTGGGCATCATCATAAGAGTGTTTGATGTCGTCTATCATAGAATCAATTCTTTCACGTTGTATATTTAATACTTCAGTATAAATTTCCTCTAGAGCAAAATCCTTATCATTAGAAAAATAAGTTGTTGTCAAAGGATACATCAGTTTTTCAATATCCTTGATAGAAAGTATGTTTTTAAAATAGTAGATAAACACTAGAACAAGTAAATGCTCTTTTGAATATTTTTTCTTTTCAGGATGTGGAAGTAAGTTGTTTTTTGCATAATTATTAATCATGGTTTTTGTAAGTACCTTATCATCTTCGTAGCGTTTTGACGAATCTAGTTGTTTATCCATAAAGGTAGTAACCTGATCCATGTACAGCGGAATGTTTGGAATATTTTCTGGTTTTATATAATCTAAATTTTTGATTGAATCTAGTATTTTATCTATTGAAAAATCCTTGTCAAATGGCATTTTATTTCCTCCATATATTAACTAAAATTTATTACTTGATGGTATGTATTATTATATAGTCTTATAAACTACTTGTAAAGTATAAGATAAATCTGTATCTTAGAGATGATATATGGTATGATAGTTGCAAAGTAGTGATGAGCTACGATTTTGACAGAAGGATGGAAAGAGTGAGAACAATATGAGTATGTATGATCGATTAAATAAAGAACAAAGAGAAGCAGTTTTTCAAACGGAAGGTCCCGTACTGATTCTCGCCGGAGCGGGTTCAGGCAAAACAGGTGTCATAACCCATCGAATTGCATATTTGATAGAAGAGATGGGGGTAAACCCTTGGAATGTTATGGCGATAACATTCACAAATAAAGCGGCGGGAGAGATGCGCGAACGTGTGGATAAAATTGTTAGTTATGGAGCGGAAAGCATCTGGGTTACAACATTTCACTCGACTTGTGTTCGGATATTGAGAAGACATATCGAGATGCTAGGTTATGATAGAAATTTTACAATCTATGATACAGATGATCAAAAAACGATGATAAAAGATATTTGTAAAATGCTACAAGTTGATACAAAAGCTTATAAAGAGAGAATGCTAATGTCAGCAATCTCCTCAGCGAAAAACGAGATGATATCTGTCAATGAGTATTTGCTCAACGCGACAGCAGATTTTTCTAAGAAAAAGATTGCCCAAGTGTATCAAGAATATGAGAAGCAGATGAAGGCGAATAATGCTTTAGATTTTGATGATCTTTTGGTGAAGACAGTTGAGTTGTTTAAGAACAATCTAGATATATTGGAACATTATCAAGAACGATTTCGCTACATCATGGTAGATGAGTATCAAGACACGAACACGGTACAATTTAAGTTGATTAGTCTGTTAGCAGATAAGTACAAAAATTTATGTGTAGTAGGAGATGATGATCAATCGATTTATAAGTTTCGTGGAGCTAATATCTATAATATTTTAAATTTTGAGAAGGTATTTCCAGATGCCAAAATCATAAAATTGGAGCAAAATTATCGCTCAACTGAAACAATTTTGAATGCAGCCAATGCAGTGATTGCAAATAATCATGGTAGAAGAGAGAAGAATCTGTGGACAGATAAGGGCAAGGGTGAGAAAATCAAATTACGTCAATTCGACAGTGGGTTTGAAGAGGCAGAACACATAGTTTCTGAAATTAGAGAAGAGTGCGAAGATGGTGTGGCGGCATACAATGATTTCGCAATCTTGTATCGAACCAATGCGCAATCTCGCATATTTGAAGAAAAGTTGGTTAAGTCGAATATACCCTATAAAATTGTTGGAGGGGTAAACTTCTATGCCCGCAGGGAAATTAAGGATATATTAGCTTATCTTAAAACCATTGACAATGGAAAAGATGATTTAGCAGTACGTAGAATTATCAATGTGCCAAAACGAGGAATCGGATTAACAACGATTGGTCGAGTACAAGAATCAGCAACTCAGAGAGAAGTTGATTTTTATGAGGCATTAATGTCGGCAGATATGATTCCTGGAATTGGGAGAGGTGTACAGAAATTACAATCATTTGTTGCAATCATTGAGTCGATTAAGAGTAAAGTGGATAAGGTGAGTATTTCAGATATTCTGAAATTGGTCCTAGAGCAGACGGGATATATTGATAGTCTTAAGGAAGAAGGGGAAGAGGAAGCAAGAAATCGTATTGAGAACATAGATGAATTGATGAATAAGATTTCTGTATATGAGGAAAACTGTATAGAGGATATACCAACGCTTAGTGGATTCCTAGAAGAAGTTGCGTTGGTAGCAGATATCGATAATTTAGATGAAAGCAGTGATTATGTTATTTTGATGACTTTACATAGTGCAAAAGGACTTGAGTTTCCACATGTTTATCTAGTAGGAATGGAAGATGGATTATTCCCAAGTTATATGACAATATCTGCCGATGATCCGACTGAACTGGAAGAAGAGCGCCGTTTGTGTTATGTGGGAATTACGCGTGCACGTGAAGAACTAACACTTACATGCGCAAAGAGAAGAATGGTGCGAGGTGAAATACAATACAATAGAAGATCTCGTTTCGTAAGCGAAATTCCAGTATATTTGATTGATAAGGGAGAACGATTCATTAAAGAAGAGGAAAGCCAGACAAAACAGCCATATAGAGAGGCGATGCAGTCATTTAAACAAAAACCATTCTTTCAGCCGGCAAAATTAGAACTACAAAAATTCACTGTGGCAAATGGAAGTGGACCAGGCTATGAGGTGAATGACCGTATCCGAAGTGCAAAGTTTGGAGAGGGGACTGTAGTAGCAATTGTAGAAGGCGGGAGAGATTATGAGGTTACGGTTCACTTCGACGAATGTGGTGTGAAGAAAATGTTCG
>CAYIZP010000003.1:0-95619 GCA_964367905.1 uncultured Lachnospiraceae bacterium
TTCTTTTTAATGTTTTCATAAATTCTTTTTTAGTCATAATACGTTATTTATCCTCCCCTAATGTGTTTGCTGGCTTATCTGCGAGTGAGATATCACTTGCGATAAAGTCATATACCTTCATTACTTCCTGCCATTCTTGGATGAAAATATCTGTTTGTTTCATCCCTTTTTCGGTGATTTTGTAATACTTTCTTAACCGACTATTATGCTCTACGGTGTAGACGGTTAAGAATTCATTCGCTTCTAGCCGTTTTAATATGGGATACAGAGTTGACTCTGATATCGTGATATATTGGGAGATATCCTTGATTAGCTGATATCCGTAGGAGTCTCCCTTTGCAAGTAGCTTTAAGACACAAGCTTCCAGCAATCCGCGTTTCATCTGACTATCCAATTGACTTCCTCCTTATAGTTTGAATTTAGTAATACTATACGACACGGGGTATAATGTGTCAAGGGGTATTTTTAAAATACAAAACGTATTGTATGATAAAAGACAAGATGAAGAGGCAATAAAAATAATATACAAGGGAGATGGTCGAGATGGAGAAACAATTTGATACAATTGTAATTGGAGCGGGAAGTGGAGGTTTGATTGCTGCTAAGAATTCTACACGATTAGGAAAGAAGACGCTCTTGATTGAGGGGGCGAAGATGGGAGGCGATTGCCTCAATTATGGATGTGTGCCATCCAAGGCGTTGCTCAAGGCAGCGCATCTAGCGAATGAGATGAAATATGCAGGGGAGTTTGGAATATCCGCAGAATATAAGGTGGATTTTGAAAAAGTGATGCAGCGGGTTGCGGATGTGATTGAGGAGATTGCACCAAATGATTCGGTAGAACGTTATGAAGGGTTGGGTGTCAATGTTATAAAGGGGTATGGGAAGTTGGTTTCAGGACATGAGGTGTCCGTGAATGGAGAAATCTATCGTGCAACCAATATCGTCATTGCAACAGGTTCTAGTGCGTTTATCCCGCCGATAAACGGGTTGGACAAAGTAGAGTATTTAACTAATGAAAGTGTATTTGAACTGAGAGAAAAGCCAAATAAAATGGTAATATTGGGAGCAGGAGTCATTGGACTAGAATTAGGGCAATCCTTTGCGCAATTAGGTGTAGATGTATCGGTTATCGATCGGTTGCCTAGAATATTTCCAATGGAAGATGTGGAAGTAAGTGATATGATGGAAAAACAACTGGGACAGGATATGGAGTTAATTCTAGATGCGAATATTATAGCGGTGTCTCAAGGTGAGGAAACAGTTGTAAGCTATGAGGTGGCAAGTGAAAGAAGAGAAATTGCTTGCGATACACTATTGGTTGCTTTGGGGCGTAAGGGAAATACGAAAGGCATGGGCTTGGAAGAGATTGGAGTCAAGACGGATCGTGGCTTCATAGTGGTAGATGAATACTTACGAACAAGTGTAGAGAATATCTACGCAGTTGGAGATAGTACTGGACGGTATTTATTTACACATGCAGCCAGTTATGAAGCGGAATTATTAATAGATAATATATATCGAAATACGAATCAAAAGACAGATTATTCTAAGATGCCTTGGGCAACATTCACAAGTCCAGAGGTGGCGCATGTTGGACCGATGTTTTCAGAACTCACTGCAGAGCATGTGTTCTATGAGTTGCCGATTGGGAAGAATGATAAGTCGATTGCAATCAATGATCGAGTAGGAATTGTGAAGGTGGCATGTTTGAATGATAGAATCGTAGCAGCGACCGTTGTAGGTAAAAATGCGGGAGAACTCATTACCACATTTTCCCTAATGGTGGCGCATGGGATGAGTGTGTTAGATGTACGTAAAATGATTGTTCAGTATCCAGTGCAGAGTGAATTGGTGAAAAGTATCTCGTCCCCAAGATATAATGAATTGCTAAAGGAGGAATTAAGTAATGCAAAAGGGTGAGTATGTAAGCTATGATATAAAAGTGACTGCAACACCGGAGGGATTTTCGGGGTTCTTTCAATCAGAGAGAGAATCCTACCATAATGCACAATTAGCAGTTTCGTTTGAATTAGTGAAGGCACTTGATGGTGTGGTTTATATCGATTCTCTGGTCATGAAACACCTTGATGATGCAGTGGTTGAAAGTATTAAGTGCTATGTTGGGGAACATTATAATACAGATAGTATAGAGGTTGTTACAAGTTCGGAATTCGAAGAATATTTTGTGCAAAATGGATTCGTCGTAAGTCTCAAAGGGGATGTGGTGATTCTGAATTATCAATACCGCGAAGATAAAGTGCAGACAGCATTTGGTTATTCAAACGCCCGCCACAATTGTACGCAGGCGGTTATGTTAAGCTTCAAGGATGAGTTGGGCTTAAGCTATGATCAAGCATCGATGTTAGCGTGTGGATTCGAGAATGGTATGCGCTGTGGATCTGTTTGTGGTTCTCTTACAGGATTATTAATGGCATATGGAGGATTGGAAGGATTTAATCGTGTCAAGGACGAGAATAAGGCGGAGTTTCGGGAAAATGTCCCAGCGGTATTTGAGAAGTTTAGAGAGATATATGGGGATATTCACTGTGCGCCTCTTGTGGAACAACATGGTTATCCATTATGTCCGTATATTGTTCGTACATGCGTGAAGTTACTACGGGATGAGCTGAAGCAAAAATAATGAAACGGTAACAATAAGATAAGAGATGGTCAGATGAGAAAAAAGGTTCTTTCTGACATCTCTTATTTTTGTACACTTGTTTATAAGATGAAAGCGGAAAAATGGTGAAAAATTTTAATTGTTTATATGGTTTTAAAAACTTCTTATCAGTTTTGACCGATAAAATAAACTAAAATAAAAAAATATATACAAAAAGCACAAAAAGGTATTGACTTTATAATTTAATACATGTATTATTTATTTAAAGACAGGTACTGATTGACGAAATAAAAACGTATTATATTTATAATACATGACTTTCTTGCTGAGAGAATGAATAGGAGTGGCGTATGAAGAAAATAATCGATGATAAGAAAACTATTGTAGAGGATATGCTCCAAGGATATGTGAGAGCATTTGATGGACGAGTAAAGCTCGTAGGGAAAAATATTTTGCTAAGGAAAGAACCTAAGGGGGTTGAAAAAGTAGCTGTGATAATCGGAAATGGATCAGGACACGAACCAGCAATGATTGACTTGGTAGGAAAAGGGTTGTTTGATGCCAATGTATGCGGAAGAGTATTCACTGCACCTTCTCCGCTAGAGATGCTAGAGGGAATGAAAGCATTGTATGAAGATGGAACAAAAGAGATATTGATTCTAGTATCTAGCCATCAAGGAGATATCCTGAATGCAAAGATGGCATTGATGCTTGCAGAGGCAGAAGGATTTAAGGCGGAGATGATTGTGCTATGGGATGATATCTCAAGTGCACCGAAGGAAACACCAGAGGAACGCAGAGGAAGTGCAGGACTATTCTTCCCGTTCAAGGTGGTTTGTGCTGCGGCAGAAGATGGATATTCGATGGAAGAACTTTTGAAATTAGCCGTGAAGGTGAGAGATAATACACGTAGTTTAAGTGCAGCGATAGACAGTGGAACGCATCCTGAGACGGGATTGAAGACCTTTGATTTGCCAGAAGATGAGATTGAGGTTGGAATGGGTGTGCATGGAGAAGCTGGTAGAGGTAGAATGAAGCATACCACTGCACACGAGCTAACAAAGTATATGATGGAGCAATTGGTAGCGGACATGCCTTATGTGGAAGGGGATGAGGTTGCGGTGCTGCTGAATAATTCTGGTTCTATGACAAGAATGGAGTTGATGATTATCTACAAAAATATCTCAGAGTATCTGGAGTATAGAGGGATTAAGGTTGTAAGAAACTTTGTGGGAACTTATGTGACGACCCAGGAGATGGCAGGGTTTAATATTGCATTATGTAAAGTAGATGATGAAATTGTAAAATATTACGATTATGAGGCGGATAGCCCATTGTTCTAGTGTGATAGGAAAAGGAAAGGATGGATGACTATGTTAACGATTGGCTTGATGATTACACACAGCCCAAACTTCAATGCGTTGGAGTACAATATACCCAGTCAATATACGGATCAGTTGCAAGAATACTTATGTGAGAAAGAATGTAGGCTACTTGTGAGAGATATCGTGATGGATGCAGAGCAAGCGAAGGCAGAGCGAGCATACTTCGAAGAGCAAGATGTGGATTATGTGTTGATGTTGATATCGGATTTTAGTGGAGGAGATGCGTTTCTTGTATTCGATGGCTATTCCAAGCCAATGGGAGTATGGGCACCGACAGAACCAACGACAAGTGGAGACATACAGTTGAATTCAACCGTATCGCTGAATTTGTTTTTGAGTATGGCGCAGCGTACATATAAGAATACCACAGAGGTGAAGTGGTTCTATGGCTCTGTTGCGAATCCACTATTTAAAAACAGAATGGATGTGACAATAGGTGCTTTGAAGGCATTGAAGTCTTTACAGACGATGAAGGTAGGATTCTTAGGACAAGTTGCACCATCTTTCTATAATCTTGAGACAGAACTGTTACTGGAGTGTAAGTATGGTTTAGAGACGGTAGACCTTTCCTTTGAGGAGTTTGTTCGAGAAGTTGAGAAGGTTACAGTGGACGAAGCTGAGCTCGCGAAGAAAGAGATTGTGGCAACAGCTAAGGATGTATCGAGTCTGCCTGAAAAATCATTGTTAACTGGAGCAAAATGCTATGTGGCACTAAGCAAGATGATGGAGCGGTATGAGATAGATACATTGTCGGCAGTATGTTGGCCAGAAATGCAAGATCAATACCAGATTGTTCCATGCGTATTATTTAGTATGTTGGGAGATAAGTTAGGAATTCCGGCTGCGTGTGAGGGTGATCGAGGTGCTGCTCTGACAATGAAATTAATACAGGCTGCTTCTGGTGAAGTTCCAACGTTTATGGATTTGGCGGGAGTAAGCCTAGAAGATAATAATTTGTTGTTGTGGCATTGTGGAATTGGAACACAATCCTTGTGTGATGAAGATACGAGTATTATTCCGCATCCAATGCTAGATCGCAAGAATCCAGAGCGTGAGTTGATGGGATTAACATACGATTACAAGTTTAAAGAACAAGAAGTTACGGTACTTCGCTATAGCAATAATCAGGAATTAATTTGTTTTAGTGCTCAGGTGAAAAATGAGCATGAAGGATATTCAGGGACAAGAGGATATATTACGGATTTTAAACAGGGTAGAAAAGAATTTGATGCAATTGATGTGATGGATACATTGATGAAAAATGGAATTGAACATCATCTGATTGTTTGCAGAGGAAATCATGTAGCTGCAATGCAAGAATTCTGCAAGTTGGCTAAAATCCCGTTTATTAATATGGAAACTTATAGTGACGTGTTATAAGAAAGAGGTGGGAAGATGAACAAGTATTTAGAGGAATTGACACAGGATGGATTATTTCATATTTTTGCAATTGACCATCGAGCAGAATTCTCAGACATCTTAGATGAGAAGTTAGGGTATAAGGCTTCTGCTAAAGAGATTGTAGAGGAGAAGAATCGCTTGATGTCTGCAGTGAAGGATTATGCGAGTGGATATTTGATTGATCCAGTCTATAGTGTGGGTGAAGATGGATTGCAATTTGATCTACAAGGGAAGAACTTCATGATGGGAATGGAGAATAATAATTATAACGATAATCCGCTAGAAGGAGATTATGTATATTCAGGAATTAATCCTAAGAAAATCAAAGAACTTGGTGGGAAATTAGTGAAACTATTTGTTTACTATAATCCGGAGATGGGATTTGTGGATAAACTGGATGGTATTGTAGAAGATATTATCAAGGACTGTAAAGAGGCAGGGATTCCGTTTTGTATCGAGCCGATTATGTATTCAACAGAGATGATGGATTCTAGAGCAAAAGTGGAGATGATGGTGAAGTCATTAGGGCGTTTATCTAAATTCGATATCGATGTATATAAATTGGAATTTCCAGGAGGAATTGATTTATCGGAAGAGGAAAATATCGAGAATTGCCATAAGGTTTCGGCCATGCTAGATGTCCCATGGATTATATTGAGTTCTGGAGGGGATTATGATTTCTTTATCAAACAGATTCAGTATTCGGTACAAGGAGGCGCCAGCGGATATGCAGTTGGAAGAAGCGTATGGAAGAATTATGTAGGGCAAGAAGATGTGTCTGACATGACAGATATGTTTGAAGCGATTGTAAAGGCCGCAAAACAAGCAAAATGAGAGAAACACACGTAAATGCAAAGTATAAAGAAATTGCAGCAGATTTAACGAAGCAGATTAATCATAAGCAATTAGAAAAAGGCGGGCAACTTCCAAGCGAAGCGAGCATGCAATTGCAATATAAGGCGAGTAGAGTAACGGTTCGAAAGGCATTGAAATTGTTGCATGAGAGAGGGTTGCTAAGAACCATTCCGGGTAAGGGAACATTTGTAAGTGATATCGATACGCAGGACTGGACGTGGATGCTGAGTTTTAGCAAACAAATTACAGAGGCAGGCTATCGACCAACATCGAATATTCTTGATTTTAAGACGATGAAGCCAGGAAAAGAAGTGCGGGAAATGTTGAAACTAGATAAGGGGCAAGAAGTTTATGTTATAAAGAGGCTCCGTTGTATTGAGAATTTTCCTACATGGATAACTTATTCCTATCTTCCCGTAAGTATAGCACCTGGTTTGAGCCCATATTACTTCTCGGTTGCTGGAGTTACTCAATCACTTTATCGAGTTCTAGAGCTAAATTATCATCTGGAATTTGGACAAGGCGTCATTATCGGAGACCGAATGGTAGATAATTCGGAAAAATACAGTGATCTAGGTATGGCGGAAAATAATATTCACAGCGAGTTACAAGAGAAGAAGTTTGTTGCTTATGATAAGGGGGAAAACCCTCTGGTTTATGAAATAGTAGTAATGCGTAAAAATTTAGAAAGTTGGTAAAAACAATGAAACTAGGATTACATATGTCGATGCTCTGTAGGACATGGACAGATGACATCGGTCAGTATTTTGAACAACTGAAGGAATATGGATTTGAAGTCTTAGAGATTTCGCTCTATGGAAATAGCCTAGAGAAACTTCAAGCAATCTTTGATAGAGCGAATGAACTAGGGTTTGATATTGTATGTGGTACAGGGGTATCACCTGATACGGATCCATCTAGTAGTGATGAGTCGATTCGAGAGGCAGCAATTCAATACTTAAAGACTTGTATTGATACGGCGAGTGCAGGACATGCCAAGATGATTAACGGAGTGCTAGCATCACCGTGGCAAGCATTTTCGAAAGAAGATTTGGAGATTCGCTGGAGAAATAGTGCCAAGACACTTCAAGTAGTCGCTGCATATGCGAAGGAGAAGGGAATTCAGTTAAATCTTGAAGTGATCAATCGTTTTGAATCGGATTTTATGAATACTCTTGCACAAGGGAAACAGTTCTTGGAACTTGTGAATTGTGATAATGTGAAATTACTTGTAGATACATTCCATATGAATATTGAAGAATCAAATATGTTAGATGCAATTCGGGAGAATATTGAAGTAATTGGTTGTATTCATATCTGTGAGAATCACAGAGGTGTGCCAGGAACGGGACATATTGATTTTGCTGGGTTGGTAAAATTACTCAAAGAGTTAAATTACCAAGGTAATTTAGATATGGAGACATTTGTAGAGTCTGGTACGGAAGTTGGAGATGCATTGTTTATCTGGCGAGAAACAAGAATGGAAAAAACACCGATTGATGAAGCAATCAAGGGGATAAAATACATGAAGAAGATTATGGAGGGAAACCATGAATAAGTTTATAGAGTTTTCAAAAAAATTAAGTGAGGTATTTGAAGAAAATGCGATTTACTTATGTGATTTAGACCGCAGTGCAGGAGATGGAGATCATGGATTAACCATTTCGAGAGGCTTTACAGAGGCGTATGCGAAGACGAGTGAGTTGCCAGAGGATACATCGCTAGCAGAAGTGGCGAAGACGATTGGGTATGCAATGCTAAATTCTATGGGGGGTGCATCAGGACCGATTTTCAGTACATTCTTCATTCAAACAGCGATTATCTTGAAAGATCAAGATGAATTAGATGTTTCTGGATTTAAGAAGGTGATTGATGGAACCATTCAAGGGATTGGTGATCTGGCAGGAACGAAGAGAAATGAGAAGACAATGCTAGATGCACTTTACGGAGTAAAGGATGAAATGGATCGCTATCATGGTAATGATTTGAATGAGGCGTTGGGATTGGCAGTAGCAGGTGCAAAGAAGGGTGCAGAAGCAACGATAGATATGATTGCAACGAAGGGGCGCGCGAAATTCTTGCAAGAAAAAAGTAAAGGGTTTATGGATGCTGGATGCTGGTCTGTAGTGTTGATATTCGAACAATTACAAACAACATATCTATAAATAATTGGGAACTGATAAATTGTTTTTAGGAGAAAAAATATGCATAAAGTTATTTTAGATTGTGATAATACCATGGGTGTGAAGAAGAGTGATGTAGATGATGGATTGACCTTTGCTTATCTCTACGCACATCCAGATGTAGAAGTGCTAGCCATAACATGTACATTTGCAAACAACTATCAACACGTAGTTTACTATAACACACTGCAGATGCTAGAAGATCTAAATATTAAGGACGTAGACGTATATATGGGTGGGCGTACACCGGAAGCTTATGATTCGGCAGCGGTCGACTATCTGGTTCGGACGGTCAATGAGAACCCAAATGAGATCACGGTGATAGCGATTGGTTCGCTATGCAATATCGCAGGTGCCTACCAGAAAGATCCGGGATTTTTCAATAAAATCAAAAGGTTGATTATTATGGGAGGAATTACAGAGCCATTATACTTAAATGGAGTGCTCTGCAATGAATTGAACTTTACAATCGATCATAAATCGGCAGCCAAGGTTCTGTATAACTGTCATAATATGTCGATTCTATCTAGTCAGTGTACAAAGGATGCAGTCTACTACCTAGAGGATCTAGAAGCCGCGCTGAATATGGAAAGTGACTATATGAAATGGGCGAAGCCTATATTAGGTGATTGGATTAAGCGTAAGACGAGAGACTATGGAAATCGCCCTGTATTTATTAACTGGGATTTGTGTACAGCGATTTACATGACAAATCCAGAGTTGTTTGACACATCGAAAAAGGCAATCCTGAAGCAAGAAACAGATTTGGAAACGGGATTGATGCAGATTGTGAATCCAGAAGAATATCAAGAAGAGGAAATGATTTTGGTTGATATTCCAGATAAAATTAATGATTTGGAAACGTTCAATGATTTATTTTATACCATGTTGAAGAGAATGAAGTAAAGCTGCGTTTAGAAGGAGAAAGAGATGTTTGACTTAAAGAACATAAAATTATTTGTATTAGATATGGATGGGACCTATTATTTGGGAGATAAACTAATTGAAGGTTCTCCAGAATTTCTTGAGACTGTGAAAAGTAAAGGAAAGGAGTTTATGTTTTTTACCAATAATTCATCAAAGACACCTGCGGATTATATTGCAAAATTGGCGAAGATGAATACTCCAATTACAGAGAAGCAGATTATGACATCAGGAGATGTTACCATTGAGTACCTAAAGTCATTCTATTTGGATAAAAAGGTGTTTTTGCTAGGAACGCCAACATTAAAAAATGATTTTACGAATCAAGGAATTGAGTTAACAGATGGATATGATGCAGATGTTGTTGTGATTGCTTTTGATATGAGTTTGACCTATGAGAACTTAGAGAAGGCATGTACGAATATTCGGAATGGGGCGGTTTATCTAGCGACCCACCTAGATGTAAACTGCCCAACAGAGGATGGATTTATTCCAGATTGTGGGGCAATGTGCTCTATGATTAGCCATTCCACAGGAAAGGAGCCTAAGTTTTTGGGTAAACCATTCAAAGAAACGATTGATATGATCATGAGGCGCAGTGGTTATGAGAGAGAAGAGATTGCGATTGTGGGAGATCGATTGTACACGGATGTTGCAACAGGAGTGAAGAACGGAAGCAATGGAATCTTAGTGTTGACAGGGGAAACGAAGATAGAAGATGTAGAACAGTCAGAAGTTGTTCCTACTAAAATCTACGATTCGTTATATGCTATGAGCAAAGAATTATAAGGAGGAGTCGAAGATGTATGATGTAATGATTATAGGAGCAGGAATTATTGGTTCCTTTATCGCACGCGACTTATCACGTTATAATCTGAAGATATGCTTACTGGATAAGGAAAACGATGTTGCAAATGCAACGACGATGGCGAATAGTGCAATCGTACACACAGGGTATGATCCAGAAGAAGGAACATTGAAGGGGAAATTAAACGTAGTAGGCGCTAGAATGTATCGTGAGATATGCGAAGAATTAGGTGCAGACTATCTCGAGTGTGGAGCATTGGTGGTTGCCTGTAGTGAAGAGGAGGCGGAAGCGCTAAAAGAGTTAAAGAGAAAAGCGGACTTGCGCGGAATTAAAGCAGAGATTTTAGCTCGCGAAGAGTTGTTAAAGATGGAGCCGAATTTATCCGAACATGTGATTGCAGGAATGGATGTTCCAGAAACAGCAGTGGTTTATCCGTGGGAGGTGGCGAACTTCTTGGTGGAAGATGCCATGAATAATGGTGTGGAATTGAGACTGGGAGAAGATGTGACAGAGATTGAGCGTCAGACGGACTGCTTCGAAGTTGTGACAAACAAAGGGAAATACAGCGCCAAGTTAGTGATTAACTCAGCGGGATGCAATTCACAGAAAATTGCGAACATGATTGGAGATAATCCATTTGAGATTACACCAAGAAAAGGGCAATATTATGTTTTGTCGAAACTTGCAAAAGATTTTGTAAATAAAATAATTTATCCGATGCCAACGAAACTTGGAAAAGGTGTACTTGCAATCCCGACGACACATGGTAATACCTTATTAGGACCGAACTCAGAACTATGTGAATTAGATGACTTGGCGACTTCGAAAGAGGGGCTAAACTTCATGAATGAGAATTTGACAAAAATTGTTCGGAATGTACCTTATGGTGAAATAATTCGAAGCTATGCAGGGATTCGTGCATGTGGCAATCATAATGATTTTTATATTGATTTCTCGGATAAATATCGTAATTTTATTCATCTAGGAGCGATTGACTCTCCTGGAATAGCAAGTGCCCCAGCGATTAGTCGATATGTAATTGATGAACTTGTATCTGAAGTAATACGTCTAGAATCCAAGGTGGAAGTGGTACCATTTGAGAAGCATGTTGTAATGAGAAAGCTTAGTAATGAAGAACGAAATCAATATATTAAGAGAAATCCTCAATATGGAGACGTGGTATGTAAATGTGAGAAAATTTCTTATCAAGAAATTGTGGACGCGATTCACTGCAATAACGGGGCAAGGACGATTAAGGGTGTAAAGAAGCGTGTGAGACCTGGTATGGGAAGATGCCAAGGAGGATTCTGCGAGGTGGAGGTAGCCAAGATACTTTCCAAAGAACTTGGCATACCGCTAACAGAGGTGCAATATGATCAGGATGATTCGAAGTTAGGAGAGTTGATGAAATGATGAGAAATGTTGACATAGTGGTAATTGGAGGCGGAAGTGCAGGAATGGCAAGTGCTGTTGCGGCGAAAGAGGCTGGAGTCGATTCGATCTTGGTGTTAGAGGGTGATGGCGAGCTCGGTGGGATTCTCAATCAATGTATTCACAATGGGTTCGGGTTGCAGATATTTAAAGAAGAGTTGTCGGGTCCAGCATTTGCTGAAAAATATATTGATAAGATGAATGAATATGGAATCGAGTATCAACTGTCCTCCAAGGTTTCTGAGATTACACCGGAGAGAAAGGTTACTTATGTGAATTCGAGTGGAGTATTCGAGGTACAGGCAAAGAAAATCATCTTAGCCTGTGGGTGTTATGAGAGGACACGTGGTGCGATCTCAATACCAGGCACTCGTGTGAAGGGTGTTTACACAGCTGGAACTGCACAGAAGTATGCGAATATCGAAAATGTTCTAGTTGGAAAGAAAGTCTTTATACTAGGGAGTGGAGATATTGGTTTAATTATGGCTCGAAGGATGACATTGGAAGGCGCTAAGGTTCTGGGGGTAGCAGAGTTAATGCCGTATTCCAATGGGTTGATGAGAAACATTGTTCAATGTCTAGAAGATTTCGACATTCCTCTGTACTTAAGTCATACGGTAACAGAAATTATGGGGGAAGATAAATTGGAGAAGATTAAAATCCAAGAAGTGGATGGAAATCGAAATCCAATCGAGGGAACGGAGAAAGAATTTGAAGTAGATACGCTTTTGCTTTCGGTGGGACTTATCCCTGAGAACGTTTTGGCTCATTCGATAGGAGTTCAGTTAGATCCAATTACAAGAGGTGCGGTTGTGAATGAGAGGTTGGAGACATCTGTCCCTGGAATCTATGCCTGTGGAAATGCACTTCATGTTCATGATTTGGTTGATTTTGTTGCCATCGAGAGTGGACAGGCAGGGAAGAATGCGGCTGCGGACTTAATGAGTGACCAGAAAGGCAGAGATGAGAAACCTACGATAGCAGAGGCAGGTGTAGGTTACGTTGTTCCTCAAAAATTTAATAAAAATACTACGGAGGAGGTAACATTTTCATTTCGTGTGAGAAAGCCATCTCAGAAGTCAGTTATCGAGTTTTTAGATGGAGAAACTGTAATTAAGACCAAACAAAAAAATTTCTTGTTGCCTGCGGAGATGGAACGGATTCCTCTGAAGCCAGAGTTGCTAAATGCAATAAAAGAGAATTTAACAATCCGAGTGAGGGAAGTATGATGAAAAAAGAAATGATTTGTATTACATGTCCAATCGGATGTCATTTGAATGTTGAATGGAATGAGCAAACAGATGAAATGATAGTGAGTGGAAATAAGTGTAAGCGTGGAGAGGTGTATGCATCGAATGAGTTGAAGAATCCCAAGAGAATGATAACATCTTTGGTAAAGATACAAGGTGGGATACACCCAGTATTGCCTGTCATTACAAGTGAGGCAGTTCCGAAGCCATTAATCTTCGATGTGATGAATGAACTGAAACAAGTCGAGGTGAATGCTCCAATTAAGATGGGAGACATTATCATCGAAAATATATTACATACAGGTGTAGATATCGTTGCATCGCGAAGTATGTAGAAAGAGAGGTACGAGAGAAATGATATCAAATTTTCTAAATCATGACACAGTAAAGTTAAAAGTAAAGGCGGCTGATAAAGCGGAGGCAATCAAATTGTCGGCACAACCGCTGATTGATTTGAACAAGATTAAACCTGAATATGTAGATGATATTTTTGCAGCTATGGAAAAATTTGGACCATACATTGTTTTAATTCCAGGTATTGCGCTTGCGCATGCAGCAGCTGGAGCAAATGTAAATGAGGAATGTTTGAGCATGATTACGTTAAGTGAACCTGTTGTATTTGGACATGAAACAAATGATCCGGTAAAAACTGTATTTTGCCTAGGGTCACCAACACCAGGTCAACACGTAGACGTATTAATGAAGATTTCCAAGTTTTTGGGAGATGATAATTTCATCGAATTGCTAGACTCAACGGAAGATGTGCAAGCGGTGTTAGATTATTTAATAAAAGAAGAAGGAGGTGAAGAGTAATGAGAAGATTAAACGTATTAACAGTATGTGGGTTTGGAATTGGAAGTAGCTTGATTTTAAAAATGACTGTAGATTCGGTATTTGAAAAGCATGGTATTGATGCAGAGGTGGAACCACAAGATGTTACAAGTGTTGCTGATAATGGTTATGATATCGTATTAACTTCGGATGGATTATATCCGCAAATCAAAGAAAAGATTAGTACACCAATTATTATTATTGAGAATTTTATTAGCGAACCAGAGATAGAAGAAAAAGTACTACCTCTAGCAAAAGAATTAGCCGCAAAATAAGTGGCGTAATAATTAATTGGAAATGAGAAGGGAGAAATAACAAATGCAAAACGTATTAAATATAGTAGTAAGTCTATTTAGAACACCGGCGATGTTTATTGCCATGATTGCTCTTTTGGGATTATTACTTCAGAGAAAATCATTTAGTGATGTAGTAAAAGGAACTTTGAAATCATTCATCGGTATGGTAATTCTGACAGAGGGTGTTAACATTTTAATTCGTGCAATTACACCTCTTTCGGATGGTTTCAATAGCTTATTCGCAATTGAAGGGGCGGCTCCAATCGCAGACTTTGCAACATTCTTAGAGTCATATGGAACTGATGTTGGACTTATCATGTTGGCTGGTTTTGTATTAAATATCATTATCGCACGTTTTACACCATTCAAGGCTATTTATTTAACAGCGAACCTACTTTACTGGTATCCAATGTTGATGATTGCAATTGGTGTTGAGAATGACTTGACAAGAGCAGGAATGTACATACTTGCAGTTATCATTCAAATCTTAGTGTTTACAATCCTTCCACATATTTTGAGAAAATATGTGACAGATTTGACAGGACAAGATTCATTTACAATAGGACACACAACAAGTATCTACTGTCTAGTAGGTGTTGGAATTGGTAAGTTGTTCGGTAAAAATGAGAAGAATCAAAAGCAAAGCACAGAAGATATCAATCTTCCTAAGAGCTTAGCCTTCTTCAAAGATACGACACTTGTTTCAGGTATTGTAATTATGCTTCTATACATCATCATTGGATTCTTGTTAACAGGAGAGACAAAAGAGATTGTATTTGGAGGACAACCAACTTTCACAGTTGCGCTTACAAATGGTATGACATTTGCGGCAGGTATGATTGTATTGCTACAAGGTGTGCGTTTAATGCTAGGTGAAATCGTTCCAGCGTTCAAGGGAATTGCAACAAAGCTTGTACCAGGAGCTGTACCAGCGATGGACGTTCCATTAATCTTCCCTTATGGACAAAACGCTTTATTATTAGGATTCTTAATCGCTGCAACAACAAACATCATAATGGTATTCGTATTGGGTGGATCAGGATTCTTGACGGTAGCGATTATTCCACTTATGGTAGCATGTTATTTCGATGTTGCACCAGCGGCTATCTTCGCAAACAAGTATGGTGGAGTGAAGGCGGTAATCGTAACAAGTATTCTTTGTTCCGTATGTTTGACAATTATGGTTGCAATTACAATCCCGATTGTACAAACTACAGTTGGTAACTTCGTTCAACTATATGGTGGAAATGAGTTCTCATTCTTCATCCTATTAGGTGATTTACTTGCAAATGGACTACATATGATTGGTCTGTAAGATAAAGGAGTGTTAATAATATGAATGACTTTACATATGCATCTGGGTATTATCCCTATGTCATGAGTAAAGATCAGTGGAGAAAGGATCTGAGCACCTTAAAGTCAATGGACATTAAGGTGCTCAGAACTGCTGAGTTATTCGGAGCATGGGATATTATAGAAGGTGTTGAAGGACAATATAATTTTGAAATATTAGACGAATTTATGGATTTGTGTCTTGAGTTTGGAATACAGGTAATGCTAGGAACGGGAACGGCATCGCCACCTCTTTGGATTAGTCAAAAGCATCCAGAGGTGAATATTACAAATAATATGGGAAAACAATATCCTAATAATGTTAGCTATTCATGGGCATGTGTGGATCATGTGGACTATCGAACATATGCGGAGAGATTTATCCGTGTGTTAGTGGAGAGATATAAGGGTCATCCAGCACTTTGTTCCTATCAAATACACAATGAAATTTCATTTCCCTTTATGCCATTAGAAAGTGGTGGAGTTGAGTATTACTGTTACTGTGAACATTCGGTCAAGAATTTTCAAAAGTGGGCGAAGAAGAAATATAAAAATATCGATGCACTAAATTATGCTTACCGATGGGGTCCATCTTTTACAGTGTTGCAGAGTTTTGATCAACTGATGCCGCCAAAAGCGCGCGCATCAGCATGGGCTAGTGTGACAAGGTGGCTAGATTGGCGTCTGTTTTGGATGGATAATTTGGTTCAATTTATAAAATGGCAAAATGAAATTATCAAGTCAATAGATAGGAAACACGTGACTACAACCAACATATTTTTCTTGAAATCTCAGGATCCACTAGGTGTGATCACAGCATTAGACCAGTTTGAGATGGCGAAAGTTGTAGATATTGTGGGATATGATTTGTATCCAAGTAGCGGAGATAAACTAGAGAAGATGTATGAGTTTTCTACCATGTTTTTAGACATGGCTCGATCGACTTCGAGACCGCTTGGAAAAAATTATTGGCTGCTTGAGACAGAGGCTGGGCCGATAAACGATTGGATTCTCGGTCCGAGTAAGAATGTGCAGGCGAGTGATATCTATCGTAATATCTTCGAAGCGATTAGTTTTGATAGTAAGCTGACCTTGTATCAAGTATATCGCGAACCGTTATTTCAACCTCTCTATTGGGGGGGGTTGGTTGACCTAATGGGAAACGAGAACCACTTAACACAACCTGCTAGAGATATTGGAAAATTAGTTGATGGGTTGTCGGCTTTTATCGGAGAGGCGAATAATAAATCAGCGGAAATTGCAATACATATGGACAAAACCAATGCCATTGCACTGAATGCAATGGAGCAAGACGGATTCTTGTTAAAGGCATTGCGTGGATTTTATCGTTGTATTACAGATAAAAATTATGATGTGGAATTTATTACAAACGAGCATTTGGAGAATGGATATGCAGATAGGTTTAAGTTGATTGTAGCGCCATTTATGTGTGTGGTGAATGCCAAGACAGCAGTCGCTGTCAAAGACTACGTGAAACAGGGGGGGCATTATATTGCCACGGCCAAATTCTCTGTGCTAGGAGAACATGCATGGTATAATGACTACTACCCAGCGTTTGAACTATCGGAGGTATTCGGTTTTCGAGCTAAGATGGCAGAAGTATGCAAGCATCCGAATGTTACATATAGGAATAAGACCCAGAAGGGACATTGGCATAAGGAGTATCTAGAAGTGAGTGAGAATGCAGAAATTTGTGCTAGATTCGGTGATGATACACCTGCGGTCATTAAAAACCAATATGGGGATGGATCTACTGTATATTTTGCAACCCATCCAGATGTGGCATATTTAGAGGGGTCATATTTATTATTTGATTATCTAGATGATTATCTGCAGGAATTGGGTATCACGCCCCAGGTAAAATTGGATTATGCAGGACGAATAAATCGAGAAATTCGTGCGAAATCACTCACGAATGGAAAGCAGGAACTGGTAGTGATTACACAATATGTCCAGAATGATTATAAAGATTTCTTTGTAGGAAAGAAGAAGTTGGTAAGCGTTCGTGTAGAAGGGCGGTATGAGCAAGTGAAGAATTATTTGGTGGATGAGATTATAGAATCACGACAAGAAGAGGGGTATACTTATTTTGATGTTGAGGTGCTTGAGGACAGAGTTCTACTAGTCATGATGCAATAGGGACAGGGATTATTTCATTGGGGACGTAGTTTTTTGGCAAAAAACTACGTCCCCAATGAACAATTAAAACTTCTTAGCTATTTGAATTGAGATAAGATTCAAAACAATAGCAAGACTAAAAGTAAGACTAGAGGAGAGCGAAGGAAGTGTCAAATTCATAGATTGCGAGATGGAACCTAGGGCTGTAAAGGAGATTATAATGCTCCAATATATGATGCGCCCTTTCTCTGTTCCATATTTTATCTGTATGGGGGTACTGATGCTTAGGTAAATTAGCGCAATTGCTACCAGTAATACAAGGGTTTGTAATGGGATGGGACTAAAGTTGACCATTGCCAAGCTTGCTAGTGTAGTGCTTATATAGGAGAGGGCGCCAGCAATGAGAATGCCGATGTATCCTAAAACGTATTTACTCATTACTAAATCATTCTTTGAATATGGGAACATCAAGGCGAGTTCGCCCCATTTTGAGCGTTCATCATAGGCGAGTGCAGTAAACGGCATGGAGGCTCCGAGTAGTAATGTCATTCCAAATAGTGTAGGACCTCCGGTTACTGCGATAAATGGAATGATGAATAGCAGAATTTTCATTTGTTTTGCTAAAACAAGCAAATCTTTTAAGACTAAGGCTTTCATCGAGTATCCTCCTTTACCAACAATAAAATAATTTCTTCTAAGGTTGCATTCTCGCATACGAAGCTGCTATGAATGTTCTCCTTGCTCACTAAGAGTTCATATCCCGAATAAAGTTTTTTCTTGTTGATGATAGCTTCTGGTGGGATAGAATCTAATAGATCCTCTCTGATTTTCACAATACCATATTTCTCGAGCAGAAGGTCTTTTTCCTCACTTAATTTAAGTTTTCCGTTATGGATGAATGTGATATAATCACAGACTTTTTCGAGGTCACTGATTATGTGAGAGGACAGTAGGATGGAGTGTGACTCATCCCGAGTGAATTCATGAAAAATATCTAGGATTTCTTCTCGTACCATAGGATCGAGTCCGCTAGTTGCCTCGTCTAATATCAGAAGCTTTGCATTGTGCGAGAGAGCCACGGCGATAGCAAGTTTCATCTGCATACCCCGAGAGTAATCTTTAAATTGCTTCTTTTGTGGGAGCTGAAAACGTTCCAAGTATGAGAGATAGGTGGTGTCGCTCCAGTTGCGATAGGTGTTCTTCATGATCTTCGCAATATCTAGTGCGTTTAATACTTCTGGAAAATGCGCCTCGTCGAGCACAACACCGATGTCCTCTTTTGTAGTGGTAAAATGAGGTGCATTATTCTCTTGTCCGAAGAGGTGAATGTTTCCATCATCTTTTTCTAGCGCGTTCATGATTAGCTTGATTGTAGTGGTTTTTCCAGCACCATTTTCACCGACTAGACCTACAATGGAACCACTAGGTACGTTAAAGCTTATGTGATCCAAGATAAATGTGTCGAATTTTTTTGTTAGGTTTTTTACTTCGATTGCATTCATTTTAATCCTCCTCCTCGATAAAGAATTTAAACATTTCTAGCAAATCCGTGGAATCTAAATTACACGATGGCGCAATTTCCAGAATCTTCTGCATATGTAACTCGATTTCCTTCAATTGGGACTCGCGTAATAGTTCCATATTCTTCTCGGCTACAAAAGAGCCTTTCCCATGTACGGTACATATGTATCCTTCTAACTCCAATTCATCATAAGCCCGCTTGGTTGTTATGACACTAATCTTCAAATCCTTCGCTAGATTGCGAATGGAGGGAAGGATTTCACCAGGCTTCAGCTCGCCAGAGATGATAGCAGCCTTGACTTGGCTGCAAATCTGTTCATATATGGGTTGGTTATTTGCATTGCTTATTATAAAATCCATTCATTCACCTACTGTTCATGTATTGTATAAACAGTATATACTGTACATGAACAGTTGTCAATGGGTAATTAATAAAATAGAAAGCGTAGAGCAAAGGGTTACTTTTCACAGTCACACTACGTGCTCCCGTAAAAAGCAACAAATCACGTCCATTTACAAGTCGCCTTACGGCGAGGGACGTGATTTATCATGAAATTTATGTACTAGCCCATCACTAATCAGCGGTGTGATTAGCGTGGGACTGAAATGTAATAGCAAAGGTACTCTACGCTTTCTATAATAATTATACAGTTTCAAAAGTTGGTTCTTCAATGAAACCACCCTCAACGAGTTTCTGTCTTATTTCTTCTATGCTGATGTCTCCTTCGCGTGTGTCTAGCAAGCGATATACTTCATCGACCATTACTCGATCACACATAAAAACTTTGGCTGCAGCATCTGCAGAAAATTCTTGGTGGTTGTTCATAATTAGTTCGATTATTTTTTCATCTTTTCCAATTGTTTCGCCTTCACGCCTGCCCTCGCGCATTGCTTCACGCTTCGCATACACCATTTCACTAGAACGTGTTGCTGCCGCATACTTTTCACTCAACATCTTCATCAACTCCTCCTTGCTCTTTGATATTCCATGCAATTCTTCTATAATCTCTGCCTTCTCTGGATCCTCGACTACTAATCGTTTCACATCATCATCATTTACATCTGCCAACATCATCAACCATTTCCATAGTTCCTTGTTTTCGGTTTCATATCCGTTTCCTTTACATACTTCAGGCATTTTTCTAGTTCAATATACACGATATTCGCTAGTTGACTTAACTCAATCCCTGTATCTGTTACACTATTTTTGAAATGGATAAATTCTGGCGAATTTTTAAATATTTTCGGACTTTTCTTCATAATGAATATCTGGATCAAACACTTTTTTGAATACGATATCAGAACCTAAGTCGGGCAATCGCTTCCCTTGTTCAATTTGGTGAAATTCTTCCTGTACATCTGTTGGGACACATTGCATTAATTCTTCATAAGTTTTTTGTTGTTCCATACATTATCTTCTTTCTTAAGTATAATTGTTTCGGGGCATGTTGTAAAGATGTAGCTTGCATTTAGCCGTTTGGTTTTAGCTGTTTAATTAATTTGCTTGATGTTAATTGACAGAATCGTCAAAGCCACACTAGCGTGTGAAAGATTACTTGAGTTTTAGATGGCTTTTATACTAGAATAGTCTGTTTATATTGACAAGAGGAAAATTTTAATCTCCAATCGTTGTTGTTTCGTATTGTGTAGGGGAAAAACCTATGCTAGTATAGTTGAAAAGGAGGTTGAGGCATGAAAGAATTGATAAAAGCAGCGGTGGGTGCAAGAAGACAGGCGTATGCTCCATATTCCAATTTTTTGGTTGGAGCAGCGTTGTTATGTAAAAATGGAAAGATCTATACTGGTTGTAATATCGAGAATATTGCATATTCACCAACTAATTGTGCGGAGCGGACAGCGTTTTTCAAGGCGATATCGGAAGGAGAGCGAGAGTTTGCAGCAATTGCTATTGTTGGAGCTGATGCACAGTCCAATCTTGCAGAATCAGATTATTGTGCGCCTTGTGGAGTATGCAGGCAGGTTATGATGGAGTTTTGTGAACCAGAAACATTTAGAATTGTATTGGCAAAATCCGAGCGCAAATACGAAGAATATTGCTTAAAAGAGCTACTTCCGTTGCAGTTTTCAAAATAATTGAAAAAAAGGTTGCAATTTGTCGAAATAATGTATATAATTCGGAATACAAGAAGATGGTTTCCCATTGGGAAGGGAGGTCGTTATATGGGATAAAGTCTTTGAATCTAAAGAATTCTTTTTATCTATAATTATTTAATATCAAGTTCGAATTTTTGTAACAGATCACGCAATGATCCATCCGAGATGTTTAGGCTGAATAGTTACGATTTTTTCTACGAACAAAATTCAAGCAAAAAAATTAAGTAGTACGTGTGTGGGCGTTCGACAAAATATTTGCAAAAACAACACTAATTTTGAAAGAGGGTACATATCAACAACATCTTCTTGGGGAATGTGAATGTTTCGAATCTTATTGGGAGACGATATGTAGTTAGGTACTGAAATGATTTATCAAGAAAAGTATAAAAATTTATATTTAGAGCTAGAATGTATGGAGACAGCAGGATTGTCATTTCTTCTGGAGGAAAAACCAGCAAGTGCAGTTCAAGTTGTGATTGCCCATATGGTAAAGGATCCAAATACGTACATGCGAGACTATATTTTTAATAGGAAGGGGAGGATATTGCAGATAAGTTTCGACGAAATAGTTTATAAAAGTTGAAAAAATATGATGACGATTATAAGATATATGGTATAATGAAGGTTATGAGGAGGTGTGTCATGGAGAGAAAACAATCTCAAGGCAATGAAAAAGAAGTAAAAGAGGGTATGAAAAGAAGACGAGAGAAATTACATTCAGATAATTCTCAGAGACCACCGCATACTAGCCTGAATCAAAAACAAGAGAGACCAAAGAGCCGAAGACCAGTGAGGCAAGGCGAGGCGGGATCGACGCAGAGGAGTGGCGGAGCAGCACCACAAGACAAACAGAGGAGAGCGGCTACGCGACCATTGCAACAAGGTTCTGGAAGGACGATAGAGGAAAGACGCACGACGCGATTTTCCACAGACGATATACAGATGTTGCAGAAGCGAAGCGAAGAACGGCTTGCACAGAGAAGAAGGCAGGAATCGCGAGAAACAGATGAGTTGAAGGAATTGTTGAATGACGAATATCTGAGCGAGGGGGCGAGTAGGACAGGTAGAACCTCGGGTTCGGGGAACCAGAGAATCAATAGTCGCTCAATGAGAAAGAGGAGACAACTGCAGCAGTTTGGTGTTTTGGCAGGAGTGGTTTTGGTCATTGTGGTAGCAGCAATCATTGGATATAACCTATACCAAGACAAATACGGCTTGACCGATGCGGTAATGGATTTGAATGAATATTATGGATTGACATCAGAACAAGAAATGGCAGTGATTGTTGATAACGAAGTACATGAAACCAGGGGAATTCTTGAAAATGAAATACCATATTTGGAATATGAATTTGTTCGCTCGGAGATTAATGGCAGATTTTACTGGGATTATAACGAGAACATTTTATTATATACACTAGCTGATGGAAGTATGCGAGTAGAAGTTGGACAAACTTCGTATACAAAAGGGCAAGAAGTGTTTGAGATGGGATATGAAATTGTAAAGACCATGGGAAATACGACTTACATTGCGCTAGATTTTGTGCAACAGTGGAGTGATATGACTTCAGCGTATTTCTCGAATCCGAGTCGAACCGTCATCAGAAAGACTTGGGAGGGAATCAAGGTCGCTACCGCAACAACTGATACACAAGTTCGATATCAAGGTGGAGTGAAGAGCGAGATTCTATCAGAGATTCCACAAGGAACAGAAGTACAAGTTCTAGAAATTGGAGAAGATTGGAATCAAGTTCGAACAGCAGATGGAATTATTGGCTATGCTCAGTCAGGGAAGTTCAGTGAGCCGACGGATGAGATGTTGACCAGTGATTTTGTGGATCAAGAATATCCGAATATGGTGATGGATGAACCGGTGAATATGGTATGGCATCAGGTGACGAGTTCAGAGGGGAATGGTACTTTGATGGATGCACTTGATGACGTAAGGGGCGTGAATGTCATTGCGCCAACATGGTTCTTTATCGACAGCGTAGAAGGCGATTTGATTTCACTTGCGAGTCAGGATTATGTGGAGAAGGCACATGGAGAGGGGCTTCAAGTTTGGGGCGTTCTAAATGATTTCGACGGAACGATTGGATCGCAAGATGAGACGTTCCAAGTATTGAGTAATACGGCGAAGAGAGATAAAATTATCAATGAGGTGATTGCGGAAGCACTAAAAACAGGGCTGGATGGAATCAATGTTGATATCGAGCATGTTAATACAGATGCGGGACCGCATTTTATCCAATTTGTTAGGGAGCTTTCTGTAAAATGTAGACAGAATCAGCTGATACTTTCAGTAGCGAATTATCCACCGAAATCATTCAATCAGCATTATGAATATGAAGAGCAAGGGATTGTTACAGATTATGTAATCATTATGGGATATGATGAATTCTACGGAGGATCACCAGAAGCAGGGCCAGTTGCGTCGATAGAGTATGTTCGCGAAGGAATTGAAACCATGGTAGGCATGGTTCCGTCAGAAAAAGTGATTAATGCGATACCATTCTACAGTAGACTATGGGAATCGACACCGAAGACGGCGGAGGAACTTGCTGCAGAAGAGGGAACGGAAGCAGCCGAATACCCGAATAAAGTTGAAAGCTCTACCTATGGAATGAATAGCGCAGTGAACGTAGTTGCTGAAAATGATGCTGAAATGGTGTGGGATGATGCATTGAAATTAAACTATGCAACATGGACAGGAGATGAAATCACTTATCAAATCTGGATCGAAGACCTAGCGTCTGTCGAGGAAAAGTTAAAGGTTATGACAGAATATGAACTTGCTGGGGTTGCCGCATGGAAACTCGGGCTAGAGGATTCTGAAGTTTGGAATCTCATACGTAAGTACGTAAACTAAGATATTTATAATAGGAACAAAACATAAAAACCTCCAAGTGGACATAAGATGAAGTAAGATGTCACTTGGGGGATTTTTATGTTTTCAAAAAAACTCATATATGTGATAGGGATTGCGTTACTTGCACTTTTTGTATATTTTACAGGCCAATTCATCATGAAGATGCTAGAAGGGCGGATGGAGCAATCGGTACACAGTGTGATGGAAGACGAGCCAGAGGAAGCGGAACAGAAAGAAGTGGAAAAAGAACAGCAGACTCAAACGGTTGATATAGTGATTGATGCGGGACATGGGGGCAAAGATCCAGGAAAAATCGGTGTAGGTGGTGTGGAGGAGAAATCGGTGAACCTTGCGATTGCATTGCTTGTGGAAGAACGATTGGTAGAACAAGGATATGAAGTGCTGATGACACGCACAGAGGATAAAAGTGCTCAAGAATCAGGGGAAGAAGAGTCCAATATCAAGGATCTGCATGCGCGAGTAGATTTGATCAATGAAACGGAACCCGAATTAGCGGTAAGCATTCATCAGAACAGTTATCAAGATAGCAGCATAAAGGGCGCTCAAGTGTTTTATTACCATAACTCCAAGCAGGGGGAAGAGGCGGCTCATATCATGCAGGAGGAATTGCTTGCTTTAAATCTAGATAATACGAGACAGCCGAAGGGAAATGACTCGTATTTTATGCTCAAACGAACTAGTGCGCCACTAATCATCGTGGAGTGTGGGTTTTTAACAAATCCAGAAGAGGGGAATCTCCTGACGACAGAGGAATATCAGTGGCAGGTTGCAGATTGTATCGTAGCAGGAATAAAAAACTATCTAGAACAGGGTGGATTGTGAGGAAATGGATTGTAAAAAATGAAAGTCCTATGGTATAATGAGAGCATGGAAAAAAGACAAACAAAGATTATAAAAGTAGAGAAACGTAGAACAGAAGAATATCATAAAATCATTCATGAGGCAGGAGACATTCTGCGAGAGGGGGGGCTGGTTGCATTTCCCACAGAGACCGTGTATGGATTGGGGGCGGATGCGATGAATGAAGAGGCTGCCAAGCAGACATATCAGGCGAAAGGGCGTCCCTCGGATAATCCGCTCATTGTGCATATTGCAGAAATGGGGGCATTAAATCACCTTACAACACAGATATCTGAGGTTGCGGAGAAAGTTGCGAGGAAATTTTGGCCAGGACCACTGACCTTGGTGTTTCATAAATCAGACGCGGTTCCCTACGGAACTACGGGTGGATTAGAAACTGTCGCAGTGCGAATGCCAGACCATGAAATTGCAAGGGATATTATCTTGGCAGGTGGCGGATATGTATCGGCGCCTAGTGCAAACTCTTCAGGGCGGCCTAGCCCCACATTGGCAGAGCATGTATACGAGGATTTAAGTGGTAAGATTGATGCCATTGTAGACGGCGGGGAAGTGCAATATGGAGTAGAATCCACCATATTAGATGCAACAGTGACCCCCCCGATGATATTGCGACCAGGTGCGATTACAAAGCAGATGCTAGAGGAAGTAATCGGAGAAGTGCAAGTGGACACTAGTCTTATGAGCGCAGATAGTTTAGAGGCGCCCAAGGCACCTGGAATGAAGTATCGGCACTATGCACCGAAGGCGAAGATGGTCATCATAGAAGGCGAGGTGGAAGATATGGTAGAGGCCATGAATCACCTTGCTGTTGAGAGAAAAAATCAAGGCAAAAAAGTTGCAGTACTTGCAACCAAGGAGCATGAGAATCTCTATCAAGCGGATGTGGTGAAGGTCATTGGTTCGCGCAGAGATGAGTATGAAATTGCCCGTAATTTATATCGGATACTAAGAGAATTTGATGAAGAGAGTGTGGATGAAATCATTAGCGAGGCATTCGATGCAAGAGGGATTGGGTATGCAACGATGAATCGCTTGAAAAAAGCCGCAAGCAATCAGGTTCGAGATGCAAGAGAGGTCATCCGAAACATAAAAGGTGGATGTTAAGAGCTAGATGAAAGTGCTAAGAAAATGTAAAATACAGTAAGAACATAAAGGAGAAAAGATATGATAGCAATTGGATGTGATCATGGTGGTTATGAGTTGAAAGTTGAAATAATGAAGTATTTAGTAGAAAAAGGAATCGAGTTTAATGATTTTGGTTGTGACGGGGAATCTGTAGATTATCCAGTATATGGGAGAAAGGTGTGCGAGGCCATCCAAAGTGGAGTATGTGACAAGGGAATTCTTATCTGTGGGACAGGTATTGGGATTTCAATCGTTGCGAACAAGATGAAGGGGATTCGATGTGCGCTCTGTGCAGATTGTTTCTCGGCTCAGGCAACTAGGGAGCACAATAATGCCAATGTATTGGCAATGGGAGGACGTGTGGTTGGTGCAGGCCTTGGGGTACATATTGTAGACACGTTCTTGAATACAGAGTTTTCCAATGATGATAGACATATTCGAAGAATTGAAATGATAGAAGGCTAGACGAAGAATTCGAGAATCAATGAGGTGAAAAATGTCGAGTAAAAGAGTAGATTATATTACATGGGACGAGTATTTTATGGGAGTTGCGTTGTTGTCAGCAAAGCGCTCAAAGGATCCAAACACGCAAGTAGGGTGCTGTATTGTAAGCGATGACAATAATATATTATCAATGGGATACAATGGGTTTCCACGTGGATGTTCGGATGATGATTTTCCATGGGTGCGGGATTCGGAAGATCCACTAGAGGCCAAATATGTATACACAACACACAGTGAATTGAATGCAATCTTGAATTATACGGGCGGGAGTTTGAAGGGGGCGAAATTGTATGTTTCCTTATTCCCATGTAACGAATGTGCCAAGGCGATTATTCAATCGGGCATTGTTGAAGTTGTATATTGCTGTGATAAATATGCGGATACACCGTCCGTGATTGCAGCGAAGAAGATGTTTGATGCAGCAGGGGTTCACTGTCGAGCATACGAGTTTACTGATCGTACAATTGAAATAAAATTATAGAAAAAAATCTAAGCGGACTTGTCATATATTTTGAAATTAAGCATATAATCTATAGACAGGGTTTGAGGAGTGATTCCATGAATCGAAAGACAATATTATCTTCAATTTATCGCTTTTTTTTACGTAGTTTACTAGGGTTTGGGAGCATTTATCTCATCAATACAATACTTCTTAATTCGGGTGTTTTTGCAACAGTAGGATTTAATTTCATCACGTTTTTGACAACGGGATTGCTTGGAGTTCCAGGGGTTGTAGCACTTTACGGAATAACAATCTATCAAATTTTGTGAAAATTTCACAAAGATAATTTTTTATAAAAAAGCTATAGACAAACTAAATGAGAACGGATATAATACACATTACATCAAGCGAGTTCTTATCGCTTGGGTAACTACAATCTTGTAGGTTTTCTTTCGTGGCATGCACGAATCTAAGTTGCGTATTCAGCAACGAGTTACCGGTTAATTTAGAAATGAAGATTTAAAACACAGAAGGGAAGTGGTGCGAAAGTGCGCTATAAAGTGTTGGCAATCTGTGATACAGAGTCGACATATGCGGAATTTTTGACGAAACAGTTACTTAGGATTAAGAATCACGGACTACAGATACATAATTTCACTTCGATTGAGCAATTAAAAAAGTTTGCCCTGCAAGAGGTGATTCACTATGTTGTGATATCAGATCTATTTGAAGACAATATTCAAGAGATTTATCACGTGGCGGATCGCATCTATTGGTTGACCACTAACAAGCAAAAGTGTTGGGAAGTGGAAGATAATACCTATATCTACAGATATCAGTCGGCACAGGATATTTTCAGCTTAATCAATCGAAAGATTGAGGTAGATGAGAGGGATATATTGCTAGAGGAAGGGCAGTCAAAATCCATGAAAACGAAGGTGGTTGGAGTATATTCACCAGTTCATCGGAATGGACAAACTATGTTTGCAAAAGCCGTTGCAAGTACATACTGTGGAGAGTTTGTCCGTGCACTCTATATCAATCTCGAGGAATATTCTGGAGTTGAGGAGCAAGAAGACGAGGGAAATCTAGCAGATTTTCTCTATTTTCTAAAGCAGGATTCTGATGAGTCAGAGATGAAACGGAGGCTCAAGACCTTTATCAAGAGTGGAGACGACTATGATTATATTACACCTATGACAGTCAGTTGGGAATTGAAAAATGTAGAGCAAGAGGAGTGGTCGAATATGATTACAACTCTGAAGAAAATTAGTCCGTACGAAGCCATTGTGCTAGACCTAGATAGCTGTATCCGAGGATTTGCGGATGTGATTAAGGAATGCGACATCGTTTATATGCCGGTTCGGACAAGGTTTACAGATGAAAAAAAACGACAGCAATTTGAACGAAATCTACGATTGTTTCACCCAGAAGAGGAGAAAAAGTTCTTGGAAGTTCAAATTCCAGAATGCGAGAGTGAAGAGCGAGGGGAGATTCTCGAATCCATCAAACGCTATGCAATCTGTTTGGCAAAAGAGGAAGCAACATGATGAAATCAGAAGAGTTACATGAACGAATCTTACAGATGGTGGATGTTCAAGAAGAGATTAGTGATGGCAGATTACAGGAAATCATCTATGAGGCAATCAAAGAATTAGGAAAGAGCCAGTACATTCCGATTCAGGAGCGAATGCAGATCGGCAAGGAGTTGTTTCAAGCATTTCGAAAACTGGACTTCCTACAAGATCTCATCGAAGACGACAGTATAACAGAGATTATGATCAATGGGACAGAGAATATTTTTATTGAAAAAGCTGGACGATTATTTACCATCGAAAAACGATTTTGGTCTCGGGAAAAACTAGAAAATATCATACAGCAGATTGTGGGAGGTGCCAATCGATTGGTCAATGAGGCATCGCCTATTGTAGACACACGACTGGAAGATGGATCTCGTGTGAATGTAGTGCTCTATCCGATTGCATTGAACGGTCCCATTGTAACCATAAGAAAATTCAGCAAACACCCCATTACCATAGAGAATCTGATTGCATTTGGCAGTATGAGCGAAGAAGTAGCAGTCATGCTAGAGGCATTAATTAAGGCAAAGTATAATATACTGATTAGTGGTGGAACAGGATCGGGGAAGACCACCATGCTGAATGCGCTCTCGGGATATATTCCAGAAACGGAGCGGATTATCACCATAGAGGATAATGCGGAATTGCAACTGAATGGAATTCAGAATCTGGTACAGATGGAAGCAAGAATGGCCAATGTAGAGGGGGAGGGTGAGATTTCAATCAGACAATTGATTCGAACATCCCTGCGGATGAGACCGAATCGTATCATCGTTGGGGAGGTGAGAGGGGATGAAGTCATTGATATGTTGATGGCGATGAATACGGGGCATGATGGATCGCTCACCACAGCGCATGCGAACACTCCTCAAGATATGCTATCTCGCCTAGAGATGATGACTCTTATGGGTCTAGAAACTGCTACCCTAGGTGCAATCCGTCGTCAAATCGCTTCTGCGCTAGATATCATCGTCCATGTTGGGCGACTGAGGGATGGAAGTAGGAAGGTATTAGAGATATCGGAGCTTATGGGGCTGGATTCGGATTCCGGTGAGATTCAACTGAGGACATTGTACAGATATCAAGAAAGGGAGGAAGCCCATGGAAAAATTCAAGGCGAAATGTTATACATGAATCCACTATATCACAAGGAAAAATTATTGGCAGCAGGATATGAGAAAATCTGAGAGTCTTCTGGCGTGGTTGCAAGTGTTTGCAATTCTATCGATACTATCCTTTATTTTCTATAATTCCCTCTATGGTTTATTGCTATTAGCTCCGCTAGGACTTGTTTTTTATGGGAGGTGGAAGCAGTATTATGAGGCGAAGATGAAGGAGAAGTTTATCAATCAGTTTCGCGATTATTTGCAGAATTTATCTGCATCACTACGCAGCGGATATGCAGTAGAGAATGCGATGAAAGAAGCGAGAAAAGAGCTGGAGAGGCAGTACAAGTACGAGAAAAATCCTAGGATTTTATCCGATTTGGCGAAGATGGAGAATCTGATTCAGATGAATGTTCCGATCGAGAGGATTCTGACACAATGGTCAAAGAAGATCGCGTTAGACGATGTGGAGAATTTTGTCACGGTATTTTGTATTGCGAAGCGCTCCGGTGGAGATAGCATCGAGATTATTCGAAAGGCGGTGAACCACATCTGTGAGAAGATTGAAGTTCAGAGGGAGGTCAAGACTATCCTAACGGCAAAGCGGTTAGAGTTTAGAATTATGGTGGCGGTACCTATCGGGATTTTGTGTTATATGAGAGTCACATTCCCTGACCTTATGAATATTCTATATGGGAATATTCTAGGCGTTTCGATAATGACGGTATGCCTCGGAATCTACGCAGTTGCATATTGTTGGGGAGAGTCTCTAATATCCATAGAGATATAGATGTGTTTATACAGATGAGAAAGCAAGGGATGGTGATTTGAAACAGAAGATATTGTATTGGAAGGAGTTTATAGGGCAATGGATAACACAATTAGGATTGACGACCAGAGAGGTCAAATGGATGGGGGTCATTATAGTCAGCAGTATGATTCTCGGGAGCTTGATTTATATAAGAGACAATCCGCAAGACCTAGAATGTCTGCTGCGGAATACCTACGGAGGCGGCAGCAAGTCCGAAACGCTTAATGTTTATTTTGGAGAGTCAGGCGAGAAGAGGACTGTGGAAGTAGAGGTTGGGGAGCAACTTTATACACAAGATGAGGTGCGGCAGAAGCAAGAGGAAGCAATTCAGGTTCTAGATACAGTTATACTAGGAGAAAATGTGAGTTTTGATCGAGTCGATCAACCGCTGAACTTGGTGAGTGAATTAGTGGGGTTACCATTTGAAGTGGTTTGGAAATGGAGTCCCTATCAGGCATTGGATAAGGATGGGACACCTGACGACGACCATGTAGAGAGTGAGGGAACACTCGTGGAGTTAACTGCTATGTTGTATTATGCAGAGAGCGAGGCACAATATAGCAGAACGGTGAGGGTATATCCGCTCGATCGAGGGGAGGAGCAGGGGATTTTCTTATTACAAGAGCAGATAAAAGAGAAGGAAGAGTCCACCGATACGGAATCTACGCTTCTGTTGCCAAGTGAATGGGAAGAAGAGAATCTTACTTGGTCGTATAGTACCCAGTGGAGAGGTGTTGTGATTGCATCCTTTGGCATGTTCACTGCAGTGATGATTTGGTACAAGAAGAAAATGGATGAAAAGAAGCAGAAGAGTAAAAGGGATAATATGCTGATATTGGATTATCCAGAGATTGTAAATCGATTGTTGCTGTTGATTGGTGCTGGAATGACAACGAAGAGTGCATGGGTTCGAATTGTGGAAATGTATGAATCAGAGGAGCGGATACGACCAGCCTATGAGGAGATGCGTGTTACACACAATGAAATGAAAAATGGGATATCTGAGGTGGAGGCATATGATCGTTTCGGGAATCGGTGTCAGTTAGGAAGTTATCGCAAGCTAGGACACGTACTTGGACAATGCGTGAAGAAGGGGGCAAAAGGAGTCTATACATTGTTGGAAGCGGAGGCGCGAGAGGCGAATGAAGAAAGGAAGGCACGAGCGAGACAGTTAGGTGAAAAAGCAGGGACAAAACTACTGATGCCCATGCTTTTAATGTTGATGATTGTGCTAGTAGTGGTGATTCTTCCAACATTTTTAACCATGTAAATACAATCAAATAGAAATGGGGAGCACATATGAGTAAACGAATGATGAAACATGTTAGGAAGATTACGATTGGAATACGTAGGGTGTTATTCAATGATGAAGGGATTGGGGTTGTAGAGGTTATCTTGATTTTAGTAGTACTTATCGGTCTGGTTATTATATTTCAGGATCAGTTGACCGCGCTGGTAGAAAGTATATTCTCAAGAATCACTAGTGAGAGTTCACGGATATAAATGTATGAAGCGAAAGGACTATCAAGCAGAGGTAACAGTGTTTCTTGCGATGATTACCGTATCGCTACTCTTGTTTCTTGGGGCGCTTATGCGGGCGGGTGAAATCCAAATATCGAAATATTACAAGCGTTGGGAGGCAGATATCGCAGTGCAGTCTGTATTTGGAGAATATCATGAGCGATTGTATGATGAGTTTGATATTTTCGGAATCGACGCGACTTATGAATCTAAAGGGTTTGACCTAGATCATATCAGGCAACGTCTCAAGCTTTATGGAATGTCAGATACACAGGTGGAGTTTGTGGGCGTCCAGCACTTGACCGATTATGAGGGGGCAGCAGCAAGAGAGCAGATTGTGAAGTATATAGAGATGAAGTTTGGATTTGGTCACTTGGCTGAATTAATCAACCAGAGCGAGGAGTGGGAGCGGTTGTCCAGTGAGGGTATAGAACAGAACGAGCTAGAGGACGGCAGTCTAGGAAGCGAAGAGTTAGATGGGGAAGAAATATTAGGAAATCTTACTGGACTCGATGGCATGGGGATGGTACAACTGGTGCTTCCAAAAGGGAAAATCATGTCCCAGGCAACAGTTAATCTTGACCAGCTTCCATCCAGGCGCACGTTGAATCATGGGTATGGAGGTTTTCTTCAGCCAAAGACCACAGAAGTGGTGGAGCGATTTGCCTTAACACAATATAGCACGGAAAAGTTTCAGCATGCCGCGGATGAAGAACGTAGTCAAGGACTGTCTTATGAATTGGAGTATCTAGTGGCTGGGGAAAGTTCCGATGCGAAAAATCTAGAGGGTGTGGTGCACCAATTGCTCCTAGTGCGAACGGGCGCGAACTATCTCTGTCTCATGAATAGCTCGACGAAACAGGCGGAAGTGGCTGCCCTATCCTTGACACTGGCAACTGCAGTTGGAGTGCCTAGCCTAGAGTCAGCACTTAAGCAAGCGCTCCTACTAGGTTGGGCATATGGAGAATCGGTGATGGATATTCGAAGTCTGCTAGAGGGACATGCAGTGGAACTAATCAAACAGGAAAAGGACTGGCAGTTGAGTCTATCGGGGCTGTTTCTTCTAGGCACAGCGCAAGATAAACAATCAAGTGGAAGTCATACGGATACGGGACTGTACTACGAAGACTATATCGAGATATTACTCTATCTGAAGGGAGTGGACTTGCTCACCATGCGGATTCTTAATCTGATTGAGATGCGAATCAGCGAATACGGAAGCAAGGGTTTTCAAGTAGATTACTGTATTAGTAAGCTAGATATATTCTGTACGGCATCAGTGCCAGAGGGATACCAATATGGATTTCCAATTTATTATGGATATCGGTAATACAAAGGAGAAGTGAGATGTATCGAGATGTTTTTCTCCCCTGCGAATGTTATTCGCAACGAAAATACCCCAACAAAAAAATAAAATTACGAAAGGAGAAAGACTCTTTCTTGGCCTTAGTGTCAAATAATTCCGTTAACACATCCAAACAAATAAGATCTAGTTTTTCAAATATCGGGAGAAGAACATCTCGATACATCTCACAGTCCTATCGTTCGAGTGTGACGGTAGAAGCATCTTTGATTACTCCTATATATCTCTATGCGATTATCTGTCTATTATTCTTGCTTGAAGTCATGGTTGTTCAGTTAGAAGTTCGAGCAGGCATGCATCAAGCCAGTAGAAATCTCACGGAAGAAGCAATCCTGATTCCCATGTTATCGAATCAAACCATCCAAGAAGAGGTGGTAGAGGCGGTCGGAGCTACTTGGCTAGACAACAGCATCATTCTAGACGGTGGGAGTGGATTAGACTGTAGTGGATCATCGGTATCGCTCCACAGTGGAATCTTGCAGATGGATGTACAATATCATATCGCCCTACCTGTACCAAGATTCCTAGAGCTAGGGATGAGTTTTCAGGAAGAACTGCGGGTAAAACTCTGGGTGGGTTATCGAGATACTACATTCTCAGAGCGCGAGGATATCGTCTATGTGACAGATACGGGGAGTGTATATCATATAGACTATCAGTGTAGTCATCTGCAGTTATCGATTCATACCGAGCTAGCAGAGCAGTTGGAATCTGTGAGGAATGCAGAGGGAGAAAAGTACCACTCCTGCGCAATCTGCAAGCCTGATGCGAGTGAAGAGGGAATGGTTTATGTGACAAAACATGGGAATCACTATCACAAGACACTGAATTGTAGTGGGTTGAAGCGAACTATATACGCAATTCCAAGGTCTGAGGTTGTGGGGAAGGGAGTGTGCGATCGATGTGGATAATATGGGGTGTGTATCTGTTGGTCATTGCGATTGGGGATATCAAATATCGGAAGATTGGGACTATGATGATTCTTCTAGGAGCCGTCATTACTGGTGTGACAGTAGTTCTCGAATATCAAGATGTATTCACACACACATTAGGAATGTTAGCAGGAGGCGTATTTCTACTGGTGAGTAAGTGGAGCAAGGAGGCCATTGGTTGGGGAGATAGTATCGTCATGTTGTTGTTTGGAATTGCTTGGGGAGTTGAAGGATTCATGGTCTGCATGATGGTTGCGTTCCTACTATGTGCGGGATATGGGGGGCTGCAGATGATCCGAAATAAAGTGGACAAAAAAACTGCAGTTCCATTGTTTCCATTCTTGTGTTTCGGATATTGGGGAATGCTGCTACTCTGAGGTCTACGAACAAGGGTGATAGGTAGGAAGGGAGAAAGATGCAGAAGAAGTGGTCGGCTAGTTTAACTGTAGAATCGTCCTATATTATACCTCTGATTTTATGGATGATTCTTGTTGTAATCTATGGAGGGTTTTACTTTCACGACAAGAATATCATCCATGGTGCGGCATATGAGCTCTCTGTAATCGCGAGACAGCAGTGGGAGAAGCCAGAGGGGGTAGAGGTAGAAGAACTATATGGATATGGACAGGAACAAATGCGGGAAAAGTTGTTATTGTTCGAGAATGTGGATATATCAATCGAAGAATCAGGAGAGGAGGTCAGGGTGGAATTATATGCGGAGAAGAATTTTTTTGATGTTTGGGCAGTGCAAATTACGCGATATCATCATTACGAGGATGATATACGGAAAATAAATATGTTTAACTAGGGAGGTAAATCGTTGAATATAAAAATTAACAATGAACTAGACTATACAGAATTAGTCATCGAGGAAGTTTGTGAGTTTCAGGAAGATTATCAGTTGGCGATGATTCGAGAGAATCAGATTCCAGGATTGTTAAAAGTACAAGGATGGGGAGTGGATCAGAAGAGTCAATATTCCTATGATATCAGTGGATTGCCCTCTATGAAGGAGCGATTCGAGAAAGAACCAATCACGGAGAAAAATCTAAGGGAGTTTCTAGGTCAGTTGTTCGCCGTTCTAGAAGAGATGAGAAAATACATGCTAGATATCAATCGAATTGTGCTAGATCCCATGTATATATTTCAGCGGGATGCAGACTATCAGTTTTGTTACCTACCAAGCCAAGAGTCAAAGCTTACCATTACGTTTCATGGATTGACAGAGTATTTTATTAAGGCAGTGGATTATGGGGACACAAAGTGCGTGGTCATGGCATGTGAATTACATAAAGTTACCATGGAAGAACGATATAATCTAAGGGAACTATTGAAAGATAAAGGACAGTGTGAAAGTAGGGGTGGTGGGGGAGAGACAGAGAAGGAAGAGCAGCCCATGCAGAAACTGCGGGATACCATCCGAGAGCCGAGGCTCGCCCAGATTTGGAAACGTAGAAAGAAACCAGATCAAGACGAGGATTGGATGGATTTTTTGTGATCGGAAGCTGAGCGTTTATTGCTCTAGTGCACTTTGTGAAGAGAGTGGTAAGCTAATGTGGAAGGCACTGCCCTTATGTAGTTTCGATTCCACGGAGATACTTCCGCCATGTGCCTCTACAATGCGTTTGCTCAGTGCGAGTCCTAGTCCTGTTCCTCCTGGTTTGTACGTCTGAAACATATCAAATATGGTAGGTAAATTCTCAGGAGCAATCCCACATCCGCTATCCGCTATCGTGATTAGAAGCGCTCGTTTCTCCGCATCATGGTTTACTAAAAATCTCAGTTCTTTCTTCCGTTTCGTGGACGAATGGGAATCATATAAGGCCTCAAAGGCATTTCGTAGTAAGTTCATAAATACTTCCTTCAGTTTATAAGCATCTCCGTAATAATCAGGAAGATTATCGGGAATGTCTGAGATGAATTCAACCTCACTCTCCTCGATGGAGATTGCAAAGGATAGAATGAGTTTTCTAAAAAACATAGTAGAATCCATGTGGGAAATATTGAGTTGTGATCCATTGTTATAGGTGGATAGTTCTTCTAGGAGATGCTTCATATAAGTGACATCCTCTACGAGGGAAGCCCAGTGTTTCATAGCTCTTAATTCTGGATATTTTAGCTCCATTAATTCGAGTTTGCTATAGACTAAAGAGAGTGGATTTCGAATTTCATGGCTGATGGTTGTGAGTGTGATGCGGTGATGCTCGAGTAAGCTGTCTATCAAATTGGCGGCATCAGGGTCGCGCTTGCGGATCTCTTCTAGTCTTGTCATATCGAAATTTTGTAACATTGCTTTTTCCTTTCGTACCTTGAAAATTGTTTTGCTATTACACTTCTATACAAGGGCATAAAAGTTGGAATATTTATAAAATAATAACATGTTTTCGGACAAAATAAAATACAAAGCATGAAAATTCTTCAAAATATGAACATTTTACTACTTGATTTTTATAAAAGTACAGTCTACAATGGGAGAATACTAAGAGAAAACGTGTAGTGAAACAGACGAAAGGCAGGGATATAACATGAAGGATGAAAACTGTATATTTTGTAAAATAGCAAATGGAGAGATACCGGCTGCAACAGTTTATGAAGATGAATATTTTCGTGCGATTCTAGACTTAGGGCCAGCGAGCAAGGGGCATACCTTGATATTGCCCAAGGAGCATTATCGTGATTTTTATGAATTGGATGATGTATTGGCTGAAAAAATTCTTCCTGTAGCAAAAAAAATAATGTCTGAATTAACGGAAAAATTAAACTGTAATGGATTCAATTTGTTGCAAAATAATGGAAAAATTGCAGGCCAAACAGTTTTTCACTACCATTTACACTTGATTCCGAGATATGAGGGAGATAGAGTGAATTTTTCATGGGAAATTGGGGAATTGACAAGCGATATAAAAGATAGTATTCTATCTAGTATTGAATTATTGTAATTATCTACAGATAGAAGGAGAGTACAAGAGAGGAACACTAAGTTATGCCAGACTACAAAGATGCTGAATTTGACAAGCTATACGACAAGTATAGCGACGAAGTGTACAGACTGAGTAGATGGTATGCGGGGCGTGATAGTGAGCTTGCAGAAGATGCGACACAACATGCTTTTATGGAATTGTATATTGCTATACGGAATCTGGAAGAAGTAAACAGCTACAGGAATTTCACCATGAAAGTGGCGAAAAATTACATTTTAAATTACTTAAGACATCTAAAATACGAAGAAATGAAAGATAGTTTAGAATCAGACGAAACGAGGTTGGAGTCTAGTCCGGAGGAGAAGTTGATTCAGAGGTTGGATTTGGTGAAGAGACAGGATTTGATTCAGGACTTGTTAGACGCGTTGAAGAAGAAAAATGAGATGTGGCATTGGATTGTCATGGAAGTATTTATTCATGAACGTAGTCAAAAAGAGGTGGCAGAAGAATTGAAATTATCACCGCAAGCGCTATACGGTAGAATATACCGAATCAGAGAATGGGCGACCGCATACTTGAAACATCAAAAAGGCGTGTGAGTTGGGGTGGATGAACAGGTGTCGTATCGACACCTGTTTTCATGAATGCAACGCAATGGCACGAGGAGACTTATTTTTCATAGGTTCGGAATAAGTCTAATATCGTATCGATCGGGTTGGCTAAACCAGATTGATTCATCGATTGGATATAGGAATCGCGAGTATCGTATAGCTGATTGATTGAGGAGAGCAGGACTTCATTGCTCATATTCTCTTCATCGAGCATCAGGCTAAACCCTTGCTTGGAGAAGGATTTTGCATTTAGAATCTGATCTCCACGGCTTGCGTTTAATCCAAGTGGAATTAACAGGGTTGGCTTGCGTAATGCCAGCAATTCACAGATGACATTCGCCCCAGCGCGAGAGATTACAACATCCGAGAGGGCGAATAAATCTTTTAATTCGTCCTTTACATATTCAAACTGTACATATCCGGGAATATCATTCAGAGATGAATCGGATTTCCCAGTTCCACAGATGTGGACAACCTGAAATTTCTTCAATAGTTCAGGTAAAATCGCACGAATCGCCGTGTTGATGGCCAAGGAGCCAAGACTTCCACCGATGATTAGAACCACTGGTTTATCCTTGGTGAACTTGCATAGTTTGCGGGCTGTGGATTTATCCCCTTGGAGTAACTCGTCTCGGATAGGACAACCTGTCACAATCGCCTTGCCGCGAGGCAAGTGCTCTACGGTCTCGGGGAAGTTACAACAGACCTTCGTCGCCGAGGGGAAGGAGATTTTATTGGCAAGCCCAGGAGTCATGTCTGATTCGTGGATGATGACGGGTATCTTGTTTCGCTTCGCTGCCATGACGACAGGAACCGATACGAATCCCCCTTTTGAGAACACGATATCGGGCTTTAAAGCCTTAATCAATGCATTCGCTTGCGAAAATCCTTTGATTACACGGAGGGGGTCGGTAAAGTTCTGGAGACTAAAGTAGCGTCTCAACTTACCAGAAGCAATTCCGTAGTAGGGAAGATCCAACTCAGAGATGAGCGTCTTCTCGATTCCATGGTAGGAACCGATATATTGTATGTCGTAACCAGCTTTTTTTAGTTTCGGCACCAATGCCATATGAGGGGTTACGTGTCCAGCGGTACCGCCGCCGGTAAGTAGAATTCGTTTCATAAAAAACCTCCATTTGGGTTAATATATTAAAAAGGGTGTACATGTATGTATTATTATATTAAAATAGATAAAAGAAAGTCAAGCTAAGAAAATGCGAAGACCATGTTTTCGAAGCTGTAAGTGTTACTTTAGAAAGATATAGAGGAAGCAATATGATGAATTATAGGTCAGACAAATTTGAATTAGACCCCGAGATTGAACTATCCGTGGACAAGATGGAAGAAGACGAAAGTCTCAAGGGTCTCAAAGCCCCTGCCTCCATCCGGGAAAAATTAAATATACAGATTGAAGAATACGAGGATCAACGTAGTGAATGGGACGAGCTAGATCGACTAAAGCGCACCCGAAAAAAGCGGCTCAAAGTCTACTTCCTCATCGCAGCCATGATCGGGCTCTTCTTCAGCATGACCATTATCACGGTAGGGAATGAATTGAAGAGATTGCAACAAGCTGAGAAAGAATATGTGGGGGATAGCATTCTGACTACAGATAGCGAGGGTGAGGAGACCATGATGGTAGAAACTGACGGTGCAAAGGAGGCTTATGCATTGGCAGAGGATGTGCTTGGGGCGCCTGTGATGGAGCTATCTTCTACAAATTACGAATTGATTTTCGATAAAATGGTAGTAATTGATAGTTTTTTAAGGGTTAATATTTATTATTTCTGTGGGGGAGAGGTACTATGTTATAGTATTCTTTCGAATCTCAATAAGACGTCTCACTTTTATATGGGAGAGAATGAAGTAATAGAGAGTTATGAAATCGTAAATAGTGGAGTACAAATACAGATAGATGAATATGAGAATGGGTTAAAGAATGTAACTTACTCGTATAAGAATTTATATTATGGAATTCAAACATCATTAGATAGAGATATCTTAGAGAATTTATTGGAAAACATGTATTTTGTGAATTAATTGTAAACAAAATGTGAATATTATGTAAAATATCGAAAAATGCCGTAAGTTTTTGTCATCTCGCGTGTCTTTAGTATAGAGGGATATGTTTTAGGAGGTAGGAGAGATGAAAAAACTGAGTAGTGTGGTGATGGCTATGGCATTGGTATGTGGGCTTTGCCTTGGAATGGGAACAACATCGGAGGCGGCAGCCTCGGATAAGGCGATTGTGGTGGATGGATCAGCATTGACCCATGAAAGTGAGGCATCGACCATTGTCTATAGCCAACTAAAGGGATATTATCTATTGTCAGGATCTGGAACGATTGGAATGCCGGGAAATGGTAAGGCTGCGGCAGCGGGAACAACTTTGGCAAGAACCTATGTGCCAGCAGTGAGTGTTAATGTATCAGTGCAACGCTACATAGGGAATGGGTCTTGGGCGAGTGTGTATTCTTGGTCAAGCACTAACTATAACAATTATAGTGTGGAGACCTCGAAGACGATAAATGTAACTCCAGATTATTACTATCGAGTATATACTAATCATGTTGTAGAGACGCCATCAGGTGATTTGGAAATCTTAAGAGGTTCTACCAATGGTATCTGGATTAACTAGTTAGGCGATAGGAACAAAAGAACGATCTTCTCCCAGAGAAGATCAGTGACTATTGTCGACTTACATAATAACAATAAAAACAATATGAAAAGTAGAAAGGGTCCACAACAACAGCACCACAACTGTTCTGAATCTAATAGATAAGGACCTGATAATAGTCACTGATGTTCTCTGGGCTATAGAGAGCAGCCAGAATTCTGGTGAATGTTACCAGAATAAAATCGGATTTTTCTAAAGTGAAATTCGAGATACAGTTCAAACACTTCGAGATAGAAGAAGCGATGAGACGAGATTATTATAACAAAAACTAGAGATTTTTTCTATGAATAAATTTACTTTCTAGAGGTAAACAGAGGAAGGTGTGGGCAGGCATTCCGACGGCGCGCGACGGGGGCAGGTTCAGGAAATGTTGAGAAGGTTATTTTAGTTGAATTAATAAAAAACAATAGGAGAAAAACATGAAAATTATCGGTGTTATAGGAGCTATGGATGAAGAAGTAGCGGTGCTAAAAGGCAGGATGGAAGATGTGGTAACAAGTGTTCGAGCGGGTATGACCTTCCATGAGGGAAGATTATTCGGAAAAGATGCAGTGGTTGTGCAGAGTGGGATCGGTAAGGTAAATGCAGCGGCATGTTCGCAGATATTAGTGGATATGTATGGTGTGGATGTTTTGATTAATACTGGTATTGCAGGAGCACTGGCAGATGAGGTGAACATTTGTGATATGGTGATTGCATCAGAGACGGTGCATCATGATGTGGATGTTTCGGTTTTCGAATATCCACTGGGACAGATTCCTAGGATGGCCAATCTAGCGTTTGCTTCGGATAAGGGGCTCGTTGAGATGGTGAGAGAGGCGAATAAATGTGTGAATCCAGAGATAGGAACCCACGTGGGAAGAATTGCTAGTGGAGATCAATTTGTGGCAAGCGCAGAGAAGAAAGAGATGATAGTAAGTGAATTTCAGGCACTGTGTACAGAGATGGAGGGTGCAGCGATCGGCCAGGTGGCATGTATCAACAACATTCCATATGTGATTATCCGTTGTATCTCGGATAAGTCAGATGGTAGTGCATCACTGGATTACAAGGTGTTTGAGAAGAGGGCGATTGACTATACAGTGAACCTAGTGGGAGAGGTTTTTGCGCGATTATAGTCACCAGTCATCGAAGGCGTGGACAGAAGAGAGAACTAAGGAAAAGAGTGTGCGAGAGTGCACTCTTTTTCGGTTCACTCTTCAATGTCATTTCGTTAAGCTTGGTTTAAAAATGGTGAACTATTTAGCAGTGGAATTACCAAAAAGATAATCTCTTTGTTATAAGAGTGTATACATCTTTATTGAAATGTAAATGGAATTGTCGAAAAACATGTGTAAATGATATGATTTGTCGCACGATTACCGAGCTATTTTCAGTGGAAATGAGTTATAATGATTTCAACAAAAAATAGTTAGGAGGTCTCTAGTATGTTAGAGCAAATATGGAATTCCAATGTAGTGTATATAGTAATGCTTGCGATATTTGGAATAGGGGTAGTAACGAAATTAATAGTCAGTGTATCATTGCATGGTCTGGTGAAGTCGGCGCAGGATATGTCTAAGAGTAATCATCGGTTTATGCGGTTGGTGAGGGCAAAGTTTGAGCATGCTTGCATGGTGAATAACAAGGTGGAGAATATTCCAGTATTCGTGGACAAGCATATCCGTGAGTATCAGTTGCTGGGGATTCGTCTTCAGGGGTGGAGAAGATTAGAACGTGCTTGGGCGATTCTTGCAGGGGGGGTGTCCATTGCTACGGTTGTTTTTGTATATTATTACTTACAGTTACCAGAAGCGGCATTTCGCTATGCAGCAATTGGTGGGGGGAGTGCGGTGATTTTAGTGGGAATCTTCGTACTGTCGGATGAAAAATATAAGATAGAGACTCTCGCAACCTATATGGTAGACTATCTCCAAAATACATGTGCTCATCGTTATGCGAAGGCAGTGGTGAGAAATCGAAAGATGACAGCAGTATCGTCGAGTGAAGAGAGATATGGTGGTGTGGGAGAAGATCCTACGGTGATTCTACCAGAGCAGGACAAATTAGGGCAGGACAAGTTAGAGGTGGTGAAGCTTGGGGTAGAGAAGTTCGAAGAGGAGAAACTAGAGGCTCAGAGAGCGGAAACGCAGAGAAGTGAAAAAGAGAAGCTGGAAGCGGATAGGCAAGAAGCACAGAGAGTTCAGGCGGAGAAACTGGAAGCAGAGGAACGAAAAGCAGAGGAACGAAAAGCGGAGAGGATCGAGGCGGAGAAACTAAAAGCTCAGAAGCTAGAAACGGAGAAATTAGTAGCCCAGAGACTAGAGGCAGAGAAATTAGAAGCAAAGAGATTAGAAGAACAGAAATTAGAAGTGAGTCGGAGAGCGGAGGAAGAGAAAAGGAATAAACCCGAGGCGAAGATGATTGATAAAATCATCAAGGAGAATCCGTGGATTAATGAGATAGAAGGCAAGAAAACAGAGGATGTACCGAATAAAGTTATGATTCGTGAGATTTTACAAGAGTTTTTAGCTTGATAAACAATGGTGCATTTGTTAATATATAGAATGTAAATATATACACAAGCGAAAAAGGAGACAAGCATGAAAAAAATATCATTGGACTATAGTAAGGTGGCAAAGTTTGTACAAGCGCATGAATTGGATTACAGTAAGGCTTCTGTAGAGAAGGCAAAGGAAGTACTTGTAGGGAAGAGCGGAGCAGGAAATGATTTTCTAGGTTGGATTGACTTGCCGGTAAATTATGATAAAGAAGAATTTGCAAGAATCAAGAAGGCAGCGGAGAAGATTCAGGGAGACTCAGAGGTATTGGTAGTAATCGGAATCGGTGGTTCTTATCTAGGGGCGAGAGCTGCAATTGATTTTATCGGACATACATTTGCAAATAGTGTTTCAAAGGAAATCAGAAAGAGTCCTGAGATTTATTATGCAGGAAACAGCATTAGCACAACATATATCAAGCACTTGATTCAGGTGATTGGGGAGAGAGATTTCTCTGTAAATATCATCTCAAAATCAGGAACAACAACAGAGCCAGCCATTGCATTCCGTGTATTCAAGGATTTGTTGGAGAAGAAGTATGGAAAGGAAGAAGCAGCGAAGAGAATCTATGCGACGACAGACAAGGCGCGTGGAGCGCTCAAGGGGCTTGCAACAGAAGAAGGATATGAGAGCTTCGTGGTACCAGACGATGTTGGTGGAAGATTCTCTGTGTTAACAGCAGTTGGATTGTTACCAATCGCGGTTAGCGGTGCAGATATCGACAAGTTGATGGAAGGTGCAGCGGCTGGAAGAGATGCAGCGCTAAATACTCCGTTTGAAGATAACGATGCATTGAAGTATGCGGCACTTCGTAACATTCTATATAATAAAGGAAAGAACATCGAAGTTTTGGCGAACTATGAGCCAAGCCTACACTATGTATCTGAGTGGTGGAAGCAATTATACGGAGAGAGTGAAGGAAAGGATCAAAAGGGTATCTTCCCAGCAGCAGTAGATTTGACTACCGACTTACACTCTATGGGACAGTTCATTCAAGATGGAAATCGTGTTATGTTTGAGACGGTACTTAATATAGAAAGTTCTCGTGATGAATTATTAATCGGAGAGGAGCCAATCGACTTAGACGGACTAAACTATTTGGCTGGAAAGTCCGTGGAATTTGTAAATCAAAGCGCGATGCAAGGAACTGTTTTAGCGCATGTAGAGGGAGGGGTTCCAAACTTAATCGTGAACATACCAGAGCAAAACGAGTACTATCTAGGACAATTGTTCTATTTCTTCGAATTTGCAGTGGGTGTGAGTGGATATCTACTAGGAATCAATCCATTTGACCAACCAGGTGTAGAGAGTTACAAGCGCAACATGTTTGCATTACTAGGCAAGCCAGGATTTGAAGCAGAGCGCGAGGCTCTTTTGAAACAACTATAAAGGATAACGAATGATAGCAGAGCAAATATTAAACACAGCAATCTATAATATGAGAGGCATTACTGGAGCGGAAGTTTCAATCTGGAGCATGGAAGGAACGTGTATTGCATCTACCGAGGTGGTAGATGCAGACTGTTCGGCACAGATTGAAAACTTCCTCTTCATGGGTGCGGAGATGCAAGACAGTAGTGAGTTCGGAGAAGTTCATATATTCAATGTCATGGATGAGGGGGATGCCGCCTACATGTTGATGTTCCAAGGGTTAGAGGAGGACAGCGCAGATGTAGTCGGTGCGCTTTGCGTTTGCCAACTCGAGAGCTTGATCATTGCCTATAAGGAGAAGGTGAACCGCTCTTCGTTTGTGCGTCAACTGCTTCAGGGTAATGTATTAGAGATGGAGATTACGCAGAGAGCGAATCGATTGAATATTGATTTGGAAGCTGCGCGGGTAGTATTTGTGGTGGATGTGAAGCCGAGTGAAGCAAGAATTCTACTGGAGACCGTTCGAAATCTATGTGGGACAGAGATTCATGATTTTGTGTTGGCGACAGAAGATAATCGAGTGGTGTTAGTGAAGAAACTAAAGGATACAGACGACGAGAAGACGATAAAAGTACTGGCTAAGACCATTGTTGCGACGGCGAATACAGAGGCTATGCTGCAGGTTCGTGTGGGCTATGGGAATGTGGTGAATTCTCTGAGGATGATTCCAAAATCTTATAAAGAAGCGATGATGGCACTGGAAGTGGGAGAGGTATTCTACGCATCTAAGCGAGTATTGTCTTATACAAAGCTTGGAATTGGTCGATTGATTTATCAACTGCCTACAAACATCTGTGATATGTTTTTGGACGAGGTACTCAAGGGGCGCGCGATTCAGAGTTTTGATGACGAGACCATGAAGATTGTGTTTCAGTTCTTCCAAAACAACTTGAATATATCTGAAACGGCGAGACAATTATATTTGCATAGAAACACATTAGTTTACAGATTGGAAAAAATAAATAAAGCAACTGGTTTGGATATTCGCCTGTTTGAGGATGCTATGACCTTTAAAATTGCGATTATGGTATCAGACCATGTGAACAGAGGAGGAACTTATGATTAAATTATATGAAGATGGTGTGTATTTATTGAATGGAAATCAAATCAGTGAACAAGCACCAATCGCTAAGGAAGAAGCGAAGAAGAATACCATGGCATACGGAATTCTAGAAGCGCACAATACTTCAGGAAATATGGAACAATTACAAGTGAAGTTTGACAAGTTGACATCTCACGATATTACATTTGTCGGAATTATTCAGACAGCGAGAGCATCTGGACTGGAGAGATTCCCAGTGCCATATGTACTTACAAACTGTCACAACAGTCTATGTGCAGTTGGGGGAACCATCAATGAAGACGATCATGTTTATGGATTGACTTGTGCGAAGAAATACGGCGGAGTTTATGTACCACCTCATCAAGCGGTTATACATCAATATGCTCGTGAAATGCTTGCAGGTGGCGGCAAGATGATTTTAGGGTCAGATAGCCATACTCGATATGGAGCGCTTGGAACCATGGCTATGGGAGAAGGTGGACCAGAGCTTGTGAAGCAATTGCTATGTAAGACTTATGATATCCCGATGCCAGGTGTAATCGGAATCTACTTAGACGGCGAAGTGGCACCAGGGGTTGGTCCGCAGGACGTGGCACTAGCAATTATTGGGGCTACATTTGGAAATGGCTATGTGAATAACAAGGTGATGGAATTTGTAGGACCTGGAATCGACAAATTGAGCGCGGATTTCCGTATCGGAATCGATGTAATGACGACAGAGACGACTTGTCTTTCTTCTATATGGAAGACAGATGGCAAGATTGAAGAATTCTATGCAATCCACGGAAGAGTTGGAGAGTATAAGGAATTGAATCCTGGAGATGTTGCATACTATGATGGTATGGTGTATGTAAATCTAAGCGAGATTAAGCCGATGATTGCAATGCCATTCCACCCGAGTAATGTTTATACGATAGATGAAGTAAACCAGAATCTGAAGGACATCCTACACGATGTAGAGCAGAAGGCTTTGGTGAGCTTGGACGGAGCGGTAGAGTATAGTCTACAAGACAAGGTAGTGGATGGTAGATTATATGTAGAGCAAGGAATTATCGCTGGTTGTGCAGGTGGTGGATTTGAGAATATCTGTGCAGCGGCTGATATTGTAAAAGGAAAGAATATCGGAGCCGATGAATTCACATTTAGTGTATATCCAGCGAGTACACCGATTTATATGGAATTGGTGAAAAATGGAGCAGTAGCAGATTTGATGGCAGCGGGAACAGTCATTAAGACAGCGTTCTGTGGACCATGTTTTGGAGCGGGTGATACACCTGCGAATAACGCATTTAGTATTCGTCACTCTACAAGAAACTTCCCGAACAGAGAAGGATCAAAATTGCAGAATGGGCAGATTTCCTCAGTGGCATTGATGGATGCGCGTTCGATTGCGGCGACAGCAGCAAACAAAGGTTTCTTGACATCGGCAGCAGATATTGCAGATGTAGAATACAAGAATCCAAAATATAGCTTCGATGCATCGATCTATGAGAAGCGAATCTTTGATAGTAAGGGTGTGGCACAGCCAGAGGTAGAGGTGAAATTTGGACCAAATATCAAGGACTGGCCAGCAATGTCTGCATTGCCAGAGAATATGTTGTTGAAAGTTGTTTCGGAGATTCACGATCCAGTTACTACTACAGATGAGTTGATTCCTTCAGGAGAAACTTCATCTTATCGTTCGAATCCATTGGGACTAGCGGAGTTTACATTGTCTAGAAAAGATCCAGCTTATGTGGGGCGTGCGAAGGAAGTGCAAGCGGCACAGCGAGGTATCGAGGAGGGCCAAGAGCCAGAGACACGTTTCGAAGAGTTACGACCGATTATGGATACGATTCGAGTGGCATACCCAGGAGTAAACCATGAGAATTTGGGAGTTGGAAGTACAATCTTTGCTGTAAAACCAGGAGATGGTTCGGCTCGTGAGCAGGCGGCTTCTTGCCAAAAAGTTTTAGGTGGCTGGGCAAATATTGCCAATGAGTATGCGACCAAACGTTATCGTTCAAACTTGATTAACTGGGGGATGCTACCATTTATCACCGAGGAGAATCACGAAAGTTTAAGCTTTGCAGATGGGGATTATATCTTTGTGCCAGATGTGAGAAAGGCGGTTGCTGAGAAGGCGGCTGTGGTGAAGGCATTTGTGGTGAAGGGTGCCGAGATGAAAGAAGTGGAATTCAAGCTTGGAGCCTTGACAGATACAGAACGCGAAATCATTCAAAAAGGATGCCTTATCAACTTCTATAGAGGATAATGTGAAAGGCTTGGGTATTAGAGTGAAAATGAAAGACGAAATAAAAAAATTGCTTGACGATGGACTGGATGAGAAACTCATTCGAATTACAGTAAGCAATCCGCAGAAAAAGGAAGGGGTGCAGAAGATGAAGATCCGCCCCATTGAACTGCGGGGGGGCTTGTATTTTCAATGTGAATCATTTACGAAGACACAAGCATTTCAAAAGAATGTGAAAAAAGAAGAAGCGAGTTCACAGATCCTAGAGTGGATGGGAGAGTTTCGTCAACTGCAGATGGAGACGGTGCAATATATGTGCACCGTCTTAATCAGCAAAAAGGGGAAGGTCACGATTCAGAAAAAGGCGAAAAAGAACGCCGAGCAAGAACAGCCCCGATCTCTGGCGCATAACCGAAAGAAAACATATATCTTGGAAGAGGGAAGTGAGATTCCCTACCTGGTTGCCCTGGGGGTGATGACTCCTGAGGGGAAGGTCATCAATCGTAAGTTTGATAAATTCAAGCAGATCAATCGATTCCTAGAATTTATCGAAGATGTTGTGCCTATTTTGCAGAAGATTGGCGAGAATCGTGAGATTACGATTCTGGACTTTGGTTGTGGAAAGTCCTATCTGACATTTGCCATGTATCATTACTTGCATGTGATGAAGGGTTATGATGTTCGAATGATTGGCTTGGATCTGAAAAAAGAGGTCATAGAGCACTGTAATCAATTGAGCAAGGAATTTGGCTATGATAAGCTAGAATTTTTGCAAGGGGATATTGCGGATTACTTCGGAGTGGAGCAGGTGGACATGGTTGTGACCTTGCATGCTTGCGATACAGCCACGGATATTGCGCTGAGTAAGGCGGTTGCGTGGAATGCCAGTGTAATCCTGTCTGTTCCGTGTTGTCAGCATGAGTTAAATGGACAGATCAAATCAGAGACTTTGGCAAGCGTGATGAGATATGGGTTAATCAAGGAGCGAGTTGCATCCCTGGTGACAGATGCATTACGAGCCGAGTATTTGGTGCAATCGGGCTATGAGGCACAGGTGTTAGAGTTTATTGAAATGGAACATACGCCGAAGAATATTTTGATTCGTGCGGTGAAGAGACAAGGAAGTGAAGTGGGCGACGGAGTGAGTCAAAAAGAGGCAAAAGGCGCAGAACAGAGAATACAAGATTGCGAGGAGTTCTTTGGATTGAGCCCGAGCCTAAAGAAACTGTTAAGCCGATAAGAGGAGCAATGTGTAGTGAAAAAGAGCATTATTATAAAAATATGCATCATCATCATCGTATTACTTGCAGGGGCTGTGAGTTTGTTGGTGTTGCTTCAAAGAGAAGAGGCGATTCCGGTAATCGACCAGCCGACGGGAGCCAGTCAACCTACCATATCTTTTGACTGGGGACGAGAAGTCAATACGCTGGTAGGGTATAAGCAAAGCATGGATGTGTCTACAATCAGAGACGTCATTACACCATTAAATGGAAATGGTGCGTTGGAAGTCAAGATACAGCCATATGAACACACGATACAGCGAATGCTCTATCAAGTGGTAACAGCAGATGGAATAGAGGTGTTGGCAGAGGGAGAGATGGACCCAGAGAGTATATCTACAGAGGTGACATTGGATCTGAGAGAGGTTGCCAAACTGGCAGAGGAGAGTGTGTTAGTCATTTCTCTGGCACTGAGTGATACAGAAATTCTTCATTATTACACCAGAATTATTGGATATGACCAGTTGAATTTGGAGAAGAATCTGACCTATGTTCAGGGATTAATCGATGGAACAGAGGAAAATATACTTGCTACAGAGTCGCCATGGGGAGATATGCAAGTGGAGGTTATAGGGGCTACGCAGTGGAATATTGTGGAGTGTAATGACATGTTCACGGCGGTTCGCCTAGAATATCAAGTTAAGAGTGTTGGCCAAGAAGAATATGTCTATGATGTAGAAGAATTCTACCGTGTGGGCTACGATACGGAAGATCAAGTGCACAACTTGATTCAATATAACCAGGCGGTGGAACAAATTCTTTTGGAGACGAATACAATCATAGACACAAACGGAATTGTAATCGGCGCGACAGAGATGGAAGAAGATGCAAACTACAAGGTGAATGAGGAGAAGACAAGCATTGCGTTTGTTCAGAATCGTGCATTATGGCTCTTCAATGAGGGAAAGGACACCTTGATTCCATTGTTTCAATTAGATACCAATGAATACATGGGGGAAATTGCTACTTCGGATACTCGTTTATTGGACGATCAACATGATATCAGGATTTTGTCTGTAGATAATGATGGGAGTGTAGTATTCGTTGTGTATGGATATATGAATAGCGGAAATCATGAGGGGCATGTAGGCAGTGCAATCTATTATTATAATGGAGTTGCGAATCAAATCAGTGAGATTGCCTTTGTGATTGACAACAAGTCTTATGCCGTTGCCAAAGAGGAGATGGCAAGCCGTGTATACTATAGCGATACTACAGGCAAACTGTATGTGCTCGCCGTGGAAGAAATCGTGGAGGTCGACATGAGCACTGGAGACCAGAGGAGCTTGGGGCAAAATATGTCTGAGAACCAATATGTGATTTCGGAAGATGGAGAACGAGTTGCATATTATACTGGTACGAAAGAAGAACCGAAAATCAGTATATTAGATTATGAGACAGGTGAAATTACAGAAGTGATAGGGGACAACAGTGCAAATGCTCAGCCTCTATACTTTCTACAGGACGACCTAGTAATCGGTTATTCTTATGCAAGTGATGAAGGGAATACAGAATTAGGGGTGTTGATTTCTCCGATGTACCGACTTAGTATCGTGAATGAAGTTGGGGAAGAGGTTCGGAGTTATCAGAATTCAGAGCAATGGACGGAAAGTGTTTATATAGAAGACAATATGTTGATTCTGAATCAGATGATAAGAGAGAATGATGTATATGTCCTAAGTGCACAAGATATCATTAGCAATAATGAGGCAGAGGAAAAAAGCACCATTTCCATCGAGAAATTGATCAGTGAAAATGGTGTAGAAGAAACCAGATTAACCTATGGTCAGAACTTGACTGATAGTAAGCCGAATAAAACAAATCCGATCTGGATAGAGAGTCCGCATGCATTGCAATTTGAGTTTGAAACACCACCATATGAGGAGTTGTATTATGTATATTCTTATGGAGAGTTGCTATTGAAGACAGCGAATCCGAGTGAAGCGATTCAATTGGCGGATGACCATTATGGATTGGTGACAGATTCATCACAGAAATTATTGTGGATGCGTGGAAATCGCGCACTTGACTATACGATGCCGCAGTTATCTGGCATGATAGGGCAGTTGCAAAGCGGTAAGTCGGCGATACAGATTAAAGTCGAAGAGAATGCGGGTGTTCCGATAAACTATACTGGTTGTGAAATAGAGCAAATGTGCTATTTGATCAATCAGAATATCCCGATAGCGGCGAAATTTGCAGACGGTTCATGGAATATGTTGATTGGATATGATGGGAGCAGGATTTATTATCTTGATGCCACGGGAGAACGACAGTCATCGAAAATGATTGATGTCGATCAAATCTTCTTAGTGGGGTAAAGACGAGGGGAATGCGAGAGCAACTCCCCTCGTCTTGCGTGTAATTGAAAACTACGGATTTATTATATACATATTGATGAATTCGAAGATTTAGTTGTGAACCATTTGGTTTCGAATGATATCAAATGGTGCAGGACCAATATCTAATAGTTCTGTGTGGAATCGAATTTGACTAAAGTCTTCTCCCCAATTGGAGATACACTCTTTCTTAAGTTCTAATATCTCCAGATAACCAACATAGTACTTTAGGTAGTTTGTTGGTGTGGCGATTACGAGGTCATAGATTGCTTCGATGGAAGCAATATCACTAATTCCATATGTTTGAAAGAAGTGAGAGGTGTCTTCCAAAGACCAACCTTCATAGTGAATACCGATGTCAGCTCTTGCATAGAGACCGAGGGATAGAGAGGCATTGGCTTGATAGAGTTTGGCGAGTTCGGAAGGGAGGTCGCTTAGATAATAGGAAGTCATCTCGGTGTAGGTTGCCCATCCTTCTACATAGCCGCCAAAATCTAGGAGACTTCGAAGGGGGTCAGGATTTTTGGTGGTATAGTAGGTTGTTTGATATAAGTGGCCCGGATAACCTTCGTGAGCGAGGGTGGTATATAAGGTGAGTGGATCTGTCATCTGTGAGGGATTGAGGTAGATCGTATTTTCAGTTGGATTATCAATTGCAGGAATTAGATAGAACGCAGGGCTTATGACTCCCTCTAAGTCGGGAGGAACTTCCTTGATCGAAGTTGTGACGTCTGCGGCAGGTGGAAATGTGAATTCCATACGGTTTTGCAAGATGTCAAGAATTTCTTCAGGGGTACTATCGGAGTATACAAATTCACTGATATCGGCATCAAAGCTATAATCAGGGTGTGATTCCAAGTCAGCCAGAGAGGATTGTATGGACTCCATATCGGTTAGGAGTTGATTCTCTATTAGGTCGGAGATTTCGGGGATAGGTCGAGCGGTGCCAATGCTAGTTTGCGCGAGCAGGGAATAAAATGGAAGCCCACCTTCATAGTAACATAGTCCTTGTGTATTGTTACCAGCCCCGGCTAATGATTCCAAGGAAGTCATCAGATCTTGATATGCAGAGATGACACAATCCGTAACCACAGCGCGATTCTCATCAATATATTGCGTGAGGTGATCGCTATCAATATCGGGTATGGTTGAAATCCTAGATTCGAAGGTTGTTAACATATAATTAGTTTCCATAGAAATAAAAACATTGCATTCTTTTAAAACTTCTTCTAGTCTTTCGTTGCTCATAAAGAGACCAGAATGGGCTTTTGCTTCTTCGAATTCCATTAAGGAATCAAAATAATCGGGAATAGTTTCCAGTAGTTGTAAGTAAATTATAATATCTTCCTCTGTTTGGAGTGGATATTCAGATAGCAATACGGGGAGTTGCGAGTGCAGCCCAATATAAGGCTTTAGTGGTTCATTGTATAAGAGGTATTTGGCAAGGTCTTTCTCAGTAGAAAAATAATGAAGCAAGATATCGTAGGTGAGTTGGTTGGCGGTGGACAGATGGTCGTAGTCAAAACTTGCAATCTGGTTCTCATAATTTTCGATACTTGCTAGCAGAGCATCTGGCTCGGTGGAAAAATCACCCAATGTAATTTCGGCATCCGTAATATTGTATGACTCGGGATTTTCAAGGGTATAATGGAGCCCGAGAGTATTGCTGGAGACTTCATTTACAAAAAATGCATTGGTAAACTCGCGAAATGCTTGATCGTGTGAGAGGTTGTTGTTCGATACCTCGGTAGATTGTGGGGGTGTGCTGTAGGGTGTAAGTAAATTTGGTTGAAGAGAGATAACAATTGCAAATGTGGCACAGATAGAGACAATGAAAAAACAGAGTTTTTCATAGAAACGCTGTTTGAATGGCATAGGTGAACCTCTATTTTTTTTTAATTTTATGATTCTATAGCAACAAATATGTATGAAGTCAATGATAAAGATATCGGTAGTTGTGGCAAAAAGGCTATTCTTCTGTTATAATGTTTCGAGTAGAAATATTCGAATAAAGGAGAATAAGAATGGAAAATAAAAAATACTATATCACCACAGCGATTGCTTATACATCTGGAAAGCCGCATATCGGAAATGTGTATGAAATTATTTTGGCAGATGCCATTGCAAGACATAAGAGAAGTCGAGGATATGATGTATTCTTTATGACGGGAACCGATGAGCATGGACAAAAAATAGAGTTAAAAGCAGAAGAAGCAGGGATTACACCACAAGAATTCGTGAATCATGTGGCAGGAGATATCAGAAATATCTGGGATTTGATGAATACGTCTTATGACAAATTCATCCGTACAACCGATGAAGACCATGTAGCACAAGTCCAGAAGATATTTAAAAAACTATATGAGCAGGGCGATATCTACAAGGGACATTATGAAGGTTTATATTGCACACCTTGTGAATCATTCTTCACAGAGTCACAATTGGCAGATGGAAAATGCCCAGATTGTGGAAGGGAAGTACAGCCGGCCCAAGAAGAGGCCTATTTTTTCAAGATGAGCAAGTATGCAGATCGCCTCATTGCCCATATCAATGAGCACCCAGAGTTTATTCAGCCTGTATCGAGAAAAAATGAGATGATGAATAACTTCTTGTTGCCAGGGTTACAAGATTTATGTGTTTCACGTACTTCATTTAAATGGGGAATTCCAGTTGACTTTGATGAGAGGCACGTAGTCTATGTATGGCTAGATGCACTTACAAACTACATCACGGGAATTGGGTTTGACTGTGCGGGTGAATCAACAGAGCAATACTTTAAGAACTGGCCTGCGGACCTACACCTAATCGGGAAGGATATTATTCGTTTCCATACGATATATTGGCCAATCTTCTTGATGGCGTTGGATCAACCGTTGCCGAAGCAAATCTTTGGACATCCTTGGTTGCTACAAGGGGATGGCAAGATGAGCAAATCAAAGGGGAATGTACTCTATGCGGAGGAGTTAGTAGACTTCTTCGGCGTGGACGCGGTGCGTTACTTTGTGCTTCACGAAATGCCATTTGACAATGATGGTGTGATAACATGGGAGCTTATGGTGGAGCGTATGAACTCTGATTTGGCCAATACTTTAGGAAATCTCGTGAATCGTACAGTTTCTATGACAAATAAATATTTCAATGGAAGTGTGACAGACAAGCAAGTGTGTTTAGATCAGGCAGAGATTGATGCAGACTTGAAGGCGTTGATTGAGAATACATCGAGTCTTGTAGATAATAAAATGGACCAATTGAGAGTGGCGGATGCCATGACAGAGATATTCAACCTATTCAAACGCTGCAACAAATACATCGATGAAACTATGCCTTGGGCATTGGCAAAAGATGAGGCTATGAGCGATCGTCTAGAGACTGTTTTATGGAATCTTATTGAAGGTATTACAAAGGGCGCAGAGCTTCTAGAAGCATTTATGCCTGAGACTTCAGAGAAGATATTCCAACAGATGAAGAATGGAAAGGTTACAGAAACACCAGAGATTTTATTTGCAAGACTAGATGTGGAAGAAGTGTTGGCTAAGGTTTCTGAGCTACATCCAGTGGAAGAGGAAGTTGTAGAAGAAGATGGAATCGATATCGAGGCGAAAGAAGAGATTGAATTTGGAGATTTCATGAAGATGCAATTCCAAGTAGGTGAGATTATTGCATGTGAGGAAGTGAAGAAGTCGAAGAAACTTCTATGCTCACAAGTGAAGATTGGAAGCCAAGTGAAGCAGATTGTTTCAGGAATTAAGGCACATTACAAACCAGAGGAACTTGTAGGGAAGAAGGTTATGGTGTTAGTGAACCTGAAACCAGCGAAGTTAGCAGGTGTACTATCGGAAGGAATGATACTATGCGCGGAGGATGCAGATGGAAATCTTTCGATTATGACACCGGAGAAAGCTATGCCATCAGGGGCGGAAATCCTCTGATTGAGAGATTCAGGTGTAGAGTAAAGTGACAGAGAAAGAGAGAGTTATGAGCTTAGAGGCTAGAATATTTGAGAGTCATGCACATTATGACGATGAGCAATTCGATGAAGATCGTGCGAAGCTTTTAGCAGGTCTAAAAGATAGCGGTGTTGAATATGTTGTGAATATAGGAGCGAGTTTTGGTGGCTGCAAGCAGTCGATTGAGTTGGCAAAACAATATTCCTTTGTATATGCTACGGTAGGGATTCATCCCGATGAAGTGGGATGTCTGGATGAAAATATATTTGCAGAAATAAAAAGCTTGCTTCTTCTGGATAAGGTGGTGGCGGTGGGAGAAATTGGTCTAGATTACCACTGGAATGTGGAAGAGAAAGAAATCCAGAAGAAATGGTTCATCCGTCAACTTCAATTGGCAAGAGAATTGGATAAGCCAGTGGTGATCCATAGCAGAGACGCCACGGAGGACACGCTGGAAATCATCAAGAGTGAGGGACAAGGACTTCGAGGTGTCATTCACTGCTTTTCGGGCTCGGCAGAGATTGCCAGAGAATATGTAAAGCTGGGATATTATATCGGGGTTGGTGGAGTAATCACATTTAAAAATGCAAATAAGTTGAAAGCGGTAGTGGAAGAAACTCCGCTGGAATATTTGCTTTTGGAAACGGATGCGCCTTATCTATCGCCGGTGCCGTATCGTGGTAAGAGAAATGACTCTAGTATGTTGAAGTATGTAGCAGAAGAAATCGCAGAAATTAAGGGGGTTTCTTACGAGGAAGTTTTAGTGACAACCTATCAGAATGGAAAGGCATTGTATGGAATCTAAAGAAAAGAAGATGCCCACACTGGGGCAACCACAAAATACCATAGAGATATTACAGAAGTACAACTTTACCTTCCAGAAGAAGTTTGGGCAGAATTTTCTGATAGATACCCATGTTCTGGATAAAATTATAGCGTCTGCTGAGATTACAGAGGAGGATTTTGTCTTAGAGATTGGGCCGGGAATTGGAACGATGACTCAGTATCTAGCCTGCGCAGCAAGAAAAGTGGTTGCGGTAGAGATTGACAAGGCGTTGATTCCTATCTTGGAGGATACCTTGTCTCCATATGATAACGTGGAGATTCTCAATGCAGATGTTCTCAAGGTGGATATTGGAGCCATTGCTAGAGAACAGAACGAGGGAAGACCCATTAAAGTGGTAGCAAACTTGCCTTATTATATAACAACTCCGATTATAATGGGATTGTTCGAGAAGAAAGTACCGATAGAGAGTATCACTGTAATGGTGCAAAAAGAAGTAGCAGATCGGATGCAAGTTGGACCAGGGACAAAAGATTACGGCGCACTGTCACTGGCGGTACAGTATTATGCGAAGCCATACATCGTGGCCAATGTTCCGGCAAATTGCTTTATGCCAAGACCGAAGGTGGGGTCGGCAGTTATTCGACTTACCACACATACAGAGAAGCCAGTTCAAGTAAGAGAAGAAGCGTTGATGTTCAAGTTGATTCGAGCATCCTTCAATCAGAGGAGAAAGACCTTGCAGAATTCGCTGAATAATTCGGCGGAATTGAACTTTAATAAAGAAGAAATTGCTCAAGCAATTGAAAAAATAGGATATGCTCCGACTGTTCGGGGAGAGGTGTTAAAACTGCAAGATTTTGCACAACTTGCGGATATACTTGCGAATTAGGCTAAGATTTGCTATAATGTAAGACAAGTGCACCTTGAATCACATGAATTTTCTATGTGTTTTATGAAGACAAGTGCAATTAATAAGGAGAAGGGAGAGAACGTTATGGGACCAAAAGCGCAATATAATAATGCCGAGGTGATGGGAGTCACAGAGGAGATTACGCAATTAGCCAAGCTAGTTGAGGAGAATAATGCAATAGAAAAAGATCTCTATGCAAAATACGAAGTTAAAAGAGGCTTGAGGGATGTCAACGGTAAGGGTGTCCTTGCAGGATTGACAAATATCTCGGATGTCTGTGCAAAAGAGATGGTGAATGGGGAAGAAGTTCCTTGCCCTGGAAGACTTTATTATAGGGGTTACAACGTAAAAGACTTGGTAAAAGGATTTTTAGACGAGGAACATACAGGATTTGAGGAAATTACATATCTGTTATTATTTGGGGATTTACCAACAGAGCAACAGATGAAAGATTTTCACGAGTTAATGGTAAGTAGACGTGTTCTGCCGACACATTTTGTTAGAGATATTATTATGAAGAGCCCGAGTAAGGATATGATGAATAGCCTAAGCCGTTCGATATTGACCTTGTATTCTTATGATGAGAAAGCCGACGACACATCTATTGAAAACGTACTAAGTCAGTGCATCAATCTAATCAGTCAATTTCCAATGCTTATGGTATATGGATATCATGCATATAACTATAATCAAGGGGAAGACCTATGGATATACGCTCCACAACCTGAATTATCAGCAGCAGAGAACATCCTTATGATGCTCCGAGAAGACAGAAAGTACACCAAGCTAGAGGCGAAACTTCTAGATATGGCTTTGGTACTACATATGGATCACGGCGGTGGAAATAACTCTACATTCACAACACATGTTGTTACTTCATCAGGAACGGATACTTATTCGACTATGGCAGCGTCGATGGCATCATTAAAGGGACCAAAACATGGTGGTGCGAACATAAAAGTAACAGAAATGTTCCGCAATATGAAGGAAAATGTAAAAGATTGGAAAGATGAGGCAGAAGTAAAGCGTTATCTAGAAGATTTGCTGGATAAAAAGCAGTTTGACAAAAAAGGTCTAATCTATGGTATGGGTCATGCGATTTACTCGGTATCAGATCCTCGTGCAGAGGTATTTAAAGGGTTTGTAAAAGAGCTTGCTTATGAAAAAGGATATATCGATGAGTATAACCTTTATGAAATGGTAGAGTATATGGCTCCGAAAGTAATCGGAGAGAAACGCCATATCTACAAAGGTGTAAATGCAAATGTTGACTTCTATAGCGGTTTGGTTTATGGCATGCTTGGATTGCCAGAAGAACTATACACACCGATCTTCGCAGCAGCGAGAGTAGTCGGATGGAGTGCACATAGACTAGAAGAATTGAAGAATGTGGATAAGATTATTCGCCCAGCATATAAGCCATTAGCACCATACCGCGACTATGTGGAATTAAAAGATAGAAAATAATGTTGTTGACAAGTGAATAGCGATTTGCTATACTTGCTAAGTGTATTAGACCCTTTGTTTGTACAGAGGGTCTTTTTTTCAATGTGTACAAAGTACACATTATGTACTCCGTGAGGGTCGCGCAGCGGGGTATGAGTGATATGCGACGTTTATAAGAAAGAGGTAGTAAATGGAAACAATTAGATTTGAAGAACTTGGATTAAGACCGGAGATAGAAAAGGCTGTAAAATATATGGGGTTTGAAGAGGCTACGCCGATTCAGACAAAGGCAATTCCAGTCATAAAAGAAGGGGTTGACGTTATTGGTCAAGCTCAAACAGGAACAGGTAAGACTGCGGCGTTCGGAATTCCACTATTGGAAAACATAGACCCGAAGAACAAACATCTACAGGCAGTGATTTTATGTCCTACGCGTGAGTTGGCGATTCAAGTTGCTGAAGAGATGCGCGGTTTGGCAAAATACATGCATGGAATCAAGGTATTGCCAATCTATGGTGGGCAGGAGATTGTGAAGCAAATTCGTTCACTGAAGGGTGGCGTACAGGTAATGATAGGGACACCTGGACGTGTGATGGATCACATGAGACGCAAAACAATCAAGATGACAGATGTAAAGATGATGGTATTGGATGAAGCGGATGAAATGTTAAACATGGGATTCCGTGAGGATATCGAAACGATCTTGGAAGGGGTTCCAGAAGAGCGTCAAACAGTATTATTCTCTGCGACAATGCCACAGGCAATCTTAGACATTACGAAGAGATTTCAGAAAAATGCGAAGATTATCAAGGTAACGAAGAAGGAATTAACTGTACCAAATATCGAACAGTTTTACTTTGAAGTAAGACAGAAGAATAAGGAAGAGGTTTTATCACGTTTATTGGATATTTACTCTCCGAAATTATCTGTTGTATTTTGTAATACTAAGAAACAAGTGGATTTGTTAGTTACAGCATTGCTTGGAAGAGGATATTTCGCAGCTGGACTTCATGGCGACTTGAAACAGGCACAGAGAGATCGCGTGATGCAAGGATTCCGCAAGGGTTCCACAGATATTTTGGTAGCGACAGATGTAGCTGCAAGAGGGATTGATGTGGATGAAGTTGAATGCGTATTCAACTATGATATACCACAAGATGAGGAATATTATGTACACAGAATTGGAAGAACAGGGCGTGCGGGTCGTGTAGGAAGAGCATTCTCTTTTGTTTCAGGAAGAGAAGTGTATAAAATCAAAGATATTCAGCGTTACTGCAAGACAAAAATCTATGCACAAAAAGTGCCGTCGAATACAGATGTAGAGAATCGAAAAGTAGAAAACATCTTAAGAGAAGTGGACCATGTAATTGCCAATGGAGAATTGGGTTCTCTTATGCAAATTATCGAAAGAAAGATAAATGAGTCAGATTATACCGCGATGGATATTGCAACTGCATTCTTGAAGATGGCAATCGGAAGCAACGACACAGAGCAAGAAGAGGTGCAATTCACAGACACTGGAGCGGAAGAGCCAGGAATGGTAAGGATGTTTATCAACATCGGGAAAAAGAACAAAGCGAAACCAGGAGATATCCTCGGCGCAATTGCTGGAGAGAGCGGAATGCCAGGGAAATTGATTGGAACAATCGATATGTTTGATAAGTATACATTTGTAGAAGTTCCGCGAGAATACGCGAAAGATGTACTACATGCGATGCAAAATGCAACCATTAAAGGGAAGCAAGTTGCAGTAGAACCAGCTAATAGCAAATAACAATAACTAACCGACAAACAAAAGGGACAGTGCAAGGACGAACAACAGGGGACAGCGGAGATATGAGCGTAGCTCATCCTTCCACTGTCCCCTTGTTTGACATTGTTTATTCCAGATTATCCGAAGTATCTATTCAATAATCCTTCGAAAGCTTTTCCATGTCTAGCTTCATCTCTAGCCATTTCGTGAACTGTGTCATGAATTGCATCTAGATTTTGAGCTTTTGCCATCTTAGCTAGTTCGAATTTACCTGCTGTAGCGCCGCATTCAGCGTCTACGCGCATTTCTAAGTTTTTCTTTGTGCTATCTGTGATGACTTCACCTAATAACTCTGCGAATTTTGCAGCATGCTCTGCTTCTTCCCAAGCTGCTTTCTCCCAGTATAACCCGATTTCTGGATATCCTTCTCTGTGTGCTACACGTGACATTGCTAGGTACATACCTACTTCGGTACATTCTCCTTCAAAGTTAGCTCTTAGTCCAGCCAAGATTTCTTCGCTTACTCCTGAAGCTACTCCTACTACGTGCTCTGCTGCCCAAGACTTGTCGCCTTCTTGTAATTTGAATTTCTCTGCTCCTACCTTACATTGTGGACATTGTGCTGGTGCTGCGTCTCCTTCGTGGATATAACCACATACTGTACATACATATTTTTGCATAATTTTAATTCCTCCTAATTTCTTTCAGTTAATAATAATAGTAATTGTTACTGATATTAAATTATCATAGTATCGTCTACTTGTCAATAGTTTTCGCATAAATTTTATTTTTTTTGTAACTATTCAGCCTTGCGGCTGAATACAAGAGGGTCTGTGCTATGTTTAGGCTGAATAGTTACTACAAGAATCACATTTTCCGAGAAAAACGGTAGAGTGACTTTCGATAGAACCGCTAAAGGGCTCACCATTCATATTTTTTAAGGCATCGAGTTCATGTAACTGAATATCGTATACCTGACCACACTGATTACATATAAAATGATTATGCGGGTCAGTTTGTCCATCGAAGCGGTCACCACCTGCGGGGGTAGATATTTTTAGACTCTCTCCAATATCGGTAAGCAGATTTAGGTTTCTGTATACTGTTCCGAGACTAATGTTCGGAAATTGTGATTTTACATGCGAATATACCATATCAGCAGTAGGATGATCATATGAGTTCGCAAGATATTCTTTGATACATTCACGCTGCTTGCTGTGTTTTAATGTTTGCATTGTTGACTCCTTTATCAAATGATAATAATAATAGTTACTGTTATTATTGCATGTGGGTGAAAAAATGTCAAGTCTATATAATCCACTGTGGTCCTAAATATTTGGACTGAATAGTTACTTTAATAAATCAAAGCAAAAAAATACATTTCATGTATAAAATATGAACGAATCATGAAAAACATTAGGGTATTATTGATATTTTCTTAAGTTACCCTTAATTGCCTTGACTGTATTTTTTGTTGTGCTAGAATGGGCAAAGTCAGCAGGACAAAAATGAATTCGTTAAAGGAGGATATTTATGAATTCAAAAAAACGAGGACAAAGGCTGTTTTACGGATTAGCCTTTGGAGCGATACTCCTGCTTCAGACCACAATAGTAGGACGTGCGGCTGAGATAGAGGAGCCTACGACCAGTGATTTGAATCAAGGTATATCGCAAATAATCGTACCTGAAGATGAAACCAATGCGGCAATAAGTACAGATGATGAAATGAATCCATTGAATACAGTAGAAACAAGCGAAATTACAGAAGATATAGATACAGCTGCAGAAATAGCAGGTGAGAATACCGTAGATGTAGAAGATGTATGGCGCTATACATCGGGCTTAGAAACTGAAGAAAATATGGCGTTCTATTTGGCGGATGATTATATTCCGGTTTATAGCGAGCCGTCGGTGGCTAGTGAGACAGAAGGAAAATTATATTCCGAAAACGTTGCATATGTACTTGCAAGAAATGAAGAGTGGGTGAATATTCTCTCGGGAAATCTTCAAGGGTATGTGAAGTCAGAAGATTTAGTAATAGGTGAGGCTGCAGTTCATGTGGCAGAACTACTTAATGTAGAGGGCGTTCAAGTTACAGCGAGTGCATTGAATGTGCGAATGGATCCTAGTATGTCTGGTCAGATTGTGGGAGTGGTACATGAGCACGATATGTTGACCAGTGCTGGTGAGGTGTTAGGAGATTGGACACCGATTGAGTTTGAAGGTAGTGTGTGTTATGTGTTTTCGGAATATGTGATAGGTGCTGACGCATCATACACATATGGGGAGACACATGAAGAGGCAGATGAAAGAATTGCTGAAGAAGAGGCGATTTTAGCGCAGCAGATGGAAGTAGAAGCATTACAGGCAAAAGGGCAAGAAGTGATTGACTATGCCAGTCAGTTTATTGGAAACCCTTATGTATGGGGAGGGACAGATCCAGTAAATGGAGCAGATTGCTCAGGATTTGTTCAGGCGGTTTATCGAAATTTTGGTGTAGAATTGCCACGAACATCCTCTGAACAGAGAAGCGCAGGTGTAGAGGTTGCTTATGAAGATGCATTGCCAGGAGATATTCTGTGCTACGATGGACATGTAGGACTCTATGTTGGAGACGGCCAAATGGTAAATGCGATTGGTGCAGCGTATGGAATAGATATTTCATCTGCAACATATCGTGAAATCCTAAGTGTACGAAGAGTAATATCTTAAAAAGAAGAACTGAAAACAAAGACAATGTTTTCAGTTCTTTTTTTTGCGTGTAAAAATATATTTACTATAGAAGTAAGAGATGGGGTGAGGTGCAAGTGTAGATGAATGTTTTATGGGTGGGAATGATTTTAGTAGGGGTGGTATATGGTGCTTTTTCAGGGACACTGGGTGAGATGACCACGGGAATGTTAGACTCGTCAAGAGAAGCGATTATGCTAGGGATTACCATGTTGGGGGCGATTGGATTTTGGATGGGAATCATGGAGATTGCGGTTAGGGCTGGGGTGATTGAGAAACTGTCTAAGGTATTGAACCCAATGATTACGTGGTTGTATCCGGGGATTCCCACTGGGCATAAGGCGAAAGAATACATTTCAACTAATATGATTGCTAATTTTCTAGGTCTGGGATGGGCGGCAACACCAGCGGGGTTAGAAGCAATGAAGGAGTTGCGGAATTTAAAAAGAGAAGAAGATGACAGGGCTAGTGATGAGATGTGTACTTTGCTAGTGATAAATATCTCCTCCTTGCAGTTGATTCCCATAAATATCATTGCATATAGGAGTCAGTATGGGAGTGAAGATCCCAGTGGAATCTTAGGTGCTGCAATCATTGCAACAGCGCTGAGTACAGTTGTTGGAATTGCTTTCTGCAAGTTTATGACGAGGTACAAAGTTGTGAATGTTTTGAGAAAGGAATGAGGAGTATGAGTCAAGGGTTAGCGGTTCTATCACAGATGGTTGTTCCTGTGGTTGTTGTTAGCGTCATTCTATATGGCGTGTTAAGAAAGGTGTCCGTGTTTGATGTGTTTATCGAGGGGGTACAAAAAGGGTTCAAAACAGTAATGTATATTTTGCCTACCTTAGTGGGATTGATGGTGGGGGTTGGTGTGTTGAGGAATTCGGGGTTCTTGGATATGCTAGGAGAGGGGATGGGGAGTGTCCTGTCATGGACGAGGATTCCGACGGATATCATTCCGCTTGCAATTGTGAAGATGTTCTCATCCTCGGCGGCCACAAGTCTATTGCTAGATATCTATAAAGTTCATGGGGTAGACTCTAGAATTGGAGAAATCGCCTCGGTTATGCTTAGTAGTACGGAGACGATTTTCTATACAGTTACGATTTATTTTGCCGCAGCAAAAGTAAGCAAGGTGAGGTGGACTGTAGTAGGTGCTGTGCTTGCTAGTGTTGCTGGAATTCTTGCGAGCGTGCTTCTTTTTGGGCATTAGCTCTTGCATGGTTCAGCAACAGTTGGGAAATAAACTTTGCTAGTTGTTTCCATATTAAAAACATAAGTAAAAAAACCTTAAACGAAAGGGGGGACTTACTTTTGAGAAATGTTATTCGGTTTTCCTTCAACTGCTTATACACTTGTAGATAGGAACTATTCTGTTGGTTTATATAATCAGTAGGCATCTGAATCAAATAATCTAAAATTGCTCGAAATTGGTTTGCGATGATTGCGTCGTCCATTGTAGAGAACCTGCTCTTTATTAGGGGAGCTATCAAAAAACTCAGTTCTACCTTATTTGAGAAAAATTTATCATTGAATCCATCGGTAGTACTGCCTGTTCGGACAAGGTAATTGTAGAATTCATCCGGTAAAAAGGCGATTTTGCTATTTGGGTTCAGTAAGGTATAGATATATAGAGAGTCTTCGGCTAAGAAATTTTCTTTGAAACGATGGTTTCCGATGCATTTGGCTGTGTATAATTTGTCCCACACGATTGGGATGTATTCTCCGTTTAGCATCATCTTAAGATAAGTTTCTCCAGAATAAACTTTAGAATAATCGGGGATGATGTATTTAACGATGTCGCGTACTTGAGGATGTCCATCCTTATCGACCGACCTATAGCCACAACATACCATATCACAATTGTGTTGCGTTATTTTATGATACATTTTGAGTAGCATATCACAATGGATAGAGTCGTCGCTATCGACAAAGCAGATGTATTCTCCAGTTGCTAGGTCAAGAGCCATGTTTCGAGCACTGCTTTGGCCACCATTTTTCTTGTGGATTACTCGAATGCGAGCATCACGATTTGCCCAATTCTCACAGATTAGAGGTGAATGGTCGGTGGAACCATCATTAACCAATAGAATTTCTAGTTTTGTATATGTTTGATTTGCGATACTATAAATACATTTATCTAAATATTCACTGCAATTATAGATAGGAACGATGACGCTAATGACTTCCATAAAACCCCTCTCTTTCTATATTCATTGTTTGTAGTTTATCATATGCCACGTATAGTTTCAAGCGACTTTTATATAGACAGTTTTATTAAAACCATGCTATAATAAAATAATTATAACTTGGTGCAAATAGACACTGATTTAAGCGAAAAAAAGGAAAGAGGCGAGGAGAATTATGCAGAATATATTATATTTGATTAATTTAATGGGTGAAGCAAAATCAGAAAATTTAGCATATATCGTTAGCATTCTAATCGGGTATTTCGTTCTGATGATTGCACTTCCCGCATTATGCTTAAAACCATTGGTGAAGAATTTGAATTTTGGCATTCGATTTGTGATATATCTTCTTGTGTCGAATTTATATCTTTCAGTAATCGGTTCTTTTCTTGCACTTCTCAATATATTTAATGGATTCACCATATGGATTACCCTAGTGATTCTGCCGATTCTAGGTGGGGGATACTTCCAGAGAAGGGCGCTTCAAAAAAAATGGGAAGAATCAAAAGAATCAATTGAAGCAATGATTGCTGATACTTATGGTAGGAAAATAATCCTTCGTCGTGCAATAAAGTATATGAGGGGAAAAATATTTGCAATACATGAAACATATATCAAGAATAATGTCTGGGAATTCATTATCATGATTCTGGGGATCATGTTTGTTGTGTTGTTTTATGGATATTACAAGCTTAGTAATACAGCATATGGATTTACAGATGAAGAGATGTATTTGCATTGGACCAAGTCCTTGATTAGTGGAGAAGCATTTCCAACTGGAATCTATCCATATGGCATGCATTTTGTAATTGCGGCAATTTCATTGATATTTGGAATTGATGTGACAGTAGTTACGTTATTCATTCCACTTGCATTTACTTTGATGGTATTCTTGGTGCTATATGTAGCGATGCGCTATGTGTTTCACAATCGTTATGTGTCCGCGTTTGGTTGGCTCATCTTTGTGGTAGTTGATGCCTTGGGCGTATACTCGTATTATCGGTTCTCACTCTTGAGTCCGATGGACTATGGTAGCATTGCATTTCTGGCATTGATGATTGGACTTGTTATGCTACAGAGGGACAAGAATAGATGGGCAATGGGGCTGATAGCGTGTTCCATTATCTGGAGTTTCTATATTCATTTTTATATTACAATGTTCTTGATGATTGCGCTAGCGCTATACTTATTAATCTTTGTTGTTCCACTGCATCAAGAAAAGATATTAAAGAAAGTGATGCGGGTCAGTGTGGCTAGTCTAGGGATGGCAGTCCTACCGCTGATCTTTGCGTTGGCACTAGGCTACCATTTTGATGATGCCATTGTAAGAGACTATGGGATTATGATAGGCGATGAAACCTTACAATTAGAGGGTGTTCAAATTGTAGAAGAAATTGAGAATCCAGAAGAAATTACTTTCACCATTGGAGAGTATGTTAATCCAGCTAGTTGGGTGAATGGGTTGAGCGGTGAGCGTTATCCAGCGGTGTACGAGAGTGAAGCAAGTGCATGGGTAGCGATTGTGCTATTCTTTGCTATGCTGGTTATTGGAATTGTAGGAGTTTTTATCTTTAAAAAGGAAAGGCTTGCGTATCGAACCTATGCGTTTTTGGCAGCACTTTGGGGAGTGGCGTTTTGCATTTATTCGCTGAATTATCTAGAGTTGCCTCAGATTATAGAACAGGGAAGAATGGCGGTGTTTATGGGGATTATTACTGCATTCTTATTTACATTCCCCTTTGAGCTGTTGAGTAATTTGCTACCGGTTGTCAAAAAAAATATGAGTGAGAGAACGAAGGAGATTGTGATTGGTTCAGTGGGAGTGCTCGTAGTTGTGACCTTGGTAGCCACCAATCAGATAAAAAAAGAACTGGTTTATGAGCCGACGATTATAGATGCGGATGCGACAGTGACCTTGGATTTGTCACTTAATCGGGAATCAGACAATTGGACATTGATTACGACCACCAATGCACTGTCCATGGTGAAAGGGAATGGACAACATTATGAGATTCTGACATTGTTGGAACAGGTGGAGCAAGGTGGAGAAATCTTTATTCCAACAGAAGACATCTATGTAGTGGTAGAGGAAAAAGTTCGAATCAATCATTCGCGAATTCCAATTGGGGAAGCGGCGGCAGAATATTTTACAGCGGTGAGTCCAGAATATGCAAATGATTACAGTATAGATATTTATAATGCCTATGGGACAGAGGATCGTGATCGGGCTTACTATTTCAATAGACCAGTATTGATGTCGCGATTGTATTATTGGATGGAGTCCATGAAGGCGGCATACCCAGATCAGGTGAGCGTTTATTATCAAGACGAATATGCAACGGTTTACCATATTCAGCAAGATGAGTATTTTTTATTAAACTTAGCTACTGACTATAGGGCCTTTATTAAATAAAAGGGGGAGTGTAATGGATAGCAAAAACTTAAAAAAACAAGAGTGGAATAGTGTAATTAAAAGATTGGATGGAGGAATGGTAAGTTTTGTAGACATGTGTGATAAATTACCGGTTGGAGTGATTTTTTACACAGAGAAATTAAACATACTTGCATGTAACAAACATATCTGTGATTTGTTTGGGTGTGACAGTGTAGAAGAGTTTGTTTTTTATTTTCCGCAATTGTCTCCCATTACACAACCAAATGGAGAGCTGTCTAGAGAGAAGTTTGCACGTCTGACGAATGAGGCATTGGAAGTGGGAGAGATTGAGTTCGAGTGGTTGCATATTGACAAAACAGGAAATAGCATCACAGCCAAAATTCAAGTGAGTCTATTAGATGTGGTAGATAACGACGGTAGTAAAATCCTGATGGGAACCTTACAAAATACAAGTCAGTATGCTTATATTTTAGAAAAAGAGAAGCAACTTCATGAGAAGACAAATGCGATATTAGATGCGCTACCATTATGTTTGAATCTGTGGAACAAGAAGATGGATAACTTGATGTGCAATCGCGCGGCCGCCATGTTATTTGAGCTTCGCAATGAACAACAATATCTAGATGAATTTAATTTATTATCACCAGAGCGACAACCAGATGGTAGGCATAGCGGAGAGGCGGCGTCAGAGTACATCAATCAAGCATTCGAGAGAGGATATTGCAAGTTTCATTGGTTACATTGCAAGTTGAATGGTGAAGAAATGCCATCTGAGATTACCTTGGTGAAGTTAGATGTGCTTGATGATGAAGGCAATGAATTGGTTGTTGGTTTTACTCGGGATTTGAGAGAACAGATTGCGGGGTATGAAAGCGATGATAATATCGAAGACTATTTCTATGGACATGTTTCTCATAAGCGTTTATTTGCGACTATGGCTGAGCTGTCGGATGAGGTTGTATTCACTATTGATGTGAGGAATTCCTTGATTCAATTCTTTGGAAAAGGCAAGGACAAGTTAGGACTATCGGCTGTCAAACAAAAATTTCCAGAACAGATTCAGGAAAAGAGCAAGATTTACGTAGATGATGTTGCTTTGTTATCGAAACTCTCCGAGAATTTTCATGCGGGAATTATTGAAGCGCTTGATATACGGTTTATGGACGAGGAAGGCGAACCACATTACTATCACATTATGTATGAGCTGATGCATGATAACCAAGGAAAGCCAGCGTTTGTAATGGGTAAAATCGTAGATATCCACGAGAGAAAGACTTTGGAACTCAGATCTCAAATTGATCTGTTGACAAATTGTTATAATAAAATTACAGCAGAATCGTTGATTAGAAATACAATCTCAAGTGAAGATGGTAAGCTAGGTATTCATGCATTGTTTATTGTTGATATAGACAATTTCAAAGCAATCAATGACAACCTAGGGCATTATTTCGGAGATGTGGTGTTGAGCGAGATTGCAGAAAATTTGCATGCGGTATTCCGCAATGCGGATATTGTTGGAAGAATTGGTGGGGATGAGTTCGTAGTATTACTAAAGAATGTAAATGCGCAAGCAATCGTAATCAATAAGGTCAACCAAGTCCTCAAAGTATTTAATAATACATACTCTGGAGATCAGGAAGATTATAAGGTGTCTGGTAGCGTTGGGGTGGCGATGTTTCCTGAACATGGAAAGACTTACGAAGAATTATATAAGGCAGCAGATAAGGCGTTGTACCAATCCAAACTGAGAGGAAAAGATTGCTTTACTATTTACTCAGAAGAGATAATAGATGGAACGATGAAGAATCGAACAGTACTAGAGAATGCAAACAGAATCGCGGACTCTTACTTTGATGCAGAAATTGTTACAACTACATTTAACCTCTTGTATAGCACAAAGGAAATCAAGTCTGCAATACAAGCGGTTATTAAGCATGTAGGATTAAAATTAAATGCAGATAGAAGCTATATCTTCGATACATTTGATCAGGCGAAGAGTTATCATAATACATATGAATGGTGCAGAAATGGAATCAATCCAGAAATAGACAACTTACAAAACTTATCTTATGAGGTGTTGGAAAACTTCTTTGATAGCTCAGACGATAAGGGTGTATTTTATAGTAATGACTTGAGAATGCTTCAGAATGATGATTCCTATAAGCTGATGTATGATCAGGGAATAAAATCCTTTTTACACGTACAAATTAAAGAAAATGGGTATGTGAAGTTATTCTTAGGAGTGGATGATTGCACGAGGGCGCGTGTATGGAATGAGAAGGAAATTAATAGTTTGTTGTATGTTGTGAAATTAATCTCCATATTTTTACTTTCAGATAGCAGACGGTAATAGAAGGAAAGCGAGGGTGTAAGAATGAATACAATTCTGTCGGTAGCAGTTATTGTTGTTGGATTAGTGATGGTTGGGGTTGTGTTACGAGCAGTCAAAAATAAGAGGATGAACGAAGCGAATGCCGTGGTTTGGCTTGTGGGAGCAGTTGGGATTGTAATCCTAGGGATTTTTCCTGGGATTATCACATGGGTTGCGAGTATTTTTGGAATATTCTGGGCACCATCTGCATTGGTATTCTTCCTGATTGTATTAGCATTTTTATTGTTGTTCTATCATACGCAAGAGATCTCGCTTCTGACAGCAAAACTAACGGAAATATCGGTTCATGTAACTTTATTGAAACATGAGAATTCAGAATTAAAAAAAGAATTAGAGCAATATTGTAACCAAGAGACGAAGAAACTAACGGAAAAGGAAGTGCAGTAAACTGAAGATTTTAATTTGTGGACAATACGGGAAGTTTTGTTCGCTCTTAGCGTCAAGACTGAAGAAGGAAAAGCATGAAGTTTACCTGATTACAGGGAATGCCAAGAATGAAAAAGAAAAATACGATGGCGTGTTTCAGGCATATAATTTCACCTATCAGAGTGAGAACATTCCAAGGATTATCAACAATACAGGTGCGGACCTAATGATTATTCTCGGGGCGGCCGATCTAGGGTTTACAGGGCGAGGGACACAGGCACAGTCTGTGAACTATATTTCGGGTGTCACAAACTTGCTGTTAGGGGCAAAGAACATGGGGATTCCAAGAGTGGTGTATTGCTCTACCTATGCGATTGCTAATGAAAGCAAGGAGGAATTCTCCGGAGATGATGGAGGGGAGCCAGAAGTAAACTATCGGATGAGTGCGCTAGATCAAGCAGAGAAAATCGTTTCTCAATATCAAGACGACGCGGATACAGCAGTGGAAATCCTAAGATATCCAGAGTTGTACGGTGAGATTGGTGCGCAAACGCTATACGAGGATATGTGTAACCACATGTTGGTAGCACATGAGAAGAAACAGCCGATTGAATATAAGGAACCAAAGATCCATGAGCTGATGTATGTAGACGACGCAGTACAAATTCTGATGTGTGTTACGAGTTGTAACGTGCCAAAGAGCACATACTATGTGAAGGGGACTCCATATTCGGAACAAAAAATTGCACAAGAAATCGCTAGGCTAGAAGAGGACAAGGTTCGTGAACTGAGAGCAATCAAGAATTTGGGTGCGGAGCGGTCGTATCAGCTTCCTGATGTAGAAACGGATGAAGATTACCTAAAGTTTAAGGAACTATATAATCTGCAAACAGGGATTCAGGATTTATACAAGCTATTCCAAAAAGAAAATAAAAAGCAAAGTAAGTCAAAAACTAGCACGGGATTTAAGAAGGCGGTTAGCGGGTTTGTAGAGACGATAGTCCTGTTTATCATAGTATTTTGTCTGGAACTTTTCTTTCCGGACTTTATTGCATTGCAATCCATTGATTTCTACTTGGTATACACAGCGATTATCGCGGTGTCTTTGGGTGTGAATTATGCAATGCTTGCCACCGCACTATCCATTGCTGCGAAGTTTTATTTTTTGGTAGTGAATATATCGGACTCAACTGTTGTATTTAACTATGATTTCTTCTTGCAAGTGTTGCAAGTAGTAATAATCGGCGTCATTGTTGGATTGATGAGAGATAGCTATAATCGAAAAAATGCAGATTTGCAAGATGCAAATAAATTTTATCAAAAGGAAATCGCCGATGTAATCTCTATCAGCGATGGCAATCTATATGTAAAGAACATCTATGAAAAACGTCTCGTAAATTACAAAAACAGTCTAGGGCGCATGTATGAGATTACAAATGAGTTGGACTTTCTAGAGCCGAAGAAAGTTATTTTTAAGTCGGTTTCGGTTGTTGCGAAGATTATGGAGACCAAGTATGCGGCCATCTATGTAACGAGTCAAAAGTCGCAGTTTTTTCGCTTGGCGGCCAGAACGAAAGCAGTGGCAGCTATGGAAGTGCCAAAGTCCTTTTTCTTAGATGACCAGATGTATTTCTTCGAGCGAATGGCAAACCATGAAATCTATATCAACCGAACATTAAACGAGGGCGAGGCGACCTTTGTAGGAGCAATATATGGGGTTGAGAAAATCGAAGCAATTGTAATGGTTTGGATGGATGAACTAGAGAAGGTAAACCTCTATCAGAGTAATCTTATGGCCATTATCTGTAGATTGTCAGAGCGTTCGATGACGAATGCCTTGTCCTATGATGCAATTGCATATGAAGGTTTCTATGTGAAGCAGAGTCGCGTTCTAAAAATTGAAGCTTTTATAGAGAAAGTCAAAACCAATAACCAAGGAAGAAAAATGGAAGTCCTGGATTATACATTATTGAGAATCTCCATGCCATATGGAGTGAAGCCAAAGTCTGTATTGAATCAGCTAGAGGGACTGGTACGTGATACGGATGACATCGGTATCGACAAACAATATGCATATGTCTTGTTAACAAACTCAACTGAGAGAGATGCGGGGTTTGTTGTAGCCAGGGTTGAAAACAATGGTTTCCATGCAGAAATTATTGACAGTGAAGTATTGGTAGGAGAAGAAGGATAATGGTAGAGTTGTTACTTGTGGTACTGACCTTAAACACAGCAATTGGAATAGGATACTGTATTTATTGCATTGCAAAAAAAAATGCACAACGTGGAATTATGATTGGCGTATTTATTATAGTGGCTCCAGTTGTAAGCTTGGTTTTCATTGGGGTATCACGTGTTTTAGATTTGACTGTTTTTGCTCGGATGGAGCAAGACTTAAGTAAACATATGGAGAAGTTAACACGCGATCGAAACAGAGAGGTGTCTGAAGGTGAGGAGCAAAAATTCTCGGATGGAGTACCGCTAGAAGAAGCGCTAGTTGTTTCAGAAGCAAAGGACAAGAGAGACGTGTTGCTTGGTGTTTTGAAAAAGGATCAAGACATTGATTCTTTGAGATTGGTACGCGATACAGTTCAGGATCAGGATTCCGAGGTTTCTCACTATGCTGTATCTTTTATTACAGATATTGTGAGCCAATATAAGAAGCGTGAAGAACGAGAACGGGAAGTGATGGAAAAGAAGCCGACACCAGAGAATCAACTTATGTATTTGAACTGCTTGTATGAGATTTTGATGCCTCGCGTATTTGTAGCACAAGAAGAGCGGAGTTATATTATAAAGTTTGAGCAGATGGTGAATCGGGTAAAAGCAGAAAATCCAGATGCCCTAACGGGATTGATGCTTACCTTGCTTATGGAGCTATGGGGAGAACATGGTAATACAGAGAAGGTTGAGGAGCATTTTCGAAATGCACAGGCAATTAGTTATCGCGATATTGATGCAGTGAAGATCTGTATGAAGTATTACTTTAAGCATGGAACAAAAGAAGAATTTTTTGATTATATAGAAGAAGTGAAGGCGTCAAGCGTTCGATTTGATAATGAGGTACTAGAATGGATCAAATTTTACAGCATTTAATAGGGGAAGACCCTCTTATAGTTTCAAATATCATAAGCATGGTACGGATGTTGGTTGCTTACATTTTTGTATGCATTGTTTTGCCGTCTATTTTTCTATCAGGATTAGTAAAAAAACAGAATATCGTATATCGCGTGATTTTTTATCAGCTAGTATCAAATATGTATATTATTATGGTGGGGTTTGTTTTAGTATACTTAAATATATTTGGTACAACAAGTGTGTGGATTATGAGTGTGTTTGTTCCCCATTTCATATACGCGATTATAAACAGGAGACGGGTAAGGAAATTTTGGAAACTGATTGTAAAAAAAGTGGTGGATATTACCTTACGAGTTTATGGTTTCCGCAAGGCACGAGCTGAAATTGCGAATTTTTTTGGAAAAAAAATCCAAAAGATTCACAGCAATTGTTTCAAAGGGCACATGTTAGAGTGGATGATGATTGGTGTAGTTTTACTCTACATACTTATTTATTTAGGTTACTTTAAGTTTCATATAGAAGGCTATCGCTATGGAGTGGCTGATGAAGAGGTACACTTATACTGGATCCAATCCTTGTTTGAGGGGAATGGGTTCCCATCAGGATTATATCCTCATGGAATGCATTTTGTTGTTTCAAACCTTGCAGCACTATTTGGAATTATGCCGATCGAAGCGTATCTAAATTTTGCGATGGTATTAAATATCGTGTTGTTCTTGAATATTTATTTTATTATTCGCAGTATATTTAGATTCAAGTATGCGGGCTTATTCGGAATTGCCGTATTTGTAGTACCACATATCATCAATATGAATGCAATGTTTAGATACCAATTTGCATTACCGATGGAGTGGGGACTTATCTCGGTATTTACATTGTTTTTTAGCTTGTATCATTATATGAAAAATGGAGATAAAACCTCCTGGTGGATGTTTGTTTTATCTCTTGCTTGGGGTGTGAATTGTCATTTTTTTGTTACAATTTGGGCAGTGATTCTATGCCTTCCTTTTGGACTAGTATTCTTTATTAGAATGATAAAAAAACGCACCTTACACAAGGTGATTGTAGGTGGAATATTGGCGGCAGTGATTGCGGGGGTACCATATGGAATCGGACTATTATTTGGGCATCCATTCGAACAATCCATTGCATGGGCGCTTGGCATGATGTCATTTGAGGAAGAATATACAGAGCAAACGGAAGAAGCTACCACAGCAATCGAGGAGAGTCTGGGAATTACATGGGATAACTTACAACAGGCACCAAGCCAAATGGAAAACTATGCCTATACAACTTCAGATGTGGGGTTTGTGATGATTGGATTGGCAACGCTTACGTTTGTCTATGGAATCATTGTCACACTGATCAAGAGACGTAGACTAGAGGGGTTGATGTATGTATTCTTGTCCCTGTCTTGGTTTGTGACCTTAGTTGGGTATCTCGCGGGATCCTTGGGGCTTCCAGTGATTGTGATTCCATCGAGGATGGCAACTTTTTTAGTCATTTGGAGTGTGCCGATATTTGCTGTGGTTATACAGGTGGTTTCTGATATGTTTTATCTGATATTTTTTAGGCGATTAGAGATTGTAAGAAATATATTGCTGCTCGGAGTTGGCATTGGTTTTATTGCTGGGGTTTTACATGCAGGGTATGTTAACTTTAATCGTTACTATGATAGTACAATCTCGGATGTTGATGCAATTCTGACGAAGTACTTAATCAATGAGAAAGAATCACAAAAGTGGACGATTATTACGACTACGAATACGCTTAGTTTGGTTATACGAGACGGATACCATTATGAAATTATTGATTTGTTAAGCAACCTAGAGGAAGAAGAGGAGATTTACATTCCAACACCAGAGGTATATGTAGTGGTGGAGAAAAATATTACAAATGAAAGCGTAGTTTTTTTTGATCAAGAAGAGAAAAATCCCGAAATACTTACAATCAGTCCAGAATACGCCTTGGATGATCGGGTAGATATTTTTGACTATACAGAGGGACCGAGAAATGAAATATATCAATATTATCGTGAAATTGTTATGTCCAAGCTATACTATTGGGCGGAAGAATTGATGCGCACATACCCACAGAATGTTTCTGTTTTTGATGAGACAGAAGATCATATTGTATATGTGATAGAGCAGGATGAATTCTTGCTACTCAATCTTGCAGTGGATTATATGGCAACGATACAAGGAGAAGAAGCGAATGAATAATAAGCGTGTTTTGTTAATTATACCAGCATATAACGAAGAAGAAAATATCGGAAATGTCTTGGACAATCTAAAATCACAGGGCTATTTGGAGATGACAGATGTATTGGTGATTAATGATAGCTCAAAAGATAAAACATTAGAGGTGGTACAATCCCGCAGTATCGATGTGGTAACACAAGTGTATAATATGGGGTATGGAGCAGCCTTGCAGACAGGTTATAAGTATGCCACAGAAAAAGGATATGACTATGTGATGCAGATGGATGCGGATGGACAACATGATCTAAAAAATTTGGATATAATTTATGAAAAACTAGTGGAAAATAAGAATGCGGATATCATCATCGGTTCCCGATTTCTAGAGGGCAGTCAGAGTTTTAAAGTTTCAGGTCTGAAAATTGCTGTAATCAAGATGTTTCGGGCTATCATTAAAAATCTGACGGGTGCGAGCGTTACGGATCCGACCAGCGGATTACAGGGATTGAATCGAAAGGCATTTTCTTATTATGCGCAGTTTACTAATTTTGACCTAAAATATTCGGATATTAATATGTTGCTACAGATGTTATTGCTTGGATTCAAAATCGAAGAAATTCCAGCAATTATGCATTCTAGAACCGCAGGGGTGAGCATGCATACTGGTTGGTGGAAGGCGTTTAAGTATATGATATTTATGGCACTTAGCTCCCTTGGTGTAGTGATCAGAAGCCATGGGCGTAAGAACGTATAGAAGAAAGTGAGAAGAAACTGTGAAGAAGCCTGTAACATTAGTGAAAACAAGAACATATTGGTATATATTTATCACCACCCTTGTCATGGCGGGTGCTTTTGTAGCAGTTGCTAATTTTACGGCCATCACAGCTGCGGTGAAAGCCATGCGTGTGGAGAATGATCCAGTAATACAGGCAAATACAGAGCTTTTGCTGGAGGAATTTGAGAATTATTCAGGTGTGAGTGTACCAGAACTAGATGGGTCAGATGATAAGATTACAGCGGTCATCGGTAAGGCAGAAGATGAGTTGACCTATATGGCAACGACGCAATTAAATGGAATGAAAGAGCAGAACATCCAGCGAAATACAGTCGAGGAACTGACAGTGGATGAAATTGCAGCAATTGATGTGATTATCGTGGCAGATGCCGATATCTCATTACAAGATATCGAGTTGATCGAGAATTTGACTACGGAAGGAAAGGATGTAATTTTTCTGACCTTGCCATCGAGTCATCTGTTAATGGATACACGAGTACAGGATCTTCTAGGAATCAAGGATTACTTAGGGGACGAGAACTATGAGAACCTCCGTCTATCCAAGATGATGACCTATGACAAGATTATAGAGCAAGAGGAGGTGGAATTTACAGCAGCGACCATCCAAGTGCAACAAGGGGTTCGTGTTTTAGCAAGTGCAACCTTTGAGGAGGATACAATTGATAATGAGGAGCTTCCACATATTATGTGGACACAGATTGTTGGAGAGGGGAGCGTTTATGTATGTAACGGAGACTTGTTTCATGGTGAGTTCGGCTATGGAATGATAAGCTCGATTTATTGTGATATGGAGGCAAGGTATATCTATCCGGTAGTCAATGCATATGTTTGTGTTGTTGAGGGGGCTCCTTATACTACGAATTTCACATCACAAGTGCTAGAGAACCTCTATACGAGAGATGCAATTTTGGTACAAAACGACCTGTTTTTTCCAGAGATAATCGGTAATCAAAGCCAGCATGGAGTCAATGCAACTTGGTATACTCCACAGTATGATGCGTTTATGGATCCAGAGAATGATGAGGTGGAGTTTTATGTCCAGAGTATTGCCACAGCTGAGGGAGAAATCGGACGTCAAGATGGTGATGAGTTGATTACAGAGAACACCATTAAAAGTTATGCTAGCGAATGGAATGTATGGTTTGATTATTATAGAGAAGATGAAAAAGCTGTGAATATTCCACTTCTCATTACGGCAGATAATTATGAGGAAAAAGTGATTGATACGATTGGTTCAACGAAAAGTATGGGATATTTATCCATATATGTAGATATAGATAAATACATTTATGCGGAAACTGCGGATGATGAGGAAGTCAATCTAGTAAATTTTTTCAAGGAGTTTGAGACGGCACTGGGGGTTCACAAGGAAGAATATTCATGGATTGAGCGTGTGACGGTGGACGAAGCAGCCAAGAGACTGGCTACTTACTTAGTCATGGAGCCGATCTACACCTATGAGGAAGATGCGGTGAAGATCCAGATTGAACATTTTACCGGAGAAGCATATTTTATTATGAAGTCCATTGATCCGATTGAAGAGGCTGAACATGCGGAGTTTACAGAGATTGGGGAGGACTTGTACCTGATATCCATATCGAATGAAGAAGCTATGGTGTACTTTGATACAGAGGCATCAAAGAATATACTACAAGAAGTAAGATAAGTGTATAAAAGTATTAGAGAAGTTGCAGTAGGAAGGAGGAATTAGTCAATGAAAGCATGCTTAATCATTGAAGGGGCATATCCATATGTCAGTGGTGGGGTTTCATCTTGCGTTCAACAGCATATTATGAGCATGCCGGATGTCGAATTTGTGATATTGGCTATTTGTGCAACGCGTGGAGAAAAGAAAGAATTTAAGTATAAGATTCCAGACAATGTTTCACGTATCGAGGAGATATATTTGCTAGATGATGCGTATACGGGGGGCGGAGCGAAGAGGAAACTCCGCCTTCCAAAGAAGGTCTATGAGGCAATCAAGGGGCTTTTGGTTGGAGTTCGTGTGGATTGGAAGACAATTATTGAATATTTCTCTAAGAACAATATTTCCATTAATAGTTTATTGGCGGGCGAGGATTTTTTGTGCATTGCACAAGAGTATTATTTGGAACATTTTCCAAGGATTAATTTCACAGATTTTCTCTGGACGATGAGGTCTATGTACATTCCAATTTTTAATGTTTTGATTTCCAAATCAATGAAAGCAGATATTTACCATTCTTTTTCGGCAGGGTATGCTGCCTTGTGGGGATGCATGCAGAAGGAGTTGTACAATAAGCCATTGTTGCTATCAGAACATGGAATATATACCAGAGAGCGGGAAGAGGAAATCATCAAGGCTGGATGGGTACCAGGGATATATAAAGACCTCTGGATTGATCAATTTCGCAAGATTGGATTATGTGGATATGCTTATTCGGACCGTGTAACAGCATTGTTTAAGGATGCGAAGGACTTTCAGGTAGAGCTAGGATGTGAAGAAGACAAAATTCGAATTATACCAAATGGGGTGGATATCGAGTTTTTCAGAGACTGTGCACCGAAGGAGCCCGGTGATAAGTTTGTAAATGTAGGAGCGGTGCTTCGTGTGACACCGATCAAAGATGTTAAAACCTTAATCAATGCATTTAGTTTGGCAAAAGAGCAGAACCCGATGCTGAAGCTATGGATTATGGGAAGCTTAGATGAAGATGAAGAGTATGCGAATGATTGTATAAAGTTCGTGGATGAATTAGGAATCAAAGATGTTGAATTTACTGGAAATATTCAGGTGAAAGAATATATCGGTAAGATGGATATGCTGATGCTCAGTAGTATCAGTGAGGGACAACCACTAGCGGTGCTAGAGGCGTTTGCAGCGAAGAAGCCTGTGATTGCGACTAATGTAGGAAATTGTAGAGGGATTATAGAAGGCGAGTTTGATCGATATGGTGATGCGGGATATGTTGTTCCAGTTATGGGAGTAACCCATATGGCGAATGCAATTCTTAGGCTAGCAGCAGATGAAAGCCTTCGAAAACGTATGGGAGAAGTCGGGTATAGAAGGACGCGAGAATTCTATGTGAAGCAAGATATTTACAATCAATATGTGGAGTTATATAAGGAGATACTCAGTGAGTACCCTTCGAGCTTAGGAGTGAGAAGAAAGAGTAGAAGATAAGAGGCGGTAAGATGGCAGGAATCGGTTTTGAGTTAAAAAAGATTTATAAAAAAGAGGGAATTAGAAGTGCGATTATGGGGGCGACATATGGTTCAATTGTAACGGTTGGACCTACGATTTTGGTCATCCTTGTCATCTTGATTTTGTATGCCATTTTAGGGTTTAGTTCGGTGAATGTGGCAGATCGGGAGCTACTATCTTCTACCATTTTATATATCTTCATTTTTGCTACGATTTTAACCTCACCGTATAATACTGTGTTCTCACGATATATTGCGGATAAAACATTTGAGGAGAAGACAGAAGATATCTTTCCTTCGTATTACACGGGAGTGGCATTTGTTTCCCTGCTCGCAACGCTCATTGCGATACCAGTGATGTATAGTTTGTATGTTCGCGGAAATGTGGATCTCGTTTATATCTGCATCTCTTACTTTTTTTGGATATCCAATGTCATTTTGTTTTTCTCCATCATATATGTTCATGCAACATCAGATTATCGAATTGTTATGATCTTCTTCGTAGTGGGAATGACAGTGGCAATTCTTGTTTCACTCCTGTTGTGCTTTGTGTTCTACGTAGAGATTGTGTACGGGATTTTAATCGGTTTGACTACTGGATTTTTCACGATTTCCGTATTGGAATTTTCTTATATCAAAAAATGGTTCCATACAGCGAGTAAGAATTATTTTGAATGCCTAACATATCTGTGGAAACACAGTGGATTGTTTTGGGCAAATATCCTATATACATTGGGATTGTATGTGCATAACTTTATATTCTGGTTCACTAGCATGGGAATTGTAGTGGCAGAAACGTTCTATAGCAACCCAACCTACGATATGGCAACATTCTTAGCCTTGTTAACGAATATATCAACCAGTGTAACATTCACGATACTTGCAGAGACTAGGTTTCACGAAACTTATCATGATTATATGCAAGCGGTTATCGGGGGGACATACCGTCTCATTGATAAAAATGATAAAATCATGTTTCGAACGTTATCACAGCAGTTGTCGCATATATTCGGGATGCAGATTGCAATCACATGTATTTTATATTTAGTCATTGTTATCACAGTGCCACTACTCGGTTTCAATATGGTAATTCTGAAGATATATCCAATTTTAGCGGCGAGTTATTTGGGGGTGTATCTAATCAATGCAAATTCTATCTATCTGTATTATTTTTCAGATGATCGAGGTAGTTTAATGTCATCATTAACCTTCTTTGTCACAACGACGATTGGTGCATGGGTTTCACGTAATTTTGATATGCAGTTTTATGGAGTGGGGTGTTTGGTAGGTGTCTTGTGTGGTCTTACTTATAGTTTTCGTCGGATACAATATATGGAGCGGAACATAGAGAGTCATCTCTTCTGTGGAATGAAAATCTTAAATGAGAGGAAAGGTACACAACGAAATGCTGTAGTGTATACCAATCCTAAGGCGCTAAAATCCAAAGAGAGGAAGTAGCATAGACGATGGACAAACAACTCAGTTTTATCATACCAGTGTATAATGGAGAACAGAGCATAGAAACCTGTGTGGATTCGATTACCAAGCAACAATCCGTCGACTACGAGATTATTATTATCGATGATGGTTCAACGGATAGAACTGGAGAGATCTGTGATTGCATTGCTCGATTGGAGTCTAGGGTCACGGTGATTCATACCGAGAACCAAGGTCAAGGAAGGGCGCGCAATGCAGGCATTGGATTCGCAAGTGGTCGATATATTATGTTTATCGATGCGGATGATCGCGTAATTTGGTCTGGCGTGAATGATATGCTCATGCAAATATCGAAAAAAGAATATGATATTGTGTGTGGTGCTTATACTAGGATGAATCATGAAGTAGAAGAAAAAATAGGAACGGATATCAGTAGTGGGGTGGTGGCAAGGACAGGAAGTAAAGAGGTCGAGGAACGGTATCATAGGATGAAAACCTCGAGTGGATTTGGCTATCTATGGAATAAACTATATAGAAGGGAGTTCTTGACTCTTTGTGGAGTCGAAATTGATGATACGAAGAAAGTATATATGGAAGATACCATATTCAACCTTAAATTGCTCTGTTTTGACCCCGACCTTTATTATATGAATAAACCAGTTTACTGCTATGATATAACAGGAGAATCGACCACGAGAAGGAGTCATCCTGATATTGTAGAGAAATATCTAGCATCGATACAAAGTTATGTCGATTTTTTGATAGAGCAGGATAAGTACGATGAAAACTTAGATGTGCTAGTACCGTTGGCTATGAGAATCTTTTGCTATTCTATTGTAAAAAACATCCCATATGAAGGCTTGTCTTATAAAAGGTTGAGAGGAAGAATTGAGTTATTTATAATGAACAGGGTATACCAGCAGCTGATGAGAAATAAAAAAACTAAAAAAGAAATAAAAAAGTTACGAACAATAACAGAGCGTATAATGTATGGATTTTGTTGGAGGGGTATAAAAAGGAGTCGTCAGAATATATTGGCACTTTTTTTCACAATGCTATATCCACTCTTTCGAATCTATATCAACAAGCAAGTGAAGTAGGTGGGAGGAGACAAGGTGAGAATTGGAATACTGACGCATTATTATAATAGTAGAAATTATGGCGGAATTTTACAGAGTTATGCTCTGACAAAATTGCTGAGTACAATGGGACATCAGGCAGAACAAATCTCATGTAATTATAATGAAAATGTAGATATTACGGATACAAGCGCTACCACGAAAATAAAAAATACATTATTTAAAAATAGATTGATCATATGTATCAAAAGTGGACTGTTTGGAATTATGTATAAATGGAGGAATCCAACAACCGCATCCGAGCCGAAGGGAAGCATGAAAGAGTTTAGAGATGAAATCCCGCATTCTCGGAGGGTGTATACGAGATACAACATAGAGGAATGCTTGAATGACTATGATGCATTTGTTGTAGGTAGTGACCAGGTTTGGAATCCTCATTGGTTCTATAGACCATTTTATCTAGAGTTTGTACCATCTACAAAGAGAAAGATTGCATATGCTGCAAGTGCATGTATTTCTCAAATCAGTAAAGATCAGGCGAGCTTTTACAAAAAGTGTTTGCGGGACTTTACAGCTGTTTCAGTACGAGAGCGAGAAACAGCAAGGTTATTAGCACCACTCTCTCAAGTACCTGTTATATTAACACTAGATCCCACATTGTTATTAGAGGGAGATGAATGGGAAGATGTGGTAGGCGCACGGGAAATCAAAGAAGGCTATGTGTTTACGTATTTTCTAGGGAATGATATCAGGCAACAGAAGCTTGCAATTGAGTTTGCAAAATATAAGAATCTGACATTGGTTGTTGTTACAGGGGTAAATAAAGATGAGGATTATGGAGATGTGAAATTCAGTGGTGGATCACCGAGGAGATTTTTATCTCTGATTAAATATGCGAGTTATGTATTTACAGATAGTTTTCACGCTAGCGTTTTTTCTATAAAATTTCAAAAAGAACTACTGGTTTTTGCAAGAGAAGAGTTTGGTAACATGAAGGCAAGAATTCACGAATTATTAGAACTATACGAATTATCCGAACGGTTTTGTGAGGGGGAGGAAAGGCTATCGATTCAATATATAGAAAACTTATCACCGATTGGATATGATAGAGAGTTTCCTATTTATGAAAAAAGGAAGAGAGAATCCATACAATTTTTAGAAGATAGTTTGAGCATTTAGGAGAAAGAAATGAAACAATTAAAATCAGGTGCTATTTTGTCATACGTGCATATATTACTTGCAGCTTTAACATCGATTGTGTATATGCCATTTATGCTTCAGGCATTGGGGCAAAGTGAGTTTGGATTATACAGTTTATCAAATTCGGTAGTAGGTTACCTGAGCGTATTGAACTTAGGGCTGGGGTCAAGTTATATACATTTTTATGTCAAATACAGAAATGATGGGGATGAGAAGGATATTAGGAAATTGAACAGCTTATTTCTCTTGGTATATATTGCTCTAGGACTTGTTGCACTATGCATTGGACTAGCCATCGCATTTCACACAGATGTAGTATTTGGTAATCGTCTGACAACAGTGGAACTAAGAAGGTCGAGTATATTAATTATAATATTGACCATAAATATGGTAGTGTCCTTCCTAGCGAGTATATTTACGTCTTATGTAGTGGCAAAAGAACAGTTTGTTATGCAGAAATTATTGATGATTGCGAATACAGTTGTTCCGCCTATTGTGGCAATTCCGTTGTTAGCCATAGGATACAAATCAATTATGATTGTGAGTGTTATTTTTTTTGTCGCGATAGGCACTCATCTTATAAACTTAATTTATTGTATTAAGCGACTAGGTATGAGGTTTGATTTTCATCAACTAGATTTTAGAGTTCTCAAGAGGGTGTTGTTTTTTACATCCTTTATTGCAATCAATCTAATCATAGATCAAGTCAACTGGAATGTGGACCAATTTTTACTAGGGAGGTTTCATGGGACGGAGGTCGTGGCGGTCTATGGAGTTGCAACTACGATTAACCTTGTATATCTGCAATTTTCCACTGCTATATCCTCTGTGTTCGCACCGAAGATTCATGCAATGACATTGAGAGAGAACGCGGTAGTGGGGTTAAACGAGTTGTTTGTACAGGTGGGGAGGGTTCAGTTTATGGTGATTGCACTAGTAGCTAGTGGTTTTGTCTTTTTTGGGCAGGCATTTCTTGATTTTTGGGCAGGAGAGGAGTATGGAGAAGCGTACTACATCACTCTATTACTGATATTGCCGGCTACAATTCCATTGATTCAAAATGTGGGTATTGAAATACAAAGAGCATATAACAAACATCAATTTCGGGCATATCTGTACTTAATCATGGCTGTGATAAATGTGGGCATTTCCATTCCGCTATGCATGACATTTGAAGGGAGTGGGGCTGCAATCGGAACAGGACTGAGCTTAATTGTAGCTAATGGGATTGTGATGAACTATTATTATCATCGATATATTCAAATTGATATAGTGGCATTTTGGAGGCAGATTATGAGTATTGTACCAGCATTGATTCCACCCGCTATCTTCGGAGTCCTAGCTAGAAGATTTGCAGATTTAAACTCAATTTTGATTTTCCTAATGTGCATTTTTCTCTATACAAGTATCTATGTAGCAAGCATTTGGCTTTTGGGACTAAATAAAGAAGAGAAGAAAATTGCAAGGAGAAAAAAAAGAGAATGAATGAGGAGAATAAATTAATCAGTGTAATTATACCAATATACAAGGTAGAAAAGTATCTGGATAAGTGCATAAAAAGTGTAGTTGCACAAACATTTACAAACCTAGAAATTATCTTAGTCAATGATGGCTCACCAGATCAGTGTGAGACTATCTGCATGGAGTGGTTAGAGAAGGATCCGAGAATTGTATATCTCAGTAAGGAAAATGGGGGGCAAGCATCGGCAAGAAACATGGGACTTGATATTGCCCAAGGAGAGTATATTGCCTTTGTTGACAGTGATGATTATATCGAGGTCACAATGTATGAAGAGATGTATGATGAAATTACGCGAACACAGGTAGATATAGTTTGCTGTAATTATACCAATGTAGATAAATACGGAAAAGTGGCGAAACGTGATTTGATAGAGTTTCATCCCCCGAAGTATCATAGAATATATACGGGAGAGGAATATATAAAAAAATTACTCAAGGTAGAAATGATACCGTTGGTATGGGACAAGTTATTTACACGAAATATTATTGGCGATAGAAGGTTTCAAAATGGAGTCTTAGCAGAAGATACTTTGTTTTTATATGAAATACTTCAAGTAGATACAAAAATCATATTTATCCCTGAGGCTTTCTATCACTATTTGATCAGAGATGAAAGCACAACTGCAGGGTTCAATGAAAAATACTATGTAGATCGCGTGAAGATTGGCTTTTTGATAGAAGAAGAGGTAAAGAAGCGATATCAGAATATAGAACTGGCATTGCTTACCAATCAACTGCGAAATATCAGTAGCTTCTTATATCAAATGCCAATAGAATTTATCAGTGAGCAGAATGCTAATTATCTGTATGTATTGTCTATGCTAAAGAGCAAGAAGTCACAGATTAGAAAGAGTGAGTTAGAACTACGGTTTAAATTATTTTTAATGCTATTTTTGGTATCAAAAAAAGGCACAAAATCATTGTTTTATGCCTTTACTAAAATCTTATATGGAAAAAAATAATCTATGCATCTTTTAAGAAAGAGAGCACTTCACTTTCATTGCCAGTGAAGATGATATTCTTTGTATTCGTATCTATCTGATATTGATACATGGGGTCATAATACTCCTTCAAGAAAGTTGCAATCCAAGCTTCGTGGGCATGGATTTCTCCAGTACGAAGTTGGTGCTGGTATGCGAATTCGACTTGGGAGAGTAGGGCATTCATCCTTACATCTCCAAGTCGTTTTTTTAATCTCATAATGCTTGCATTGATGTATTCTAACCATGCAGGCATTCCTTCTTCATAAGAGTTGTGGTGCTGAATATACTCTTTTTGAGCTTCTGTCACGTACTCATCTAACGTAATCTGAACTCTCTGATCAAAACTTACTTCGAGTATAACCAATTCTCCTTGATTTGTGTAGTTGAAGAACGGTTTTGGAAGATAGCAAGTTCCTACATGTATTCCTTCATCTTCCAGAATCATGGTTTTTGCGCCTGATTCTTGTAACTGAATGATGGAATATGCTAATTGGTTCTCAAAATTAATCTGAGAAGGCTGAGGTGTTGCATGTCGTCCAAAGCTAGATCCGCGATGATTTGCGATTCCCTCTAGATCAATAAAATTGGATACTTTTTTTAATAGAATGGTTTTTCCGGAACCAGTATAGCCACCGAGAATAATCGGTTTCATAGCTAGGCGCTCGGGCATCAAGGCTTCGATTAAGTAATTTCGAAAAGCTTTATATCCACCTTCTAGTCGTTGCATAGCTATCCCACGGGAATCTAGCCATTCCTGTGTAAAGCGAGACCTTGAGCCGCCGCGAAAGCAGTAGAGTAAGCTACCAGGGTGCTGTTCTATAAATCGACACCAAGCCTGGATTCGACTCTCTTTGAGCTCTCCAGAAACTAGGCTCAGTCCAAGTTGGGTTGCGACTTCATTCCCTTCGTTTTTATATGTGATACCGACTTGGCGGCGTTCTTCATCATCCATAATCGGTAGGTTTATGCTATTAGGAAATGCCCCCTTGTCATATTCGATGGGAGCACGAACATCAATCAATGGGGTGTTATTTGTAACGATAGATTTAAAATCATGATATAAGGGATTATTCAAAGCTTATATCCTCCTTCTTTGGCTTGTTGAACTAGAGATGATTATACTACATTTTCTATGGTTGTACAATAACCAGTAGGTATGCAAAGATAAAGAGCATGCCAAGGGAAACTAACATCAGTCCAAAAGAGAGGCTACGTGTGATGATCCGAAAGTTCTCGCTTAACTCCTCCCATAACACGGCTACCTTGTGTTCCATTGGCTTCTTGCTCGGGCGATCCATCCAGATTGTATGATTGAGTAGGTTCACGCAAGCTTGTAAGAAACCTCCAATTAAGTGCGTAAAAACATTGCCCTCGGATAATTCTTCTGGAATAGCAGAATCACGATACGCAGTTTTTCGTAGGATGATAATCCCGCGGTCTGCAAATCTGTCGGTGATGCGTGCTAAAGTTCCAAATAGGATAGGCAGTCCTGTTAGTAGGATCGGTCGATAGAGTAAGTTCTCCAGATCTAGCCACCATGGCCACGGATTTGTGGCTAGCAGCCACTTTCGCACTACAAAGAGGTAGAGGAGGAGACCAATTCCAAGAGAGATTAGGGCGCCTTCTAGATTTGTCCACGAGAAATAGTGAATGGTATGGGCTGGTTCGTCATGTCCATTCATAAATCCTTGGGCATATCGTGCAATGGGCTCGGCGATAAAATGTGGCATTAGACCGATGAGCCACAAGAATGCAGCGCTTACTACCAGTGCGATTTTACTTGGCAGATTCATATAATTCTGACCATAAGAGTCATAAGAGTCTTGTACGGATTGTTCCGTATTTTTTTGCACAAAAATTGTAAAGAATAACTTTAATATATAGGCAACCGTCATTCCCCCACTTAGTAAGAATATCCATTCAATCGATTGGATGTGTCCCGCGCTTAAGTACAATGGACGAAGTCCGTCCTCTAATAAGTGAATATATTCTACCACACTTTCGTGCAGCAAGGTTTTACTGATATAGCCACTCCAAAGAGGAATCCCTGCAAGTCCTAGACCACCAATGAGAAAGCAGACCATGAGGAGTGGCTTTTTACGACCAAATCCTCGAATGGTATTTAAGTCTAATGCATGGAGATTCATAGCTACAACACCCGAGATGGAGAATAAGATGAGTTTCATCATCGAATGATTTACCATATGTAGGAAGATTCCCCAGATGGCAATGGTATTATGTTCTTGTAAGAGACCTTGCATACCAATTCCGAGGGTAATAAATCCAATCTGTGACACCGATGAACAGGCTAAAGTCCGCTTTAGGTTCATAGAGAATAAGGCGAGGACAGCACCGAAAAACATGGTGATTACACCGAGTATCAGCAAAATGCTGTGCCAAAGTTCGTCATAGATAAAGATTTGTGTGCTGAGAATCAGAATCCCAAAGATTCCAATCTTCGTCAATAGTCCAGAGAGAAGGGCAGAAGCAGGGGCAGGCGCAACGGGGTGAGCCTTTGGGAGCCAAACATGCAGTGGGTAGATTCCTGCTTTGGCAGCAAATCCAAATAAAATACAGCCACCAGCTACATAGAGTTTGCTACTTCCCAGATATGGTGCACTGGCTGAACTCAATTCTGCAATATTTAAAGTTCCGATTTGATCATAGAGCAGGAATAATCCCATCAACATCACGAGGCCACCAATTACGGCAATACCGAGATAGGTAGCTCCGGCACGCATGGATTCCTCGCGTCGATCTTGTACGACCCATACATAGGAGGTGAATGACATGATTTCAAAGAATAAAAAGGTCGTATATAAATCCGCGGAAAGTAATACCCCCACAACTGCTAGATAGGTAAGCATGGTGAAGAGATAGTAGGCACGACGTCGCGAATAATGCCTCATATATTCTTTTGAAAAAATCAGTGCAACTACCCACATAAAAGAGGCGATGCATAGGTAGATGATACGAAAACCATCCACGGTGAATTGAAGTGCCATAAATCCTCCCTTTTGTTCTTAGAACAACATATAAATTAAAGTAATACTCAAACCGATGCAGAATAAAACTAAGCCAAACGACATGCTACGAGCAATAATCATTCGATCCTCTTCTAGCTCCACTAATCGTACGGCTAGGAGGTGTACATAATTGCGTTTTGATGTGCGCCCCTTGAAGAACAGTCGATTAATCAAAGTCTCGATCCCATTTAAGATTCGCCCCAGTCGATAGGTAAAGACATTCCCCTCTTCCACTTCTTGTGGCAATTTGGAATCTCGCATAAAGGTCGCTCTTGCACCGAGAATGAGCCAATCCACGACACTGTCGAGAAGCCGCATAAGAAAGCGGAATACATTTGGTAACAAATAGAGAAACAAAGGGCGGTAAACCAAATCATTTAAGCTTAGCCATTCAGGCCAGCGTGATATATATTGGGTTCCACCATCTGTAGGTCGCATAATAAGACGGCGTATACCTACGAGGTAGAGGAGTGCTCCGATTCCCAAAGAAATCAATACTCCCTGCAAATTCATGAGAGAGAAGTAGTCGATCTCGTGGGCGAGCGGATGGGCATACAGGATGTTCTGCGTGAAGTCTGCAAGTTTGTCTAGTGTGAGATAAGGCAAAGTCCCACAGATCCCTATGCTCAATGCACAGAACAGTAGGATTACTTTCATCCTCAGACTGACATAAGTGTTTGCATCAGAATCAAATTGTGCTTGCTTATCAGAATCTAAGTTTTTCTCCACAAAGATGGCTACCCATAGCTTACACATATATGCGACAGTGAATCCACCACTGATTAAAAATAGCCACTCTACCACTCCGAGGAAAGAAGGGGAGAGGATAGAAAGATGAATTCCTTCAACAATACTTTCGTGCAACAAGGTTTTACTGATATATCCATTGAAGAATGGAACTCCACCGATTCCAAGTGCTGATGTGGCGAAAACAAGTTTTAACAACGATTTTTGTCGTCCATAGCCACGAATGTCATTCAAGTTCAGCGAACCCAGATTCTTGAAGATTAGTCCAGCAATCAGGAAGAGAATCAGCTTGATAACTGAGTGGTTGATCATGTGTAAAATCGTCCCGCGAGCAGCAATCGTGTTATGTTCTGCAAGTAGACCACTCATTCCGATGCCAATAATGATAAATCCGACCTGTGACATGGACGAGAATGCCAAGGTACGCTTCAAGTCGATGGAGAAGAACGCAAAGATTGCTCCAAGCAACATGGTAAGTACCCCGAGGACAAGAATGAAAGTTCCCCAGGCAATATCATGGAGAAAGATATTTGCTGTTACCACTAACATACCCCAGATCCCTGTCTTGCTCAGGATTCCTGATAATAGAGCAGAGGCAGGTGCAGGGGCGCTTGCATAGCTGTCTGCCATCCAGATATGGAGTGGGAAGATTCCCGCTTTCGCCCCAAATCCGAATATGAAACAGCCCCCTGCAATATAAAGTGGTATTTTATCTTCGAGGGAAGCACAAGCATGTGTCAATTCCGAGAGGACTAAGGTTCCAGTCTGGTTATAGAGATAAAACAGACCGAATAGCATCACCAAGCCACCCACTACCGCTACTGTAAGGTAAGTGTTGGACGCCTTCTTCGCTTCCGAGGTTTCTGTTTGTGCAACCCATATATAGGAAGTGAAAGACATCACTTCGAAAAAGATAAAAGTCGTGTATAAATCTGCAGAGAAAAATACACCTAACGTTGCAAAATAGGTTAAGACAGTAAATATATAATAGCGACAGAGTTTTTGTTCACCAGCCATATACTCTATGGAAGCTATCAGGGCAATGATCCATAGAATGGTCGCCAAAATTCCGTGAACGAGGTTGAAGCCATTCACGGAGAACTGTAATCCTAAGCCTAAAACATGATCCATATGAAACATTTTCAATATTCTCCTTATTAGTATGCGTTCAATGATATGTTAAAACATGCCGATGGAAACAGCAGTAAAAAAATCAATAAATACAGCGGAATTCAGTCCAAATATCACGATAAAGATACTGAAAATTACCAGTGGGACAATCATCATCCAATTCGGATCCTTCACACTACTTGGCAAGTTGATGGCGAGGTCATGTCTTGGAAAAAAGGCGCGCATCACAATCGTCAGCATATAAATTGCAGTTAGTAGAGCTGAAATTAATAGGGCTCCAATGCCCACATAGGCGAGTATGCTTCCACTATCTGCAGCTGCAGTTGCCAAATACCACTTGCTGATGAAGCCAGCAAGTCCTGGAACTCCCATCAAGGCAAACGAAGAGAGGGTGAAAATCCCGAATACAAGGGGCATCTTTTGTCCCATGCCATCTAGCTCGTGGATATAGTGCTTATCTGATTTGTACATGATAGCACCAGCACAGAAGAAGGCGCAGATCTTCATAAATGCATGAAATACCATATGCGTTAATGCTCCCACCAATCCAAGTGGTGACATCAATGCGACACCAAATAGGATGTAAGATAGATTGCTTATTGTAGAATAAGCTAATCGTCTCTTCAAGTGGGTTTCCTTCACAGCACGGCTACATCCGTAGATAATAGTGAAGATAATGACCACAAGGATTAGGTTTTGTGCCCAGGTTCCATTTAGGAAATCCGCTCCAAAACTATAGTAGGTGATTCGTATAATGGCAAAAGCTCCTGATTTTACAACAGCTACGGCGTGTAGTAGAGCAGTAACAGGTGTAGGTGCAACCCCAGCCTGAGGTAGCCAAGAGTTGAACGGGCAGATGGCTGCCTTTACTCCGAATCCAAAGAACGCTAGGACATAAATTAGGAGCAATAAATTACCCTGCGTATCTATAGTTGCTGGTGTTAGAACTCCCCCATATAAGAATTCGGTTGTACTTCCATAAGTAATGATGAACAATAAGCCAATGAAGGCGAAGGCTGCACCACCGAGGGAATAATATAAGTACTTACGGCTTGCCATGATTGCATCCCTAGATAAGGTGTGCAAGACAAGTGGTACAGTAATCAGGGTCAATAACTCGTAGAAGAAATACATGGTAAGCAAATCGGAAGATAGAGCAATTCCGAGTGTTACCCCAAATGTTCCAGTGTAAAATGCAAAGAAGTAATTCTCATGTCCCTCATGCTTCATATATTCAAACGCATATAGAGTGGCCAAAGGCCAAAGTACAGCGACCAAAGCAGCAAAGATTACAGACATGCCGTCTACCTTTAGGGAAAGTGTTAAATCTCCTGTAAAGCGAATAACGTCGAAGACTGTATTTGGTGCATGGTAGAGAAGTGCCAAGGTCAGCACTGAGTTAATGATGACCAATGATTCAATATAGATGCACTTGATTCTACGGTTTGGAAAAGGCAGAATGGGGATGAGTGCCCCGCCCAAGATCGGTAAAAATATGACGGTTAAAAAATGAAATAATGATCCCATGTTGTTACCCAATCCTTTCTATAGAATGCCTGCACAAAGCAGGTTGATAAATTCAATCAACTGATTCGGGAACAAGCCCAAACCGAGGGATAGTAGTGCGAGTAGAATCAGAGGAATCAACATCAAGGGATTCGTCTCCCATTTTGTTGTGTTAGTCTCTTGTGTTTCTTCCGCAGCACCTTCCGCTTTGGAGAAAAAGCCTTGAATGGTAAGCGGCAGCAGATAACCCGCGGTTAACAGCGCACTCACAAGTAGTATAATTGGACCAAACCAAGCAAATACAGGATAATCAGAATTCAAGGATCCAGTTGCTAGAAACCACTTGCTGATAAATCCACTGGTCGGAGGAATTCCGATTAAAGCCATCGACAAGAAGGTGTAGCACCATAGGGTGATGGGCATCTTCTTTCCAATTCCCTTGAAGTCAGCCACCTGTGTTTTTCCAGTTGCAAAAATCATGGCACCAGCGCATAGGAAAAGCCCACATTTTATAATAGCGTGGAAGATGACATGCAGAATCGAACCAGTGAAACTGATGGGATTTAACAATGCCAACCCAAACAAGATATAAGAAATCTGACTGATGGTTGAATAGGCCAATCGTTTCTTCAGTATTTTCTCGCGATATGCTAACATGGAGCCCATGAATACCGTAAGCAAGGAAAGGATGAGCCAAGTAGTCTGCACCCAGGATCCAGATAGAAAATCAGCTCCGAATAAATAAAAGACCACGCGAATGATTCCGAGAACTCCACCCTTTACAATAATACCGGATAGAGCAGCAGATGCAGGGGCAGGAGCCACGGGATGTGCTGCCCAAAGCCAAGCATGGAGTGGCAACATTCCAGCTTTCACAGAAAAGCCTAAAATCATCAATCCCGAGGCAAATAAAAGCAACCCCGAGTGTTGGAATAAGGTGTCTCCCGCAAATACGCCACCAGCTACGAAATCCAAGGTCAAACCTTGTTGGTATACAAAATAGATTCCAAACAGAACCAAGTAGGCACCACAGAAGGAGTAGAACAAGTACTTCAAGCCTGCCATGATGGATTCTCGGCTCTGGGTATGGAATACCAGTGGAGCAGAGAGTATCGTCATCAATTCATAGAAGACATAGAAGGTGACGATATTTCCTGAAAAATCCAAAGCGATGAGGATTCCATATACAATGAGATAGAATCCAAAATACCGTTTGTTTTTATGTTCGTGTTTCATGTAGGCAAATGCAAAGATACCAGAGAGTATCCAGACAATACTGACAATACTAGCGAAGAGAATGCTAATCTCATCGATTGCAAAATAGATTGGTAGATCTGGTGTCAGATGCCATAGTGTTAGAGCTTGAATGTCGCCCAATATAACCCAGATGACAGAAATTACACCACCGAATAAGCCGAAAGAAGTTAAGAGAATTAAGGTACTTCTCTTCTTCGGTTCCTTCATGATTAAGATGAATAGCCCGATGATAATCGGAATTAAAATCGGCAACAATATTGCATATGTTTCATTCATAATTTTCCACATTCCTCATTCTTATAGTTGTCGTTGTGTGACTTAAGCAAACATATCTAGACCCATGTCAATCCAATCCACAATCGGTTGTGAGAGCATTCCCAGTGTAATATTCAATAGAATAAATAAAATGATGGTGACTGTATATTCCTTGTTCTGTCGAATTTTCATAGTTTCTACTACATCTTTGCTTACTGGGGTATAGATGCGAATTACAGTTTTCATGAAGTAAATCGCATTTAAGATAGTACTTACTCCTAAAACTAACAGGGTTGGTAGCATCTTCGATAAATCAGTGTATACAGCGGCCTGAGCAAACAAAAGCTTGCTGATAAATCCAGAAAACATGGGGATACCGACCATTGCAAGTGCTCCAACGGTGAATCCGATTCCTGCGACTTTATTTCGATAACCAGATCCAGTTAGATCCTGAAACTTTCTGCTTCTTCCAGAAACATCCGTGAGACCGATTGCAGAGACAAAGAGTAGAGATTTCGTAGCTGCATGTGCAAGAATATGGAAGATACTCGCAATCATACCGACTTCTGTTCCAAGTCCAATCCCCATGAAGATATAGCCAACTTGAGCGACGGAAGAGAATGCGATCATTCGACGGATATCATTCTCCTTAATTGCGCTCAGTGAGCCAGCGATCATACCGGTTAAACCAAAGATGAACAGGATGTTTAGCAGTTGTCCATCTTGAATAATCGAAATACCAATCACCCGATAAAATATCTTGATTACTAAGAAAATATAGCCCTTTGATACCAAGCTTGATAGCATGGCAGCAGAGGAAACCGTGGAATATCCATAGGCATCAGGAAGCCATGAGTGGAAGGGAAAGAGAGCACTCTTAATGGCAAGACCAACAGCGATGAGTGCGATGGTTACCAAAAATGGCATGGAGAATTCTCCATTTGCAACAATTTCTGCCACTTCCACTTGGATGTTGGACATCAATAAGTGGCCAGTCATATCGTAGAGCATGCTTAGGCCCATAAGAAATAGACCTGATCCTAACAAACTCATAATCATATAGCGAACAGCCGCCTCGATGGTTCGTCCATTTTGGCGAATCATAATAAGACCACAGGCTGCAATAGTATTGATTTCCACGAATACGTAGGCAGTAAATAAGTCATTGGTATAGATGAGAGCAAGCAGAGAACTAAGCAACAAGTTTGTCAAAATATAATATAAGTTCAGCTTACTGCTTTCAATCTCAATCAGTAATTTCTTGCGTCCGCCCATAATCGAGAGAAGCATGATAATGCAGAAGAAGAAGGCAAGTCCTGCTTCTAGAACACCTGCACGGATTTCATTTCCCCAGGGTGCAGGATAATGCCCCATCATATAAGTATAACTTTCACCTGATCCGAGTAGGTAGACGAACAAAATCAGGGACATGAATCCTACAGCAGAGATGACAAATGTATTCAACCACTTCGCAGGTCGCGAGGGCAAAACAGAGGTCACCACGCCCGAAGACATGGTTAGGATAATGGAGAAGAAGGGAAAGTTTTGTACAAAATCCATCTAGCGTCCCTCCTTTTTCAACATGGTTGATATCTCATCGAGGTCTAGCGTGTGATAGCGGCGATAGAGTCGAATGGTCAGAGCAAGCATCAAAGCAGTTACAGATACGGATACAACGATTCCGGTCAGAACCAATCCGCTAGGCACTGGATTGATATAAGCTTCTGAACTTGTGACTCCGTCTACAATAATCGGTGCGACACGCCCAGTGATATAGCCTTTCTCTGCGAGAAATAGATATACAGCGGTATCCATGATATTCAGGCCGATAATCTTCTTGATTAAATTTTTCTGCAATAGCAGGTTCGAGAATCCGATGCCAAACAAGATTACGGCAACTGCTTCCCCATAGTTTGTCCATAAATGAGGTCCGAACATATTAAAATCCCCCTTTTCTAAACATGGCATAGAAGGCATACATGGT
>CAYIZP010000003.1:95719-104040 GCA_964367905.1 uncultured Lachnospiraceae bacterium
TCCGAACATATTAAAATCCCCCTTTTCTAAACATGGCATAGAAGGCATACATGGTGCACGCAACGACAAGGCCTACGCAGATATTTAAGGGTAAGATTAGCCCACTACTTAGGATGTCTCCTGGAGTTCCAAGTGGAATGTGGCTTTCAATATGGTTGGCACCCGTGAAGAAAGAGTAACTCTTGGCCAATGCATAGAAAGAAAGCGCACCAAAGCAAACCCATTTATATACTTTGGCAGTGAAAAACTTCTCAGTCTTATCAAAACCGAAGGCGTTCAGATATAGAATCAACCCAGCGCCGATGATGGCTCCCCCAGAGAAACCGCCACCAGGCGAGAGATGCCCGTTTAATATGACATAGAGTCCAAAGATCATAATAATAGGAACTAAAAGCAAGGCAACACGTTGCAAAATCTTGTCATTCTTCGGTTCGTAGACACGGTCATTGGCTTCAGCCTCTTCGATTGTGAGGGCTTCTTGATCTGGATTTTTCTTCTTGTCTAAGCGAAGCAGAATAAACACAGTGATCGTGGAGATAAAGAGCACATTTGATTCCCCGAAGGTGTCGAAGGCGCGATAATCCAAAATCATTCCAGTAACGATGTTGACCGCACCGGTATCTGCCATTCCTTGCTCGATATAGCGCTGTGATACTTCATTATTATCAGGGTTGCTAGCACTACCTGTTGGAGGCAGGAAGGAAACTGTGATGAGGAGCACGGTAATCAAGACTGCGCAGAACAAGAGCGATAAAACCTTGTATAATGTGTTGAATGCACGCAATTCTTTGTTGTGGCTCACATCATAGATTTTCTCATATAACATCTGACGCTCATGCATCCGTTCGTGAATCGTTTTTTCTTCTACCTCATGTACATGTTGAACCTGCATCTCTACATGATCTAGATAAGGATCCTTCTCCCCATCTAACCATTTGAAGAAGTGAAAGGATTTTGTTTTCTTATATTCCGAGTCTGGTCGTAGTTTACTCATTCTCTTCATCTCCTTTCATGGCATGAATCTTCTTTAATGTAACGAAGAAGAGCACACTAGTAACCCCAGCACCTACCGCTGCCTCGGTAATGGCTAAGTCTGGAGATTCCAACATAATCCAAACCAGGGACATGATTAGACTATAGGACATAAAAATCAAAATGGAGTTTAAAAGGTTCTTTGAAAAACTAACAGAGATTGCGCAGATTACTAAGAATGTCAGTAAAATGTAGTTGAATACTTGCATAATTACACCTCTTCTCCTTTCGAGTCTGCTTCCGTAGTTGATTCTGTAGTTAATCCTGCTGTTTTTCTAGGACTTGGATCCAAATCTTCGTTGATGATTGTACAATGTTTCTCGATATAATCATTCGCCTCCACTTCGAATCGTGCGATTAGATGGGAGGATACGGGTGAGGCCAGCCATAGAAATAAGATTACTAACAATAATTTTAAGGTTGTAAATGACAACCCACTGAAAATCATCAATCCAAGTAGGCAGATTCCAATTCCAAGTGTGTCTCCAATTGCAGCGGCATGCATGCGATTTAAGGAAAAATCAAATCGATAGACCCCAAAGATTTCTAAGACAAATGTAGCTAAACCGATTAGTAAAACAATTGTCCCGATTCCAAATCTCAACCATTCAAGAAATTCCATTGTCTCCATCCCCTTCCATTTCTTTTAACTGTCGCTCCTTATGAATCCCCATAAAAACCTTCGTTAGAACAACGACGGCGAGGAAGTTAATCATTGCATATATGATGCAGATATCCACGAGATAAGCTTCTTCTAGTAACAAAGCCAGCACGGCGATCATGACCAACACCATGGTACTCATCATATTGACGGCAAGGATGCGATCAGCGATTTGCGGTCCCTTAATTGCTCTGATTAGACAGAGGAGCAACATGAGGGAGAGGAAGATCAATGTTCCGACTAATACGACCCGATAAGCCGATTCAAGTATTGTCATGTTTTCACTAGGTACCATGTTTAATCCTCCATTTTTTCGATTCTCTCAAGCATCCTTACAAAAATACTATCGGATAATCCATCACTAAAGTCCTTGTCTAGACAATGAACGGTAAAAATCTCTTTTTCTAGAGACACAGTAATTGTTCCAGGTGTCAATGTGATGGAATTGGCGAGAACAACTCGTGCCATATTTGTTTTCAAATCGGTTCGAAAGTGTACAATTGTAGGTTCGATGATATAGCGCGATGAGAGAATCATCTTCAATGTGGCAATATTTGCCTTGATGATTTCCCAGATTAAGATACAGGCATATTCAATAATCAAACCGGATTTTTTGAGAATTGCTAAGTCCTTTCGCAGGCTATAGTCCATGAATTTACAGATGAAACCATACATGGCTGCAGATATCACGAGACCAAATATGATGATTTCTAGAGTGATTCGACCGTTAAAGGCTATCCATAACAGAAAAAAAAGTATGTACATTTGTTTGTCCTCTTTCCTATTAATATACGTACATTTGCATACTATAAAGTATTGTACACCATAATTTTGAAAAAATAAATAGGTCAATTATAAAAAAAGTTTGGGCGAGGGAAATGTCATCATTCTTTCCCTCGCCCAAGCGCATTCATCTGTAAATAAATTTATTGTCCTGATTTTCTTCTCTTTATCTCAAAGAATATTGCAATTCCACCTAATGCAAGTGCTATGCTAACACCTACCATTATCATCCAGCTGTTATCTTGCACCTCGCTTGGTATATTTGTTGTTGGAATTTGTGAATCTTCGATCTCTTCTGTTTCTTGTTTTGTATCTGTTCCAGCCGCTTGTGGCAATGTCGTTTCTTCGACCTCTGGTGTTGTAAGCGTTTGTGTTACTGTTACTGTTTCTGGCACTGGTACAAAATACAAAATTGGTTGGCTTGTGTTGCTGTTACCACCGCTTGGTTGGCTTGTGTTGCTGTTACCACCGTTTGGTTGACTTGTGTTGCTGTTACCACCGTTTGGTTGACTTGTGTTGCTGTTACCACCGTTTGGCTGACTTGTGTTACTGTTGTCTCCGTCTGGCTGATTTATGTTGCCATCTGGTACGGTTACATTCGGTGTAGATTCTGTTATGGTTCCTAATGCGTAGTAACTAAAATGGTCTGTCTGGAATACATAGTAGTCACCCTCCAATGAACCGCCCATCACCATAGTCTCACCGCTATCTGTAACATATACTACAGCTAACTTCTTGCTTGTGTCTAAATTTCCAACGGGTAATTTCACGGTTACCATTCCATTTGGTTGGATTGTTTGTCCATCATATAACAAAGTAATATCATAGAGTATGTAATCGGCAAATTCTTCATCGATGGCATCTAGCACAGTGGCGCTCGCAGAGGTTGTTGCATTCGATACTTGTATTTCTGTACCTTTTGGGATTACACTGCTTGGTGCATCGATTACGATTCCGGTTTCATTGTCTGTAACAGTGATGTTAGTTTCTGGTTGTGGCGTGTCTGGTGTGACACCATCATCTGGGTCTCCTGGGATGACAGGATCTTTGATTTTCGACCAAGTTGCTTTTAATTGCACATGTTCAGCTGGCATAATAAATGTAGTTTGAGCACCCATCTTGTTGTCTAAAGCGATTGTTCCGATTAGAACTTCCCATCCTGCAAAGTTGTAACCTTCTTTGATTCCAGCGTTTACAGTTACTTCGACTCCAGCCTCATAACTTGCGGCACCATTGAATGATACTGCTTCGCTGTCTTCAACAGTCACGTCATATAAATCAACTTCGTCTTCCTCTTGTTCGGCTGCAGTCGCAGTGATTGGTCCAATGATAAATGAAGCGCAATCAATGCTACCCATTACATTTGTATCGCCTTCTGGAAGATAGAAGTGGATGGATTTCAATGTGTTTGTGTCCAAGCCTGGGCCATAATGTCCATCACCATTCCAGTTGTCATTGCTTATACCAGGTTCTCCGAACTTCTCGACATCTATGGTAATCCCTTTTGATGAATTAGCTGGGAGGTTATAGAATAAAGTACGCTGAGTACCAGCACTTACCGAAGCTACATCCTGTATGTTGATACGTACTTGAATATCAAAGTCATTTGGATTTGTCAGAGTAGTTTTCAATTCTTTTGCATCTCCGAGCGTCCATGATTCAGCGGCATCCAATTGTAGTTTTGTTAAATCGCCCCAACCATTACTGTTCGCAGTCATAGTCATCTTAATTCCCTCTGCTACTAACTCAGAGGCGGAGAGGCTTCCGGTTACTACCACCCCATCCATAGTGTCGAATTGGAATCCTGGGAATGTAGGTTGTACAGCTGGTGTGTTTACGCCAGATACGGTTACAGTAATTGTTTTTATTAGTTCTTTGTTACCTTCTGATTTTACAATAATTGTAGCACTACCCTCGCCTTTTGCTGTTAACATACCAGCAGTATCTACTTCTACAATGCTTGGAGCGCTAGAAGTATAGAGTAGGGTTTGGTTTGTTGCATCGGCAGGAACAACACTAGCACCTACAGAGGCTGTTAGGTTGTCTGCTGTAAGTTCAATTGATTCTGATGCAAACACAATGTCAGAAGCAACGACTTGGTTGAACTTTGTTTCGTACATGGTAGCGTTGATTGTTCGGGCTGAATTAACTAAATCATCATATGGTTGGTCAGTTACATCTACAAAACCTGTATTTGTGTTTTCGCCGTCCCACGCTCTCCCAAGAACAGGTTGATCATAGTATTGGAACCAGTGGATTCCTACGAAGTTTCCATTCAATAGAGCTGATTCAGCATATGCTTCATATGCATCTCCTCTCGCGGCATTGTTCGCTACTGGAACTAGACCAGGAGCAAAGAAGCCACTCTCTGTTGAGTTGAAGTGGAATTCTCCGATAATCATTGGCATGTCGTAACGCTCCATATCCATGAAGTCTTGTGTTACGTCTGTCTTATAGCAGTTGAAGCTTAATACATCTACGTATTGAACACAGGCGTCAACGATTTCTTCGCTTGTTCCCCACTCAGCAATACGTGAACCTAAGTATAAAGTGTTAGGCATATAAGTATCTACTGCTGCTGAAACAGTTGCATAGTATTTATCAGCAATTAAAGATAACATACTTGACAAATCTTCCTTAGGGATACCAGCGGTAGAGTCGATTGCAGTCGAATTTAAACTTTCCCAACTTGCAAATGTTGTCCCCCAAGCAGCATTAAGTGCTGAGATGTCTCCATATTGAGATTTCATTAAGTCAACAATGTGGTTTTTCGAATAATTGTTATCAGCAGTATCTTTTAGTACTGTTTCAACAACTTCATAGTGTTGAGTGCCTGTTTTCGCATTACCCCAGCCGATTTCGTTGTCAACATAGATTCCCATACACCACTCATCGTCACCGACTGCGATAGAAGACTTTTCGATTGCAGCATAGATTGCAGTTTTGAAAGCTGGATCAAATGGGTCTGCGATTGAGTGTGAAGGAGTTGCGATGTTTTTGTATGATCCACCCTCGTGAGACCATGCATGAGCTACATAAGGAATTCCGTTTGCTTCGCCTTGTCCGTAGAAGAGATCTGGGTCTGCCCAGCATCCAAGAGAAGTCATTCCCCATGCATCAAAACGCTTCATAGCATTATCAACCCAGTTTGTCAACCAGTCATCGCCATACATTCTTTCCAAGTTAGCTGTGTAGAAATTAAATCCATCTCCTTCAGAAAGGTTTGCGGGTGGGTTGATTGTATATCCAATCTCGGAATAGTGGTCTCCAAGCTCGCCATCTTTGGAAGGAATATCTTGGAACATGTATTCTCTTCCAGAAACCCAAGTCATCATATCTGGGGTTCGCATAATGTCAACACCAGTGGAGAAGTAAGGGTATCCCAACGGATCGATTAGTGTCCATTGATTGTTGATTTTGGTAGGATAAAAGTGACCTGTTGCTTCTTGCTTTAAATCTTCATTCATCCAACCACCATAGATGGTACGGTCTGCAAACATTGTTTCGTTCTCTGTCAACATGGTATCTAATTCGGCATCTTGTTCCGTAGCAGAGGTTAGTAATTCTTCTTCACTATCAATTTTATTACTCCAAGTAGATGCAGTATATTGTCCAAATTGATCGAGTAAACCAGCATAAGTAGATTCGGGATTTGTATAAGGGTTTGCTACTAATTCGATGTTATCAAATACAAAAGTAGTATCAGCGGTATTGCCCATCATCCAGAACGTGATCTGGGTAACTTGTGATGGATCATATTCCGCACTTTCGGTCCAAGCTTCGCCAGCGACTAAGCCTTGTCCACCGTTTAGTGGAGGAAGAGTCTGCATTCCGAGAGCCATATCAGCGCTACCAGCACTGTCTAGAATATAAACAGTGGATGTTGAATTAGCAGGGATGCTAGCACGGAAGATACGACCTTTTCCATTTACATCAATTGTATCATACTTGAAATACAGAGCCTGTGCTTGGTTTGTGGTGTTCTCAACCTCTACGGACAGTACCTGTTCGCTATTGCTGAAATTCCAAGTGCCCTCCTCAGTAGCGGGGCGTATCATTAGACCAGGCCAATTACCGGCTGCATATGTGGTGGTTAAGGCGCCATCTTCAATTGTATGGGTTACTTCTCCAGCAGAAGCGTCACTACCTTCTAGAACATAATGTGACTCGGCTTCATCAAATGTAATTGGCTTAAAATCGACTGTTGCTGCCGCGGCTGTTAGAGGTAGGCTAAAGAAGATTCCAGCTGTCATGACGCTGCATAATAATATAGAAGTCATTTTTTTCATCATACTACTTTTTCTCATTACTTTTTCCTCGCTTAAATAATATTTTTTTGATATTGCCAAATCCACTTGTCTCCTTTCTTGGCAGTTTATTTCTCATAATATCAAGTCACAGAAAAAACATATATGGAATATCAACTAGAAAAACATGGAAAAAAGGAAGGGAGTAAACTTTGTTTGCAATATGCTTATAAATGTGTATAATCAAGATAAGTGATAGGTAGATTAGGAGGAAGAGGATATGGATAAAAAAATCTGTAGAGTTGGAATTATTGGGGCGGGTATCATCGCAGGTGTTATGGCGAAGACATTGGCTGAGATGGAAGATGCATGTTGTTATGCAATTGCATCAAGAGGACTTGAGAAGGCAGAGGAATTTGCAAAACAGTATGGAGTGAAGAATGCCTATGGAAGTTATGAAGAATTGCTGAGGGATGAAGAAGTTGATCTTGTGTATATTGCAACACCGCATTCTCATCATTATGAGCATATGAAGTTGACTCTGGAGTGCAACAAGCCAATCTTGTGTGAGAAGTCATTTACTATTAATGAGAAGCAGGCAAAAGAAATTTTTGAGATTGCCAAGGCGAAGAATATCTTGGTGGCGGAGGCAATCTGGACCAGATATTTGCCTTCAAGAATGATGATACAGGAGGTGATAGATAAGGGAGAAATTGGAGAAGTGACTGCGCTTTCGGCAAATTTGGGTTATGTGCTAACGCACGTGGAGCGAATTCTAAAGCCAGAACTGGCAGGGGGCGCTTTGCTGGATGTGGGTGTGTATCCAGTGAATTTTATGTCGATGTTTCTGGGGTATGATATCGCCGAGATTCAAAGTACTTGCGTTAAGAATGAATATGGAGTAGATATGCAGAATGCCACGACAGTGAAGTATAAGAATGGTGTGATGGCGACGATTCACAGCAGTGCATTGGCGGCGACAGAGCAACAAGGAATCATCTACGGAACGAAGGGGTATATCATAGCAGAGAACATCAATAACATCACAGAGATTAAAGTATATTCTACAACGCGTGAATTGTTGAAGGCGATGAAGGCGCCGCAACAGATTACGGGATTTGAATATCAAGTTCGTTCTTGTATTCGTGCACTAGAGGTAGGGGCGACTCAATGTGAAGAGATGCCTCATGAAGAAACCCTAGCGGTGATGAGAATTATGGATGAAATGAGAGCGCAGTGGGGATTCAAATATCCTGAGGAAATAATGTGAAAATAAATTTTTACACAGCGATTTGTCCCTGAAGGTCCAAAGTTGCCAGACAGTGATAAAGGGATGGTTATTAGCAGAAAAAATAGAAAAGGAATGGAAGAAATGAAGAAGCAGATTGTATTAGTAATGACAGATACCACAAGACGCGATATGTTAGGGTGTTACGGAAATGAGAAGATGAAGACACCATATTTGGATAAGTTGGCAGAGCAAGGGATTAAATATGAGAATGCCTACACATGCCAACCGGTTTGTGGACCGGCGCGTTCGGCGATATTTACGGGGACATTCCCACATTCAAATGGTATGGTGACAAATTCCATAGCAT
>CAYIZP010000004.1:0-2417 GCA_964367905.1 uncultured Lachnospiraceae bacterium
TCGTTTTTCATAATTCCACATAAGCTAACACCCTCCTTCTTCCCAAGGCCATGGTTGTTCTATCCAATTCCAATATTCTGCCTCTGTCATACTCACGTCATCTACTAATAGTGGCCCATATATTTTAGTATACTCATCTAATGCTTCCGCTCTCATAGCACTGCATGTTTTAAAATATTCTAGTGCGTCCTTGTCATTTGGATGAGTATCGAGAAACAGAGTCACATCATTGACCGCAAAACTAACTTCACATATCCAATCTAATAATTCACATTGTTTTCTGTTATACACTGGTTTCATTCTCAATATCCTCCCGCTCCCAAAAATGGTTTATTTAGTTCTTGGAATATCGTTCCTTGCTTAAGACCCACCCCATAGTCTACAGGTTTTTCCCATTTTTGCATTGGTACATATGCCATGGCGATTGGGAATTTGTTCAACTCCTCTTCGAAACCATTTTGCATATTAGAAGTTATCATTCTACTTTTTTGAGGTAAATTTCTTCTATAGTTTGGATTGCTTCTATAATTTGACATTTGACTACCTTAATTTCTTTTTCACTCTATCATATGCAAAGACGGAGGTTTTTGTCAAAAACCTCCGTCCTCAATTCTCGCAGTTAAATCAGCTTCTGCTATTTCACCGTTCTGTACCGCAGTTAAGAATTCACTATATACAATTTCTAAACTTTTTTCTATAAATACCATGTCCGCACCTTCATGAAAAGCAGTAATAGCTTCTGTGGCGGTAGTACATTTGCGAACATCTATCTGCTGTTGCTCATCTGTTGCCCCTTCTTCATTTACCCAATACCATGTATCTCCACTCGCATCAATCTGAAATCCACTGTCATATAGATTACTCCCTATATTCTCTACCCTTGTCTTCATCATCTCATCGGCAGCCAAACGCATGGGAACTGGATTATAGGATTTGACATTGGTAAGCATGGCTGTCAGTTGATCCGCATTTTCGAAATTATGATCTGTATAATGAACTCCCCCTACAGGATACAATTGCAGCCTATTCTTCGTCTGCTCACCCGCCTGAATCGCCACACTAATATCTGCTAGTTCGTCGGCAGTCGTCATAATATATGCAGCTGCCTTCTGTTCCAAAGTCATTGATTCTACAACAGCCGCATAATTTTGCTGTTCGCTTACCTGTTGGTCTTCCTCACGGGACACCAACCAATCCTCTACGGTCTCTTGGCTCTCCATGTATTCTGTTTCTGACTGTAGAGAAATCTTCACATGTTCTGTACTCTGTGGCACCTGAAACACATCTGCTTCCCTATGCTCTATAATATAATATCCTGCAAATACAAAAGCACCTATCAGAAGAAGAAGGACAATGCTATAAATCCAAGGAAACGAAAATGGTCGATACGATTTTTGGTATTTTCTTCGATTTAACTTCGGGTTTGTTTTCTTCTTATATTGATCGCTCAAACGACTTTTATCTAGTTTTCTATAATCAATCACCTATAAATACCCTCCATCTACCACGATTACTTGCCCGGTCAGATACCCACACCCCTCACTCATGGACACTACCAAATCCGCAATTTCCTCTGGTCTTCCCATTCGTCCCATAGGAATATCCTCTACAAAATCCTGCAGTTCTTCCTCATCGAATCCTTTATTCATATCTGTGTCAATCATCCCTAGTGCCAAGGCATTCACATAGATATTGGATGGCGCCAACTCTTTTGCCAGAGATTTTGTAAATGCATTGATTCCGCCCTTGGTTGTGGCATATGCTACCTCACAAGAAGCTCCCACACAGCCCCAAATAGAGGAAATATTGATGATGTGCCCTTTTTTTTGTTGTACCATATAGGGAATCGTTTTTTTACTACAGTAAAAAACAGAATTTAGATTCGAACTCACCACGGAATTCCAATCCTCATCCCTCATCTCTGATAAAAGACCAATATAAGAAATGCCCGCATTATTAATCAGAATATCCACACCACCAAAGTGTTTGGACACCTCCTCAAATAATCGAGACACCTCTTTACTATCACCTAAATCACCTATAAATATCTTGCACAAGCTTCCCATTTCTATACATTGCTTCTGCACTTCTTTTATTTCATCCGCTGATGTTCTACAAGTGAGCACCAATCGGAATTGTTTCTTGGCGAAGGCAATTGCAATTGCCTTTCCAATTCCTCTTGATGCTCCTGTAATTAATACCGTTTTATTCATTCATCCTACCTATAGTGGATACTTCTCCGTCAATGTTTCCACGATTGCTCTTGCCTTCTCGATATTGTCTTCACTTTCAATCACCAAAGCAATTGCCTCCGCAATCAACTCCATATCTTCTTCAACCATACCTCTAGTTGTTACCGCTGGAGTTCCTAGACGAACACCACTTGTTACAAATGGAGAACGCTTTTCATTTGGCAC
>CAYIZP010000004.1:2517-102719 GCA_964367905.1 uncultured Lachnospiraceae bacterium
GAGTTCCTAGACGAACACCACTTGTTACAAATGGAGAACGCTTTTCATTTGGCACTGTATTCTTGTTACATGTGATATGTGCACTGTCTAAACGTTTTTCCAACTCTTTTCCAGTAACTTCCAAATCTTCTAAGTTTACTAACATTAGGTGATTATCTGTTCCATCTGAAACAAGTTTCACACCACGCTTCATCAGCCCTTGACTCAATGCTGCAGCATTCTTCACGATTTGCTCTTGGTATTTCTTGAATTCTGGTTGCAATGCCTCGTGGAAGCAAACTGCTTTCGCAGCGATTACATGCATAAGTGGTCCACCTTGTAATCCTGGGAAAATCGCCTTATTAAAGTTGAATTTATCAGCCGCTTCTTGATTACACAGAATCATTCCACCTCTTGGTCCTCTCAATGTCTTATGAGTCGTAGTCGTAACCACATCTGCATATGGGAATGGACTAGGGTGTACTCCTGCCGCAACCAATCCCGCAATGTGAGCCATATCTACCATTAGATACGCACCAACTTCATCCGCTATTGCTCTAAATTTAGGAAAATCCAATGTTCTTGCATAAGCACTCGCTCCAGCAACAATTAATTTTGGCTTCTCTTCAACTGCAATTCTTCTCACTTCATCATAATCGATGAATCCATTATCATTTACCCCATAAGAAACAAAGTTAAAATACTTACCAGACATATTCACTGGTGATCCATGTGTTAAATGTCCGCCGTGATCTAGGCTCATGCCCAATACCTTATCACCAAACTCTAGCATCGCAAAATATACACCGATATTAGCACTTGCTCCAGAATGTGGTTGCACATTGGCATAATCACAACCATATAATTCTTTTGCTCTTTGTATCGCTAGATCTTCTACAACGTCTACACATTGACATCCGCCGTAATATCTCTTAGCAGGATATCCCTCTGCATATTTATTCGTCAAGACACTCCCTGTAGCCTCTAGTACTGCTTCACTTACCCAGTTTTCAGATGCAATTAATTCTATATGAGAATTCTGTCTCATCATCTCTGCCTGCATTGCCTCTGCTACTGCTGAATCCACCTTCGCAACCTTGTCATATGAATACATCTTTGTTTCCTCCATTTACTTTTGTAATGTTTCCACAGTCTATTATACACATGTCACGAAGGTAAATCAATTGCTTATTCTGCATTTTGTAGTATCATTTGCAATTGAGATTCTGTATATACTCCTTGAGCATCTGGAACTTCTACGGTCAATGTTACCGCTGTTCCTGCACTGTAATATTGTAATTGATCGATTAGATTATCCATATCCGTTACCGATATACCATCTAATTCTGTAATCACACTTCCTCGAACCATATCTGCCGCTTCTGCTGCACTACCTTCAATGATTTCACGCACATAAACTCCTGCTGGCATTCCGTACATTTCTGATGTTTCACTTGTAACACTTACACCTTGGATTCCAATATATCCGCGCTCTGCCTCTGGCACGACTTCTCTATTAACTTGGTTCATCAAAGTCTGGATCGTTTCAGATGCCTCACTAATCGGAATTGCATATCCCATTCCTTCTATGTCTGTATCACTAGCTTTTGCTGTATTAATCCCTATCACTTCTCCAGCCGCATTCATCAATGCTCCACCACTATTTCCTGGGTTGATTGCAGCATCTGTTTGTAATAACTGAGCATCAATTCCATCAAGTGTCCGATCTGTTGCACTCAAAACACCCGTTGTAACGGATTGTCCGTATCCCAATGCATTTCCAATCGCAATGAGAGGCTCCCCTACTTGAAGAGAATCCGAATCTCCCAATGTTGCAATTTTGATTCCTTCACGCATCTCACTTGTCAAATCTGATTGATCAATCGCTACAATCGCTAAATCTTTCGCAGCATCTGTCCCCTTGATCTCTCCTTGTACACTCTCTTGATTTGAGAATGAAATCGTAAGTTCGCTACTTCCTTCTACAACGTGATTATTTGTTAAGATTAATAGCTCTTCCTCATTTTCTGCTATGATAATTCCTGATCCCGCTCCTGGAACCTCATAAACCTCTGTTCTTCCAAAAAAGTCCATTACCTCTTGAACTGTCATACTCGAAATGGAAACGATAGATGGCATGGTATTGGTAACAATCTCTGATACATCGGAAGTAATTGTTGTTGCTGAATTTGTAAGGACTGCTGTTGTCTCAATCTTATTTGTTTCTGCAACCGGACTACTTGTATCGATTGCTTGCATTCCTACATAGCTCACTCCTACAAAAGCCCCACCTGCAATACTTCCTAGTAGAATTGCAGCACATCCTGCTGAAACCCACTTTTTGAATCCACCCTTTTTCTTTCGCGGCTCTCTATTTCGTGGTTCTGGTTCTTGTGGTAAAATAAAATTTGGCTCGTTGACTTCTTGGTTTATTTGTTGATTTGTTTCCTCATTATTATAGTGATAAAAATTATCCATAGTAATTCTCCTTTTCATGAATCGCATTTTTAATTTGTTATTTTATACTGTCATTTTAATGACTAGTTATGATTAAAATGTGAACGAATTCATAAAACTTTGTGTTTTTATCACTGTACGATTATCTATTAGTCAATATAATCCAAATCGTCATCTACCTTCTTATCTTTTCTTGAACGAATACTTCTAACTGAAATGCGATCACTCTCATCTAATGCATCTTCCCAATTATCCGAACCATCTTCTGTGCTTTGTGTACCTACATCGATACCAAGATCCATAGTAGCAAATTCGTCTTTTTGAACTGCTTCCTCTTGAAAGTCATCGTCAAAGCCATTTTCGAAATTATCGTTGAATTCGTCCGCGAAATCAATTTCTATTTCATCTGTGAATTCATCGTCGTATTCCAACTCGTCGTCATATTCATCTTTCACATTCTTACTTATATTTTTGCCTGAGTTTTTTTTATCACGTCTCACACCTTCATCTTCGTGATCAGTGTAGACTTCTCTCTCTGGATGAGATTTTTTATTTCCGCTCGCCGCTGCAACATAATTTTGCTCTTCTTCATCTTCATATGCAGCATACAATTCATCCAACTCTTTGTTTGATTGACCTAATTTTACTGCCATAACAATAATAATCACTAATAACAGTAGTAAAATAGCTGCGATAATTGCAACTAGTATCACAAAATACTCTTCTACCATCTTCATAATTTCCGATTGTGATTGTTCTTCTACTGGAACCACTTCCTGTGTTGCTTCCCCTGCAATGAATCGTTGAAAAGTGCCATCTGCATTATCATATTGATAAATCACCGTCTGTCCCGAACTATTGATTGCATTCAATAAATAGTAATCACTACTCTTTGTATTCTGCCAAGTTGGAAATTCCGCTTCACTTACAATCAAAACAGTTTCTTGATACTCTGCTGGCAAAGTTGTAGTAATAGGCTCTCTTGTTAAAACAATATATGATGTATCGGAAATATTCATCTGAACATATGGCCAAACTGTATCTGTTTCTATGCTATAGCAGAATAATTTTTCCGCACCTTGTGCATCCACTAAATTAATCAATGTAACTCCAGAAACATCTCCTTGTGCTGCTTGAATCGGCGACCCTTGGTATTGAATTTCTGCTACTGTATATCCTTCTGGCACCCCCTCGGTTGGAATCGTGGAAGACACACTATAATCCACTCCGTCTACGCTTGCAACCAAACCCTCTACTGGAGCACTTGCACCCGCATCTGTTCCATCACCAGAAGCCTCTATCTCTGTTCCACCTTCCACATTAATTGTAGAACTTCCTTCTGTCGCTTCAAGTTCTTCTCCATCTGCTACTGTCGCTTGCACTTGGTTAATGGTTATTTTTGTTTCACCCATTTTTAAAGCACGAAATGTCAATGTAGTTGTTAGTTCGCTTGCACTTCCGTCTCCTTGCATTTCATAAGTCAAGGTTCCCGCCCCCGCTGTCACACCATCACCACTAACAAATTCAATCGCTGCACTATCATACGCCAATTCAACGAGTGCGCTTTCAATCGCCTCGCCCTCACTTGAGACAACCATATTAATCTCGAACTCTTCTCCTGCAGGAGTCGAGGATAAATCCGTGAAACTAATTCTTCCTGCTGCTGCGTGAACAATCATAGGTGAAATCATCATCATCAAACAGATGATAGCAATGGAACTCGTAAGTATTTTTTTGATTTTCATAATTTCCTCTTTTCTCTTGTTAGTCTAATTATTAGGTTCAATATTAGTAAAGCGATTCCACACCGTCTATAGCAATACCATCAAATACACCATTTTGATACATGATATATGTAACTCCAGCCAACAAGGCTAGTATAGCTAGCTCAAAACAAATAACCAAGGCTCTTTTTCGATTTCTAATTCGTTTTTGTCTTTGTCTTTCCATTCGTGGATCAATGTGTCGCTCATGCTTTTTTAATTTTATATTTCTACTCATAATTTTCGTCTCAACTATTGAAATAAAACTTCGGGATACATTCCACTTTCCACTAATTCTTGTACCGCTTTTACAACTCCTTCTTTATCTTCTTTGTAAGTCACACCAAACCACTTATCTGTCGACTGAAGGACACGAACTGAAATCTTATCATCTGCTAATAACTCACCAATAATTGTAGGAAGCAAGTATTCTTCCTTCAATTCATCTTCTTCAAGCGTTCCTAGAAATGTTTCAAATCCTTTTTCTAACACTTTTATAAACTTCGGTATAAGTCCCCACATATTCATCGATACAGGTGATTGTTCATCAATCAGAACCAAACCACTTTCTGTGTTTATGACCGCACCAGACTCTGACTGTTCAATATTTCGTGTCTCTACAATTTCTGAGAGGTAACCTTGATCATCAACCTTACACACTCCTCTTGTCACACCCCCGTTTTCACTCAAGGTGTTTTTTAGAATGAATCCAACCATACTGATATCTAACTTTTCTTCATTATCCTGGTTCAAATTATTACTCTTGGTTAATTCTTCATACGCGATTCGGTAGGCTTCTGCTCCATAATAATCATCTGCATTAATCACCAAGAAAGGAGTATGAATCAATTCTTTACAAACTAAAATTGCCTGCCCTGTTCCCCAAGGTTTCTTTCTATCCTTGTATATATCTTGGTACTTTACTGGGATGTCATCTAATTCCTGATAGGCATACTCCACATCTATCACCTTGGAAATTCGATTCCCAATGACTTCCTTGAAATCCGCTTCTAGATCCTTACGAATCACAAATATCACCTTGTCAAAACCTGCTCGCATTGCATCATAAATCGAATAATCCATGATGATTTCTCCACCAGGCCCTACTGGTTCCAATTGCTTAATTCCTCCGCCGAATCTGCTTCCAATTCCAGCAGCCATAATCACTAATGTTGCTCGACTCATCCTGTCTCCCCCTCTTCTCACGTACTGACAAATTAGATTGAAACCATCAAACGATTTAGTGCGCTAAATAACGCACGGATTGATGCCTTTGTAATACTTCCACTGACTCCTACTCCAAAAATCTGTTTCTCGTTTTCTAGATTTTTCAATTGAATATATGCAGCCGCTTTTGCAGCTGACCCTTGACTCAATGCATGCTCTGCATAGTCCAACAATGATATCTTAAGATTCAATTCTTGCTCTAGACCTTTTTTCACCGCATCTAAAGGACCATTTCCTATAGAACTAATCTCTTTTTCTACTCCGCTCGCTTTGAATTTTAGTCTTACATTTGTTTCATTATCTCCAACATCTTCCGTTCTTACACTAATGAATTCATAAGGAGCTTTAATGTCCAAATAAGTATTCTTGAACTCCTCCATGATTCTAGTAGGGGCAACTTCACCTTGCTTTTCTGCAATCGCTTGAATTACATCTGCAAATTCCTTGTGCATGTTCTTCGGTAAATTATAACCAAACTCTGTGTCCATAACAAATGCAACTCCGCCCTTACCAGATTGACTATTGATTCGGACAATTGCCTCATACTCTCTACCCAAATCACTCGGATCAATTGGAAGATATGGCACTTCCCACCATGATTGTTTGCGCTCTTTCATGGCTTTTACACCTTTATTAATCGCATCTTGGTGCGATCCAGAAAATGCCGAAAATACCAATTTACCCGCATACGGATGACGCATCGGCACTTCCATCTTGCAACATGATTCATATACTTCGATAATTTCATTAATATTTTCGATATGTAGCTCAGGATTCACCCCTTGAGAAAACATATTATACGCAATGGTTAGTAAATCTATATTGCCCGTTCTCTCCCCATTTCCAAATAAAGTTCCCTCTACACGATCTGCTCCTGCCATCAATGCTAGTTCAGTTGCTGCAACTCCTGTTCCTCGATCATTGTGTGGATGCACACTGATAATTGCGCTCTTTCGATTTTTTAAATTCGTACAAATCCATTCAATCTGGTCTGCATACACATTCGGGGTATTCATCTCTACTGTTGCAGGCAAGTTTAATATAATCGGATTCTCTTCGGTAGCTCCCCATTCTTCTTGCACTGCTTCGCATACTTCCAACGCATATTCTAACTCAGTACCCGTAAAACTTTCTGGAGAGTATTCAAGTCTCAAATTCCCCTCAAAGGTTTTTCCTAATTCCTTAACGAGTCTCGTACCCTCGATTGCAATTGCTTTGATTTCATCTTTTCCTTTGTTAAAAACAACGTCTCGTTGTAGAGTAGATGTCGAGTTATAGATATGCACTACCGCATTTTTTACACCATCTAATGCTTCAAATGTTCGTTCGATCAAATGTCTTCTACATTGAACTAACACCTGAATCGTTACGTCATCTGGAATCATATTCTCTTCTACAAGTACACGCAAAAAATCATATTCTATTTGTGATGCCGATGGAAATCCAACCTCGATCTCCTTAAACCCTAGTTTCACTAATAACTGAAAGAATCGAATCTTTTCTTCTACTACCATGGGCTCAATCAAAGCCTGATTGCCATCCCTCAAGTCCACACTACACCAAATTGGCGCTTTCTCTATCTGTTTGTTCGGCCACTGTCGCTCAGTGTAGTCCATCTTGGTAGCCGTCTTATATCTTGAAAAATTCAACATAATTACTCTCCTAATCTGTCTTCTATAATTTTTTCAATTCCAGCAGATGCTTCCTCTTCATCCTCTCCATCAAAGGTAAACAACAAGACATCTCCACATTTCACACATGCCCCCAACACACTTAGCACACTCTTTGCGTTCGCCTCCACTGTATCAATTTTGAAATGTATTTTTGATGAATAGATCATTGCTGTCTTACAAAGTACTCCTGCTGGTCCCAAATCCAATCCAGTAGGATTTGCTATTTTTAGTTCTTTTTGTATCATTCTATTTCTCCTAAGTCTCTGTCATTTCTATTTCTACGACCACTTCCTCAACTAATTCACATTCGTCAATTGGTGATACTACAATCGGTACTGTATATATTCCTTCTTCTTTGATATCCTTTAAGTCAATGCTCAGTCGCACTTCATCTTCTGATAATTGCTCAATCACCTCATCAGGACCAGTGAACGTTACAAGAACACTTTCTTGTAAATACTCTAGATTTAATTTATCTGGATTGTTCGCCACCTCCAATGACCCAATCGGAATTTCAATACTTTTTGTTCCAAATTCATCCATTTGTATGGTAACCGCGATATTGTTTGCATTTGGATCCACTAGTGCGATTCCCTCTGGCAAATATTCTGTAATATCCACACTTGTTTCCTTTATTCCTGACATCCCCGCAACATTAATCGCACTTCCTGGTATCTCCAATACTGTAGTCTGATCCAATATCGAATCCGTACCTGTCACCAACACCGTACTTGGTTCCGCATTTATATCAACAACACGGAATCCATCTTCAGGAGTACCACTCACATTGAATTTCAGCGAAACTGATTTGGTGTTTTGCACCTCAACATCCACATTAATTTCACGATTGCTAATTGATAATGTAGTTTGGTCAATAATCGCCCCATTCTTATCATACATAATCAATTCCCCAACCATCCTGCTACTGATATCCGTTTCTGCAACATTGACCTGCGCAACCACTCGATCAATAATATTAATGATTGATTCTGGACCAGAGACAGATATTGTCTCTGGATAGGTTTTCATCGTGCCTAGCACTTTTCCACTAGCTACCTCTCCTACTGCCACTGGAGTAATAGGGAAATTCTTCTTCTCACTATCTTCAATACTCACTTCTAAATTGATTGGTATCGCAGAAAGCGTTACATTTGCAGAATCATTGCTGTTCAAACTTACTTGAACTGGCAACAAGCTTCCAAGTTCAATATTTTTAAAGTCTGCGGTAGCATGAAGCTGGTCATTGGTAATTTCACGGAGTATCGAAGTTTTCCCTTCTATCATAACTACAACTGTTGGCTCTCCATTGACAAACTGATACACCTTACCTGTATCTGTAACAGTTGATACATTTAATAACTCTACTGGTATTCCTGCTACAACCTTTGTTGTCACTGGGTCTGCAAACTGCATCACGCCTCCCCACAAGAGAATGGCAAAAATAATTGCAAATATTTTTAGTCCTATATTGTTTAAAATCTTATTTTTCACGATTGCCACCTCGCCTTCTAAATGCTTTTGTTAAAAACGAAGTTTTTTTCTCATCTTGCATATTACTTCTCAATCGTTCCAATTTATCTGTCAATTCATCTCCATCAATATTTCTGTATAGAATTCCTTGTTTTGCAACCGAAATATATCCTGTCTCTTCTGACACCACGATTACTAAAGCATCACTTACTTCACTCATTCCAATAGCTGCTCGATGTCTTGTCCCCAAGTCTTTGCTCAAGTTCATATTATCGCTCAATGGCAGATAGCATGTTGCAGATACAATACGATCTCCTCTCATAATAACCGCCCCATCATGTAGCGGTGTATTGTGCTCAAAAATATTAATCAAAATCTGACTCGATATCATACAGTCTAAACGAATGCCTGTAGATTCGTACTCTGTTAATTTGACATTGTTTTCAACAACAATCAATGCACCCGTCTTAGCTTTTTTCATCACCTCGCAGGCCAAGACAACTTCCCCAACTGTCTCTACTAAAAAGTTGTCAGTATCTCTCTTCTTGTCAAACGGCACGATATCATTCAATAAATTTCTCTGTCCTAGGTTCTCCAATGCTCTTCTAAGCTCTGGCTGAAAAATGACAATCCCTGCAATTGCAAATACACTCATCGACTCACCAACTAAGTACAGAATCATCTCCATATTTAGTACTGCTGCTCCAATCACAAACACAGCAATTACTATAATTCCTCTCAAAAGCATCCATGCTTTCGTATTCAGAATCCATATCACTAATTTGTATACGAGCACAGCAATAATCACTATCTCCAACACATCTGTGATAGTGATGCTCCGTAGAACTGTAAGATACTGCTCTATGAAAATTTTCAAACTATTTAAAGCTCTGTCCACGTCATCTTCCCCTTTGCCTTACTTGTATTTCATACTACTTATTATCCTCTAATTCCTTTTGCAGGCTCTCATGTAGGATTTGGTGATTCGTAGCCTCATGCTGACGTCTAAGCTCAGTTCTCTTCTGTTTGCTTACCACATCTCGCAACGCTCTCTCAATTTCCTTTTCTGGCAATTGTAGTGTATCACCACTCATCACATCGTCTGCGACCTCTTCTTCTCTAATCGGACGACGACCTGCCTGATTGTATTGTTGTTGTTTTTTGTTAATCACTCGATTCGACTCTCGATTCGTTCTCCCGCGCTTGCTTTCCGCCTCTCTTCTTTCTTTCGCGTCTAGTTCCATCTGACTCTCGTAAATCTTCACCTTTGGAATTGCTTTGACATAGTAATGATAATCGTCATCCTCAAAAGTTATGGATTCTGTTTGATTAAACTTAACTGCATATAAGAAAAATTCTAAAACAAGTCCGATAATTACGCCTACTAAATTTCCTAATAATAAGGAAACCGTATCTACCTCTAATTCAAATGCACTTGCCATAACAAATGATACAATAAAAGTGGCTACAATCCCTACTCCCATTGCAAATTTCCATGCGTGTGGTATGTATAAAATTTTTATACTAGCTACAAGCATCGTGCTAACCGCAAGTGTCACTAACAACAACCACATATCTGTATTACCGACCAGTTCTGTAAAAAATGCTGTTAAAGGTGAAATCATTTCCATAAGTTCCAAGTCTTTAAAGACATCTACCATTGGTTGTAATTGTTGAATCAAATAGTATAAGAACACACCACAACCAATCGGTATTGCAACAAAAGGGTTGCCCGTTAGTCCAAATATAATTGGGATAGCAAATGGCATATTATATTGGATCAAAATCGGTGTGATCAAAAGTGCAATTGCTTGTCTATGTGTAAACTGAAAATAAATAATGAACATAAACAAGAATATAACTCCAACAGCTGCCAACAAGAAAATGGAAAGCTCATATACCTGTGCCATAATTAAAAGCGCTGCCACAAAAGCAGTTACAATCATCGGTAGCACTGAACATACCAATGCTAACAATGGTGCAATGTATACTGTATTTAACGCCTCCATAAATCCTAATTCTGTGTTAATGTAGGCAAATACTAGCCACGCTAAAATAAATTTATAAACGATCGCAATCCACCTATTGTATTTTGCATAAAGACCTAAAAATTGTTCCTTTGCATAATGTAAATTATCCATTCAAACCACCCCTTTTATAATACTTGTTCAATTGACTCACATCTTTGAGATATTGCTTGTATCGCTCTTTTGCTTTTGAGTATTTGTAATTATAAACAACTCCTGAAATAACTGCCATTGCAATCCATACACCTCCGAGTAGCCATAAGAGACCATAAATATAATCCATAATCATATCCATGTCCTTTAACAGCAGTACCAAATTGCTAAAATCATACATACACCAACCAGCTGCCACAATAACGTAAGCAATCGTAGTCCATATCAAACTAATCAAAATATGTATAGTAATATAGTCCAGCCGATAGTACGAACATATTTTCAAATCCAATGTATCGCCGCCCTCTTCTATCTGAGCAATTCTTGTCATCATAGCTATTTTATTCTCATCTAACATATCTACACCTCATAAATAAAATTATATTTTCACTAGGTAAACATTCTCCTAAGTATAACATATTACTAGAACCCTTGTCCAATACTTATGGTCAAGAAATACACCTTCTTTACTCCATGATTCTTCAAAACTCTTGAAATTTCATTAACCGTTGCCCCCGTAGTGTAAATATCATCAACCAACATGACCACCTCAGGTATACAATTACCCGAATTAATTTGAAAAGCATTTCGCATATTTTTAAAGCGTTGCACCTCATTTAATTGCTTTTGTTTATACGTTTCCTTTTTCCTTAGAACTAAGTTGGTTCTCACTGGAATATCAAAGCTGATTTCCCTCTCAATTACCCGAGCCAAAACCTCTGCCTGATTAAATCCTCTCTGCCTCTTCCTATGTGGATGCAAAGGCACAGGAATAATCACTTGTGGATTCCACGACCTAATGCAGCCCTCATATTTCTTTACCAGCAACTGACCATAAGTCTCCGCATATATCCTTCTATTACTGTATTTAAATTTATAAATGGATGATTTCACCTTCCCAGCGTGCACCCACAAACTACGTCCCTGATCAAATGATTTTCCGTGTTTGCTACAATCCTCGCAACACTCTTTCTCCTCATCATAGATTGGCTTGCCGCAACACATACATAGTGGCTCTCTGACAGTCGGATATTGCCTTCTGCATTCCTCGCAGACGCCTTGTTGACTCACACATCCACATAGAACACAAGTGGATGGATACAGTAATTCCAATACAAGTTCCTTACATTGACAAATTAAATTCTTGAATTCGCTCCTCCAAGCTCGTATACCTTTTTTGTTCATTTGTGTTTTTTATCATCTCCCGAAATGTTCGCTCATCTCCAATCAAAGTTACACATTTTTTCGCCCTAGTTATTGCTGTATAGATTAAATTTCGATTGTAGAGGAGTCTCGGCCCCTGTAATAGTGGAATGATAACTGCCGGGTACTCGCTTCCCTGTGATTTATGTATCGTGATTGCATAGGAGTGTTCGAGCTCATTCAATAACTTATAAGGATAATTGACCTTTCTCTCCTCGTCAAATGTCACCTCAACAATCTCATGATATAAATCAATGTATGTTATAATTCCCATATCTCCATTGTACACACCCAAACCCTTATCTACAACTAAGCCAAACTTCGTTGTAACTTCCCATTCTAGCTGATAATTATTTTTTATCTGCATCACCTTGTCACCCATGCGAAAAATTCGTTCCCCAACTTCTTTCTCAACTTTTCCACCTTCTTTTGGATTCAAGTATTCTTGCAAGATTTTATTCAAACGTTCCACTCCAAGCAAACCTTTTCTCATCGGTGTAAGCACCTGAATTTCCTGCTGGGATGCTTGAACATATTTCGGCAATTTTTTTTGAATCAATTCAATTGCATTGCTGATAATCATATTGGTATCATCTCTCTTCAAGAAGAAAAAATCCTTACTATCATTGTCCAAAGTAATCTCTTCCCCTGTATTAATTTTATGCGCATTCACAACGATGTCACTCTCACCTGCTTGACGAAAAATCTTTGTCAATTCAATCACCTTAAATGTATCAGCTGCAATGATGTCTCTCAATACACTTCCTGGCCCAACGCTTGGCAGCTGATTTTTATCTCCCACTAAGATTACCCTCGTGCCCTCCACAATCGCAGATAGCAGCGCATGCATGAGTGTCAGATCAACCATAGACATCTCATCAATTACAATCACATCGACCTCTAACGGATTCTGTCGATTCCTCGCAAATCCAATATTCCCGTCTTCTTCTGGATTTCCACTTACTTCTAACATTCTATGAATGGTTCTAGCCTCACATCCAGTGGTTTCAGACATTCGTTTTGCTGCTCTTCCTGTCGGAGCCGCTAGAAACACATCTAACCCTTCCGATTCAAAATATTGTATCATCGCATTGATTGTAGTGGTCTTTCCAGTTCCTGGTCCCCCTGTTAAAATCAGCAAGCCATTTCGAACACCTTCCATAACCGCCCTCTGCTGTTTTTCATCCAATACTTGCTTTGTATTTTTTTGTATTTGACAGATGCGATTCTCTAACACCACATCTGGAATCTCATATTGCACGTTTAAATCATGTAGCATCTTCGCGATATTTAATTCCATATAATAATACATAGAGGGATATATTCGTGAATCGAATTCTTCTGGTTTCTGCACAATCTTCTTCTCGATAGTCAGATCCATCAAGTGCCGCTCTACATTTTCCACTTCAATTTCTAATAATTGTTGTACCCTTGTAAGGAGTACTGACTTCGGAAGGTACACATGTCCCTCGTTCACACATTGTAACAATGTATAGTGAACTCCACTTTGAATTCGAAAATCAGAGTCTGCATGGATTCCAATCTTTCTCGCGATTTCATCGGCAATCTTAAATCCCACGCCCGTGATTTCATCGGCTAATTGATATGGATTTTCCTTTATCACTCCGTATATATTCTGACCGTAATGCTGATAAACCTTTGCTGCCAAAGCAGTTGATATTCCATATTTTTGCAGAAAAATCATCGCTCTTCGAAAGTCTTTCTTACCCTCTACCTGATCTGCTATCTGCATTGCGATTCTTTTACTTATCCCTTTAATTTCTGTCAATCGCTCTGGCTCATCTTCTATGATCTTAAATGTTTCCTCACGAAATTTCTCAACAATCTTATCTGCTAACGCCTCCCGAATTCCTTTAATCGCACCCGATCCTAAATACCGCTTCATCGAAATCAAATCGTCTGGTTCTGTAATTTCATATCTGTGGACATTAACCTGATCACCATGAATCGGATGAGTCTGATACTCTCCCTCTATTTCTATGCAATCTCCCTGATTGACAAAATGCAAGGTTCCAACACAAACTGTCGTTTCTCCATTTCCACTCAACCGAAAAACCGTATACCCATTCTCTTCATTACGATATGTAATTCCCTCTACATATCCCTTCATCGTTATTGCCATATCAACCTTCTCTGTTTCTTATTATTTTTTTGTACAAAAGGACAGAAGAACCCTCGTTCCCCTGCCCCTTAACTATTAAAATGATTTACTATCACTGATAAATTCTATAAACTGCCCTGTTCCAATGGCAACAACCTTCATAGGTTCCTCCGCTGTCATAGTGTTAATACCTGTGCCCTCTTGAATCAACTCCTCTAATCCGCGTAACATCGCACCTCCACCAGTTAAAACAATTCCTCTCTCTAGGATGTCTGCTGACAACTCTGGTGGTGTCTGTTCCAATACACTAATTACCGATTCTACAATTTGACTGGTAACTTCTTTCAAAGCCTCCTCTGTTTCCTCAGAAGTAACTACAACTGTTTTTGGTAACCCCGAAACCAAATTTCGCCCACGGACTTCCATGGATGTTAATTCTCCTTGATCGTACGTAGTTCCGATTTTAATCTTGATATCTTCTGCAGTTCTTTCCCCAATTAAAAGATTATGCTTCTTTCTCATAAATCGCACAATCGCCTCGTCAAAATCATCCCCCGCTATTTTTAGTGATGTATTCACCACTGTTCCACCAAGCGAAATCACAGCAATATCAGTCGTCCCTCCACCGATATCAACAATCAGATTTCCACAAGGTTTGGAGATATCGATGCCTGCACCGATTGCAGCAGCAACTGGTTCTTCGATTAGATGAACCTCTCTTGCTCCTGCAGCATAAGTCGCTTGCTCCACTGCATTTTTTTCTACCTCTGTTACCCCTGACGGTACACAAATGCTAATTCGTGGCTTCTTCAGAGTTCTGCGTCCCATTGCCTTTTGCACGAAATACTTTATCATCTTCTCTGTAATCGTATAATCTGAGATTACCCCTTGTCGCAGTGGGCGTACTGCAACAATATTTCCAGGCGTTCTACCTAGCATCAATCTCGCTTCTTCTCCAATTGCTTTTACTGTATTTGAATCTCTATCAAATGCTACGACAGAAGGCTCTTTTAACACCACACCTTTGCCCTTAACATATACAAGAACACTTGCTGTTCCTAAATCTATTCCCATATCACTTGCCATTTCATTGTGACCTCCAACTTCAGATTACTATCTATTATAACCAAATAGTGTCAATTTATCAATAAGTATTCAAAAGAGGTTTTAGATATGCTCCTGTATAGGATTGTTCGTGATTAGAAACATCTTCTGGAGTTCCCTCTGCTATAACAGTTCCACCCCTCGCTCCACCTTCTGGACCGATGTCTATAATATAGTCTGCTGTCTTTATCACTTCTAGATTATGTTCGATTACAATTACCGTATTTCCTCCAGAAGAAAGTCTTTGCAATATTTCTGTGAGTTTATGAACATCAGCAAAATGAAGTCCAGTTGTCGGCTCGTCTAGAATATAGACTGTTTTTCCTGTACTTCGTTTACTCAACTCTGTTGCAAGCTTGATTCGCTGCGCCTCTCCCCCTGATAGCTGAGTAGAAGGTTGTCCCAATCGAATATAACCCAAACCAACATCCAATAAAGTGTCCATCTTGCGTTTGATACTCGGTACATTTTCAAAAAAAACTGCCGCTTCTTCTACCGTCATATTTAGGACATCGTAGACATTCTTCCCTTTATAATACACATCGAGGGTTTCTCTATTGTATCGTTTTCCCTTACACACTTCACAAGGCACATATACATCTGGAAGGAAATGCATTTCAATCTTCAAGATTCCATCTCCACTACAAGCTTCACATCTACCACCCTTCACATTGAAGCTGAATCGTCCTTTTTTATAGCCTTTTGTCTTAGCATCTTGTGTGGCTGCGAACAAATCGCGAATCAGGTCAAATACCCCTGTATAGGTTGCTGGATTGGAACGTGGAGTTCGTCCAATCGGTGATTGATCAATATTTATTACCTTATCTACGTGTTCAAGCCCAGTCACTCTATCATGTTTTCCAGGAATCAATCTTGCCCGATTCAATTCTCTTGCAAGCACCTTGTAGAGAATTTCATTCACAAGCGAACTCTTACCCGACCCAGATACTCCTGTCACACAGGTCATCACACCGATTGGGAATTCCACATCGATGTCCTTCAAGTTATTTTCTCTCGCACCATATACCTTGATAGAATTCGTTGCTTGTCTTCTCTCACTCGGCACTGGAATCTTCGTTCTACCACTCAAATATGCTCCCGTAATCGAAGACTTATTTTTCATAATTTGCTTCGCAGTACCTACCGCCGTCACCTCTCCACCGTGTTCTCCAGCACCTGGTCCAATGTCGATGATATAGTCCGCTTCCTTCATCGTATCTTCGTCATGTTCCACCACAATCAAAGTATTTCCCAAATCTCGCAATCGCTTCAGTGTTCCAAGTAATTTATCATTATCCCTCTGGTGGAGACCAATGCTCGGCTCATCCAATATATAGACCACACCTACTAAACCCGAACCAATCTGGGTAGCCAATCGAATTCTCTGTGCTTCCCCACCCGATAAGGTTCCTGTGGCTCTCGATAGCGACAAGTAATCCAAACCTACATTGATCAAGAAATTCACCCTTGCTTTGATTTCCTTCAAGAGTTGCTCTCCGATGAGTTGCTGCTGTTGGCTCAAACTTAAACCCGCAAGAAAATCATAGAGTTCTTGAATTGGCAACATGGTTACTTCTGCAATATTTTTCTCACCAATTGTAACTGCAAGTGCACTCTTCTTCAATCTCTGCCCACCACATTCGTGACAAGGAGTAATTCGCATAAATGTTTCATACTCCGCTTTAGCCGACTCGGAAAAAGTCTCTTTATACCTACGTTCCACATTCTTAATAATCCCTTCAAATGTGACATCATAAACTCCCTCTCCTCGTTCTCCTTTATAAGGAACCCGAATCGGTCTACTTCCAATTCCATAGAGTAATAAATCCTGTATCTTCTTTGGATATTTGTTAAACGGTGTCTCTAGATCAAATCCATACTCTTTCATCAACACCTGTAAGGTTGCATTGGCAAAGCTTCCTTCACGATTGCATGATTGCCACCCACTCACGACTATCGCTCCTTCGCTAATGCTAAGACGCTTATCCGGTATCATCAGATCCGCTTCAAATTCCATCTTGTAACCCAGTCCAAAACACTCAGGACAAGCTCCAAACGGGTTGTTAAAAGAAAAACTCCTCGGTTCAATCTCTTCGATACTAATCTCACAGTCCGCACAAGAAAAGTTCTGGCTAAACTGTAATTCTCTGTCTCCGATTACATCTACCGTCATCAACCCTTCGGCAAGCTGCAACACCGTTTCCACAGAATCACTAAGTCTTTTTTCAATCCCTTCTTTCACAATCAAACGATCCACAATGATTTCAATGGAGTGTTTTATATTTTTATCCAATTCAATCACTTCGGTTAATTCATACAAGCTGCCATCGATTCGCGCACGAACATAACCACTTCTCCGTGCCTTCTCTAGTAACTTGGCATGGGTGCCCTTTCGCCCCCGAACCACAGGTGCCAAAAGCTGAATCTTGCTATTTTGTGGTAGTTCCATAATATGATCCACCATTTGATCCACTGTTTGCTTTTTGATTTCCTTGCCACAATTCGGGCAATGTGGAATTCCAATTCTCGCATAGAGTAGTCTCATATAATCATAAATCTCCGTTACCGTTCCAACTGTAGAACGGGGATTTCGATTGGTAGACTTTTGGTCAATAGAAATGGCTGGCGAGAGTCCTTCTATACTCTCCACATTCGGTTTTTCCATCTGTCCCAAAAACTGTCTCGCATAGGATGACAGCGATTCCATATAACGTCGTTGTCCCTCTGCATAGATGGTATCAAACGCCAGAGAGGACTTCCCAGATCCACTCAATCCTGTTAAAACCACAAATTCATCGCGTGGTATATCTACATCAATATTTTTTAAATTATGCTCATTGGCACCTCTAATTTTTATATATTGTTTCATTGTATTCCTTTCAATTCTATCATCTTATCTCTAAGCATGGCTGCCGTTTCAAAATCCAATTCAGCCGCAGCCTTACGCATCTGTTTTTCTAATTGCTTGATTGTTTTCTCTATTTCTTGCTTTGACATCGATTCTGGGTCTATCTCTATCTTATTCTCTACTTTCTTCGATATACTGATCAAGTCCCGAACTGCCTTCTTAATGGTCTGCGGAGTAATTCCATGCTCCTCGTTATATCGCATCTGAATTTTCCGCCTTCTTGCTGTTTCTGTGATTGCCAGATTCATAGAATCCGTAATCTTATCCGCATACATGATTACATGACCCTCTGCATTCCTAGCAGCACGACCGATTGTCTGAATCAATGATGTCTCCGAACGTAGGAATCCTTCCTTATCCGCATCTAAGATTGCCACAAGTGTAATCTCTGGAATATCTAGTCCTTCTCTCAATAGATTAATTCCAACAAGGACATCGAAGACATCCAATCTCATGTCTCGAATAATCTCCATACGTTCTAGAGTGTCCACATCCGAATGCAGATACTTGATTCGAATCCCAACTTCTTTCATATAATCTGTCAAGTCTTCTGCCATTCGCTTAGTTAAGGTGGTAATTAAAATTTTATTTTTCTTCGCAATCTCTTTCTTCACTTCGGAAATCAAATCATCAATCTGACCCTTAACTGGCCTTACCTCCACCTCTGGATCTAACAATCCCGTCGGTCGAATGACTTGCTCTGTTCGCAGTAATTCATTCTCTTCCTCGTACTTTCCAGGCGTTGCAGATACAAATAACACCTGATCAATCTTCTCCTCAAACTCACCAAAATTCAGAGGACGGTTATCCTTTGCCGATGGTAGGCGAAATCCAAAATCAACTAACGTAGACTTCCTCGATTGATCTCCAGCATACATTCCTCCAATCTGTGGAATTGTCTTATGGGACTCATCGATGATAATCAGAAAATCCCTTGGAAAATAATCAATCAAAGTATGGGGTGGTTCCCCCTCTGCCGTTCCCGTAAGGTGTCTAGAATAATTCTCAATCCCCGAGCAAAATCCAGTCTCCCTCATCATCTCAACATCGAAATTTGTACGCTCTCCAATTCTCTGAGCCTCGATTAATTTGTCTTCCTTCTTAAAATTCTTTATACTCTCTACTAATTCTTCTTCTATCGCTTGAATCGCACCATTCATTCGGTCTTGAGAAACAACATAGTGAGAAGCTGGAAATACAGAGATGTGATTCAATTCCGTCTTCGTCTCTCCTGTCAGTCCATCTACTTCTACAATTCGCTCAACCTCATCACCAAAGAATTCAACTCTCCAAGCCACATCCTCCGAATACGCTGGGAATATATCTAGTACATCTCCCTTTACTCGAAATGTTCCACGATGAAAGTCCATATCATTTCGATCATACTGGATCTCTATGAGCTTGCGAATCACTTCATCTCTATCCTTTATCATCCCCGGTCTCAGTGATACTACCATCTCATGATAGTCAATCGGACTTCCCAAACCATAGATACAAGATACACTTGCAATGATAATCACATCACTTCGCTCTGCTAGTGCTGCAGTCGCAGAATGTCGCAACTTATCGATCTCATCATTAATAGAGGAATCCTTCGCAATATAGGTATCCGATGATGGCACATAGGCTTCTGGTTGATAGTAATCGTAATAAGATACAAAATATTCTACCGCATTCTCTGGAAAAAATTCCTTGAACTCTCCATATAATTGAGCAGCTAATGTCTTGTTATGTGCAATAATCAGAGTTGGTTTATTCAGTTTTTGAATTACATTTGCCATGGTAAATGTCTTACCCGACCCCGTAACTCCTAACAAGGTTTCACACTGATTCCCTTCTTGAAATCCTTTTACCAGCTCAGAAATCGCTTGTGGCTGATCTCCTGTCGGCTGAAATTCTGAAACTAATTTGAACTGTCCCATCTAATTGCTCCCATCACGTTCATTTATTCATCTACAATTTTGCACATTGATTATACCATAGCAAATTTTTATTTGCAAACAAATGTTCGTTTTTACAATAAAACTATTTGTATTTGTGTTATTTCTATGTATTATAGGACATAGGTATTGAATTATACTTCCAAGTTGTATATAATTCCAATAGACTTATTTCATTACAAAGGAGATCGTATGAGAAATTTATTTAATTTGGATAGTCCGATTATGCGAGGATTATCCCGTGTGTTTGATTTATTTGTGCTAAACATCATGTTTATTGTCAGCTGTATCCCGATTGTTACCATTGGCGCCGCTTGCACTTCTATGCATTATGTTTGCCTAAAGATTGCCCGCGGAGAAGACCCTTATATATTCAAGAGCTATATCAAGGCCTTCAAGGAAAATTTCAAGCAAGCAACCCTATTATGGCTCATCATCATGGGCGTGTTCGGCATCTTAATATTAGACATTATGGTTCTTCGTACAACGGAAGGTGCATTTATGGAGATCCTACGTACTGTGATCTTGATTCTCACTGTATATGCGTACATTGTTCAACTCTATATCTTCCCGACAATCGCTCGCTTTCAGTGTACAAAAAAAGAAGCGATAAAGAACGCCTTCATATTCTCTATCGTTCATTTACCAAAAACCATATTGTTAACGATAGTGAACGGAATTCCAATTATTTTAGCATTTATATCGCCAGAGGCATTCTCTCTATTGGTCTTTATGCTACCACTCATTGGATGTGCTATTATTTTCTATCTATCTTCTTTCATCATCAACTCTGTATTCAAAAAATACGAGCCAGAAAAGGAAGACGATACAGACGAATACAAAACCCTATCTTGGATGTAAAAATCAAGGACAGTGGAATCTCCACTGTCCTCTTTTGTTAGGGACGGGGAAGGATGAAACAAACTATGTTTCACATCTCCTCCATCCCTTTATTTCGCGTATTTCTCTGTGAATTCTGATATCGGCATTGGCTTATCAAAATAATATCCTTGCCCTTTTGAGCATCCCATCTCTTTCAGAATCTTATACTGTTCCTCGTATTCAATCCCCTCTGCTACTGAAATCAAACCATCTAATTTATCACAAAGAACTAAAACCACTTCTGTCAAAGCTTTTGACTTTTCATTGGTATGAATATCATCTACTAACTTCATGTCAATTTTCACCTCATCAAAGTCAGACATTACAAATGACGTTAGATTAGAATATCCGCTACCAAAGTCATCTAACGATATCAAGAATCCAGCATCTGCAAAACTCTGTATAATATCTCTTAGAACTTCTTCGCTTATCGCGTTCGTTGTCTCGGTTATCTCAATTACAATCTGTGATTTCTCAACTCCATACTTATCACAAATTGATGTAAACCGCTCCACAATATCCTCTTCCGCAATTGTCATTCGCGAGCAGTTAATGGCAACTGTGGATACTTGTGTATGCCCTGCCATCCTCCATGATTGCAGTTCTTTGCATACACTTTCGAACACAAACAAATCAATTTTAGATATAATCCCCTCTCTCTCATAAAAAGGAATAAATGCAACTGGAGCTTGATAAAACCCTCCCGCACCCACACGCCTCACAAGAGCCTCTGCACTTCGAACTTTTTCCTCTGCCAAATCCATCTGTGGCTGCAAGAAAACTACATATTTTCCGTCTAATATTTCTTTGTCAAGATTGTCAGCTAAAATCTTTTTATACCTTTCACTTCCATCTAAATCATCTTTATCAGTAGTTTGTGCATCAAAATTCTTATTCCAAGTATATCCAATACTAGTTCGAAACTCTTCCCCAGCTAATTTCTCCTTTAGCAACTCAACCTTGTCTTCAAAGACACTCTCCTCTAGATTTTCCTTATAGACAACAAATTCATCTCCTCCCATACGGTAGACATCCTTCTCAAAAATATCTGTCAAAATATCAGCTAATCTCTTGATTATTGTATCTCCGTATAGAATTCCTTTTGCATCATTGATTGCCCCTAGTCCTCGGATATCTATATAAATTACTCCTAAACTTTCTATGTAGTTATCGTTCACATCTCGAATCGCTTCTATATAGCTCTGTCTGTTTTTGATTCCAGTAAGACTATCATAATAACTTAATTTATTCAATTCTTCCACAAGCTCTGTCTCATCCAAAAAGTTAGCAACAAACTTTGCTACAGATTGAATAATCATGGTCTTTTTAGGATTTTTCTTTGGATTGTCTACACCTACAAAACCTGTCACATCTCTACCATTTGATACAATGGAGCCTATTACTATATGAGATAAATGCTGATATTCCATCAATTTATATTCTTTTGATTGAGAAGGCATCTCCGGATCATCTATGTGCATGGTAAAGGCAAATTCTCTCTTGCATCGTTCAAACAAAAACTCCAATTCTGATATTGGTAGATTGTTTAACTCATTCTTGTACGACTGAACTCCATCCACACACCATTCAAATGTATTCGTTACAAACTTGCCATCTTCACTCACCTCGAAGATATAACTTCTCTCAGCTTGATAGTAATCTACTACACTCTCTAACAACTTATACACGGAGAATAATGGTTCGCTACCTGAATGTAACCTCTCTACACAATCCATCAAGAATCTTTCATCTTCTAGCTTCTCCTTCATCTCTCGTTCCAATGTGGTAGTCTTAGAAATATCTAGTGCTATTTCAAGTCTTGCCAATTTCCCATTGAACGGAATCAGCTTATCCTTTAACAAAAATGTTTTATCAATAACTGGATTATAGAATGACCACTCATAAAAATCGTCCTGCGTCAAAAGATGATTGGTGCAAAATTCACATGGTTTCGTTTTTCCTTGTAAAACTTCATAGCATTTTTTACTCCGCCATACCTCTTCCTCTGGATTCCCTACTGCTTGAATCGCAGTATGATTTAAATACAACAAGTCATAGTTATCTGTATCTGATATATAAACAACCTCGTCCGCGCTATCTAGAATATGTGTAGAATTCTTATTATATTCGGCCAACAACTCCACTTCGTCTCTTAGGTGTCTACCTTGAAGAATGATGGACAATAGTTTCCCTATGTATTGTAAGCTATTAATTTCTCTTTCAGTCCATATTCGCGTTTTAGTGCAATCATCTAATCCAATAAAGAACGTCATCACGTCGTCTTTTTTTACTTGTGCATGTACGAACGACAGAATCCCCTGATTCACCATGGTTTCAAACGCAGTGTCATACTCTAATGTTTCTCTTAAATTATTGGAATAGATAATCCCATTATGGGCCTTCTTTACAAAATCTCTAAAAACATGGTTCGGTAATTCTTGTAAATCATCAATTTCGCTACTAATCCCCTCTTCACACCATTCAAATGTATTATTATACGTCTCTCCATTATCTAATGATTCAAAAATATAGGAACGATCCGCCTCATATCGTTGGCCAATATATCTCAGTGTCAAATTGATCGATGTCACATCTCCATTTCGCTCATAAAGAATATTGAACACTGTTGAAATCAAATCGTAATCAAAAAAGTTCCCCGCAATTCTGTCAGCATTTTCAATCTTTGTAGTATTACTCATTATTCCCGTGCTCAACTCATGTGAATATGTAATAAATCTATTTTTCCCAAGAGCCTTCGCTTGATACAATGCTTTGTCTGAATTTCGATATAATTCTTCATATGTCCTTCCACCATGTGGATACATTGCAATCCCAATACTTCCTGTAATCGAATAATCTCTATATTCGCCTGAATAGGTCTTACTATAAACTTCTAATATCTTCTTGGCTTTTTTTTCTACCATTTCTTTATCTGCTATATTTTCCAAAAACACAACAAATTCATCTCCACCAATTCTAGCAATGATATCCGCTTCACGGAAGACTGCATGTAACCCATTTGCAATCTCTTTCAACACCTCATCTCCAAAAAAATGTCCTAAATTATCATTAATAGACTTGAAATTGTCGATATCTACAATAAAAAACGCATGCGTGCCATCTGGAAATGTCTTCAGTTTATCCGAAACAATAATTTCTGCACTGATTTTATTGTAGCAATTTGTAAGTAAATCTTTTTGAGAACGTTCTTCTAATATCTTTTGATCATGAACATCTGTAGATTTCCCTATAACATAAATCGGTTGATTATTCTGATCAAATATTGTCTTATATACAAGTCGTGCATAACGATATTCTTCTCCATTCTCACTTAAAAACCGAATATCATATGGTTCAAAAATTCCATTTTGGATATTTTCAGTAACCTTTTTATATTTCTCGATATCATCCTCATGAACAATCCCTAGTTCAATCACCTTTTCAAGAGAGAATAAAGCACTATCATTAATTTTATCAATTGGTAACGTGTCGACATATTGCTGCAGATTACCAGTTCTTAAATCCACGCCAAAAAACCACTCTGACGAAAGACTTGATATTTCGTTCAACACGATTCTCGTTGGGATTACATCCGTAAAGTAATAATCATAATCACCTTCGTTCACTTGAGTAAAATCCTTGCGCAAATCCTGGATAAACCCTACCAAATATTCTGAATCACTCTCGATGTCTAACTTCACTAGCGTGATTTCACTCGGTATTTTCTCCCCATCCTGAGTCTCATGCATCCAATGAAACACATATCGACCTTCCGCATATGCCTTATGAAAATTAATCTTAGCCATCTCAAGCGACGGAACACCGTTTGGCTGGATTTCAGGTGAAAACTTATAGAACTCCTCGAGATATTCTCTTTCTTCATTAATCCGAAACAACTTCAACACATACTTGTTACACATGAGATTTGTCATATCCTCATCCCATAGATTTAGGGCAACAGGTGCAGCATCTAACATCGATTTGAGTATCGGTGCCGATGCTAGTTCTTTTTCTATGTTTTCAATACTTATCTTTAATTTATTGTTTTCATCCCTCATATCTCTATCTCCTTGATCGACCACATGATATAGTGATTTTAACTCTCATTCCATATTTTGCTTATTATATCACACTATTTAACAAAATGAAAATACCTACCGCTTTCTACCACAGTGGATGAACACTCTCTGCGATATACTTGTAATAAATATCCGATACCTGCTTCATCTGTACTTCTGTCAAATCAGGCATATTCACTGCGCTTACGTTAGAGGCAATCTGAGATGCCTTGCTAATTCCTGGAATCACCACACTGACTGCATCATGCATCATAATCCATTTAATTGCATACGGAATGAGGTCGTCAGTTCCAAACACCTGCTTCAACTCTTCTACCGCTGTCAGTCCTAAGTTATAATCCACGCCAGAGAATGTCTCTCCCTTATCAAAAGCTGCACCGTCGCGATTAAAAGTACGATGATCTCCTGCACCAAATGTGGTATCCTTGGTATACTTTCCAGATAACAACCCACTAGCTAATGGTACACGTGCTATCACACCGATCTTGTTTTCCTTTGTCTTTACAAATAATTCATCCAGTGGTTTGAATCGGAACATATTAAAGATAACTTCCATCGCAGAGATATCATAATCCATCGCTGCAAGTCCTTCGCTTACCTTCTCAATACTCACACCATAATCTATGATTTTTCCCATTTGCTTCATGCGATCCAATCCGCCAAAGATTTCGTCATTTTTGTACACAGAAGTCGGCGGACAGTGTAACAATACCATGTCCAACTTCTCCACTCCCATACGGGTAATACTTTCCTCTATGTATTTTTCTATTTTATCAATAGTATAATTTTCTGAAGTATGAGGATTGATCTGTCTTCCAGCCTTTGTTGTAACATAGATATCTCTGTGAGTTTTTAGAAATTCTCCGATTGCCTTCTCACTATCCCCACCATTATAAACATCCGCAGTATCGATGAAATTAATCCCACTTTCATAAGCAGTTTCTAATATCTTCATCGCTTCCTTCTCATTAAAGGGCTCTCCCCATTTTGTTCCCAACTGCCATGTTCCTAACCCGATCTCCGTTACTAACGCATTTGTTTTTCCAAACATTCTTTTATTCATTTTCTCAATTCCTTTCCTCGTTTGATATACAAAACATTGTATCATGAACCCCCAAAAAAAGATATCATCTCTTTTTATTCCCGATGACTTTTGTTTCTTCATCATAGGTTGCGATCGCCCCTACCCTCAAGATTAATATACTCGCTAGTAGGAACAATCCGATATTCAAGAAAAATGGATAGCTTGGACTCCATGCAAATAACTCTCCAATGATAACTCCAAATGGTGCCGATAATGCAATCATCCCAGAATTAAAGATCGCATAGATTCTAGACCGCTCCTTCACCTCTACATAAAATGCCATCAACGCATCCTTTCGTGGTGTAATCACTGCATAGGCAACCGATTCTAGTAGGGTATATATCATAATCATCCAGATGTTTTTCTCAGGTGCAAATAAGATGACTACATGGCTTGCCACATATGCAACAAATCCAAACAATAGAGAATTCCTCATCTTCATTCTGTTTACTGCATTTTGCAAAAAGATAACAAACAACAACATCAAGGCAGTTCGCACCATTGGGAACACTGCAACCCACCCATCAGATATATGAAGGGTCTGCGTAATATACAAAGCAAAGAAATTATTGGTGGTAATCAGGATAATATTGGTAATTGCCATAAACAACACAACGAATAGCATGCGACTCGACTTGCACACTTTCCCAACAACTTCAGTATATCCAGAGAACAATTTCCATATGGAAATCCCCGCTGTCTCTATCTTTCTCTGCTTTCCAACCTCTGTTTCCCCTCCATATATGTATAATAGTATAAATTTCAATGCCATAGAGATTGCTGTAATGATATAAAGCACCGAAACCACTTCCACTACCGAATACATATCCACAAATACAATTGCAATCGGGGAGAAAAATACGGACAACATCCCACATACATGAATCATGGTAAATGCATTGGTGAGGTGATTCGCTGGACAATCCTCTATAAACAAGCAATTCCATGATGTATTCGTAATCTGGTAGCTGGCATTAATCATCGCAGCAATTAAAAACCACCAAAAATTATCGGCAAATGCCCATAAGATACATGGAATCACCCAAGATATCATATCAAAAAGAAAGGTGGTCATCCGCCTCCCAAGCTTATCTGTAATCACCCCTCCCATGATTCCAAATATCACTTGCAGAAAAAAACCAATGGAAATAATCCATCCGATTTGTCCACCATCTAACCCTCTTTCATACATGTACAATGATGCAAAAGGGGTGTAAAGAGAAAAAGGAATAAACCAAAGCGGCTCTGTCATAATCGACCACTTTGGATTACCCTTTAACTCTCGAAATGTAACATACAAATCGTTCTTCTTTATTTTATCACTCAAACTTCCTATCATATTCATCATTTCACTCCTCGCCCCATGTCATACAATCTAACTGAACAACATTCTAACATAGAGAGCGGATAAATGTCTATATCTGGAATAGGCGTTTTAATCCGCATATAATAGAACAACCTATCATATTACCAATTGCACAAACAGCAGTAAATACAACTGTATCCTGATTCCAAAAATCAGCGAGCGAAATATAGAATGCATTTGCTATAACATGCTCAAACTTTGCTACAATAAAAATTGTAATCGGAAGTGCAATGATGATAAATCTACCAAAATCGTCCTTTTGTTGTTTATACCCTAACACAGCAATACTCATAAGAATTCCGCAGAATATGGATAGTATAAAATACTCTAGCGTGGTATGCTCCAACTTGTGAGCAACCATTTCTCTAGCATAGTCTTCTAATGACAATCCCGACAATCGAACTACATATCCCATAACAACAGTTCCCATGATATTTCCAACGAGTGCGATGATTGTGATCGGTGTATATATCGTGAAACTTTGTGGCAACATACAGCACTTCCCTGTATACAGATTCCAATCAAACATATAAATGGTGAAAAGCCCTATACTAAATAGAAATGCACCTAAAATAGAAGAACCAAGTGTAATATATATCACGCCTCCGACCGATATAGATACTCCTGCCAAAATACTCTTAACTAAATTGCTTGAAAATTGATTTCTAAAACTCATTTCTTGCCCCTATTTTTATCCCTTCTATTATTTTTTTCAGTGCATACTCTGCTTCATCCTTTGTCGTAGGTGGTGTACCCTCTAATGGATCTTCCATTCCCAACATAGTGTATTTTTCCGACCCCATCTTGTGGTAGGGTATCACATCCAGCGCTTTGATGTTTTTCAATTGTGACAGGAACACTCCAAGTCTTATTAACTCATCATCATCTAAGGTGATTCCAGTTATAACAACATGACGAATCCACACATCCACACGTTTATCCGAAAGATATTTTGCAAAGTCTAGAATACGATCATTTTTTACCCCCGTAAGCTCTTTATGTCCGATGGAATCAATATGTTTTAGGTCTAACATCACCAAATCACACACCTGAAACAAACGATCAAAGTCAGCCGTATGTTCTTTGTTGAAAGTAACACCCGATGTGTCCAAACATGTATGGATGCCTAGTTTTTTACACTTCTCAAATAATTCTGTAACAAAACCAATCTGTAACAGGGGCTCTCCCCCTGTCACTGTGATACCACCCTTGGTGAAACTCTTTGTCTTACTGTACTGATTCAGCAGATCCTCTGTCGACATCTTCTGCCCCGCTCCGACCTCCCATGTATCAGGATTGTGGCAGTATTTGCAACGTAATGGACACCCTTGCAAAAATACCACAAACCTAATTCCAGGACCATCCACCGTTCCAAATGAATCAGTGGAATGTATATACCCTTCCATATCTATATCTTTGAATGGAATGTACGAGCAATAATATCATCTTGTTGCTCTTTGGTAAGTTTCACAAAATTCACCGCGTATCCCGACACACGCACGGTCAGCTGTGGATACTTTTCTGGATGATTCTGGGCATCTAACAAAGTCTCTTTTGTAAAAACATTTACATTGAGGTGATGACCTCCCTTTTCTACATATCCATCCAACAATCCTACTAAATTATCGATTTGTCTATCACTAATCATATTGAAATCCTCCTTTTACTTATTCAAGCTCTTATTTATTCAACATCTTCATTTGGTTGCATACACGCAAAATTACCACCTTCGCAGTCTTGCGCACTATTAATTTCCATCACGATATTATCAATATCAAAATCCCCAAAGAATATCTTATCATCCTTACCTAGTGCATCTGGCACAATCGAGAAGGTATCTGAAATTCCGTCCAACGCATCCTCAAATGGAAGTTTTGCAACACTAGAGAGTGAAGCAGAGGCTCCATTGGTATCTCTTCCATGCATTGGGTTTGCTCCTGGGGCAAATGGTACACCAGCTTTTCTACCATCTGGAGTACTACCCGTCTTTTTCCCATAAACTACGTTCGATGTGATAGTCAAGATTGACATGGTAGGAACTCCATTTCGATAAGTATGATGCTTTCTGATTTTTTCCATAAATGTGTGGACAACATCAATCGCAATTCGATCTACTCGATCGTCATCATTTCCGAATTTTGGATAATCACCTTCCACCTGATAATCTACTACCAAACCATCTTCATCTCTTATCGTCTTTACTTTTGCATATTTGATTGCACTTAGTGAATCTGCAATTACAGAAAGCCCTGCAATTCCTGTCGCAAAATAACGCTTTACTTCACGATCATGAAGTGCCATCTGCACTTTTTCATAACAATACTTATCATGCATGTAATGGATGATATTCAATGTATTCACATAGATATTCGCAAGCCACTCTAGCATATCATCGTATTTTTGTACCACATCATCATATTCTAGATACTCCGATGTTACTGGACGATATTTTGGTCCAATTTGCATCTTAAGTTTTTCATCCACACCACCATTGATTGCATAGAGCAAACATTTTGCTAGGTTAGCACGTGCCCCAAAGAATTGCATTTCTTTTCCCACCTTCATGGAAGATACGCAACAAGCAATGGCATAGTCATGTCCGTGAATTTCTCTCATCAATTCGTCATTCTCATATTGAACCGATGAAGTCTTGATACTCATCTTCGCGCAGTATCTCTTGAAATTCTCAGGCAATCTCTGCGACCAAAGTACAGTTAGGTTTGGCTCTGGAGCAGGTCCTAAATTATCTAAGGTGTGTAAAAATCTAAACGATGTCTTTGTAACCATATGTCTTCCATCTGTCGTCATTCCACCAATGGATTCTGTTACCCAAGTCGGGTCTCCCGAGAACAATGTATTATACTCAGCTGTTCTTGCGAATTTAACCAGACGTAATTTCATAATGAAGTGGTCGATATACTCTTGCGCCTCTTCTTCCGTGCATACACCAAGTTCCAAATCACGTTGGATAAATACATCAAGGAATGTGGAAGTTCTACCAAGACTCATTGCGGCACCGTTTTGCTCTTTGATCGCCGCTAGATATCCGAAGTATAACCACTGAATCGCTTCCTTTGCATTTTTAGCTGGCTTTGAAATATCATATCCATATATCGCTGCCATTTCCTTGATGTCACCCAAAGCACGAATCTGCTCACTCAACTCCTCACGCAGTCGGATATTCTCCTCTTGCATACGAGTCGGTGCTGTCTTCAGTTGCTCTTTCTTATCTATCATAAGAAGGTCTATTCCATATAGAGCAACTCGTCTATAGTCTCCAATAATTCTACCTCGTCCATATGCATCTGGTAGTCCAGTGATGATTCCAGATTTTCTAGCTAATTTTATTTCATCTGTGTATACATCAAATACACCATCATTATGAGTTTTTCTATATTTTACGAAGAAATCATGAAGTTGTGGTTCTACATCATATCCATATTGCTTCAATGCATTTTCTGCTGTTCTTATTCCACCAAAAGGCTGAAAACTTCTCTTAAATGGCTTATCTGTTTGGAATCCTACAATGGTTTCTAATTCCTTATTAAGATATCCTGCTGCATGAGATGTGACAGTCGAAACAACATCACAATCCATTTCCAACACTCCATTATTATCTTGTTCTTTTTGATTTAACTCTACGACTTGTTTCCATAATTCTTTGGTCGCTTCTGTCGGTTCTACCAAGAATCCCTCATCACCATCATACGGTGTATAATTGGTCGTGATAAAATCACAAATATCAACCGCACTATTGCTCCATCTCCCTGGCTTAAACCCCTTCCAGTTTTCACAAAAATTAATATCCATATCTACCTCCAATTTTTCGAATTAAATTATATTATTTAGTTAGCCTTTTCAAACTACATGCTTATTATACCTATTTGTTAATAATTTATCAATTTAATTTTTGCATGTATTTGATTTAATACATGTTTTGTGTTTTAATGGTATAAACTGTATTTAAGACAAAGGAGCTATACCATGAACTCACTGAAAAAATTTATTACAACCATATATTACTCATTTTTATTTTTATATCTAGAACTTTGTCTTGCATTGACCTGCTTCCATTCTGTGCAGTCTCTGCCCTACATGATTCTAAGTTCATTCCTTCTAGGCATCCTTCTATACATCCTTACTTCGGCACTTCATAGAAGGGTTGCTTATTGGCTCACACTTATAGTAAGCCTCATTATCACGCTAATATACGTATCTCAGTTAATCTATTACAAAGTTTTCATCACTTTTTTCACCTTGATGTCTTTGACTATGGCTGGTGATGCCTTTACATTCACCGATATCATTGGAAAAACTGTGGCAGACAACCTTTTGATTGTTTTAATAATGTTCATTCCATTTGTTTTATCTCTCTTTCTCAACAAACTAGATGGATTCTTCATCTTTGGATTGCCTAGCAGGATTATCATAGGATGTATTTCATTATTTCTATATATACTCTTGATTTTTTTCCTAATTCAAGGTTATGTATTTCCTGAAAGCGATCATAACCAATACACACGAGATTATGCACCGAATACAACAGTGGAACAGTTCGGTTTGCAATTGACTCTCTATGCAGACATCAACCAATTGATTGGAAGTAGCGATTCTAATATTGTCTTTACCGACACCACAGAATTACCTAAAGAACCGACTAGTGAAACCACCCCCCTAAATCTAGATAGTCAAACCGAAATTCAAGAAGAGTCAATTGTAGAGGAACCTGTTTATGAACCACAAATACTGAAGATTGATTTCGCCACCTTATCAGAGACTGAAACAAATGAGGATGTAAAGTTACTTCATCAATATTTTGCAAGTGCTCCGACACAAATGGAAAATGAATACACTGGGATGTTTGAAGGGAAAAATCTGATTTTTATCACAGCAGAATCCTTCTCCCATCTAGCAATTGATCCCGAGATTACACCAAACCTATACCGTCTATATGAAGAAGGCTTTCAATTTAATAATTTCTACACACCTGGCTGGCCAGTAAGTACCACCGACGGAGAGTATGTTGCCCTAAATGGACTCATTCCAAAATCTGGAGTGAGAAGTTTTACGGAATCCGCAGATAATTATCTGCCATTTACCATGGGCATGCAGACATTGAGCGAGGGCTATTCTCCTGTTCTAGCCTATCACAACCACTCTTACACCTACTACTCGAGGGAATTGAGTCACCCGAACATGGGCTATGATTACAAAGGATTGGGAAATGGATTAGAGGTAACTAAGGTATGGCCAGAGTCTGACCTAGAGATGATGGAACTAACCGTGGATGAATATATCAATAGTGACACTCCGTTCCACGCTTATTATATGACAGTCAGTGGACACCAACTATATACGTTTACTGGAAACATGATGTCATCCAGAAACAAAGAAGCTACCGACCACCTGCCTTATAGCGAAGCAATCCGCGCTTATCTCGCTGCAAACATCGAGCTTGACAAGGCGATCGGTCATATTTTGACCGCTTTAGAAGAAGCCGGGAAACTAGAAGATACGGTAATTGCACTCAGCTCTGATCACTATCCATATGGCTTGACCTTAGAGCAATTAGAAGAGCTCAATGGTTCACCTGTGGATGATGACTTTGGAAAATATCAAAACGCCTTCCTCCTATGGAGTGGAAGTATGGAGAAACCTGTCGTAGTGGACAAACTCGCCCAAAGCTTAGATATTATTCCAACCTTATCAAATATCATGGGATTCTCTTATGATTCTCGTTTGCTAATGGGAAATGATATCCTGGGAGATGATTACGAACCACTCATCATATTCCAGAACCGAAGTTTTATCACAAATGAAGGATTCTACAATGCGCGAACAGGTGATTTTCAACCTACAAATGGTGAAGTAGAAAACCAAGAAGCATATTTGGAATCCAAAAAACAGATTATCAACAACAAATTTGAGATATCGGAATTAATTCTAGATACAGATTATTATTCCTATGTTATCGAACGTTAAAGGATCTAGTTGCCAAACATCGAGAAAGGGATGGGTATTCGGATGTTATTATCACTCTCATTAATTTTTATTCTAGGAATGTTATTTGGAAAGATTTGCTCTTTCTTTAAATTGCCAAGTCTAGTGGGTATGCTTATTGCTGGAATCCTTCTAGGTTCCTATGGATTCAACCTGTTGGATCCCAGTGTTCAAAACATCTCCATTGAACTTCGGCAAATCGCTCTCATTATTATATTGATGCGTGCTGGTCTAAATTTAAACCTAAAGGATCTCAAAAAAGTCGGACGACCAGCACTCTTGATGTGTTTTGTCCCTGCCTGCTTTGAAATCATCGGTACCACTATACTAGCCCCAGTCTTCTTTGATATCACCTATCTAGAAGCGACCGTTCTCGGCACTGTAATTGCAGCAGTTTCCCCTGCCGTCATTATCCCGCGTATGATCGAATTGATCGAAAAGAAAAAGGGCACAGAAAAAGGGCTTCCCCAATTGATTATGGTGGGTGCTTCTATGGATGACATCTTCGTAATCATATTATTCACGAGTTTTCTCGGGCTGTTGGAGCAAAACACAGCTACTGCAAATAGCTTCCTTGTTCTTCCAACTTCTCTAATACTAGGTTTAGCTGTCGGAATTGGTATCGGCTTGTTATCTGTTTTATTATTCAGAAAATTCCATATGCGTGACAGCGTAAAAATTCTTGTGATACTATCTATTTCCTTCCTATTACTCACTGGAGAAAACATGCTAAAAGATCTAGAAGGTAGTATCATTGGTTTCTCGGGCTTGTTGGCTGTCATGGCAATTGGCTCCACCCTGAAAGTGAAAAAGAAAGCCGTTGCCGAACGACTTTCTGCAAAATTTTCTCGCCTATGGGTTGGTGCCGAAGTGTTGTTATTTGTATTGGTCGGTGCCACAGTGAATCCTACATATGCCTTACGCTTTGGATTCATTGCAATCATTCTGATCATACTAGTTGTTTTCGTTCGCCTTCTCGGTGTTTTCTGTTGTCTAATAGGAACAAAATTCAACAAAAAAGAGAAGCTTTTCATTGGCTTCTCTTATATGCCTAAGGCAACCGTGCAAGCCGCAATTGGAGGGCTTCCACTGGCTGCCAATCTGGCATGTGGCGAACTGATCTTGACCATCGCAGTTCTATCGATTTTAATCACCGCACCCGTCGGTGCCTACCTGATGGATCGAACTTACAACAAGTTACTGTAACCCATTAGGCTTGTATCTACACTTTTTGCTACTTCGCGACCTTCACGAATCGCCCATACAACCAACGATTGTCCACGACGCATATCCCCAGTAGCATAAACCTTGTCAACACTCGTCTTATAATCACTGTCATTTGCATTTACATTGCTTCTGTCAGTGGTTTTAACTTTGAACGCCTTTGTCACATAGTCTTCACTTCCAAGGAATCCAGCAGCAATCAATACCAAATCAACTGGGATTGTCTTTTCGCTTCCTTCCACCTCTTTCATGTTCATGCGACCTGTTGCTTCATCCTTCACAAAATCCAGGCTTACAATCACTGCCTTGCAGACATTTCCACCCTTGTCTTTGATGAATTCCTTCACCGTTGTTTGGTAGATTCTTGGATCATTTCCAAACACTGCAATGGCTTCTTCTTGACCGTAATCTGTCTTGCTGATTCTCGGCCATTCTGGCCATGGATTGCTCTCCACTCTTTCATCTGGCGACTTTGGCATCATCTCCAACTGAACCACAGATTTTGCTCCATGACGAATGGATGTTCCAACACAGTCATTTCCTGTATCTCCACCACCGATTACCATAACATTCTTACCTTTGGCATCGATATAACTTCCCTTTTTCAACTGGCCATCATTCTCAGCTAAGCTCTTTGTTGTAGACTTCAAGAAATCTACTGCGAAGTATATCCCTTCTGCATCTCTTCCATTTACCTTGATATCTCGCGGATTCGACGCCCCACAAGCTAGGATGACTCTATCATACTTCTTAATCAACTCGTCTGCCTTGATGTCTTTTCCAACATTACAGCTTGTGATAAATTCAATTCCTTCTTCCTTCATGATTTCCACTTTGCGGTCGATATATTGTTTTTCCAACTTCATGTTTGGAATACCATAACGCAAGAGACCACCCACGTTGTCTTCACGCTCATATACTGTCACGCTATGACCACGTCTGTTGAGTTGGTCCGCTGCGGCAAGTCCAGCTGGACCTGAACCGATGACTGCTACTTTTTTCCCAGTGTGCGCCTTTGGAGGATTTGCCTTAGCCAATCCATTCTTGTATGCATATTCAATAATCGAATATTCGTTACACTTGCTTGCTACTGCATCGTCATCTAGCCCGCACATACATGCATTTTCACATAATGCAGGACATACACGCGATGTAAACTCTGGGAAGTTATTTGTCTTTAGAAGACGCTTATATGCGCCTTCCCAATTTCCACGAAATACCAAATCATTCCACTCTGGAACTAGATTGTTCAGAGGACAACCACTTGTCATCCCCATCAGTTCTTGTCCTGATTGGCAGAAAGGTACTCCACAAGACATACATCTCGCCCCTTGTTTCGCCTGCTCTTCTTTCGATAGCGGCGTGTGGAATTCATTGTAATGCTTGATTCTCTCTATCGGTTGTTCTGCTTCTTTATTTACTCGTTTAAACTCTAAAAATCCTGTTGCTTTTCCCACTGTATTCGCCTCCTATCGTCCTTTATTTGCTGAATTAAATGCTTCGATTTGTGCTTGTTCTCTGCTGAGACCTTTTTCTTCCATCTGTAAGATAGCGGTCATCATTCTCTCGTAGTCTCTTGGAATAATCTTCTTGAATTTTGGAAGGAATTCTTGGAAGTTATTCAAGATTTCTTTTCCACGAGCAGAGTTTGTATAACTTACATGCTCTTCAATCATGCTCTTTAATTCTAACACATCATATTTTGATGCAACTTTTGCGATATTTACCATATCTTTGTTCACTTTTAAGTATAGGTCGCTATCTTCATCTAGAACATATGCGATACCTCCACTCATACCTGCCGCAAAGTTCTTACCAGTTTTACCAATTACTGCAACCAATCCACCTGTCATGTATTCACAACCATGATCACCAACACCCTCAACTACTGCTGTAGCACCAGAGTTACGTACACAGAATCTCTCTCCTGCAACCCCATTGATGAACACCTTACCACTTGTCGCTCCATAAAGTGCAACGTTACCGATGATAATGTTCTCCTCATGCTTAAACTTAGTTCCGCGTGGTGGATAAACAATCAGTTTACCTCCTGATAGACCTTTTCCAAAGTAGTCATTACTCTCTCCGATTAATTCTAGTGTCAATCCTTTTGGTATAAACGCTCCAAAACTTTGTCCACCAGCACCATTACATTTAATCGTATAAGTATCCTCTTCCATACCCTCTGGATATTTCTTTGTGATTTCAGAACCGAAGATTGTACCAAGTGTACGGTCTAAGTTCGTCACATCTACTTCAAGACCCCTCTTCTGTCCTTTTTCCAAATATGGCATCAATTGTTTCAAGAATACTTTCACGTCGATGGTTTGATCTAATTCAAAATCAAATCCTTTCTTCGGATCATGAATCATACTCTCTTTTGTTACCAAATATGGATTGTATAGCACATTACTCAAATCAACGGTTGAAGCACGCTCAGAGTTTGGCTCTTCCTTGATTTTTAACAAATCAGTTCTTCCAACCAGTTCATCCACAGTAGCCACACCGAGTGCCGCCATGTGCTCACGTAAGTTTTGAGCTACAAATTTCATAAAGTTCACAACATACTCAGGCTTTCCTGTGAAACGCTTACGTAACTCAGGGTTCTGAGTAGCCACACCAAGTGGACAAGTGTCTAGGTTACAAACTCTCATCATGTCACAACCAATTGTAACAAGTGGAGCTGTTGCAAATCCAAACTCTTCTGCTCCTAGCATTGCTGCTACAGCGATATCTCTACCACTCATAAGCTTTCCGTCAGTCTCTACGCGTACACTTTCTCTCAATCCGTTTTGAATCAGAGTTTGATGCGCCTCTGCAAGTCCAAGTTCCCACGGTAGCCCTGCATTATGTACAGAACTTCCTGGTGCCGCACCTGTTCCTCCATCATATCCTGATATAAGAATCAACCCAGCTCCTGCTTTTGCAACACCTGCTGCAATGGTTCCTACCCCTGCCTCAGAAACTAGCTTTACTGAAATCCTTGCATCTCTATTCGAGTTCTTGCAGTCATAAATCAACTGTGCCAAGTCTTCGATAGAATAGATATCGTGATGTGGTGGCGGTGAAATCAAACTTACCCCTGGAGTTGAATGACGTGTCTTTGCAATCCATGGATATACTTTTGTTCCTGGAAGATGTCCTCCCTCTCCTGGTTTTGCTCCTTGTGCCATCTTGATCTGAATCTCTTTTGCGCTTACTAAGTATCTTGAGGTTACACCGAAACGACCAGATGCTACTTGCTTTATCGCAGAGCATTTATTGCTTGTCAAACGTTCGATTTCTTCTCCACCCTCACCAGAGTTTGACTTACCATTGATGGAGTTCATCGCAATCGCAAGTGTCTCATGCGCCTCTTTCGAGATAGAACCATAAGACATCGCACCTGTTTTAAATCTCGTTACAATCGATTCTACACTTTCAACCTTATCGATTGAAATTCCTTTTTTCGGATATGCAAACTCTAATTGCCCCCTCAAGCTAATCTTTCCACTTTGGATATCAATTAATCTCGTATACTCTTTGAATAATTCATAATCTCCACGTCTTGTCGCTTGTTGTAACAGATGAATGGTCTGAGGTGTGTAGAGATGTTCTTCTCCACCACTTCTGTACTTGTGGGTACCGATACTATCTACAGTTAAGTCTACATCTAATCCCAATGGGTCAAATGCTTTCGAATGTAGCGCTGTATAGTCATTGGCAATTTCTTCTAACCCGATACCACCTACACGACTAATGGTTCCTCTGAAATACTTCTTGATAAATTCTGGCTTCAGACCTACTGCTTCGAATATCTTAGCGCCTAGGTAAGATTGAATTGTTGAAATCCCCATCTTAGAAGCAATCTTAACGATACCATGGATAATCGCATGGTTGTAATCATCTACCGCTGCATAGTAATCCTTCTTCAACATTCCTGTTTCAATCAATTCATGAATGGTATCAAATGCCAAGTATGGATTGACTGCAGCCGCACCATATCCCAGTAAGGTTGCAAAATGATGAACATCTCTTGCCTCACCTGTTTCGATTACTAGAGAAACTGATGTCTTCTTCTTGGTACTTACTAGGTGCTGCTGAACCCCTGATAGCGCCAATAATGCTGGAATAGCCATGTTATATTCATCCACACCTCTATCAGATAAGATGATAATATTCGTCCCTCTCTGCACCTCTTGATCCACTTCAAAAAATAAATGTTCCATACTTTTTTCAATACTAGAGTTTTTAAAATATGTGGTAGGAATCACTTTCACTTGGAATCCTGGAACGTTCATATTCTTAATCTTCAACAAATCTGTATTTGTCAAGATTGGATTATTCACTTTTAACATGGTACAGTTCGCATCTTTTTCTTCTAATACATTACCAGCTTTTCCTAGATAAACCGTTGTAGATGTAACAACTTCCTCACGAATCGCATCGATTGGAGGATTCGTTACCTGTGCAAATAATTGCTTAAAATAACTGAATAACGGTTGATGGTATTCTGATAGTACCGGCAATGGTTCATCTGCTCCCATAGCAACGATTGCTTCACTGCCATTAGCTGCCATTGTACAGATCGCCTCAGAAATTTCATCGTAAGTATAGCCAAATGCTTTTTGTAGACGAGCCAATTCATCTTTTTCAAACCTCTCTACTGTTTGATTCGGTATCTTCAAATCCTTTAACAAGACTAGGTTTCTGTCTAACCACTCGCCATAAGGTTGTGAATTTGCGTAAGATTCTTTCAACTCATTATCTGAGATCACTTTTCCCTGTACCGTATCGATTAATAACATCTTACCCGGGTGTAGACGTTCTTTCATCACAATAGTCGATGGATCGATATCTAGAATTCCTACCTCTGATGATAGAATCAAGTTATCGTCTTCCGTAATCATATAACGTGAAGGTCTCAGTCCATTTCTATCTAGAACAGCCCCCATTACATCTCCATCTGTATATAGGATAGAAGCTGGTCCATCCCATGGCTCCATCATGGTTGCATAGTATTGATAGAAGTCTTTCTTCTTCTGCGACATACTTCTATTGTTCGCCCATGGCTCTGGAATTGCGATCATAACCGCTAATGGAAGTGGCATTCCACTCATCACCATAAATTCTAGCGCATTGTCTAACATTGCAGAGTCTGAACCAGAGGTATTTATTGCAGGCAATACCTTACGGATGTCTCCCTTCAAATATTCTGACTGCATGTTCTCTTCACGACCTCGCATCTTATCTGCATTTCCCTTAATGGTATTAATCTCGCCATTATGAACAATGAAACGGTTCGGATGGGCTCTCTGCCAACTCGGTTGTGTATTCGTACTAAATCTTGAGTGAACCAATGCAATTGCTGACTCATAATCCGCATCTTGTAGATCTTGGAAGAACAAACGAAGTTGTCCTACCAGGAACATTCCCTTATATGCAATTGTTCTACTAGACAAAGACACTACATAAGTATCGTCGCAAGTCTGCTCAAACACTCTTCTTACAATGTATAATTTACGATCAAATTCTAAACCTTGCTTCACGTTTTTCGGTTTTTTCACGAATGCTTGCATGATAAATGGCATACATTCTACCGCCTTACTTCCAAGCACCTCTGGTTTTACTGGCGCTTCACGCCATCCTAGAAATTCAAGGCCTTCTTTTTCGACAATCACTTCAAAAATCTTCTTTGCTTGATTTCTCTTCAATTCATCTTGAGGAAAGAAAAACATACCAATTCCGTAATTTCTCTCTCCACCTAGAGAAATACCAAGCGGCTGACAGACTTTATCGAAAAACTTGTGCGATATCTGCAACAAGATTCCAACACCATCTCCAGTCTTCCCTTCTGCATCTTTCCCTGCTCTATGTTCTAAATTCTCAACAATCTTCAGGGCATTCTCGACTGTTTGATGACTTTTTTGACCTTTAATGTTTACTACTGCTCCAATTCCGCAGTTATCATGCTCAAACTCTGGATGATACAAACCACATTGTCCACGATTCTGTTCGTTAATCACAACTTTGCTCATAATAATAAATCCTTTCTTTTGTTTCAGTTGGTTTTTAAACCAACTGCAGCGACCTTATGGCCAACTATGTTGACTTCCTAGGCAACTATACAACAAAAAAAAGGATTTGTAAAGATAAACATTATTTTGAATTGTCTGATTGTTTTTATTATATTATTTTTTTATTTAATTATCTGTCAATTCATCTATTTTACCACTTCACTTAATTTATTATCTGTCATTTCAGCACTTCTAATCCACACAAAGCAGACAGATGTCAGTGTCGCACAAACAACAGTGATAATACTCAATCTCATCGGATCATCAAACATCCAATAAAACACCTCATATTGCGTCAAGCATACCGACACTAAATTCATTACGATATGGGCAAAGATTGGAGCCTTCACACTGCCATATTTTTCATAGATCCATGCAAAAATAATTCCACACAAGAATCCATATATCCCTTGAACGATATTTCCATGAAAAATCCCAAACAACAGGGCACTCCATATAATCGCCCACGAAACCCGTATGGAATCCTTTAGTCTACGATAAAACAATCCACGGAACAGTAATTCTTCGCAGATTGGTACTACTACCCCCAATCCAATCAACTGGGTTAAGAAACTTACCGAATATAACATCTCTGACGCTTCCTGATAGGATGAACTAATTTCCGCCAAGTTACTCAACATAATCAAGTTATTAATTGCAATACAGAATGCAACCCCACCTATTACAATGATAATATACTGCCATATCGGTCTTTTCTTCTTCTCATTCTCGTATTGTGGCAATCCAGCAAATCGCTTGGAATCACGTCGATAAAACAAGATAAAGATTGGTATTGATATGATTGCAATCAGAATAACCGAATAAGTTGCATAATCCATCGCTTGCATTAATACCAATTCCATAATTTCCTGTGTCATCTCAGGCTCTAGCAAGACCTCAATCTGAGATGTCATGTCTGTCCCGCCTGCCTGAGCCATATATTCCAGCATCACTTTTTGTACCAAATACAGACTCATTAATACTTGAACAATAAAAGACACGATAAAATAAATAATCAACGGTAGAAAGATATTCCCTAATCCCAACTTCTTCTTTTGTATCGGTTTTTGTATTGGTTCTTCCATTCACTCACTCCTCTTCTCTTTCCGTATCGGTCTGCACCTTACACTTACATGCGTTCTGGCGCCTGGAAGCCGAGGATATCAATACAAGCTTCTAGAGCATCCTTTGTTACATCTAGTAAAGAGACATAACTCGCTTTTCTTTCTTGATTCTCTTCGCTCAATATCTTTGTTTCATGATAGAATCGATTGAATGCATTTGACAAATCATAAATATAAGCACAAATCTTGTGTGGTGCCAATTCTGCATATGCACTCTCTATTACCTGATTGAATTTCCCTACCTCTAACATCAAACTCTTCTCACTATCTGTAGCAGCTGCCAGAATATTTCCCTGTTGAATATCAGCACCGCTTTCCACATATTTGTTCAAGATGGATTTAATTCGAACAATAGAATATAGGACATAAGGTCCTGTATTCCCCTCAAAGGATGTGAACCTCTCTACATCGAAGACATAGTCTTTCGCTGCTTGATTGGACAAATCTCCGTATTTTACAGCCGCAAGACCGATTAATCTCGCTGTGTCTTTCGCTTCTGCTTCATCAATCATACGATTCTCTGCAATCTTCTCATACATACCCTCACAAATATCTGCAAGAAAATGCTCCAGACGCATCACACCACCATCGCGGGTCTTAAACGGTTTTCCATCCTTTCCATTCATGGTTCCAAACCCAAGGAAGGTAAGCTCTGTCTCTTGTGGGATAATTCCCACCTTCTTAGCAACACGGAATACTTGCACGAAATGCAACTCTTGTCTCTTGTCCACAATGTAGATTATTTTATTTGGTTTATATACCATCTCTCTTTCAATCAGTGTAGCTAAGTCCGTAGTACCATATAGAGATGCTCCATCAGATTTTAATATCATACAAGGTGGAATTTCCTTCGTATCACTCTCTTCTTGTACATCAACCACTAAAGCTCCTTGATCCATCCTAGCCAAGCCTTGCTCCTTAAGCAACCCAACCAATTCATCGATATATGGCTGTGCATCTGATTCACCATTCCATAAGTCAAAATCCACATCCAATGTTCCATAATTCTTCTTCAAGTCAGTCACCGATACTTGGATGATATGCTTCCAAATAGCCGTATAACCCTTATGTCCATTCTGTAATTTAAAGGTAGCTTCCATCGCTTGTTGTTTGAAGGCTTCATCTGTTTTTGACTTTCCACTTGCTGTTGGATAGATTTCTTCCAATTCACCAATTGTAAACGGTGCTTCTTCTGGATACTCTCCTGTATAACTTTCATCAAAATATACAAGTTCTGGCTTTCTCTCTCTCAATTCTACGATGATAAGTCCCATCTGAAGACCCCAATCTCCTAGATGTACATCACTGATCACATCGTGACCTACGAATTTAGCCAATCTCTTCAAACTCTCTCCGATAATTGCAGTACGCAAGTGTCCTACGTGTAGCGGCTTCGCTACATTTGCACCGCCATAATCAAGAAAGATGGTCTCTTTTGACTCTGGCTGCTCCAATCCTAATTTCTCTGTCACCTTCATCTCATTGAGATATTCTGCAACAAATTCTTCTGATAATTTCAGATTAATAAACCCTGGCATCACCGCCTCTAAATTCGAGCAGCACTTGCTTGCAGTATTTGCTAATACATCGTTTGCAATCTGAATTGGCGCCTTTTTATAGGCCTTAGCGGCAGCCATTGCCCCATTACATTGAAACTCACATAAGTCTGGTCGATTTGACAATGCCACCTTTCCATAACTTCTATCATATCCCGCCTTTTCAAACGCTTCTTCCATTTCCATACTAATAATTTCTAATATTTTTTTCACTCGAATAACCTTCCCTTTCTCCTAGTCTGGCAACTTCAGACCATCTGGTACACATTGCCCTGTAACCGATCCATTACTCCCCTTGTACCCCAAGCAGGCGATCGATAAATTGCTGCGCCGTTCTCCCCGACTTTCCACCATGATGCATCTCCCATGCATTGGCTTTTAATAGCAGTTCTTCTTCTGGAATTTCAAGCCCATTCTTTTGCGCTAACGTCAGCACTATGGTCTGAAATTCTTTTTTATCTGGTCCATTGAAGAAGATAGATTCTCCAAACCTTGCAGCCAATGATAATTTCTCTTGCACCGTATCTGATGCATGCAAATCATCACGTCGTCCAATCTTGTCAGCAAACTCTTCTCGTACCAAATGCCTTCGGTTCGATGTTGCATAAATCAATACATTCTCTGGTTTCTTCTCCAATCCACCTTCGATTACCGCCTTCAGATATTTATATTCTATTTCAAATTCCTCAAACGATAAATCATCCATGTAGATAATGAAACGGTAGTTTCTATTTTTTATCATAGCAATCACATCATTGAGATACTGAAATTGGTGCTTGTAAATCTCAATCATTCTCAATCCTTGATCATAATATTGATTCAAAATCGCCTTCACAGAACTGGATTTTCCTGTTCCCGCATCCCCGAACAAGAGACAGTTATTGGCCTTTCGTCCTTCTACAAATGCCTTTGTATTATCGGTGAGCTTTTTCTTCGGTATATCATATCCCACCAAATCATCTAGGCATACATGGCTAATATTTGTAATTGGCAAAATTTCAGTTCCTCGTTCACTATGATGAACTCGAAATGCCTTGTGGAGTCCTAATTTCCCAACTCCAAAATCCTTATAGAACATGGTAACTCTTTCTCTGAACTCCTCTACACTACTTGCAGTCTCTAATTCTTTTGCAAGATTACAAATTCGATCCCTGATTCTCTTATTGAACAATTTTCTAGTAGTTTGAACCGCCTTATAGTCTCGAATAATGCCCAATCCCTTCACACACAACTCTTCTTCTAGTTTCGTAAAATCATATTCAAAGCACTCTTTAAAGATTTGGAAATCATGGAGCGCTGCCTCATTGATACTTCCGTCAACCCCACCTTTAATCTCGCAAGCCTTGCTATAGGCATTTTCACTGTTCACTAACAAGAAGGTCAGATAGACATTCCACAAATTACCTTCAAACCCATAGTTATCAGCCATTTCAAGCAACCGACTGATACATTCATAGAACAATGAAGTCATGTCATTTTTATTATAATACTCACTCTCATAGTTCTCAGTCAAGAAAGCCATATCCTTCAACAACTGCTGATGCTCAAAATTTTTATATATCATCAATTCCTGTATTCTCATACTAATAATTCCCCAATATTTTCATATTTATTGCTTCTTCACTGATCCCTCTTACAGCATTGCTTACTTCTTGTTGTTCTAGATTCCCTTCTATATCTACAAAGAATCGATATTCCCACACACGTCCTTCAATCGGTCTAGACTCAATCTTGGTCATATTCAATCCATTATATATGAAGTGCGATAACAAACGATACAAACTTCCACTCTCATGTGGGATTTCAAAACATATACTCAACTTCTTTGCATTTTCATGAAATTTCTTTGTTTTGCTAATCACAATAAATCTTGTTGAATTATTTTCGCTGTGATTTATCTTGCGCTCCAAAATCTCTAACCCATATAAGCCAGCAGCATATTCACTGCATACAGCAGCCTTCTCTATATCATTCTCTTGAACGACCATCTGAGCAGCAATGGCTGTATTACCTACACTGATTTGCTCCATTCCTCTATGCTGTTCTAGATACACTTGACTCTGCATCAAGGCTTGTGGATGAGAATATACTGTTTTAATCCCCTCTACCGTCGCCCCCTTCACCGAAGCCAAGGCATGTTCGATAGGAATCACTACTTCCCCAATGATATAGTTATCATATTCCACCAACAAATCATACACTTGAGTCACTGCGCCAGCCGAAGAATTCTCGATTGGTAACACGGCAAAATCTGCCTCTCCATTGGCTATCGCTTCCATTGCATCACGAAATGTTACTACCGCTGCTCCTTCCACATCTTGTCCGAAATATTCTTGCATAGCCTTTTGGCTGTAGGCACCCTTTACTCCTTGAAACACAACCTTTGGACTATCACCAATCACATCCTTGGTAAATTGAAATCCATTGCCACCTGCTTCTTGCCCTACGATTTCGTATTGAATCTTACGGCTCACAGACATGATATGCTCATATAACTCTCTCACACCAACACGATTTACTTCTGTATGCACCTGAGTTTCCACAGACTTCAACTTCTGCAGTTCACGCTCACGGTCAAACACATTCCGACCTATGGAATGCTTATATTCTCCTACCTCTTGACTAATCTCCATACGCTCTTCATATAACGCAATCATCTTCTCATCAATTTCATCAATTCGTATTCTTAATTTATCTAACAAAACTTTCTTCCCCTTCTATTTCCTTATGATACTTGCATACTAGATATGACTTTTGAACCTTTGGTATCATAATACCACATTTCAAAAGGCATTGACACTACTTCTTTTAATATGTTACAATCACTTCAGCAAATAAATGCGTTGAAGGGATAAAGTGTCATGCCAATTACAGATATTTTAAGACAAAATTGTGAAAAATATGGGAACGAAATCTGTTTAGTAGAAATCAACCCTGAAATTACAGAGAACAAAAGAAGCAACTGGAAGGAGTATTCTCTAATTGAGTCAACCTCCTCTGGTTCATATCGACGTGAGATCACATGGAATGTGTTTGATGAAAAAGCGAATCGTTTTGCCAATCTACTGTTAAGCAGGGGAGTAGAAAAAGGGGATAAAGTTGCGATTCTTTTAATGAATTCATTAGAATGGCTTCCCATCTATTTCGGAATCCTCAAGATCGGCGCACTCGCAGTTCCACTCAATTTTCGTTATGCTCCAGATGAGATTCAATATTGCTTGAAACTCGCCGATGTGCACGTTCTTATTTTTGGAACGGAATTTATTGGACGTATCGAAGAAATCTCTGATTCAATCTCAAATAATAGGCTTCTCTTCTTTGTGGGAGAAGAATGTCCTGCATTTGCAGAGAGCTATACACAGCTAACTATGAATTGTTCTAGTCAGGCTCCTGATATTACCATCACGGATGATGATGACGCTGCAATTTATTTTTCATCAGGAACGACAGGATTCCCAAAAGCAATCCTACACAAGCACACTAGCCTGATGCATGCCTGCTATGTTGAGCAAGCACATCACCACCAGACACATGAAGATATCTTCCTCTGCATTCCACCACTCTATCATACAGGTGCAAAAATGCACTGGTTCGGTAGCTTTCTAGTCGGCGGAAAAGGGATCTTATTAAAAGGCACACGACCAAAAGCGGTTATGGAGGCTGTTTCTGAAGAAAAATGCACCATTGTTTGGTTATTAGTTCCATGGGCGCAAGACATCCTAGATGCCCTAGACCGTGGAGACATCTCCGCAAAAGACTACGAACTCTCACAATGGCGATTGATGCATATTGGAGCACAGCCTGTTCCGCCTAGTCTAATTCGTCGTTGGCAAGAGTACTTCCCAACACACGAATACGATACAAACTACGGTTTAAGTGAATCCATTGGACCTGGATCTGTTCACCTTGGAATTGAAAACACGCATAAAATCGGTGCCATTGGAAAGGCTGGATATGGCTGGGAGTTGAACATCGTAGATGAAAACGGTATCCCTGTATCAAAAGGAGACATCGGCGAACTAATCCTAAAAGGACCTGGTCTTATGACCTGTTACTACAAAAACAGGAAAGCGACAGAAGAAGTCTTAAAAGACGGTTGGTTATACACTGGAGATATGGCAAAAGAAGATGAAGACGGTTTCGTCTACCTAGTAGATCGTAAAAAAGATGTCATCATCAGCGGGGGCGAAAACCTCTATCCTGTCCAAATCGAAGATTTCATACGTAAGCATGAATGCGTCAAAGATGTAGCCGTAATCGGCCTACCACACAAACGCTTAGGCGAGGCCGCAACTGCAATCGTAGAAATCAAGGAAGACTATATCGTACTTCCCGAAGAATTAGAAGCATACTGCCAAGGACTTCCTCGCTACAAGCGACCACATAAGTTCATCTTCGCAGATGTGCCTAGAAATCCAACCGGAAAAATAGAAAAACCAAAACTTCGTGAACTCTACTGCGGTGAAAAACTAGTAGAATCTCAAAGTCGGGGATAACCGTTGACCGTTGGGGACGGGGGTAAATGTCATTTACCCCCGTCCCCAACGAAATAAAGCCTGTCCCTTATGATGAATCAAAACTACTTAAATACTTCTGTTCTTAATGAAACCAACAGCTCTTTCTACATCTTTAGCATAAATTTCAGATGATGATATGAATAGACACTTTTTTTCAATATATTCGGGAACATCTAATTTTGAATGTGATGAATAGAGAATAAAATCATATCCATCTGCATCTATCTCATCAAAACCCGCAATATACTCATCATATTTAGCCAAATATGATATGTTGTTTTTCTTTAGTTCATCATTGAGTAATCTAGTATATTTCAGTACTTTAGGGGACTCCATCAAGTGCGCAAATGCATTGGATGATGGAAGAATTCGGAAAAATAATATTTTATTCATTGTATATAACCTCCTTTCTTTTTATAGTCTCTTGACACCTTTTAGAACTTTATTCATAAACATTAAAATTGTCCTTTCTGTACAATACTACCACTTGCACTATAGCTTGATAATACTTCCTAGCATTCAGTTCGATTCTATAGTATCTATTTCCTATCTTGAAATTATGATTATCTATTACCTGATATGTGATATTTCGTTCTTCCATCACATCGACCAAGTATTGTATCGACTCTTGCTTGTTAGAAAACATCTGCTCTGTTGGTATCCAAATTTCACGTGTGCTATCCCTCGGTCTGAAAAATTTAGGCACTACAATCTTATTTAGTAAAATTCTTATTTCTCCACTTAATTCTTTATTGGTAATATCATACACAGAACTTTTTCTCAATCTCTTAATATATTCCTTTGAACAAATATATTGTAATTCTCCCATACAATCCAACACTGTTGCAATACGCATAATGTCTACATCTTCACCTTGATGTTCCATTACTTGTATAGCCTCATTATATTTTTCTTGTGAAACCTTATAACATTTCCTCTGAAAATCCTGCTTATCAATATCCCTATCAAGGATGGAATTAGCCGTTGTCACCCATCCTACATCCTTTAATTCAGCTATTATATCACCTAGACTTCCGATTTTTTTGAAATTCAGTAAATAAATAATCTTATCAATTTTTTTGTATTTTTTCTTGTTTTTTTCTATATCATGAACTGGTGTTTCATCTAAAAGAAAATATAGAAGAATTTTTATCATCTCCATATCATGCTCCACCGCCTTCGCAAACTCCTCTGCAACATCTTTGTCTAATCCTGCAGCTTTCCGTTCTCCCTCAATCAATTCACGCACATCAACTGAATAGAAATCCGCCATTTCAAGTAGAATATCTAAATCAGGCATATTATTCCCGGTTTCCCATCTAGAGATCGTTCTTGCTGTCACATCAAATTGTGTTGCCAGCATCTCTTGAGTTAAACCCTTTTCTTTTCTTAACTCTTTAAAAAAATGACCTGTTTTTTTCTGATTCATGGCTTATCTCCTTTTTAACATCTCTTCTTTCAAGATTACTTTACTATAATATTGCAAAAAAGAACACGACACAAAGCGAGAGTCGTGCATTGGGGACGGGGGTAAATGTCATTTACCCCCGTCCCCAATGACGAAAAACTACGTCCCCAATGACGACAATGACGACATTTTCCAAAACTCTATTTCATGTACACTACCCTTGTAGAATATCTCTTTTAGATGCTCTTTTCTTTCCTCGCTAATGTCTGCACAGATTCGATCTACATATGCGCACCATTCCTCACACGCAACACCATAAGAATCTGTAGTGTAATCTGCAACCATATCCCAATACTTTATCTGTTTGATATCTGGGTACTCTTCTACCACTTTCTTCCATACCCAATAATAACTCAGGGTACATGGAAGTGTCGCCATTAAAATTTCAGCTGCATCTCCTGTTTTTGCGATGTCTAACATAAAGTCACAATAGGCTTTTGTAACTGGTGTTGGTGGTACCGCCTCGGCCTCTTCTGGGCTAATCCCCCAGCTATCCAGATAGACCAATCTTGTCGCTCCTTCACTTTCGTTAACAAAACTCATCAGCGAATAATATACCTTCATCTCTTCTAGCGATGATGCACGATACATTGCAATTGCAAATGATCTCGCGTACTCCTTGAGATATAAGGTATCTTGAATCATATAATGCTTAAATACTTCCTCGCTCATCTTATCTGTTGCAACATCTGTCACAAAATCACTGCGGAAGCACTCTAACCATGCTTCGTGGGAGTATTCCAATACTTCTTTCATAAAACTCATATACTCTGTCTCCTCTTACTTCTATTGATGTGCTCCAATACTTCTCTTGATAATGTTAAACGGTAAAATAACCATCACCACAAGTGCCATTAAATTCTCTAATCCATGAGCTGATACATTCACGATTAAGCTATATGCCCAAACCCCTTGTCCTTCTGGTGCATATTGTCCAAAGAACACGACTCCGGCAAAAACATGTCCTACGATACTAATTACAAGTGCCAATAGAGCCCCCAACAATATCTTATACCTCTTATCTGTTCCAAATACTGCCGCAAGTGCTAGGCAACTGTAGCACATCAGATGTTCTACGATAATCTGCGCCCAGTGAATCGGCACCCATGATGGTTGTAAAAATATCGCTAGGATTCCGACTACTATTCCGCTGTAAAATGCTGGCTTGATTCCATAGACCACTGCCAATACCATAATCGGCAATACTGATAATAAGGTCACCCTTCCAGTTGTTGGCAATACGATGTACATCATTCTTAGCACCAATGTAATAGCAACGATGACACCACAACTTGTCAACATCTTCGTATTAAACTTTGTATGCCAACAAAGTTTCAACATCATGGCATAATATGCCCCTGTAACCCCAAAAATCAAAATATTTTGCATCTCTTCCCTCTTCCTTTTTACATGAAAAGAGCTATACACCTACTTATCAATGCATAACTCTTTGCTTCATTCATTCATTTATTTACTACATTCTAAGACTACGCTCTAGACAAGTATTCTCCTGTACGTGTATCAATCTTCAACACATCACCTTGCTCAACGAACAATGGTACATATACTGTTGCACCTGTCTCAACGATTGCTGGCTTTGTTGCACCTTGTGCTGTATCGCCTTTGAATCCTGGCTCTGTTTCAATGATTGCCAATTCAACAAATAATGGTGGCTCTACTGCGAATACGTTTCCATTGTGTGAACAGATTTTAACAAATTCATTTTCTTTTACAAATTTCAAAGCATCTCCAATTGCATCTTCATTCAATGCGATTTGCTCGAATGTTTCCCCATCCATAAAGTGAAATAATTCACCATCTGAATATAGGTATTGCATGTCTTTTCTCTCGATATGAGCTTTTGGGAATTTCTCGGTAGGTCTAAAAGTCTTCTCTACCACTGCTCCTGATATAATATTTCTTAGTTTTGTTCTTACAAACGCTGCACCTTTTCCCGGTTTTACATGTTGAAATTCCAATATCTGAAAAATATTGTTTTCTATTTGAAGTGTAACACCATTTTTAAAATCTCCTGCTGAAATCATTTGTATTCCTCCTTAATCTTCACTACCTTATAGTTTATAATAACTTACGACTTTTTTCAACTACTTATTTTTATGTTTCTCATAAGATTTGAGCACAATTTGCTCCAAGTAACGTTTTAACACGATTTGTATCTCCTCTTTTGGGTTCATCGGCATTACTAAGAAACTCCTAATATTTGCTCTTTTCGCTCCCCAAACATCTGTAAATAACTGATCACCCACAAAAATCGTATTGCTTTCATCGGTTCCCATAATCGTCATCGCCTTCTTGTAATTCTTCGTAGACGGCTTATGCGCGTCATAGATATAGTCAACCCCGATATTTTGATTAAACATCTTCACGCGTGCCTCCTTGTTGTTCGATATCAAGCAACAAGAAAATCCTAGTTCCTTTAGATCTGTAAATAATTTCTTAGCGCGATCATCTGCTGGTGCCCCATGAGGAACCAAAGTATTGTCAACATCAAAAATCACACCACGAATCCCCTCGTTATATAATTCCTTGAATGGAATAACATAGGTTGACTTATAATATTCATCTGGATAAAAGTATTTTAACATTTTCCCTCCTCGTGGCATTGGAAGGCTCTCTGCCTTCCAATGCCTTGTTGGGGACAGGGGAGATATGAAGCAAGCTTCATCCTACCCCCATCCCCTTGCACGCATTATCTCATCATTAACGTTTTTACAGCTTCGCTAGCTTGTTTGCCTTCAAATAACACCGCATTCACTTCGTTTACAATCGGAAGTTCCACACCATATTGTTCTCCTAATTTCTTCGCAGCCTTCGCCGAATAGACACCTTCCACCACCATTTTCACCTCTTCCATGGCTTCTTCCATGGTTTTTCCTTGTCCCATGAGGTATCCTGCTTTTCGATTTCGACTGTGAACACTTGCACAGGTTACAATCAAATCACCGATTCCTGTCAATCCATTGAAGGTCTCTAATTCTCCACCCATTTTCACACCCAATCGACCGATTTCAGCCACTCCGCGTGTGATAAGTGCCGCCTTGGTATTATCTCCATATCCTAGACCATCAGCAATCCCCGCCGCTAGTGCTATGACATTTTTCAAGGAGCCACCAAGTTCAATTCCCTTGATATCCGTACTTGTATATACACGAAATGTTTCGTTTTTAAATATCTGTTGCAGATACTCTGCATCTTGAATATCTTTTGCCCCAATCACAACCGTAGTCGGTAAGTTTTTCCCCACTTCTTCAGCATGACTCGGTCCAGATAATACTGTAACTGTTGCATTTGGAATCTCTTCCTCAATTTGCTCACTCAGAGTCATCAGAGTACTTTCTTCAATCCCCTTGGCTACATCCACGACGATTTGCCCTTCGCAAACAAATGGTTTCATCATTCTAGCCGTGCTTCTTGTAAATGGAGAAGGAACTGCTAAGACACAGAAATCCATGTCTTCAATCGCCTCTTGTAAAACCTTGGTAATCTGAATATTCTCCGAAATCTCCACACCTGGTAACTTTGTCTCGTGTACTCTTTTCTTCTTCAACATCTCCACTTCGTCATCTAAGATAGACCATATGGTCACATCATGTCCATTCGATTCTAACAGTACAGCCAAGGCTGTCCCCCAACTCCCTGCACCAATCATTCCAACTTTAGCCATTACTTGCCTCCCGCTTCTTAGCACCTATCTTATTCTCTGTACCACTCATCAGTCTCTGTATATTCAACTTATGTCTATATACTGCTAATACAACAAGAAATGTTACCAATGCATATAACTCATACATATTCTCTGTATTCATCAAAAAGATTCCATACACACCATTCATTATAATTCCAATTGCAAATACAGAAATCAAAACAATAGATCCCACCGAAACATACTTTGTAACTGCAACAACAACAACAAATATTGCACAAGCAACAATTGCTACTTTCCAATCAATAGCTAATGCCAGTCCAACTGTCGTCGCAATTCCTTTTCCACCCTTAAACTTCAAATAAAAGGGGAAATTATGTCCTAATACAGTTCCAACACCTGTGTACATACACAATAGCGGCAAAGTCTCTTGATATGTATTCTGGAAGAAGAACCTTGTGATAGCAATCGCCGCCACACACTTTAAACTATCCCCTAAAAATGTGATAACCCCTGCCTTCTTCCCAAGGGTACGAAGTGCATTCGTACTCCCTGCATTCCCACTTCCATGTTCCCGTATATCGATATGGTGTAATTTCCCATATATAAAACCTGTTTGAATTAGACCAAATACGTATCCAATTGCTAAGCAAATCAGTCGTTCCATCTGTGCCTATTTCTCCTTTCGCTCGCGTATAAAGAATTTCAAGGAAGTCCCTTTGAATCCAAATGCTTCTCGAATCTTATTTTCTAAATATCTCGTATATGAGAAGTGCATCAATTCTTTGTCGTTGACAAAGATGACAAAGGTTGGTGGTTTTACCGCAACCTGAGTAATATAATACAATTTCAATCGCTTACCTTTATCCGAAGGCGGTTGTTGAAGCGCCACAGCCTCTGCCATAATCTCGTTCAATACACCAGTTTGAATTCTCAATGTGCTATTTTCAATTACCACATCAATCATCTCATATAACTTCGGTAATCTCTGCCCTGTAAGCGCTGACACATACATGATTTCTGCATATGGCATATACGCCAACACTTGGCGAATCTTACCCTCGTACTCCTTCATGGTCTTATCATGTTTCTCAATGGCATCCCACTTATTTACAACAATGATGACACCCTTTCCACGCTCGTGTGCAATTCCTGCAATCTTCGCATCCTGCTCTGTAATTCCCTCTACTGCATCAATTACCATAAGCACCACATCGGCACGTTCCACCGCTGTTACCGTACGAATAATACTATATCGCTCTAGTTCTTCCTTGATCTTACTCTTTCTTCGAAGTCCTGCTGTGTCAATGAATACATATTCTTTTCCATTGAACTTGACCGCTGTATCGATTGCATCCCTTGTAGTTCCAGCAATATCTGATACAATAACTCTGTCTTTTCCTAATAACTTATTTACAATGGAAGATTTCCCTACATTTGGTTTCCCTACAATCGCGATCTTCGGTCTTTCATCCTCTTCTGCATCCCCATCATAATTTTCTGGGAATAAAGAAGTCACCTCATCTAATAAGTCTCCAATTCCTAGTCGAGACGCAGAAGATACTGGATGTGGTTCTCCAATTCCCAAATTATAGAACTCATAGACGTCTGCCATCATCTTTTGAAAGCTATCCACCTTATTAACCGCAAGCACTACTGGCTTTCCTGAACGACGAAGCATATCCGCCACTTTAGAGTCTGAATCAATCAAACCTTGTTTCACATCAGTCAGAAAAATAATGACATCTGCTGTATCAATGGCAATCTGCGCCTGTTCTCGCATCTGTGAAAGAATAATATCCTTACTCTCTGGCTCGATACCACCTGTATCGATCAAAGTAAAGTTCTTATTTAGCCAATTTACTTCTGCATATATTCTATCCCTCGTAACACCAGGTGTGTCTTTTACAATCGAAATCATCTCGCCTGCCAACACATTAAATAATGTGGATTTCCCCACATTTGGCCTTCCTACGATGGCTACTATCGGTTTACTCATCTTTTTTCTCCTATTCTGGATATTAAATCATACCCGCTTGATTTTACAATATCTACCTCAACTTGTAAAGCCTCTTTCAATTCTTCTAGGGTAATATCATCCAAAAAAACCTCTTCGCCACTTCGAAGCATATTTTCTGGAATGAGCACAACCTCCCCTAGATCTTTCCCTTCTAATTGTCTAATGATATCTCCACCCGTCACCAGTCCTGATACCGTGATCTTCTCACCGAAGAAATCATTGTGGATTTTATAGATATTCATCTCAATATTCGGAAATTTCAATCCAATATCACCCACAATCTGCGCCAACACATCACCAAACAACTCCCCTGTCACAAGAGATATCTTGCTCATTCTGTCATTATAAGCACATTCCTCCAATGCCTCTGTGACTTCATTTTGTAGCAATCGGATCATCCCTACTCCATTCTCCAATTGTAGGTATCCATCATAGCTCTCCTCTTCTGGTATAGGCTCATCTGCCAACAGATACCACTCATCCCCTGCATGGATAAAATGAGTCCCCTGTTCCTGATAGATTTTATCCTGCCATCTGTGAATGGTCTCTAGAACTTTCTTTGCCTCCTCTTTTGTAAAGGAACGCAGGTCTGCAAGTCCCTCACGAAACTTCGTCAATCCTACTGGCACAACCGACACACTCTGTATATGCGGTAAATACTTGCTAAGTTCACGAATGCTATACTCCAATTCCTCCCCATCATTGATTCCTGGACATAACACAATCTGCCCATTCATCTGAATGCCACCCTCATATAAAATATCAATTTTCTTCAACGCATCCCCTGCAAAACGGTTATGGAGCATCTCACAGCGAAGTTCTGGATTCATCGTATGAACCGAAACATTGATCGGTTCCAAATGATACTTCACAATTCGTCTCACGTCGTCATCACTCATATTGGTAAGGGTGATATAATTTCCTTGCAAAAAAGACAACCTTGCATCATCATCCTTAAAATACAGCGTGTCCCTCATGCCCGATGGCATCTGATCGATAAAACAGAACACACAGTTATTTCTACACGACTGATAGTCATCCATCAGACTCTGCTCAAACACCAATCCCAAGTCTTCTTGATAATCCTTCTCAATCTCTAACTCCCAGAGTTCCCCGTCTACTTTCTCAACCACAAGAAGAAGTTCCTCCTCATGGATCATAAATTGGTAATCAAAGATGTCTCTGGGCACCTCGCCATTGACACTGACAAGCTTATCGCCACTTGCAATCTCTAATTCCCATGCAATACTATCGCTCTCCACATCCTGAATGAGATGTGGCTTGATTTTATCTAATTTTTCTTTATCTATCATTTAACTCTCACCTTTTAATCTTTCTTCCCTATTATAATACTATCGTCAAGTTTTTACAACCGAACTTTAAGGTTTGAGGCTCAGTACAACAAAAGACGTTACATTTCAGACCCACAAAAAATCAGCGCAGTGATTAGTGTGGGGACTGAAATGTAACATGGATTCTTCTTTACATATAAGTGTTCAGAATTATAGTTCATTTATCTGTAATTCTATCCATGAATAGAGTAGCACATTCTCCGATTTACATATAAGATATGATAACAAACAACTTCTTATATGTATTTAGAATCATTGTAAGAGAAATTTGCGAGACATGTTACTACAAAATACAGATAAATTATGGAATCCCCGATAGACTTATATGTAATTGCAATTTTCAATCAAAAAAATCGCCAAAAAATACATATAAGTGGGGATTGTTTTAATAATTTTATATGTACACACTATCAAAACAACGAAGACACTTTCTCTTTCCTAAAACTCGCGAAATTAATGGTAAATACGAATCAAAAAGCCAGAGCTTTTAATTGGAGCTCTGGCTTTTTAGTATGATGTTGCTATTATCTTCTGTCTCTGCTTCAATTGTAATCATGCTTTTCATGGGGAAATTATAGCAATTTGTTTTACAATTTGCAAGGTTATTTTCAAAAAGGGCAGCGTAAATTCTTGACCCAAATATTCAAATAGTATATAGTATACATAGATTCATAATAAATGGAGGAATAAAATGTTTAGAATAAAATCTTTGGAAGAATCATTTCCAGTTGCACCATTAAAATTAGCAGTATTGGATAGCTGTCGTGAAGTTGGAGAAAGTGTAGACCAACACATCGTGAATTTCCGCAAGGATCAATTACACCATAGTCACGATATGCATTTATTTTCAAAACACGCACAAGAAAGTTATCTTGTAGACCTTGCATGCCCGCGTTTTGGCTCAGGTGAAGCGAAGGGTGTTATCAAGGAAACGGTACGTGGAAGCGACTTATTTGTAATGACAGACGTATGTAATTACAACCTTACATACACTGTAAATGGTCATCTCAACCACATGTCACCCGATGACCACTATCAAGACTTAAAACGTATTATATCAGCAGCGACAGGTAAGGCACGTCGAATCAACGTCGTGATGCCTTTCCTATATGAGAGCCGTCAACACAAGCGTACAAAACGTGAATCATTGGACTGTGCACTTGCATTAAACGAATTAGCTGACATGGGAGTTGCGAATATCATTACATTCGACGCCCATGATCCACGTGTAAACAATGCAATTCCACTCAAAGGCTTCGACAACTATACACCACCGTATCAATTTATGAAGGCTCTTCTTCGTGCAGAGCCAGACTTGAAGGTGGACAAAGAGCACTTAATGGTAATCAGTCCTGATGAGGGAGCGATGCATCGAGCTGTCTATCTATCCAATATCCTAGGTGTTGATATGGGTATGTTCTACAAGCGTCGTGACTATTCAACCGTTGTGGGTGGCAAGAACCCAATTGTGGCGCATGAATTTTTAGGCAGTGACTTAAAAGGCAAGAGTGCAATTGTAATCGATGATATGATTTCTTCTGGTGAAAGTATGCTAGACGTAGCACAGAAATTAAAAGAACGCGGAGCAAATAAAGTATATGTAACAACTACATTTGGATTGTTTACAGATGGATTTGACCGGTTTGATGAATTCTACGAAAAAGGATATATTGACAGAGTAGTCGTAACAAATCTTACATATCTACCACCTGCAGTATATGAAAGACCTTATTTTGCAATCGCAAACATGAATAAATATCTGGCATTGATTATCAATTCAATGAACCATGATGTAACCATTGGAAAAGTAATGAATCCAACGGAGAGAATCCATACATTATTGGAAGCACACCGTAACAAATAATCAGTTAGGGGACAGCGGACTTTTTGAATGATTTAAACTATTAACGAACGACATCAGTTAGGGACGGGGGAGAAAATGCATTCGCATTTCATACCCCCGTCCCTTTGTTTGACATTAGTTTATTCAAATTTTATGGTCTAAAGTCGACACCTTTTTCTGAGTAATTCTCATCATCTGCTACGAATTCAAAGTCTTTTCCTGGCAATACTGCATTCAGAAGAATACCTAGAATCGCCGCGAGTGCTAATCCTGATAACGTTACTGATGTTCCAAATACCATGAATGAAACTCCACCGATTGAGTTGAATCCAAGTGCTGCAACTAAGATCGTTGCTGCAATAATCATATTTCTACTAGCCGCTAAGTCCACTCTGTTCTCAATCAAGTTTCTTGTTCCAATTGCAGAAATCATTCCGTAAAGGATTAATGATACTCCACCGATGATAGCTGCTGGAATCAAGTTGATGATCGCTGCTACCTTTGGCGAAAATGATAGGATGATTGCTAAGTATGCTGCAATTCGAACTACACGCGGGTCATATACCTTCGACAATGCAAGTACTCCTGTGTTTTCTCCATAAGTGGTATTCGCTGGTCCTCCGAACATTGCTGAAAATGTTGTTGCTAGACCATCTCCCATTAGAGTTCTGTGTAATCCTGGATCTGAAATAAAGTTTTTACCAACTGTAGAACTAATCGCAGATACGTCTCCGATATGCTCCATCATTGCTGCAATTGCAATTGGCACAATTGCAATGACTGCCGAGATTGCTACGGATGGATCTTTGATTGCGAATACCGTTTGATCCATATTAATCGGAATACCAAACCAAGCCGCATCTTGCAATGCTTGAAGCTTTCCTGCATCGAATACTTCTGTTCCTGTCAACTGCATAATCACTGCCACAAGACTAGATGCGAAGATTCCGATGATGATCGGTACAATCTTCACCATTCCTTTTCCATAAATATTACATACTACAATTGTTACAAATGCAACCCCTGCTAATAACCAGTTTGTCTGGCTGTTCGCGATAGCTGTCGGTGCTAAGATCAAACCGATTGAGATAATAATCGGTCCTGTTACAACCGGCGGAAAATATCTCATTACCTTCTTCACATCGAACACTTTAAATAATAGCGATACTACCAAATACAGTAATCCTGCAAATACTACCCCTAGCGATGCATAAGGCAACATCTCATAGTTAGGACTTCCATCTACCATCGGTGCAATTGCTGCATAACCACCTAGAAACGCAAAAGAAGATCCCAAAAATGCTGGTACTTTTCCCTTCGTTGTCAAGTGGAAAATCAGCGTTCCGAGACCTGCCATCATCAATGTAGTAGAAACGTTCAATCCTGTTAATAGTGGAACCAATACTGTGGCACCAAACATTGCAAATAAATGTTGCGCCCCTAAGACATAGTCCTTTGCCTTTAGCCTTTGTTTCTCCATTCTCCTCTTCCTCCTTCTCTTTCCTCAAGACAGGGGAAATCATTATAATTTCCCCTGCACCTTCAATAGTTCATTATACACTTATTTTTGCTTTTGGTCAACAATAATCATCGCATCACCAAACGAGAAAAAACGATATTTCTGTTCTACGGCTTCTCTATACGCATGCAATACATGATCTTTCCCTGCTAATGCCGAGACCAACATAATTAAAGTTGATTCTGGTAGATGAAAGTTTGTAATCAAAGCATCCAATACTTTAAACTGATACCCTGGATAGATAAATATCTCTGTCCATCCACTACATGCCATAAGGCTACCATCTTCTTTTGCTGCCGATTCTATGGTTCTACAACTGGTAGTTCCAACACATACCACCTTGCCCCCTGCTTGTTTGGCGGCATTGATCTTATCTGCTGCCTCCTGTTCGATGCAGTAGAACTCCGAATGCATATGATGTTCCAACACATTCTCAACCTTTACAGGACGAAACGTACCTAGACCTACATGGAGGGTAACCCGAGCGATATTCACACCCTTGTTCTCCAACTCTTGTAATAATTCTGGAGTAAAATGAAGCCCTGCCGTCGGTGCTGCCGCCGAACCCGCATGTTTTGCATACACGGTCTGATAACGATTCTTATCCTCTAGTTGGTGGGTGATATATGGAGGCAATGGCATCTGCCCCAATTCATCCAACACCTCTTCGAAAATCCCAGGATATTTGAATTGTATCAGACGATTCCCCTCTTCTACCACATCCAAAACAGTCCCCCTTAGAAGCCCACCACCGAAACTAAGCTTCATTCCGACTTTTGCCCTTTTTCCTGGTTTCACCAAAGCTTCCCACACATCATTTTCTCTCCGCTTTAATAAAAGAACCTCAACCTTACCGCCCGTGTTCTCTCTTTCACCAATCAATCGTGCTGGCAGTACTTTTGTATCATTCACAACTAGACAATCCCCTGCATTTAGATAGTCTACTACCTGATAAAAAGAGCGGTGTTCCATATCACCACTCTCCTTATCTAATACTAAAAGTCTAGAATTCGAACGATTCTCTAGGGGATCTTGTGCTATGAGTTCCTCTGGTAGGTCATAGTTAAAATCCGATGTTTTCATCTGAATCCTCCTTGCTATCTTCCCTGTCTTGCTCAAACGCTGGGGCATTCTCATCTTCTCCTGAATATTCAAATGCCCGCACCAACGCTTCTTCCTGCGCTCGCTGTGCCTCACACATTTTCTCTGCCTCTCTTCGAATCAAACCTGCTGCCACAGGAGTAATTACCTTAATCTTCTTCTCGTAGATGACTGCTGTATCTGCTAGGACATCATGCAACCCTCTCTTTTGCTTGTCAATCAAGATATAGAGATAACCAAGAGAAAAGACTACACTAGATAAAAACCTGCCAACTGTCTCGCGGTAGATTACTTGAAACAAGGTTAGTTTCTGTCCCTGCCCATTGGAAACCTTTAGGTTCATCGCCTTCTTTCCAAGTGTGGCTCCGCCAAAATACGTAAAAACTATAAAATACAAAATTCCACATACGTATAAGGTGATATCTAAGAAACTAAAATGAAATAACACCCCTGCATCCCACCATACGTCATTCTGAAAAAATCCAAGAAAGAAGGTGGTCAGATGAATCGGCGATGTGAATACCGCAATAATGAGCCAATCAATAAAATACGCGAATAAACGAGGGAAGAACCCAGCATTTACCTGAGCCTCATATGCAATCTCTGTATAATTTTTATTGGACATAATACATCGGCACCCCATTTCCTAATTGGCTCTCCAATTCCAGTAGAATCTCCGCCTCTGATTTCGGAATAAGGGACTCTACTGCTGCTAGAGAAACTCCTAAAAGTGATGTGTCTGCTTGTGGTTCATAGAAATTATATACTCCTAATTCATCACACATAATTGCTGTCATCTCATCATAAGTTGCTATTTCATCAATCAATCCGTTTTCCTTCGCCTGAGTGGCGGTATAGATACGTCCATCAGCGAGAGTTCGAACCTCTTCCTCGCTCATGTCTCTACCCTCTGCCACAACATCTACAAATCTCTCGTATGTCTCATCCACCACGCTTTGATAGATTGCAATCTGCTCTTCCGATAATTGGCTAGAGTTCTTATTCTCATCACTCACGATGTTGAATTGATTAATCCCTAATTTCTCATACAAACCTGTCATATCGTAGCCCGATATAATAACCCCGATGGAGCCTGTTGTGGTATTGATGTTTGCATAGATTTGATCCGATGGAGCACTCACATAATATCCACCAGATGCACCATAATGAGCCATATACGTCCATACTGGTTTCCCAGTCACTTCTTGATACTCACGAATCTTGTGATACAGCTCTTCCGATTCATAGACTGCTCCTCCTGGAGAATCTACATACAACAGGATTCCCGCATTGTATCCGTCGTTCATCATAATATCGATAAATTCCAAAGAAGTATCATGCTTATATCCTTGCACCTCTGTTGCCAGAAATCCTGTAGTGTCTACTTGCTCCATAATCGTTCCCTGAACCGATACCACTCCGATATACTCATTCATCGGTGGTGCAATATTATATGGATTCATAAAATCCCCAAACATTGCCTCAAACTCCGCTGCCGCATCTGTCTCTATCTGATTGGATACAGAATTCACCAATACATTGGTAGCTCCGACCCCTACAAATAAGACTGCCGCAACCACCAATCCGATAATCTGCTTTTTCTCCATACTCTCACCAACCTTCTTCTATTGTCTCAATTCGATATCTAACTCTTTTAGTCCCTTTAGGATTCGCTCCATTGCAGGTGTGATGTCAGCCTCCTCTAATGTTCTATCCTTTGCTCTGAACACAATCGAATATGCCACTGACTTGTAACCACTCTGAATTTGCTCCCCTTCATAGATATCGAACAGGTTGTAGCTCTCTAAGAACTCCCCACCCTTTTTCGCAATGATTTCCTCTACACTTCCAACCAAGATTTCTTTTGACATTACCATACTGATATCACGCGTTACCGCAGGGAACTTCGCTACTCCCTCATATCTTCTCTCAAATGTAGAGAACTGCTCTAATACAGGCATATCAATGACAGCCACATAGACACGCTCTCCGATGCTATAGTTATCAGAAACCTCTGGATGAATTTCTCCTAGATAGCCAACTACTTCTCCATTGTAGACCATGCTCGCCTTACGTCCTGGATGTAAGAATGGTAATGCAATCTCTGGATTATAAGTTACTTTCTCTGACATTCCTACCTTTGCAAATAATTCTTCTACCGCACCCTTCATGGTGAAGAAGTCTCCCTCTCCATACATTCCTAGCGTCAACTGCATACGCTCCTCTGGTAATTCTGTGACAGGCACTTGTTTTGGAAGATAGATATTCCCCAATTCATAGAGTCTAACATTCTTATTTCTTCTGTTGTAGTTGGTAGAAAGAGAACTTAACATTCCATTCAGCGAAACGGTTCGCATAATGCTATAGTCTTCTCCCAGAGGATTCAAAATAGTCACTGTTTTCCTCAAATCAGAATCTTCAGCGATCAATAACTTATCAAAGACTTTAGGACTCTCAAAAGAATAGCTCATACCTTGGCTAAATCCACAGAATTCTGCCACATCACGCGCTACTTGCTCTAAGCATAATTTATAAGACAATTTTCCCGTAGTAGCCTCTCCTTGCGGCAAGGTCGTAGGAATGTTGTCATATCCATAGAAACGTGCAACTTCTTCAGCTAGATCTGCCATACAGAACAAATCATGTCTGAATGTTGGTGTGATTACTTGATTCATCGCCTCATCATACACCAATCCGACTTTTTCAAAATATGCAATCATCTGCTTTGCCGAAATATCAGTTCCCAAAAGTGCATTGATTCTCTCTGGCTCAAATGCAATGCTTACTGGCTCTTTTTTCTTACCATAAGCATCTACCATTCCACCCACTACTGTACCAGCTCCTAATTCCTCAATCAACTGACAAGCACGATTGATTGCTGCTTCTGCATTATTTGGATCCAATCCCTTTTCGAATTTTCCTGATGCGTCGGTTCTAAGTCCAATCTTCTTACTCGATAGTCTTACATTTGTTCCATCGAAGCAAGCCGCTTCGAATAGCATGGTCTGGACATTGTCAGTAATCATAGAGTTTTCTCCACCCATGATTCCCGCAATCCCGATGGACTTCTCTCCATCACAGATCATCAACACACTCTCGTCCAGACTTCTCTCCTGTCCATCCAGCGTCGTAAATGTCTCTCCCTCGTGTGCGGTTCTTACAATGATTTCATTCTTCGCAATGGTAGATAAATCATATGCATGCATTGGTTGTCCATACTCTTCCATCACATAGTTCGTAATATCTACCAAGTTATTAATCGGACGGATTCCAACCGATGCAAGTCTTCGTTGCATCCATTTTGGTGAGGGTCCAATCTTCACATCTTTGACAACTCTAGCGCAGAATCTCGGGCATAGTTCTGTGTTTTCCACACTTACCTTAATAAAATCACTCGCTTTTTCATTATTTCCAGTCTCGGCTATCTCTGGTGGATAGAAATCCTTGCCAAAGGTAGCCGCCGCCTCACGTGCAATCCCAACCACACTAAAGCAATCTACTCGATTCGATGTCACCTCATACTCGATGACCACATCATCTAATCCCATTGCCTTAATAGCACTCTCCCCAATAATCGCATCTTCTGGGAAGATATAGATTCCATCTTCTGGTGCCTCTGGGTACATCTCACGCGTAGTTCCAAGCTCTTCTACCGAACACATCATTCCAAAGCTCTCCACACCACGAAGTTTCCCCTTCTTAATCTTCATTCCACCTTTTGTCTTTACTCCGTCACGTCCACCTGCTACACGGCCGCCGTCTAGAACAACTGGAATTTTATCACCTTCGTTCACATTCTTCGCGCCTGTAACAATCTGTACCGATTCGCTACCAATATTCACTTGACAAACTACCAATTTATCTGCATCTGGATGTTTTTCAATTCGATCGATCTGACCAATTACAATCTTCTCCAGATCCTGATCCAATTGTTCATACCCTTCCACCTTCGTTCCAGAAAGTGTCATTCCATCTATATATTCTTGTGTTGTTACGTCCAAATCAGGAACGTATGCCTTTATCCATGATAAAGATGTATTCATGGTTATTTCCTCCTAAATTTCAATTATTCTATAAATCGTATCTGTGCACTTCTTAAAATTGTTTCAAGAAACGAATATCGTTCTCATATAGCAATCTCATATCATCAATCTCATATTTCAATAATGCGATTCTCTCCAAACCAACACCGAAGGCAAATCCTGTATATTCATTCGGATCAATTCCACACATCTCCAATACATGCGGATGTACCATTCCACAACCAAGAATCTCAATCCAACCTGATCCCTTACAGAAACGACAACCTTCTCCTCCGCACTTAAAGCATGTCACATCTACTTCTGCACTCGGCTCTGTAAATGGAAAATGATGTGGTCTGAATTTAGTCTTCGTCTCTTCTCCAAATAACTCCTTCACAAACACCTCTAAAGTTCCCTTGAGGTCTGCAAACGATACTTTCTTATCGATGACCAATCCTTCAAACTGGTGAAAAGAAGGGGAATGTGTTGCATCTACCTCATCCGAACGGAATACTCTACCTGGAGATAAGATACAGATTGGCAATTTCCCTTGCTCCATAATTCTTGCTTGAACTGGCGAAGTTTGGGTTCTAAGCACAATATCTTTGTTAATATAGAATGTATCTTGCTCATCCTTCGCAGGATGATTTTCTGGAATATTTAATTTTGTAAAATTATACTCATCATATTCTACTTCTGGTCCTTCTACCACTTCATAACCCATTCCTACAAAAATTCGCTCTACCTCTTCGAGAGCAATTGTGTTTGGATGACGATGTCCCAAATTCATCTTTTCAGCTGGAAGCGTAACATCAATCACTTCTTCTTTTAGTTTCATCTCTCTGATTGCATGCAAAATAGCTGATTTATTATCATCCAATGCTTTTTCAATCACTTCGCGTGTTTCATTCACCATCTGACCAACAAGTGGTCTCTCTTCTGGAGATACATCTTTCATCCCCTTTAATACCGCAGTCAACTCACCCTTCTTCCCTAGGTATTGCACTCTGACATCATTCAATTCTTCTGGTGTCTTGCACCCTTGAATCGCGGCCAATGCCTCTTCTTGAATTTTTTCTAATTTTTCCTTCATTTTCTTTCTCCTTGCATAAAAAATCCCCATCCCTAAAAAGGGACGAGGTTAATCGCGATACCACCCTAATTTCCATATCACTCATGTGATATGAACACTCAAGCTACGTAACGTGTAGATACGGCATCTCCTACTTGATTCAAAGACACAGCTCCTGTGGGAATTTCAAATAATCGCCTGAACCAAGGGAATCTTTCAGCCTACGAATTCCCCTCTCTAATGGAAGTCAACTTTCTACTATGCACAATCAATGCTTTTCATTTATTCCTAATTATTTTAACACATCATTGCTAATTGTCAAGATAATCTACAATTCTTCTATATTTCCCCTTCCTTACATCCTGAATACGTATCTTCTCATACAGCACATAATTAATCTTTGCACCCAGAATCAAAAGATTCATAGACAGGTAAAACCATAGCATAATCAGAATGATTGTAGTCAGACTTCCATACATCGCACTAAAATTAGCCGAATAATCTACATATAGCGCGAGTCCATAGGATGAAACCATCCACCCAGTCGTTGCGAACAAAGCCCCTGGAATCTGGCACTTCACTCGTATCTTTTGCTTCGGCAAAAACACATATGCCGCTAGGAACACACCAAACAGAACTACAAAAGACGCAAGCCCTCTTATATGGATAATCCGATTGATTACATTACTAATTTCGGGAATACTCTCTGATATATTTTCCCCTATGATGTCTCCAAACATTAGAAAGACCATACAGATTACAATGGAGACCAGAAACCCCATCATATATAAGGTGGCCTTAACCCTCAGAACCCAATAGCCACCTTTCTCTACATATCCCCAGACCCAGTTGATTCCACTAACAACAGCCATCATCCCCTTACCAGCTGACCACAATGCTGTAATCAAAGCAACGGAAAACGTAGCCGTAGTCTGCTGTTCTGCCTGATCTATAAAAGGCATGATCAAATTATCCATGTCATATGGAAAAAGTATCTTGGCCACTTCTAATAAATCCGCCCTTGTCACTGGTGTAAACTGTAGCAGATTCACGATAAGTAATAGAAATGGAATCAAAGACAACACCCAGAAAAATGCAGCAGAAGCAGCATGTGCTCTTGCTTCTTCTGCTTCTTTCCCACTCATAAACTTATGCATATATTTGAATATTTTCTTAATACCGGCCTTTAATTTCATCATTTCATGCCCTCAACCATCTTATTCATCTTAGCGAATCAGCTCAGCCCCACTATAAAAAGTAGTCAGAATCTCTTCGTAATTCATTCCTAATAACGCCATTTGATTGGCGCCGTTTTGGCTCATCCCAATTCCATGTCCATACCCACCACCTTGAATCTCATATTCTTCTTCCGTGACTGTGATCTCAAAAAAACCACTCGGCAACAAGGTACCACCTTCAACTGTACTGCCATCATTCCTTGTAATGATATGACTAGAACTAGCTAGGGCTGCTCGAATGCTATTCTCTGTTTCTACTGTCGCTTCACCATCTGTTCCAATAACGGTAAGTTCTGTCGCTACCTCTCCACTTCCTCGCTCCGTTACCTCAACGGATTCAATCTCACCTAACTCTACCTCAAGATTTGCTTCTATAATTTCTTCTATATCATCTTCAGATACAGTAAGCGACCATTGGTACCACGGTAAATCGGCTTCATAATCTGTTCCATCTTGCCCTACATCTACACTCTGCAAATAATCCTTCTGTTCCCAATCTTCCACTCCCCATGCACCCAAATCCGTAGTGGTGCCGCATGAGGTCGAGAAGAAATAAGTTGTGATGACCTTTCCATCATAACCTAATTTCTCACCCTCTGTATCCTGAATCGCTGCATTTGTCGATTCTGCCTCATCGAAATTATTATAGACCTGAAAGGAAACACTATCATCTACATGTGCCTTCTGCTCTGGATAATGATATTGTAACATATTGTTATATGCATAACTTCTTGCACACACCGCCTGAGCCTTTAGTGCCTCCATCTCATAACTACTCGGCATCTCACTTGGAATCACACTGCGAAGATATAATTCCAATGGCAACTCATTCACAATCATGATGCCCATATCATCAAGAAATAACTCAAACTCTCCATAGTAGGCTGGTTCACCATATGCTCTCGTCAATGAATGAAGGGTCATCTTACCACCTTCTTCCACCGGTGTAATTCGTATGCTTCCCTCTGTAAATCTCTCATCGTCTAGTCCAATCTCAACAGCTTCTTCAAATATCTCGATGGTCTCAATATTCCCTGATTGAAAGTATACTTTCACACCTTGACTTCCACTTACACTCACTGTTTCATGTGTTAACTCTGTATATTCCTCACTTTTTAGCAAGACACGAATATCTCCTGTAACAGGAAGGGTCTGTGCAATCTCTTCTTTCGGTTCTTCCGCACCTTGTCTAGAGATCTCATCAGAATCCTCATCCAATTCTTCTGAGGATTTCGATAATATTTCCGTAGATTCCTGCTTATTCTCCTCCTCTAGCCCCTCAATGGAAGCGTTTCTTGTAACATTCATTCCAATCGTTACACCTATAAATACAACCAAGACAACGGCAGTGCATTTGTACAAGACCTGCTTCCATTGTACACTCATTCTTTTTATTCGTTCCACTAATGATTTAATTCTACCCATTTTCCATCCCTTATTTATTATGTTTTTGCTTCAAAATATGGGAGCGCGAAGCACTCCCCACCTGTAGTGGTCAGCTTGCTGACATTATCCCTTGTACACAGTAATGCAATCCTCGCGGAGCATTTAAATATCATGGAAACTTCGTTTCCATGATATTTAAAAACAGTCGCTTTCGCGACTGCTTCTTATCTTTCGTATTGACCCGAAATGCCGGTCTGCATTTTGACGCCTAGCCTGAGCTAGGTGGGCAACCGCATCTACTCCGCTGCCTTCCACTGCGCAATGATGGCTTGACATTGTTGTAGAGATATAGGAATCCCAAAATCGTAGTTGTAGGTTCAAAATGGCAGATAAACGAACATCTCAGGTACATTTGTATTATATCCGATTTACATAGTTTTTACAAGATGAAAGTGAATTTCATTTGAGATTTTACTAACTAATGAATGATATCAGTCAAAAATGGGAGTAAATGAACTTCATTCATTTACTCCCATCCTCAGACGAGCGACAGACGGGGTTCGAACCCGCGACCCCAACCTTGGCAAGGTTGTACTCTACCAGCTGAGCCACTGTCGCAATCTTAAGTTATGTCCTTTATCAGAACAATAGCTATGATATCACATCTAAAAAAACTTGTCAACAACTTTTTTCAAATCTGTCTTGAGTTTGTCTTGAGTTTTTTTAGAACAACCTTGCAATATCATTGAATAGGACCACAACCATCAACACCATCAAAAGTGCAAAGCCGACAAAATGCGCCATTCCCTCTTTCTCCGGTGAGATTCTTTTCCCTCTGATTGCTTCTATGATGAGGAATACTAGTCTCCCTCCATCGAGTGCTGGTATTGGCAATAAGTTCATTACTCCTAGATTAGCTGCTAGCAATATGGTCAAGTTTAACATACTGATTACAGTGCTCAAAAGTCCGTATTGTGAACTAGCGTCATAAGTATCTCCTACTACAGTTACAATCCCCACTGGTCCTGCCATTTCATCCATGCTAACCCCACCTGTCACCAATAATTGCAACGATTCAACCACCATGTCAATCCAATACTTCATGGTAAAAAATCCATATTCCAACATCTCTAAAGGGGTTGCTTGCTGATACCCTACACTTCCTACACCAAGAATGTACGTTCCCGTGCTTTCATTAATTACTGGTGTTATCTGAACTGTATTTTTCACCCCATCTCGCTCATAGGTGACATCCACCGGCTCTGTACCATTAAACTGCATAAAGAATGTCAATTCATCCCATAATTTTACATTTTTTCCGTTGAGTTCCGTAATTACATCTCCTGTTTGGAGTCCTGCTTCCATGGCCGGAGTTGGAACATCACTCTCCGTCATTTGAATTTCTGTAGAAACAAATCCAACTGTTGCTACAACAATCACAGATAATACAAATGCCAGCATAAAGTTAAACAGCGGGCCAGCAAAGATAACTGCCATCCTCGCCCAAACAGATTTTTCATTGAAATTTCCCTTTAACTCTGGTTCTACAGCCTGTGACTCACCCGATTCCTCTACATTGTCTGGAAGTTCCTCTTCCTCCTCTGTATCATCTTCTCCCATCATACAAGAGCCACCTAATGGAAGTAATTTCAAAGAATATATCGTATCTCCAAATTTTTTACTAAGAAGGGTTGGTCCCATTCCAATTGCAAATTCAAAGACTACAATCCCATTCTTCTTCGCTACTAACATATGCCCTAATTCATGTATGATTACAATAATACCAAATATTATAATTGCTAGAACTATACCCATTCTACCACCTACCCTCTATCTTCTCATAAATCTTTTCTTCTATCTCTAGTATTTCATCAATTGTAGGCGATTCCATCACTTCATGCTCTTTCATACAGATTTCTACAATTTCAGATATTTGCAGATACGATATTTCCCTATTTAAAAATTTCGCAACTGCCTTTTCATTTGCCGCATTATACACTGTCGGCATGGATCCACCGATTTTTCCTGCCTCATATGCTAGCCTTAAGCCAGAAAATGTATCCATATCTGGTTGCTCGAATGTAATGCTTTTGATTTTACTAAAATCCAAGCGTTCTCCTGAAAGGCTTCTGCGCTCTGGATAATATATCGCATACTGAATCGGCAATTTCATATCAGGTGTACCAAGTTGAGCCATCACTGCCCCATCTTTATACTCTACCATAGAGTGTATGATGCTCTGGGGTTGTACTACAACCTCAATCTTCTCGATTGGAACATCGAAGAGCCATTTTGCCTCCATGACTTCTAGCCCTTTATTTATCATCGTCGATGAATCGATAGTAATCTTTCTCCCCATCTCCCAGTTTGGATGCTTAAGCGCATCTTCTACTTGAACTCCTGTTAGGTCTTTGCGTGATCTCCCACGAAAAGGTCCCCCAGAGGCTGTGAGATAGATTTTATGAACTTCCTTCCAATCATTTCCTTGGAGACATTGGAATATAGCACTATGTTCACTATCCACCGGTAAGATTGATACTCCATGTCTCTTGGCCATAGGCATAATGATGTGCCCTGCCGTCACTAAAGTTTCCTTGTTAGCAAGCGCGATATGTTTCTTCGCTTCGATTGCTGATATAGTCGGTAAGATTCCAATCATCCCTACCACAGCACTGACCACCATCTCAACCTCTGGCATCGTAGCCACAAGATTCAATCCTTCCATCCCATGGTAGACTGGAATCTCTAGGTCAGATAATCGCTCTCTCAATCTCTGTGCATCCGATTCTTCCCAAATGGAAATCATCATTGGTCGAAATTCTCTAGCTTGTTTCTCAAGCATTTCTATATTTTTCCCTGCTGAGAGTCCCCACACGCGGATATCCCCTTGCTCCCTCACAACTTCTAGTGTTTGGGTTCCTATAGACCCTGTAGATCCAATTATAGCTATATTTCTCATGCTTTAGCTCCTCATTTTCTCTTAAGCCTCGTCAATTTTAAACAAAAAATAATAATAGATAATATAGGACTGGACTGATAAATATCATGCTATCGAATCGATCCAATATCCCACCATGTCCTGGTATCAGCTTTCCATAATCCTTAATATTACCATCTCTTTTTATTCCTGAGGCTAGCAAATCTCCAATCATAGAAATAATCCCTCCGACTACACAGATAATTACAAACAGATAAATCGGAAACTCTGTTCCCTGAAATGTATTCATGCAAAATCCATAGATTCCGCCAAGCACCCCTGCACCTACCGCACCGCCCACTGCGCCTTCAATAGACTTCTTCGGGCTCAGTTTCGGTGACATCTTGTGTTTTCCAAATAACACCCCCACACAATATGCACAAGTGTCGCATCCCCACGAGCACAAAAATACAAGCCACACAAGATAGATTCCATCTCCTAGTGTTCGTATATGGTAGACATAAGACATTAAAATCGTCACATAGAAAAATGCAAACACTACCAATGTAATCTGTTCGTAATTATATTTTGGATACGAAAACACATAGATTCCTGCTAGAACAACAAACAACACTACTGTTGCAACCAACACAGACTCGGAAAAATCCAATCCACTAAATTCTAGCAAACCATAATACGCTGCCGTCACTACATAAGCTACAATTCCAGGTGCTTGCCCATTCATTTTCTTTACTTTTAACAACTCTATCATCCCAATGATACTAATAATTGTCAATGTCGTAATCAAGATTCCCTCACCTGACATAATGGTGAGAACTGCGACAAAAATCAATACAATTCCACTAATCAGTCGTTCCCAGAACATACTACTCCTCCTTGATGCCACCAAATCTTCGCTCTCTGCTATTATATTTCTCAATTGCTTTCTCTAAGTCTTGCTTCGAAAAATCAGGCCAGTGTACATCACAAAAATAGAACTCTGTATATGCCAATTGCCACATCAAGAAATTAGACAGCCGTTGTTCTCCACTGGTTCGAATTAACAAATCCGGATCTGGTATCCCTCCTGTATCTAGATAACTCTCTATCTTTTCTTCTGTCACTTCGTCCGATGAAACCACACCTGCTTCGCAGTCTTGCATCATCTTCTTCACTGCCCTTGTAATCTCATCTCTAGAACCATAATTCAGTGCAATCTGAAAGTTCAGACCATCAAAACCCTTGGTACTCTCTTCCACCTCTCGAATACTCTTTTGAAGCCCCTCGTCCAAGGCACTGATATCCCCGATAATACGCACACGCATCCGATTCTTTTTCGCTGATTTGAGGCGCGTTTTCAAATATAACTTCAGCAAGCTCATCAATGCACTTACCTCTTCTTGCGACCGCTTCCAGTTCTCTGTCGAGAAGGCATAAACTGTAAGATATTTGATGCCCATCTCATGGGCAATTCTACAGACTTCTTCCACATTTTTACTTCCCTGTTGATGTCCGTAATTTCTAGGCATTCCTTTGGATTTTGCCCAACGCCCATTTCCATCTAGTATAATGGCTACATGTTGTGGTATTTTCATACACCCTCCACTTATTTTCTGTTCGATAATATCGCCCACAAAATTTATTTCAATTACACGAATAAGCAAGGGGCTAACCCTTGCTTACGGTCAACATACTCGCAAATCTACTCTCAATGCGACTTAAACAGTCAACACCTCTTTTGACTTGTCTTCTACTGCCTTGTCAACATCCTTGATGTACTTGTCTGTCAATTTTTGTAATTCATTTTCTAAATCTTTGATTTCATCCTCTGAAACCTCTGTTCCCTTTAATTTCTTCAATGCATCATTTCCATCACGTCTTACGTTACGGATTGCCACCTTTGCATTCTCGCCTTTTTTCTTCACATCTTTTACTAATTCTTTTCTTCGCTCTTCTGTAAGCTCTGGAAATACTAGTCTAATTGCCTTTCCATCGTTTGTTGGGTTAATCCCAAGATCCGATGTAAGGATTGCTCTTTCAATTTCTTTTACCAAACTTGCTTCCCAAGGTTGAATCAAAATCATTCTCGCCTCTGGAACAGAAATATTCCCCACTTGTTGTAGCGGTGTAGGTGTTCCATAGTAATCTACCGTAATCTTATCTAGAACATGAGGATTCGCACGTCCTGCACGAATGGTTCCAAATTCTCCTAGCAATGCTTGTAATGATTTCTCCATCTTTCCGTCATACTTCACTAATTTTTCATTCATCTTCATATCCCCCAGTCTATTTTTATTATACTAAAATCTTTGTTCCGTTGAAATTACCACTCATAGTTTCCACAATGCTATTCTCAGCATTCAAATCAAATACCCACATCGGAAGTTTATTCTCCATACATAACACGGACGCTGTCAAGTCAACTACTGCAAGCTTCTTCGCGATTACATCTTCGATACTAACCTCATCGTATTTCTTCGCATTTGGATTCGTTGCAGGATCACTGTCATAAACCCCATCAATAGACTTTGCTAACAACAATGCATCCACTTCCATCTCAATTCCGCGAAGCACTGCTCCTGTATCTGTAGAAAAATACGGATGTCCCGTTCCTCCTGCAAAGAAAATCACCTTCCCTGCTTTTAATGCTTGATTCGCCGCATCTTTTGAAAATAATGTAGTAAATGCTCCACATACAAATGGAGTAAATATCTCTGTCTCCATTCCTGCAAAGCGAAAGATATCTGATACGTAAATACAGTTCATTACCGTAGCTAACATTCCGATCTGGTCTGCCTTTGTTCGGTCAATCGTCTCACTGGTTCTACCCCTCCAGAAGTTTCCACCACCAGTAACTACCGACACTTCGTGACCTTGATCCACTAAACATTTCACCTGTTTCGCAACTTCTAAACATGTCGCTTCATCAAATCCAGTTTTCTTCTCTGCTGCAAGTGCTTCTCCACTCAATTTAAGTAATATTCTCATCTTCACTGTACTCCTCTTCTATTAACCTTATACATTCTACCACAGTAGCACCAACATTGCAAATTACAAGAATTTCATCGTGCTGCCATTAACTTGGCAATGGTCTTCTCGATTTCTACTCTCGCTTGCTTAGGATCTTCCACATCTTGTACCGATGCTTCTAGTGGACACATGCCTGTCTGAGTACGATTCTCGATATATGGAACTAAAGTGCCACATCGATAAATGATTCCATGCTGTTCTAACACTGTTTTACCACCCTCGCTCATCACTCTTCCATATACCGCCTTTGCTCTGCCTAAGACTAGTAGCAATGCTGCTGCCTTTCCGATGACCTTGTCTGCAACCACTCCATCTCGCAACCCCTCTTCATCGCTACGAAGAATATTCATGATTGGCTTCACTCCAATCTCCGTAGACACTTGTTCTTCCTGTCCTTCCTTCCATAACACAAAAGAGCAATTCTCTGCATCTAACATTGCAATCGCATCCTGCAATTTATTCTCTAATTTATTCTTTAATTCCATCTTCTTATTTCCTCGCTTCTCACTCATCCCATCCTAGAGCACAGGAGAGCGCTTTCTTCCATTTCTTATTCTTTGTATTTCTAGCATCTGCATCTAACTGTGAGTCAAACTGTCTATCAACATCCCAATTATGTGCAATTTCTTCCTTGCATTTCCAATATCCTACTGCCAATCCCGCCAGATACGCCGCTCCCGCAGCCGTAGACTCCACACAAACAGGACGGCGAACTGGAATATCACTGATATCCGCTTGCATCTGCATTAACAGATTATTCGCACTGGCTCCTCCATCCACATTGAGTGCTGGAATATCCAATCCCGAGTCCTTCTTCATCGCTTGCAACAAATCATTCACTTGAAATGCAATCGACTCCAAAGTTGCCCGAATAATATGATTTCGATTGACCCCTCTGGTCAGTCCTACAATCGTTCCCCTTGCATATTGATCCCAATATGGCGCCCCTAATCCTGTAAAAGCTGGAACTACGTAACAACCATTCGTATCCTTAACCTGTTTTGCCATATATTCCGATTCAGATGCCGAATCTAACAGTTTCAATTCATCACGTAGCCATTGAATAGCTGCACCTGCTACGAACACCGACCCTTCCAAGGCATAACGCACTTCACCGTCAATCCCCCATGCAATAGTTGTTACAAGCCCATTGCGGGAATATACCGGCCTCTTCCCTGTGTTCATCAACAAGAAACAACCCGTTCCATATGTATTCTTAACCTGCCCTTTCTTGAAACAATGTTGACCAAACAAGGCTGCCTGCTGATCTCCTGCCGCTCCTGCAATCGGAATCGCCGCTCCAAAAAACTTAGGATCTACATTCCCATAAACATAACTCGATGGCTTTACTTCTGGCAACATGGACTTTGGTATGGCTAGCTCTTTCAATATCTCCTCATCCCATTTCATTTCCTTGATATTAAACAACATAGTACGAGAAGCATTGGTCACATCCGTCACATGAGACTTCCCTTTTGTAAACTTCCAGATCAACCATGTCTCAATTGTTCCAAATAACAACTCATCCTTCTGGGCAAGTTCTCTCGCCCCCTCCACATGCTCTAATATCCAGTGAAGTTTTGTACCAGAGAAATATGCGTCGATGACAAGTCCTGTCTTCTCCCGATAACTCTCGGTCAATCCTTTCTCCTTCAATTCATCACAGAATTGAGACGTTCTTCTACACTGCCAAACAATCGCATTACAGATTGGTTTCCCCGTGTTCTTGTTCCAAACAACTGTGGTCTCTCTCTGATTGGTGATTCCAATCGCTGCAATATCCTTCGCGTCAATCTTCGCATTCTCCAATGCTTTATTACTTACCTCTAGCTGAGCCGTCCAGATTTCCTCCGCATCATGCTCCACCCAACCTGCTTGCGGATAATATTGGGTCAATTGCTTCTGTGCCATCCCACAGATTCTTCCCTTATGATCGAATATAATACAACGATTACTGGTCGTTCCTGCATCTAACGCCATAATATATTTCATCGATATCCCTCGCTTTCTAATCCTTTTATATCATATTTTTGATACAATTATACTCTATATTTCACATGTCATCAATCCTAATTAACCAAACATTATATAATCAACCAATTATTTTCCACCTAAAAGAATACCGACCTCATAATCGCTAAGCCTTTTAGGTTAACGTTTTGAAGTCGGTACATCTTCTCTTATAATTTTAATTTATTTCGTTTTTTACGATATAATACTATTCCAATTGACAACAGCAACAAGAATATCACGGTACTTGCAATAACTACATAATTTCTGTATATACTCAAAATTCCATATACAAGGATATCTTTTACACTGCCTTCCAATACTTTTGAATTATCATATTCAACTATCGTGTTGCCTCCATAATTAATGTTTATTCCTTCACCCAATATACTATCTCCTGTATCTTCAAACCGATTTAGCAAATGAGATTTTACAATGGTTATAATACTTTGACCACTTCCGCCCTCTATTATAATTTCTGCTTGTTGTACAATCTCATAATCTGGTGTAATAAATACATGAATATAATATTGATTGAATCCAGTTATTGCCTCAAACACTATTCTAGCACTCGCATTTAAAATAGTATATACATTGCTTCCATTTCCACTTATAGTCAATGGATAACTATTACCTTTTGATAAATATCCAGCTGTGGTTAAAATTCTATCACCAGCTGATACTAATGTTGCACGAACCATCTCATCCTTGCTCACATCTCCAATTGTAACTTGATTGTTACCGTCCCCAAGTTCTACCTTCAATGTCGTAAAAGTATCAACAAAGGTAACCTGATTGGATCCGCCGCCGTCCCTGATTTCCATGTACTCGGCACCATTAATATCCATCTTGACATTCGCGGAAGCATTCGACACATCTAGTCCTTTTGCATCAAATGTATAAGCGTCAGCAGTTGCTGAAGTCGCAAGTTCTATTTCTTCTATCTCACTTATTCCAAAAGTTACATTGCCTCCTGTATTTATGATTGAGAATATAAGTGTATCTGAACTTCCCCCACCTGATAGATTTATGCTTGCATCTTGGACTTCTTTTACTTCTAGATTCAATTTATCTATTCCTTTTCCACCTTCATAATTCAGGTTCTCTGCAAAACCATCTAGGATAATATCGCTTTCAGTAGCCGAATCTCTTGCCCGCAGCTCTACATTTCCACCTGTATCATATAGAGAAATTGTATTACTCCTCGCTAATGTAATATCCGTTTTTTGTGCCGTGATTTTTCCTAAAACACTTAATACATCTTGAACATTCATATCAATGTTTACACCTTGTATATTAGCTCCTTCATCTATTACTAGCTCATCTGCCGCTATAGTAATATTACCAGTAGCACTTCCATTGATTTGACTCTTAGTAAAGCTAATATTTAGATCGCCCTCTATGCTAAACTCAAATTCACTGACATCTATATGACCTTCTAAATCACCTACATTTGTAATGCTTAATGTATTTGCTGCAATCATATCTAACAAGATACTTCGTCTATTATCCATCCTAACAATACCGGATGTTTGTAGTTGAGCTTGAGATATATTGCTATTAATATCTAAGTTTCCTGTTGCACTCACTCGAAGTACTTGACCACTAATCAAAGAATTTCCTCCATTTGATTGTAATCGGCCTGTAATGTTGAGCTCAATTACATTTGCAGTAACTTCTCCGTATGAAAGTTCCCCTGATATTATCTCCAAACCATTGCTCAGCTGAACCAATTCCACATAAAGCGCTCGTTGAACGACATTACGAATGATTGCACTAGTCGCTCTGTCAATTCTTAGCTGTTGGATATTTGAAGATATATCTATTTCATTTGCGCTTTCAATCTGAAGCAAACTAGTTTCAATCTGTTCTGCTATTAAGTTTCCTCCTGACACTTGAATCATCTCAGCTGCTATCATAGAAACAATAAACAAATCTCCACGATTAATAACATCAATTTGCTCGCCTGCATGTACGCTTATTTCGGAAACACCTGTATTAATTTCTACATTTCCTTCTGCCTCTATACCAAGAATTCTTCCACTTACCACTTGATCTGCTGATCGACTCTGTAAGTCTCCTAGAATGAACATATTTATCACATCTATGGCTTCTATATCTCCAACCATCAATGATTTCTGATTCTCTATATGGATGTTAGTTGCCGCAAAATCCTCTATTTGGTTAACATTTAGTTGAATATGTTGATTCTCACTTCCGAAATCTTTTTCTATTTTTGCACTGAGTATTTCTGATTGAATCAGAGAACTATCTTCATCTAAATTCAGCTCTACACCCCCTTGGATATTTAGTATTATTCTATGACCCACCTCTAACTTACCAATCAATAGATCATCTGCCGTATTCAATTCCAAATCTCCATTTTCTACTACAATATTTCTTACAAATAACTTATCTTGTAAGTTGGAATTCAATATCATGCCATTTTGTGCAACAACATCCAATTCCTCCACAATAGTATTCAATGTAAGTGCATCTGAATTTACACTCGAGATTACTAGATGTTTTGTTTGTGCATTGATTTGGTCTACATCTGTATTCAATGCAATGGACTCTGTTGCATGTGCTTCTAGTTTTTCAGCCGTAATCAGCGAGTTCTTGCTACTTCCTAAGATAATAGTATCACTATTCCACAATATTTCGCCTGCTTGAATTACGTCAAATACAATTGCCTCAGCATCTACTTCGAACAGCCCTTCAACCTGCACTTTTGTAAGAAGTACTTCTTGATTAGTTTGACTATCAACCCATACATTGACAACATTATCAATATTCAATTCATTCACCTTCGTGGTCACTTGAACATCGAATGCATTTTTGATATATAACTGTTGTCCACTCACTGAATCTACTTTAATATTGCCTCCTGAAATTGTAATATTTTTAATTGCATGCAATTCTTGAATATTCAACTGTGTCTCTGCTAGATTTTCCACAGCAATAAAATCTAAGCCATGGAGTGATAGACTAGAAATATTCACCCGTATGTCTATATCTCCCATTGCACTTCCATCAATAGATGCTGCCGTAATCAAACTATCACTATCTAGGTACTTAATATCTCCATGAACCTCAAATTCAATTTGATTCGTCGCCTGCATCCGATCTACTACAATTGACTTACGACTAGTCAAGAATATACTTTCCGCATTAAGCGAATTAATAGCATCAACTTCCAAATCTATTGGTTTCTCTGACGTACCAAAATTCCCTTTAATTTCTCCTTCTAGATACAATGCACGAATTGATGCTTCTGATTCATCTCTTCCTTCATATGCTGTAACATTACCATCTACTTTAAAAATAATCTTTTCATAGATGTTAAGGTCTCCAATTATGAAATCTTGTCGCACTACCAATGCCAGATTTTTCGCTTCTATGTATTTCGTTATCGCTTCTACAAAATCTAGATACACTACCCCATTATTAGCAATAACAGAATGTACCGTTATAACTTTGTCCGAATCCGATTTTAGATAAACATCTGCATCTGTATCTACCGTCACTTCTTGTACATCAATTAAAATCACTGCATCGTCAGCACCAATTGAACCTACCGTATCTAGAATTAATTCTTGTGCGCATATTGCTATCTTTTCACTATCTTCTGTTGATATACTTCCTGCAAATGTCCCAACAACCGATTCTTCTGCCATAATCTCTTGAATTATAACCTCATCCGAGCGCACACTATTTACAATTATGCTAACTCCAGATAGTTTAATCTTCTCAACTTCTGTATTGATTGCAATTCTCTTCGCTTCTAAATCAAGTTCCTTTGTTCTAATCAAAGAACTCTTATCCGCATTTCCTACATCTCCTGCAAACATTAGAACTGCCGACCCTGAAACTTGAATTTGATGAATCAAGGTCTGGTTTATATTCTGATTCCAAATTTCAAGATTCTTTTCTGTAAAAATGTTCATCTCACTCGTATGCACAACCATACTTATATCTTCTGTGCAATTCACTTCAAGTCCATCACTTGTAATGATTGAATCACTTGTAGCCATTTCTATCTTTCCATTAATATCCATTGTCACCTGACTCGCCACACTATTTCGAACACTTAAGTCACCTGTATTTATCAGTGAAATCATTCCATCTGTAGCAAATATAATCTCAGCAATCTTTGTTCTAAGTAGTACATCCTCTCTTGCAAGAACGTCCATACTCTCTGCTACTATCAGTGCCTCCTCGTTCATTGCTTCTATGCTCGTGTCACTCCTCCATAGAATCTGATCTGCTTCGATTATATTATACGTGATTTGTTTTGCTTGGATGCTAAATCCCTCACTTAATAAAGCTGTAGTAATAACCATATCCTGATTATTTATAATCTCCGCACCAGAGGCCGCTTGAATCTCTAATGTGTGTATGTCCGTTGAGAGTGTTATTTCCTTAGCTTTTATAATCTGCAATTGATCACTTATAATAGAATCTGCCCTAATGTTCCCTCCTGTTAGAGTTATCATTTCATCTGCTAGCAATTTCTGAATCCATAATTCGCTAGCCTCATCATTCGAAATCCACACTTCTTCTGCTTCTAGATTTAATTGTGACACATCTGTGAGTAAGTTTACACTGCCAGAAACAACTGCTTCTAGCGTTTGCGCCTTGAGTAAACTTTGATTGGATAGCATCCTTAAATCACCTATAATTGTTATCTTCACACTCTCATCTGCCCACACTTTGTGCAATGTTGTAGATTGAATATTCCTGAAGTAAATATTTCCTGCTTCTAAAGAAACAATCTTACTCACATTCAAAATCAATGGTGCGGTCTCTGTTCCAAAATCACCTTCCACCTGCACACTGATACTATCTGCTTGAATCAAAGAATTAATAGCATTCGTGGCAATCACAACAGCTCCTTTTGCCATCAGTTGCAATTCTCCCTTGTTCAACCATATAGTATGAATATTTAATGGTAGGATTTTCTCTGAACGAAGTGTCACCTGATTGTTCGCTGTAAGTGTTAATTCATCCGTATATACCTCCATAGCTACCCAGCTATCATGTTCGCTCACTAAGACAATTTCTTGCCCTTTTAATTGCATACTTTCTACATCTGTTTTTATAGAAATCGTACTTCCCTCTGTATCCAATAAGAGAGAGCCTGCTGTAATTAGAGAATCCATACCCTTCATGCGAACATCCCCTTGTAAAGTGATGTTCGCTTCACCTATGATTTCTACAGAATCTAGGGTTGTATTTTCACTATTTTTATTACTCAGAATTAGCTTGTTGGCCTTTATTTGCTTGATATCTGGTACATCCGTTACTAACTCAATCTCTCCACTACTATCAACGATTAGTGAAGCCGCTCTCAAGACTGCATCGCTTGATTCTGCCATCTTAATTGCACCAGCCACGAAATAGATACCACCATCTGTTATCATGCGTTGAACCGTTACCTCTTTTCCTGCCACATTACTTACATTGATACTATTAGTAGCAAGAATAGAAAGTTCACCGATATTTGTATGAATCACTTGGTCAATACTACCAAAAAAGTCGGACAATTCAAACTCTATTCGACTTGCTTGCAAGTGTAAATCGCTCTCCGCAACCCCTATAATAGAAGTTCCCTCAACATGTATCTCTCCATCAGCAGTGATATTGTTAACCCATAACACTTTCTCTGATTCAAGATAGATATCATGCACTGCAATCAAATTAATACTTCCATTTACGCTTAAACGAAGGCTTTCTTGATCTGTTCCAATTTTGCCACTTTGAACCCAAAGTGTATTACTATTAACTTCACCATGAACTTCATCTGATGTAATACTTACCTTGCCAATGGCATCTAAATAAAATGCTGCCACCGAATCATCTTCTCCATTTACAACGGTTATATCAGTTGCAGATGTATAAAGATCTCCCACAGATATATTTAAGAACATCACACTATATTCCGACTCTAAATAAACATCACGATAACCGCGAATCTTAACTCGAATTTCAGAATCATCCTCGTAGGAAACTAGACGCAATCTATCTTGCAAACTTTCGATATCCTGTTCACTCTTCGAATAGTTTTCCATTATGAATTCATCCGTCTTAATATCATAGTTCGCCTCATTTGCTGCCCATAATATTTCTTCAATATAGCTTTCAATGTAAACAGTTTTTCCATTGATTCCTTGATCGAACTCAACATTTCCTAATGCTGTAGTGGTTATACCATCTTTTACGGTTGTAGTAATAACCTCTCTCCATTCTATTACTTGATACGTATACGGTACAACTATTGTTGTCACTTCTTCATCTTCACCTACTATTTCCTGATTCACATAAATTATATTTCCCTCAGCGTCTAATTTAGTTTTTGTGACAACAATTTGTTCATAGCTTATTTCTTGCTCTATCTCTCCTTCACCACTAGATACAATCGCTTTTGGAATTTCCAATTGAATTGCCATTTTAACAATTAATTTTCCAATCGTCAAACCTAAAACATCTGTTACTATACTTGATTCTGTTAACTCTGCATCTTGCATGTATAGTTGTGCATGTAGATTCACTTGGTTTGCCTCTACTTGAAGTTCTGCTTTTTCACTGTTGTTATTAACAAAATATACTACGAATGCCTGATTTGTAGTACCAACATCATTAGCAATTAGATCTAGTTCATGGGCAAATATCGCGGCATCATCAATCGTGTATATATTTCCTTTAATATTAATGTTAATTGTTGATGACGGTAAGTAGATTCGACCTGTAAAGTAGATATCCCCTTCCTTGCTCCCACTTATGTTTAGTTGTAGTTCTTCAGTCGATGTATATTCTGATTTCTCTGTAACAGTATATGGAAGATTTCCGTCGCTATCTGTGTATCCTGCAATTACATATTCAGCATTTTCTATACTCTCATCGCCCGCACTCAAAGACAAGTCTCCTAGATATAAGTCGTAACTTGAATTATTCGTAATAGAAAGCTGAGAAACGCCAATATTTCTAATTACACTAAAGTTACCTTGTACTTGCCCTTTCTGAGAGAAAATTCTACAAGTTCCACCTGTTAATCTTCCAAATTCTGTAATCGTAATCGATTCACCCTCTTTATCCACATACTGACTATCCACACCAGATACATTACCCGATTCATCGATTACTATATTAATTCCTACAGTAGTTCCGTATTTGATGCTCGCACTTCCCAGATTCACTGTACTGCTACTTAGAAATTCTCCGGTTACAAACGCTTGCTCATCACTACCTAGAACATACTTTTCAATTACATCCACTACCACCGTTACAAATTTTACTACCGTTTTTACAATCCATTTTATAATACTACTAAATGGCCACGGTAACCAAGAGGCTATTTTCTCTGTAATTGTCTCTACTACTTGAATCACTTTCTCAACCGCCCTCGTCACATACCTTACAACTGACGCAGAATACGATGTGGCATCACGATTAAAGTTCTTTGTCTCATCTTGTTGAATGGTATCGGCATAAATATAGATATCCTTTCCAATCAATTCACTTGAACCAGTAAGTAAAATCTGATTTTGAATATTGATGTTAATATGTGAAGTAGCATATACTATTCCAGTTAGACCTCCTTCGATGGTTGCATATGTTTTTGCATGTACGATAAAATCATCGCTCACGTATGTCTGAATGTTCAATGTACCTGCTGCTAATAATTTCACTGATTTTCCACTTATGGATACATCGACCACTCCTAGCTTGATGATACTATGTGCATCGGAATATGAACCTGCTGCGTATACTTTCACCCATGAATCAGCATACAGATTAATACCTTGAATAAACGTAAGAAGATTGATGTCTTTCTTGGCGATGTAATCACTATTTTCTCCTAAATCTAACGTAGCTCCTAGTGTTAGATTAATAATTGCTTTTACTGTGTTCTTGGCAACGGCTGATACAGTATCTGGAACTCTTGCCCTACTGTCTAGTACAACTTTATTGACAACACTTTGTATATCAATGCTTCCATCTGTACTCATGTTGACACCATTTCCAATTACGACCTTAGGGGCAACAACCACATTCAACGTCGCTATTGTTTCGTTTATCGCAATTCCTGACAGTGCTGGCAGTGCAACTCCAGCATAATTATTTACATAAATCCATTCGATGGATATAGTCGCTAAAATTGTAATAGAATTATACTCATCACTATCATTCATTGCATTGATGTTAACACCAGCATCTATGAAATGAGCCAATTCCCCATTAAAAGTGACAACAAATATTGTTTTTCCCGCTACTACCAATCCGTTATGCGTTGCATTTGATGTGATTTGAACTGTATCAACTCTTTTATTTGCAAGAATCACCACCTGATTTCCATTTATGGCTGTTTCAGTTCCCGAGACCCTAGTTTCCACATTCATTGTATTGTTATAATCTAACTTTGTGCTATGGGCACCAATCAAATTTCCACTTGAAGCTTGCACAGCAATGTCACAAGTATCTATGACGCCTAGTGCTTGAATGTAGACAACTCCCTTAGAGTCTATGCTTGTACGTTCGCTAATTTTTACATTTACATTATTAAGTGATTCAAATGTTACATTTGCTGCTACAACCGAAACCCCACCATAGTTGCCCCCTTCTACATGCAATTGATAGTTCGCTGTAAGCATAGCAAGCATGGTAACATCACCTGTAGTTATAATATTCACTTCAGGTTCTACGATCGTTTGAACGCTAAGGCTTTCGTCAACTACTATTGTGTTGGCACTCCCACTTACAACTCCTCCACTATTTTGTTTTGTTGCTACAACTGTATTAGCTGTACCATAAGTAAGCAAGGCAACGGCAGATGCCTCCAATCGCGCAGAATTTCTCACACTTGTTTCTGCAACTGCTTCATTCACCACATGGATTTCATTTATACCAATCGGGACGACACCGTAATTATCACTTGCATGGCTAAAATGCGTATAGAAATTTCCATAGCTTTCTAACTCTATCGAATCTCCTGCATATATTTTTCCATTTTTACTTACATAAGTACGTATACCTGTACTTTGATTCACAGATGTATTCGTTCCTGATCCACTTACTGCTCCACCACTACTTGCATTGTTCTCTACTTGTATTCCAGTATTTGGAATAGCTGCTAAATTAGAATTAGGATCAACATTAAAATAATTATTCATCCTCACAGAACCTTCTGCTTGAATAAGTGCGGCATCCCCTACATATACTGCTGAATTTACTGTTTGCTCTATCGTAATCTCATTAACAGTAATGCTAAGTCCAGCACCTGTATTTTCGCCTTTTTGTACTGCACGAATTTTACTAATTGTCAAATTCATCACATCTAAATCATCACAACTTATTGTTGCTGCACTATCAATAGAATTATTAATTTGTGCACTTACCTTAATATCAGTAGATGTTTTAGCTATTGAAGCGGCACCATATCCAGCACTATTATTTTCTACAGCTACATCAATTCGAGAGAATATATCTGCTTTCACATTCCTAGCAGTAATTGTGCCCCCCAATGAATGAATTACGCTATAGTTTTCTACGACATTCACTGTAAGACCCACTCCCGAAGCAAGTGCATCTGCTTTCAAATCCGTCACAATAGAAACCCCACCCAAATCCTGATAGCTGGAATTTGTATTGTAATTTGATGTCATCGTGACATCTCCTTCGTCTTCAACTGTAAGTCCTGTCAATCCACTCACATTGCTAGTCATCTTACTCTCATTACTGTAATCAATATCAATGACACCAATTTCAAGTAATGCACCCGATGATCTATTTACAGCCACGTTGACATGCTGTTGCAAGTCATTTAATAACATGATACTTTTTGTTGTTCCTGTTGCTTCTAGAATCGAATTGGAGATATTAGATAATATAATATCAAAATCCAATCCTGTTCCACTAATTGCACCAGCATTCGCTGCATACGCTTTTAGATCTGTTGTATTAACTACTTTTGTTTCTACTCTAACAGCTTTAGCATCCGTTAAAACTCCTGTATACCAACTTTCAACAATTGTATCAAAATGATACTTTAAGGTTGTTGCTCCAACAGTAATTGCTCCAAGATCTGCTTTTCCAACAAACAATGTTGTCAAGTTTTCTTCTTTTGGAAGATACTGGGACTTCACATAGATCTCAGCATTTTCAACTGTACTATCCTTGATTGCTGCTATTACCTGATTACTAACAGTCAATATATTCTTCATGCCACTTACCGAAATTAATGCTGCGGTTCCCGCAACTGAGACCACATTATAACTATGATTAATGGCATTCGATGTGACCTTCACCTCATCTGCACTAATTGTACTATCTTCAATCTTAGAAGTTACCGAATTGTTAAAGGTTATGATAGATACTGCTCCTCCTCCTGAGACTACTCCTCCTGAGATGTTTCCATTTTTTACATTTAGCACCACTGTATCCGTTACATTAACATTAACTGTTCCTGCGACAATATCCCCACCGCTTATGGTAGCCTGGTTGTTATCTTGCTTGTCACTTGAAGCAGTAGAATAGAATGTGTGTGTCATATTATTAATTTTTTCGTTTGTCTCGTCTGTTTCCGCACTTCCATCTATCTGTGTTTCTTTTAATTTGTCTAACTGATCTTCTATAGCGCTCAACTGATTTGATCCGTTTATCGTTAACAATTCTTTGGCACCTTGTTCCAGATCTCCACCGATTTGAAGAACCAATACACTTCCACTAATTGCAACATTTCCTGCCACTCCTGATACAACAACTGCATCAATAGCACGATTCGATGTACTGATTACATCTAAAGTATCGCTAATTGTCCCCTTACCCGATTGTTGGAAATTCGCGTGTATATCATTGTTCACTAGAAGAACAGCTACTGCTGCACCAACACCTATATAACCACCACTGACGCTGCCCGCCAGTGTTTGGACTGTGAATCCATCTCTTGCTTCTAGGATTACGTTTTTCGCTTGGAATCCATCTGTTCCTACAATATCTGCATGAACTGTATTGTCAAAGATTAATATCGTTCCACTTCCCGCAACAGAGACACCACCTGAGACTGCAACGCCAGCTGCATATAGAGTAATCTCTTCTGTTCCAATTGCTTGAACTGTTACGTTCCCCTGATCTGTTTCACTTCCTGTTGTTATGATATTACCGATATAAGTCTCAACTACTGATTCCATCTTCAATACAGATGCCACTGCACCAATCGCAGCCGTTCCTGACACTGATAAAACCGCTGTCATTACATCATTCTTCATAAAGTTTGTAGTAATAACTGTGACTTCGGCTCCTGAGACTGCCTGTTTCACCTCTGTTTTGACAATATCAGTAATAACAAATACATTTGCAATAGCATTGACACTCGCCGTGCCACTCAATGCTATACCAATAATATGACCTGTATAGGTTGTCTGATGATTGGTTGTAATCTCGATCTCCTCCGTTGCAATTATGCTACCATTTGTATATGTTTGATATACTCCACTCTTACTATTGACATATAACACTCCCGGAACGATTGCTCCTGCACCTGCGATTGCAACTGCACCAACTTTTGCTTCTAAGCTGACTATATTATCAATCTTGCTGTTTACTCCCATTGCATCAATATCTGTTTCATCATAAATCGCTGCTATTTCTTGCTCAAGTAATAATACAAGCACATTAGCTGTAACAGATACACTACCACTTCCTGCAAGTGCTAATACAATAAAGTCATAATTACTTTCTACCTCATTCAAGAGATGGAATCCTGTATATCCCAGATAAGGTTCTTCTGTATATGATGTAATACCTCTGGCTATCATAGCACTCTCTGTTAGCGTAGCTTTTGTAACACTTGATTGTATCACAGTCAAGGCCGATGGACTTACAGCTATGTTACCAGCTGCAGTACCATTTCCTAAATGGACAGTAATGTTTTGATCGTTATCTAATACAAAGATAATTGCAGCTTGTGATGTATAATCTCCTTTGACATCCACTAATGTTTGATCTTCAAACAGTATTGTAGCAACCGCTCCATTAACCGCTCCACTTCCTGCTGCTGCAATACCCAGAATATAGGCATCAACAGAATTACCTGTGCTTGCTTTCGTGAAAATTGACCCGTCTGTATCCACTTCTACGCCTAAATCGACACGTGCTTCTACTTTAGATTCTGTAATTAAGGTCAAGACGCCTGCACCCACTCCTGCTGTACCACCTGCACTAAGAGAACCGATATACATAGTATAATCGAAGACTCCTATCGCCTGGGTCTTCACTCCGCCACTCCCTACTGTCAGCTTTGAATCTGCCCCAATTGTAGTACTTACAACTGCGTCATTTAGAATTGTAACTACCACACCAACTACTGTAACCTTGCTAGATGCACCACCAGATACTGCAACCACGAGCATACTTACTTTTTTCTCATTATCAAGCACTACCGATGTTGCAGATACAGTCGGTGCTTGTAACAAAATAATAGAATTCCCTGAATTCGTAATCGTGATGACTGTTGCGCCGATTGCTATTTTTCCTGCATTGATATTACCCGCATAGACCGTAATATCATCCAATTGATCAATCGTAATTTCAATCTTATTGTCTACTTCTATCTTTTCAGTTGCCACCGCTCTAGCTGTTACATCATTTGCAATTAAAATCACTGGGATGGACCCCATAATTGTAAAATCTCCGCCTACACCTAAGCCTGCAACAACAGAGAATATAAAATTCGTATCGCTAGCTTTCACTACTAAATTATTCGCCTTTACAGATTTAGCATCTATAGAAGCCCTCACTATCTTTTCATAAGTATTAACATCACTAGACCCACCTGCACTTGTCTCTTCACTTAAATTGACATTACCTAATAAGCCCCACATAATTGTGTTGCTCTTTGCCTGCACCTCTAAGTTATCACTAGTAACAGTCGAACCTGTAGCAATACTTGCAATTGTCTCAGATAATATGTTTTTATAAGCTACATTCCCAGCAAATGAAAAGCTCTCTGCATATTGCGCTGCTAATAAAAATGATTTTATATCTTCTTTTGTATCTGCAATTATACTTATATTTCCTTCTGCTATTAGGCTTGTATTCTCTTCAACACTTGCCTGTGTTACTGTTGTCACATCAATATAGGATACAGAAGCTCCTACTCCAACGCTCCCTTTTACCGCACCTAACATTGCATTTATAATTTCATTCACCGTAGTGGCTGATAATTGAACCTTACCACCTACTGTCACTATAGTATCAGTCTTGCTACTATATGTATCATCATAGTCTCTACCTATTCCGGCATAGACTACGTTTTCCATTGTAATAACATTCGCTGATCCTGCTACTGAAATTGTTTTCCCCGATCCACTACTTGTACCACCAGTCGCACCGCCTGTTATATCACCTGTTGTGCCACCCGCTTCACCACTTGGCGTTGAATCTGTCGCACTTGAGCTTGACAATGCGCCAACTGCGCTTACAAGCAATGTATTTTTATCATCTTTTGCTGTAATTATTACGTTGCCGTCTACTTCTACAGCTGAACCTTTTCCAATATAAGCATAGGTTTCACTGCTATTGAGAAGAACCATTGCATTCAGACCAATAGCTGCCTTTCCACTGCTAGAATAAGCGCCTGATAGCATGTGTATGGATTGGTCTTGTAAGGATTCTAGAATCACATCACCCGTCACATTGATACTGCTGCCTTCACCAATATAGCTTGTATTTTTATCATTGAATAAAATAACTGCCGACGAACCAGCGCCTGAGAAATTGCCATCTCCTTGTGATGCGCCACCAAATGCATCAATGTAGAAGTTATGCATAGTAAACCAATCTAGCATATCAATCACTTTATCAATTATATTATCAACCACATCCGTCTTGATTGCATGATTATCTTCATCATAAAAATCAAAATCTTCCCAGCCTAATAGCCATTCAAAATCCCCTTGATCTTCTTGGATATTTGGTTTGTTTGTTTTTACATTTAGCTGGGATGCTGTGATTGTCACTCCATTTTCTATTCCCGCTAATAATTCATTCTCGATATTAAGCATCGCAAACGCAAGCCCTACTCCTGCTGATTTTTCTTGACCTGATTTGCTGTATGCTACGGATCGTATGGCATATTTAGATTTTTCATTTGCTATCACGTCAATCTGCTTCGCAGAAACCGTAGCTGCCTCTTCTATATATGCACTTGTTTTATCTTGCGATTCTAAATACACGCCAGTTCCTGCATATGTCTTGCCACTGTCCGCTCCTAGACTAATAAATCCATTCTTTGCAGTGCCATATGCCTCAATTGATAACCCATTTAGATATGGGGCATTTGCATTTTGTGTATATTCTGCTTGAATCAATACATTTCCGCTCGCAGTGATACTATTACTATAAGCTGCTGTCTCATTTGCACTTAACAAAACACCTACTACCATCGTAACTGCCGTTCCATTTGCAACGCTTGCTCCGTGAACCTCTATATGGTAATTAGAATCTGTATCTGCTAGGATTTCTACATTATTGGCTGTTAAAGTACCCATTGAATAGGCTTGTGTCTTATTCATTAGCTCCAATAATGCCAATGCCGCAGATAGTGATGTCTGGCTTGACTTATTATTTGTTTTTCCAGACTGATCCCCTGTTTCTGGCGATTGTACTCCTGCTTTCTCTAATAAAATCGCTGATAATGTAGTTCCATTATTGCTCTTTGTAATCTTATTAGCAAGGCCCGACAAAGAGGCATTACTTCCTTTACCTGTCGCTAAGTCTTTTATATTTGTCCATGCACTAATATTAAAAGCAGCCTGATAATCTCCTAAGATAGATCCTTCTGCCGTGGCTTCTGTATAGATATCGTGAAATAGATTGTTCAAGGCCTGTATGGTTGCATCACCATTCACGACTGTCTCAGAATTTAAGTATGCACTGATATTAGATTCTAAGTACAAGTAAGAAACTGCTCCGCCCTTGGTACTCACGCCACCTGAAGCCTGCCCCTCAACCTTGGTATCGGTCTCACCTGTATACTCTGCATGAATCGTCAAGTTCCCATCTGTTGTCTCAATCTTATGGGCAGCGGCATATGCTGCTACTCTCGGTGTAATATAGTTCACAGCAACTGCTGCATCTAGCACATTATTGGCACCTGTTGATTGCCCAACTCCACCTGCCTCAGCAAACGCAGTAAGGTCTGTCTTATATATACTATTGATATTTAGAGCTTTCGCTTTAATGGAAATCTGCTTGTCAGGTAGTCCATAAATCGCAGAGATAACTTCTGTGTTCAACACATTGACACCAATAGACATTCCTGTTCCTTTTGTTGTTCCCTTCCAAGAGAACGTAATTCCAAGATCATGAGAAGCAGATGAAAAGGCTTTTGTTTGTATATTTTCTTCAATGATTGTTTCAACACTAAGATCTCCCGTTGCTTCAATACCATTGCTTACACTTGTCACATAGGATTGATCTAGATAAATCACATTAATAGAGCCACTATTGGTTTTCCCGCCTCCAGCTGCACCGGAAGTTGACATAAGAACCAGGGAATTGATTGCATTTTCTACAAAACCTATGGTTGTCTTTATAATTCCATCTATCTCTTCTTCTATCAATGCCTGCTTTCCAATCTCTACCATTCCTGTCTGCACTGTGACATTGCGAGCGCTTATTACTTGCCCATCTAAGCTTGTAGCGGAATTGAAGAATATAACTGCTGATGAAACTCCAGCGGCTCCTGCTTTTGTAGGTGAATTACTACCTAGTTCACTTGGTAATTCTGTATTGGAATATGCAAACCCTAAAATATTCAAGGCGACCTCACTTAGAATATTAACATCTCCTGTTGCTATGATGTCTCCATTCATCACATTGTCATTGTAAGCATTGATGAAGTTAATTCCCATGGAAGATGTCTTATTCACCGTTCCCTCTGTGGTCTCTACTGTTCCAGAGAATAAATCAAGGACCATGGTTCCTAAATTGAAATCGGCAATAGAGCCCACCACACTGTTGAAGCTTTCACTTATTGATGCCTTTACGTTTGTTACCATGTCAGCTGGGTCTGGAATTTCAAATGATTCCGACTCTTCATCTGTTAATAGCTCTTCTATTTCCCCATCCGGAGATGCTACTACGATAAATTCGCTTCTTACTGTATTTCGAGATTTTATATTCAGTGTTCCGCAATTCACATCACTATCTACTCTTGTATCCACATCACTAAACTGTGCGTTGATTGCGAAAGAACTTCCCTTTCCTGCAACTCCTTCTAGCAACTTACTTGTAACAGTTGATAGAACTGCTGTATCACTTAAGCCCTCTACAATGAACGAACCAGAAACTGTATGACTTTGATTCTCTACCAATGCACGTACCCGATTGATTAAAACATTTACAACCATTCCTGGTGCGCTAGCATTTCCACCATTTCCACCAGCAATCACATCTAATTGAACCATGACATCTGAATCAGCTTGAACTGCCAATGATTGATACGTTCTACTCATTGTAACCTCTTTGGCAATGATTGCTTCCACTTGATTAGAGATTAATGCAAAGCCAGTCGCTGAACCAAACGTTGCTTCTTCCTCATTACCTGCTGCATTATCCACCATTTCAAACTTATAATCACCTATTGCACTTACAATTAAATTCCCTGTGAGATTAAGTATACTCTGGTCCTCTATAGCAGCTTGATTAGAGATGTTGACAACCGTTCCTAGCACTGTTGATCCCGTACCATTTTTCTCTTGCTCATATCCACCTTTCACATTAATCTCATAAGATGTAGGTTCTGATATGCTTTCTAATGTAAAGTCTGTTACTTCTGCATTACCCTTAAATTTTGCAAATTGATTGATATTCATAATATTGATTGCATATGAACTGGATGATCCAGCAGCCCCTCTGCCCGAACCATCTAATGCGCTTCCATCCACAGTTATAGAAAGTACTTCTTTTCTATTTGCATGTATATCAACTTTTTCACTTTTTATTTGACTCCTATTAACTTCGATTTGATTGGTTATATTTGAAAAATTAAATACGATAGAACTCGCCTTTTGCCCATCTTTCATTCCAAAAAAATCTGTGAAACTTGTAGTAAAATCATCTACCACTGCATTCAATTTCATTACAGCTGTCCAGATTTTTTGTATGGTATCTATTGTTGTATTGTCTTCTAGTCCTATTAGCTCTTGAATGGTATCAAAAATTGTATTCATCTGGTTAATTTCTGCTACTGAAGAAACTTCTCCATTTCCTGATTTTGCTACCAACACATTGTCATGTGTTACATCAGATGTAATCTCGATTCCCTCAGTAGCTGTCAATTGACTCTCGACAACAATCTTAGCATCTTGGTCTGCAATACCAACTACAATAAAGTATCCTGATGTTGCATCTTCTTCTCCATGGAACTGATTTGGATCACTTTGTAAATTCACTTGATAACTATTCTCATTTTGAATCTGGATGGATTGCCCCTCTATAACATAACCTCCGCTATTCATAATCTGAATCACGGAATCCATCTGCGTTACAAGTTGTATATAACCAAACTGGCTCGCTCCATTTCCAGCTTTTATTTCTGCTTTCGTTTTATTGCCTACTTTGATATTGATTGCGCCTTGCGCCCATAGATTGATTTGATCAATTAAAATACTCACAAAGCTGTCATAAACTCCAGCATAGAATGAACCACTATCACCACTTGCACTCACCTCAAATGAAGCAATTGCATCGAAGTTATTACCTACGTTTATATCGCCACTTTTTAGCTCAATCTTTAATTCATGAGTCAGCAATTCTGCATCTCCAATTGTAGCCTCTAAATCAGTGATTCGCTCACTGACTATACTTTCACTTAATATAATCTTAAAATCATTATCAATCTCATAATCAACATACTCACTAATAAATGATTTTGTCTCACCTTCAACATAGAGGTTCTTCACTGTAATTTTATTAGTTGCCGTTTCTGTCCCCTCAGTTTGAATTGAATCAACATCTAAATACATCTCTAAGTTTTCATTATTTATAGCACCTAAAGTTAATGCATCCGTTCCCTCACCACCTTGAATTCGAATGATACCAGAAAAGCCCCCTTCATTTCCAAAGAAAATAGTATTATCTTGTAAATCACCTAGCAATGTAATATCATTTACCAGAAGTGACAGTTGCTGAATTTCTTGTTCTTTTCCATCGTCAAGATTTGTGAATGTCAAGATTCTATGAGTTTCGTTTTGGCTAATTTCAATTTTTAAATTTTGATAAGGTAAATTTACTTCTACTACAGTCTTATCACTGATTTCACTTTTATTTTCTATTAAGTTTACAAATGCAAACTCTTCCGCACCAATTACTCCTAGATCCTCTAGAGGTACTTCGGTAACTATTTCTGAATACACTTTGTCCGCCAACCCATTTAAGGTAATCTTATATTTCGACGAGTCTTCTAGCAGAGTAATCTCCTGATTGACATCAAAAGAGACTGTTCCATCTATGATTTTAAGATTAGAAACAGCTATATTTTCAATTGTGACCATATTAGTTATATGTAATTCTTCTACCATCAATAATGTATTAGCCTTTATTGTAACTGGTTTTTCAATCTCCGATAAGTCCAGAGCTTCTGTTATTGATTCATTTATAAAAATAATAATATCACTTCCAACAATTTCATTAATCACTGCACTGTCTATTTCATCAAGATTCTCTTCTACCAGATTTTCAGTAGTATCGCTATACTGAATGGAATAAGGTGTATTCTGGCTCAAAGACATCAATTGTAACATCTCTGATTCTTGTTGTAACTGTCCTCTTTCGATAGTCAGTTGTTCTGAATTAATTGGATCCTTTGTTGTATCTATAATTGAATTTTTGTCATTTTCTTTTATTTCTAGGGTAGATTCTTCGGTATCTGACTCTTCTGGTTTTGAATCTTCTTTCGGTTTTGAATCTTCTTCTGGTTTTGAACCTTCTTCTGGTTTTGAACCTTCTTCTGGTTTTGAACCTTCTTCGGCTATTCCAACCCCTTCTTCCATAGCCTCTTCTTCAATAATCGGTGCCTCTGCTTGCACTTCTTTTATCTCTACATCTTCCACAACCACTTCATCAATTGGAGGTATATCTATCTGCCCTGATTCTGATGCGAACACAGAATTTGACCCATGCACAAAAAATAGTATTACAATAAAAAATATTGTAAAAATTTTCTTTTTCATAGCACACCTCCTCTTTTATTTCAAATGATTGAACATATGATTTATGTAACATAATATCTTGATAATATATCTTCCGCTTGCTTAATTAATTCTTCATTATCACTAATCTCTACAACCTTTAGAAAACACTGTGTTGACTCCTTGAACTTGGACATATTCATATAGGCAATTCCCTGATTATAGATTGCATAATCTTGATTGACCTTCATCTCATATGCCTTGCCAAAATCTGCAATTGCAGGCTCATAATTCTCACTTTTCAGATATATTAGCCCACGATTATAATAGCATTTACCTACCTCTTCACTCTTATCAATACTAATGCCGTAGCTAGTTATCGCCTTATCTAATTCTCCATTTAAGTTATAACAATTTGCTAAATAATAGTCTAACCCCTCTTCCTCTACAGACTCCATATACTTCAAAATATAGGTAATTGCACTTTGATAATCCTTTTGATTAAATGATTCATATGATGATTCTTTGTTGCGCATAATTTCTGCAATCTGTTGGTCTGAAATCTGTTGCTCTTCAATCTGCTGTTCTTGGTTCTGTATCTCATTCATTGAAGCCTGTATTTCTTGATTCAACTGTTCGCTAATCTCAATGTTTTCCTCACAGAGTATGATTATTTCTCTGATTTCTTCGTCTTCACCATATTCCATTACCTTCTCTAAGTATATCAATGCTTCTGGAAATAATTGTAAATTATAATATGCATATCCCAATTGTTTGTACACAAGGATATCTTTTTCACCCACCTCTTCTAATAGCTGAATAGATTTTTCATACTCCGCTGACATAAAGTATGCATTTCCAACTAAGATATATGCCTCATCACTTCTCGCTTCGCTTAAGTAGTCATCCCCATAGTTAATAACAGTCTGGTACGCACCTTCATTAGTCGCAATCTGCATAACTGTCAATAAGTTATCCAAGCTACTATCCAGTTCATATATTTTCTCAGCATATAGCAATGACTGTTCTAAATCTCCCAGATCTTGATATAATTGTCCAAGCATACTATACACTTCTATATTGTCTGTAGTTCTCACTGCTACATATTCCAAATCAAAAACAGCTAATTCAGTTTCCCCTAATTCTACATAGGCTGCCGCCCTGCCCAAATAATAGTTTAGCTCATCTGAATCAAATTCCAATAATTTAGTTAATGTATCTGCTATCCCTATGTTATTGTGCATATCATTATGTACGGATAATTGTAGCAGATATTGCTCCTCGGTTTCGTATATTGCGCTCGCTTGCTCTATATTCTCTAATGCTTTTGAATAATCCTGATTTTCATAATGCAATAGTGCTAAATTGTAATAATCGTTTGCTCCAAGCTGTCTTGGAATCACCTCGCTTACATATTCAACAGGTGAAACCATTTGAAATGCACTCCATGGAAAAATACTATTTACTAACACAATCACAATTAATACGATTACTAATATTCCACGCTTCTTAATCATATCCATACCTCTCGTCCCATCATAACATACTGATATAATCGATACAATACTTCGAGCATAACAGGGAATATAAATCACATAAACGGAATTTTTTCTTGACTTTTTCTATCTTTTTTTATATTTTTAAACTATAGTATGTGGATTGGAGGAAATCGTATGAATTTTCAGGAATATTCTAATGATGTTGTAATTGAGAAATCTAAAATTGCATTGAATCTATTTATGGAGAAAAAATTTGCACTATTTATTGAAATGCTTGATAAAGATTTCGTGTGGATTGGAGACCATATTCCGATTTACTTACGTGGCATTCCAGCCTTTTTAGATAGTTTGCAATATGAAATCAAAAATCCTCCAGTTGAAGTGGCTGGAGAAGAGTATAACATACTCTCTCATAATGGTCATTTTTGGATAGTTTATGGACGATTCGACGCCATTGCTGAATCTAATATTGTTCGATTACATGTAACTTGTGTATGGGAGCAGAAAAATGAGGATTTATTACTGAAATTAGTGAGCACCACCCATGAAAAAGAAATGACAACTGATATCGGTCAGTCAAAAATATTTGATGAAGAAAACATAGAAATTTATTTATTAAACCATCAAGAAAATGAAAAAAAAATCACCCTAAAGGATATAAATGGGTCCACGCAATATATAAGTGTGGGTAATATTTCCTATATCAAATCTACTGGAAGATATTGCGAAATATCAACATCAACATCAACATCTATTATAACCTCTAGAATCACTTTAAAAACATTTGCCCACTTTCCATTTTTCCAGATACACAAGAGCTACTTGGTAAACCCTAGCTATGTACGTCAAATCTGCAGGTACACTGCAACGTTACTAGATGGCCAAGAAATACCAATTGGAAAGATTTGGTATATGGACTTCAAAAACCACCTTGAAAGTATAGGAAAATTATAGACAACCTTCTTTATATTCGGACAGTTAGAAAAGCACTAAATCCAACTCTCTTACATACAATAAAATTAAATATGCTACGAGGTAAGTATTTTGAAATCTTTCCCCAAGCCGCTATCTCCGGAAGAGGAAAACTATTATATGCAAAAGTATACGGAGGGCGATCTTGAAGCAAAGCACATCTTGATAGAGCGAAATCTACGTCTTGTAGCACATGTCTTGAAGAAATATCAGCATCTCGACGATGACATGGAAGACTTAATCTCCATTGGTACTATCGGACTAATTAAAGCTGTTATTTCATTTAATCCAGGCAAAGGCAATCGCCTAGCTACCTATGCTGCAAAATGCATCGAAAATGAAATCCTCATGATGCTACGTACGAAAAAGAAAACATCCAAAGAAGTTTCCCTCTACGAACCTATCGGTACCGACCGTGAGGGTAACGAAATACAACTCTTTGATATCATTGAATCAGAAGAAGAGACTACCTATCAAAAATTAATCTTGCAAGAGGATATTAAAGCACTCTATGAGAATCTCGAATCCATTTTGTCAGCGAGAGAACGCCTCGTCCTTAAGATGCGCTATGGCCTGCACAATGAAGAAGTGTATACACAGCGCGAAATCGCATCTCAGCTTGGAATCTCTAGATCTTACGTATCACGTATTGAAAAATCCGCAATAGAAAAGCTAAGGGATGTGCTATAACATCCCTTAGCTTTATTCTGCCCTTCTCAAGATATCAAATTCATCTAATTCCATTCCCAAATCAATGTATAGGACTTGTTTTGGATGTGGTGCACTCTCTTGCTCCACTCCATCTTCATCTACTATCTTCTGAACTTTCACTTCTAGATTTCTTCCATCTGGCTTCATCACCTCAATGGTTTCCCCTACTGTAAATTTATTCCTTTGTTCGATTCGATAGAGTCCCTCTTCATTCCTTATGCCTACAATTCCAAGATAGGTATATTCCTTGATATAAGTATTGCTATCATAAATCTGCGTCGTCTCATCTGGCTTCCCAAAGAAGAACCCCGTGGTGAATTGACGATAAGTACAATTTGCAATCTGATCCAGATACCATGGCATATTTTTTTGATAAAGTTCGGGATTCTTCTGATAATCATCAATCGCCTTGCGATAAGTTCTCGCAACGGTTGCAACATATAATGCAGTCTTCATCCGTCCCTCAATTTTAAAGCTATCAATCCCAGACTCACACAACTCAGGAATGTATTGAATCATACACAGATCCTTGGAATTAAAGATATAAGTTCCTCTTTCATTCTCATACACTGGCATAAATTCATCTGGACGAGTTTCCTCTACCACTGCATACTTCCATCTACATGGATGCGTGCAAGCACCACGATTGGCATCCCGACTGGTAAAATAATTACTAAGTAAACATCTTCCTGAATAAGAGATACACATTGCCCCATGGACAAAGGTTTCTATCTCTACGTCGTCTGCAATATTGGCTCTGATTTCCTTAATTTCATCAAGGGAAAGTTCTCTTGCCGTCACTACTCTGCTGGCTCCTAGTTGTTTCCAAAAATTATAAGTTCCGTAGTTGGAATTATTTGCCTGTGTACTGATGTGGACTTCAATTTCCGGACATATTTCCTTGGCAATCATAAAGATTCCTGGATCTGCTATAATAAGCGCATCTGGCTTCACTTCTTTCATTTCCTGAAAGTACGTCCTCACTCCGTCCAAATCTTCATTATGAGCTAGGATATTTGCTGTTACATAAACCTTAACATCGTGTTGGTGGGCAAACTCAATTCCATCCTTCATATCCTGCAAAGTAAAATTCTTTGCCTTTGCTCTTAGTCCAAATGCCTCTCCTCCAATATATACTGCATCTGCTCCATACATCACTGCAACCTTTAGAACCTCTAGGTTACTAGCAGGAATCAATAATTCTGGATGTCTCATCTCGCCACCTCCTAGTATAATAATGATGTAGTCAATAAGACTACTTGGTTTACAAGTTT
>CAYIZP010000005.1:0-99251 GCA_964367905.1 uncultured Lachnospiraceae bacterium
CTATGGTGCTGCTGGAGGAACCCTTGGAACGGTTGTAGGAGCTTTTTTTGCACTTACTTTTATGACTTTGATATTTATTGCCTATCGTCCAATGCTAAAGAAACAATTAGCTAGAGAGTATGATGTTGAAATTGAGTCATATCCGAGTATTTATAAAATACTGTTTGCAACAATTGTTCCAGTAGTTCTTAGTACAGCGGTTTATAATATTAGTACAGTATTGGATCAAGGTATTTATAATAATCTTATGTTATCACAAGGATATAGCGAATCAGAGTATCTTTCCCTATGGGGAATTTATACTGGAAAATTTAGAGTGTTACAAAATGTTCCATTGGGAGTAACCAATGCATTTGCAACGGCTGTAATTCCTAGTATAGCAGCGGCAGTTGCTGCAAAGAATAGAAAAGAAGCACATAAGAAAATCAACTTGGCAATTCGATTATCTATGATAATTGGAATCCCTTGTGCGGTTGCCTTTCTGATGCTAGGTTCACCGATATTGATTTTATTATTTGGTGATTCGAGAACTACATCAGCTCTTATTATGGCATTAGGCTCTGTTTCAGTAGTATGTTATTGCTTATCTACTGTGAGTAACGCCATCTTACAAGCAACAGATCATATGGCTATTCCATTACGAAATGCGGCAATTTCATTGGTAATTCATCTACTTGCACTATATTTGATGTTGGGTATTTTCAAATGGGGAATTTATGCTGTGATAGCTAGCAATATTGTGTTTTCTCTATTAATGTGTATCTTAAATTCTCTTGCATTGAAGAAGAGACTAAGATTTCGACAAGAAAAAAAGAAAACTTTTATCATACCACTTGTATCATCGCTTATCATGGGAACAATTTCATTGATTTTAATAAATTTATTTGAACTATTTATGCCTCAAATTATAGCAATTCTCTTGGTGTTTATATTGGCGATTTTAATCTATGGTATATTAATGGTAGTTTTAGGGGGGGTAACCGAGAAAGATTTATATGAAATGCCAAAAGGTGCGAAGATAGCAGGTGTACTACGAAAAATGCATATTTTACATGCTGATATGATTGATTAGTAATTAATTGAATAAAAATTTAGATTTAGTAGATACTGTAATCAAAAAGGAGATTTGTATATGATGAATCTTAAATACGGTATCTATTATTTTAGTCTTACACTTATATTTGGTGTCTTGTTGATGTATACACTATTGCTTGTGAATCAAACTTCTGACACAGATTTAAGTCAGGTATCACCGATAGAAGTAGAAACTGAAAGCATCGCAGCCAATGAAAGTGAGATTATCAATCCAAATACAGAAATAGTAGAAGAGGAAGAATTAAAAGAAGGATATCTGTTAAAGCAATATGGAGAATTTGTTATGGTCTATCTCTATGATGGGAAAACCGTGTTCGAGCAAACGAGCATACTAGTGGATGAATTGGATACCCAAATGCAAGCGGATTTGATTAGTGGTATCTATATAAAAACAACGAAAGAACTCTACGCATTTCTAGAGAATTATTCTAGCTAATCCGTGAAGTATCAGTAGACTTCTAGCTATATTTGTTGTAATATAAAGGGTGGTAGAAAAAAGTTAAAAGCGAAAGATAAGAAAGGGAATTTTAATGTTAGAAGATAATATCAAACGAATCAATGAACTTTATCATAAATCGAAAAATGAAGGCTTGACAGAAGCTGAGAAAGAGGAACAAGCTAAACTGAGAAAGGACTATGTAGCCAATGTTCGTCGTAACCTAAGAGGTCAATTAGATAATATTGTAATACAAGAAGATGATGGCACACAAACAAATTTAGGTGAAAAATTTGGAAAAGCAAAAAATTAGAAGCGAGATACTGTCAAAAAGAATCGAATTATCACCTAAATCAGTCAAACAAAAAAGTGATTTAGTTTACAATAATTTAATTATGCAAACAGAATTTAACCTTGCACAAACAGTACTTGTATATATGGACTTTCGTAACGAGGTACAAACAAAGAGTGTGATAGAATATTGTTTGGGCAATCAAAAAACAGTCGGGATTCCTAAAATAGAAGGAAATGAAATTAATTTCTATTCATTTTCAGATTTTTCCAAATTGGAAACTGGAAGCTTTGGAGTTCTTGAACCTAGAAGCGATAGCGAGAAGATAAGACTGGACATGCCTGTATGTGTCATTGTTCCCTGTGTTGCTTTTGATTTCGATAAGAGTCGAATGGGGTATGGCAAAGGATTCTATGATCGTTTTTTTGAGAGAAATCCTATGTTTTATCGAATTGGAGTAGCATTTGATATGCAAGAATATTTTGAATTACCCCGTGAAGCCCATGATATAGAATTTCATAAAATAATTACAGAAAGTAGAATAATAGAATGAGTCAAATACCACAAAACCCAGTTATGTTGTTAAGTTTTATCAACACTCGATTACGTGATAGATATCATAGCTTGCAAGAATGTTGTGATGATTTACAATTACAACAGCAGAAGTTAGAAGATGATATGAAACAAATCGGTTATTTTTATAACGACTTACAAAATCAATTTATTTAGAGGTACAGAAATGAAAGAAGAATTAAATAGAAATACACAGATAGATATAGAGGGGAATATTCCCACCAAGGAACCAGAGAGACAGTATTATTATATGAAGAAGGCAAAGAAGAAGGTGGCTGAACTAACAGAACAATTAGGTCGCCCCCTTACTTTTTGCGTCACAACATTTGGCTGTCAGATGAATGCAAGAGATTCTGAAAAACTTGTTGGAATTCTTGAGGAGATCGGTTACATAGAAATACAGGACGAGAAAGCGGATTTTGTGATTTATAATACTTGCACCGTTCGTGAAAATGCCAATTTAAGGGTCTATGGACGACTTGGACAATTAAGCCGATATAAGAAAAAAAATCCCAATATGCTTATTGGGTTATGCGGTTGTATGATGCAAGAGTCTGAAGTAGTTGAGAAATTAAAGACTAGTTATCGCTTTGTCGATTTAATCTTCGGAACACATAATATCTACAAATTTGCCGAATTAATTTATACCCGTTTGGAATCAGAACGAATGGTAATTGATATCTGGAAGGATACCGATCAGATTGTAGAGGATTTACCGAGCGAACGAAAATTTGCTTTTAAATCGGGTGTTAATATTACCTTTGGATGTAATAACTTCTGTAGTTATTGCATTGTTCCTTATGTTCGTGGAAGAGAGAGAAGCCGTAAACCAGAGGATATCATAGCAGAAATAAAGCGTTTGGTAGATGATGGTGTGGTAGAAGTTATGTTGCTTGGACAAAATGTAAATTCCTATGGAAAAGGATTGGATCACGAGATAAATTTTTCTGAATTATTGTGTCGTGTAGAGGAGATTGAAGGACTAGAGCGAGTTCGTTTTATGACCTCTCATCCCAAAGATTTATCCGACGAATTGATTCAAGTTATGGCTGATTCCAAGAAAATATGTAGACATCTACATCTTCCATTGCAATCAGGAAGTACATCAATCTTGGAGAAAATGAATCGTGTATATACGAAAGAAGAGTATTTAATCTTAGCAAATAAAATCAAAGATAAAATACCAAATATATCACTGACAACAGATATTATTGTAGGGTTTCCAGGTGAGACAGAAGAGGACTTCTTGGAAACATTGGATGTAGTTGAAAAAGTAAGATTTGATAGTGCATTCACCTTCATCTATTCTAAAAGAACTGGCACACCTGCTGCCACTATGGAAGGACAAGTAACAGAAGATGTGGTAAAACATCGATTTGATCGTTTGTTGCATACTGTGCAGAGAATATCTGCCGAGGTAGTATCTGTACATACAGGAGCAGTTGAGAATGTTTTGGTAGAATCTGTGAATGATCAAGATGCAACTCTTGTAACGGGAAGATTAAGTAATAATATTCTCGTTCATTTCCCAGGGGATGAGAGTATGATTGGAAGAATCATATCAGTAGAACTCATTGAGTGTAAGGGATTCTACTATTTGGGAAAAATAAGTAAATAAAGTTTATATGTGATACAAAGGAGAAAGAAATTGGCTGAACTAACCCCTATGATGCAACAATATATGGAAACAAAGAAAGAACATGGCGACTGCATCCTATTTTATCGTCTAGGAGATTTCTATGAGATGTTTTTTGAAGATGCTTTAACTGCATCGCGTGAACTAGAAATTACATTAACGGGGAAGAACTGTGGACTAGAAGAAAGGGCACCAATGTGTGGTGTGCCTTTTCATGCGGTAGAGTCCTATCTGAATAAATTGGTTTCCAAAGGTTATAAAGTCGCTATCTGTGAACAGATGGAGAGCGCAACTGCTGGCAAGGGTCTAGTGAAGCGAGAAGTCGTTCGTATTGTGACACCAGGAACCAATCTCAATATCAACACATTAGAAGAATCTAAGAATAACTATCTTATGAGTATTGTCTATGTGGATGATGGATTCGGACTAGCGATTGCAGATTTATCAACAGGTGAATTTTTGTTACATGAGGTGGAGAATGAAATTAAATTAATGGATGAAATCACAAAATTCTCTCCAGTTGAAATCGTATGCAATGAAGCTTTCTTTGTGAGTGGGATCAGCTTAGATGATATAAAAGCCCGTCTAAACATTGCTGTGTATTCCCTAGATGCTTGGTATTTTGATGAGAATGGTACCAAAGACATCTTAATGCGACATTTCCAAGTCAAGGCACTAGAAGGACTAGGAATCATAGATTTCGAAGTCGGAACCTTAGCCGCAGGAGGGCTGTTGCAATACCTCTATGAAACACAGAAAACTTCTCTGAATCATATTACAAAGCTTACTTGTTACAATGCAGGAACCTATATGTTGTTAGATAGTTCTACGAGAAGAAATCTAGAACTTTGTGAGACGCTAAGAGAAAAGCAAAAACGTGGGTCTCTTCTGTGGGTATTAGATAAAACAAAGACCGCCATGGGAGGAAGACTTCTTCGTAAGTACATAGAGCAGCCGCTTATTGATAAACAAAAGATAGAATTGAGACTAGATGCAGTGGATGAATTAAAAATCCAAGCCATTTTTCGCGAAGAATTAAGGGAATACCTAAATCCTATCTATGACCTAGAGCGACTCATTGGTCGGATTACTTATCAATCGGCAAACCCGCGTGATTTAAAGGCGTTTCAAACTTCACTACAGATGCTCCCACATATCAAGTGTATTCTTTCTGATTTGAAATCCATGCTGATTGCGGATATGTACAATGATTTCGATGACTTAGGAGATATGAATACTTGGATTGATGCAGCGATTATGGATGAACCTCAAATTGGAGTAAGAGAGGGGGGCATCATTAAAACAGGGTACCACACAGAAGTAGACCGATTACGCTTAGCAAAATCAGAGGGAAAAGAATGGCTTGCTAAACTAGAGGATGAAGAGCGTGAAAAAACAGGAATTAAAAATCTAAAGATCAAATACAACAAGGTATTTGGGTATTATCTAGAAGTGACGAACTCTTATCAGAGCCTTGTACCAGAACATTATCAACGAAAACAAACATTAGCAAATGCGGAACGTTATATTATTCCAGAATTAAAGGAATTAGAGGACACCATTTTAGGTGCAGAGGACAAATTATATGCTTTGGAATATGAACTATTCTGTGCATTGAGAACTCAATTATCTAACGAGGTTGTACGTGTACAAGAAACTGCTAAGAAAATAGCAACCCTAGATGTATTGGCATCTTTGGCCTATGTTGCAGAGCGAAATCAATTTATCAGACCAAAATTGAATGAAAATGGTGTGATTGATATCAAAGGAGGTCGTCACCCTGTTGTAGAGAAGATGATTCCAAACGATATGTTCATCTCCAATGATACTTATTTAGATGATAAAAAACAGAGAATCTCCATTATAACAGGACCGAATATGGCAGGAAAATCCACCTATATGAGACAGACTGCACTCATTGTTCTTATGGCGCAAATCGGAGCCTTTGTTCCAGCGAGTAAGGCTAATATCAGTGTGGTTGATCGTATTTTCACAAGAGTAGGAGCGTCAGATGACTTAGCATCTGGCCAAAGCACCTTCATGGTGGAGATGACAGAAGTTGCCAATATTCTAAGAAATGCTACTAGAAAAAGCTTGTTGATTTTGGATGAAATTGGACGTGGCACTAGTACCTTCGATGGCCTATCTATCGCATGGGCAGTTGTCGAATATATCAGTAATCTAAAGCTAATTGGTGCAAAGACTTTATTTGCCACCCATTACCACGAATTGACGGAATTGGAGGGCATCATACAAGGGGTAAGTAACTATTGTATTGCTGTCAAAGAAAAAGGAGATGATATCGTATTCCTTCGCAAAATCATCAAAGGTGGCGCAGATCAAAGTTACGGAATACAAGTTGCAAAGCTGGCTGGAGTTCCAGATGAAGTGATTCAGCGTGCAAAAGAAATTGCAGGCGAACTGAATAATGCAGATATCAGCAATAAAATCAAGGATATGAATGCCCTTGATACTGATAAAAAGAAACGTCATAAACCATTAGATGAAGTGGATTTGGCACAAATGGTATTATCCGATACAGTCAAGGAAGAAGATGTCCTAAAGGAATTATTAGAGATTGAAATTGCTACATTAACTCCTCTCGAGGCGTTAAATATTATCAGCGGCTTACAGAGCAAATTAAAGAATCAATGGTAGGAATAGCGGGAAAGGGATTGTCATTTTATGCCAATTATTGAATTATTAGATCAGATAACGATAGATAAGATTGCGGCAGGTGAGGTGGTAGAACGACCTGCCTCTGTGGTAAAAGAACTTGTAGAAAATGCAATTGATGCCAAAGCAAGTGTAATTACAGTAGAAATCAAAGAAGGCGGAATTGCCTTTATCCGAGTAACCGATAATGGTGTTGGAATGGAACGCCCTGATTTGCAAAAGGCTTTTTTGCGCCATTCTACGAGTAAGATACACAGCATTCAGGACTTAGATCACATTCGTTCTCTAGGGTTTCGAGGAGAGGCTTTATCCAGTATTGCTGCGGTTTCTCAGGTTTCTCTACTAACAAAGAGAAGTGAAGATGAGATTGGAAGTCAGTATGAAATCCACGGAGGGAGAGAAGTTTCTCTAGATGACGCAGCAGTAAATGATGGAACTACATTTTTAGTTCGCCAACTATTTTACAATGTACCAGTACGTAGAAAGTTTTTGAAATCCGTAGTTACCGAAGCGGGTCATGTATATGATTTATTGCTACGATTATCCTTATCTCATCCTGAAATCTCATTTCAATTTATCAATAATGGCAATACGAAGTTGCACACTTCTGGAAACAATGATTTAAAAGATGTCATTTATCGACTCTACGGAAGAGAAATTGCCCAAAACCTTATTAAAGTAGATGTGGTATCTTCTCAAGTAAAAATAAGTGGATATATAGCAAAACCTATCATTTCTAGAGGGAATCGAAATTATCAACATTACTTTATTAATGGTCGATACATAAAGAGTCATGAAATTTCATTAGCAGTAGAGAATGCCTACAAGGGGTACACCATGCAACATCGATATCCCTTTACAGTTCTACATTTTGAAATTGATGGAGAATTGGTTGATGTCAATGTGCATCCGACCAAAATGGAGGTGCGATTTCAAGAATCAAAAAAATTGTATGATTCCATCTTTCAGACAATAACAGATGCACTCGCCCAAAGAGATCTGATTCCACAGGTCACGATTTCTGAGCCGAAAGTCGAAGTTCCACCCCAAAAAGTTGAAATAGAGAACGTTCAAATAGATAAAGCTCCAAAAGTTCCGATCATGAATCAATCAAACGAGAGTTCGGTCATTAGAGAAACTACAATGTATAGTCAATCTCAGGAAAATAAGAAACTAGATTATTTTATGGAGAAGATGAAGCAGAGAGTTCATAGCTTTCATCAGCCTGATGTTCCTGAGATAAAACCTATAGAAAAACCAAGGCCTTTAGAGGAGATAAAACCTGTAGAAGAGACAAAACAATTATCGCTATTTGAAGAAGCTTTTATAAGTGAACAACGAAAACCTGAGTTTCGTCTCATCGGACAGGTGTTTTTAACTTATTGGTTGATTGAATATGAAGAGCAGCTTTATATTATTGACCAGCATGCAGCACATGAAAAAGTGCTATATGAGAGAACCTTATACAGCTTAAAGAAAAAAGCAGTAACAACCCAATACTTGAGTCCACCGATAATATTACATCTCACAATGCAGGAAAAAAATTTATTAGAGAATTATATTACAGAATTTACCTCTTTAGGATTCGAATTAGAAGAGTTTGGTGGCGATTCCTATGCCATACGCGGAGTTCCTGACAATCTGTATTCGATTGATAAAAAGGAACTATTTGTTGATATGTTAGACCAACTATCTGAGAATTTACAAAGTCGCCTACCCTCAAATCTAATCCTAGAAAAAATAGCTTCTACTTCCTGCAAAGCGGCTGTAAAAGGGAATCAAGGTTTGTCCATGCGAGAGGTGGAACAGTTAATTGAGGATTTATTAGGGCTTGAGAATCCATTTCATTGTCCACATGGTAGACCAACCATTGTATCCATGTCTAAAAAAGAAATGGAGAAAAAATTCAAGAGGATTTTATAATTTATGAAGAATAGAGAAAATAATAAAAAACCAATCATCATACTAACAGGACCAACTTCAGTAGGAAAGACAGCCTTATCCATAGCTTTGGCTAAGCGCGTAGGTGGTGAGGTGATCTCTGCTGATTCGATGCAGGTATACAGGAAGATGGATATTGGAACCGCTAAGATCAGTGAACAAGAGATGGATGATATTCCACATCATTTGATTGATATTCTAGAACCAGATGAGGAATTTCATGTTGCAATGTTTCAAAGGTTAGCCAAAGAGGCAATGTCTGGAATCTATGAGAGGGGAAAGATCCCCATCATCGTTGGTGGCACTGGGTTTTATATTCAAGCCTTACTTTACGACATTGATTTTAAGGAAACAGAGTCCCATGAACATCGGGAAAAATTAGAACGGATTGCAAGAGAAAGAGGAAGTACCTACTTACACAACTTATTAAAAGAAATCGATGAGGAATCAGCCACGGAAATACACGAGAATAATGTAAAACGTGTCATTCGAGCGATTGAATATTATTATGAAACTGGGGAGAAGATCTCCAAACACAATAAAAAAGAACGGGAAAAATCTTCGCCATATCTTTTCGACTATTTCGTGTTAAATGATAAGAGAGAGCACATATATAAACGAATCGATCAGAGAGTAGATCAGATGATGGAGGCTGGACTGCTACAAGAAGTGCAACAACTAATCGAACAAGGTTATAGTAGAGAATTTGTATCCATGCAAGGATTAGGCTACAAGGAATTTTTTGATTATTTTGCAGGTGAAATTAGTGTGGAGGAAGCTGTTTATATCTTAAAACGGGATACGAGACATTTTGCAAAACGACAACTCACATGGTTTAAACGAGAACGGGATGTAATATGGGTAGGAAAAGATGAATTTCAATATGACGAAAATCAGATATTAGAATTTATGATAGATAAATTAAAGGAAAGTGAGCTTATAAGATGATAAGTGAAACATTATACCAAGAATTAGGAATTAGACATGAAGTTGTGCAATTTGCAGAAACGAAACTACAAGCATTGGAAGAACGATTTAAAAACATCGATGAAATTGCAGAGTATAATCAACTAAAAGTAATTCATGCAATGCAGAAAAATAGAGTGAATGAATCTTGCTTCCACTATGCCAGTGGATATGGATATAATGATACCGGGCGTGATACGCTAGAATCAGTTTATGCAGATGTATTTCATACGGAAGCAGCTTTGGTTCGTCCACAGATTACCTGTGGAACACATGCTCTTTCGTTGACATTATCTGCAATATTGAAACCAGGAGACCTATTATTTTCACCAGTTGGAAAACCCTATGATACGCTTGAAGAAGTGATTGGAATCAGGGAATCCGTGGGTTCCCTTGCAGAATATGGAGTGAGTTATTGCCAAGTTGATTTACTACCAAATGGTGATTTTGACTACGAAAATATTCGTGAAGGGATGAAAGAGAAGCCCAAAGTAGTTACCATTCAGCGTTCCAAAGGTTATCAAACTAGACCGAGCTTCTCAGTGCAACAAATCGGCGAGCTCATCTCGTTTGTGAAAGCAATTGACCCATCTGTAATCTGTATGGTAGACAATTGTTATGGAGAATTCGTAGATACAATAGAACCTAGTGATGTAGGTGCTGATTTGGTTGTTGGTTCCTTAATAAAAAATCCAGGAGGAGGATTAAGTCCAACAGGAGGATATATTGCAGGAAAAGAAGAGTTGATTGCACGATGTGGCTATCGACTCACTGCACCAGGATTGGGGCGAGAAGTAGGAGCATCTTTAGGCATTATGCAGTCATTCTATCAAGGATTATTTCTTGCACCGACTGTAGTAGCTGCCGCTCTAAAGGGCGCGATTTTAGCTGCAAATATCTATGAATCACTGGGATTTCCAGTCGTACCAAACGGGGCAGAATCAAGAAATGACATCATACAAGCTGTAGAATTTGGAAGTGGGGAAGGTGTTATTGCATTTTGTCAAGGAATACAAGCTGCTGCCCCTGTAGACAGTTATGTAACTCCCGAACCATGGGCAATGCCTGGATATGATAGTGATGTGATTATGGCCGCAGGTGCTTTTGTGCAAGGTTCTTCTATCGAACTTAGTGCAGATGGTCCGATCAAACCTCCATATGCAGCATTTTTCCAAGGGGGATTGACCTGGCCACACGCGAAACTGGGGTGTTTGATGAGTTTGGAGCATTTAGTGAGAAAAGGAATTGTAAATCTATGAAAAATAAAATTGCAATAATCGGTGGTGGTGCCTCAGGTTTGATTGCTGCAATTATGATTGCAAGAGACGGTGGCGATGCTACAATATTCGAAAGCCAAAATACACTAGGAAAAAAAATACTAGCGACTGGAAATGGTCGCTGTAATCTGACGAACCTAAATATGAAGCAAGACGCCTATTATTGTGATAGAGAAGATTATATCGTGACACTATTACAAAAATACCCTCTATCTGAAGTATTGAAATTTTTTCAGTCAATCGGTGTGTCAACCATTGATAAAGGAGGTTATGTCTATCCAAGCACAGAGCAGGCATCAACCATAAGAAATGCTTTGCAATATGAGATAGAACACTTGAAAATACGATATAAAATAGATACTATGATATCTAATATTCAACCATTAGATCATTCGGGATTTTCTTTGTCATGGGAGAATGAAAACGAAGAATTTGATATGGTGATTGTAGCATGTGGAAGCAAAAGTGGTATACATAATATTAATATGTATACCACTAACTTATTAAATACAACGAAGCATACGATTAACAATCTATCCCCAGCCTTAGTGAGCCTACAAGGTTGTGGAAAGGTATTTGCAAGACTGGCTGGAACCCGAATTCATGGGGCTATTACTATGGTTGTAGAAGAGAATGTAGTTGCAAGACATGAAGGAGAGTTACAGTTTATAAAGACAGGAGTATCAGGGATCCCTGTTTTTCAAGTCAGTCGGATTGCATCACAAGCACTATTATATCACATAGCTTGCTATGCTTTGATTGATTTTTCGCCAGAGTATACATTAACCGAATTAACGGAAATGTTGATAACTAGAAAACAGCTTTTTTCTGGACGAAGAGTAAGAGATTTTGCAAATGGATTGTGGAAAGATAAAGTAGTAGGTCTACTTTTGTATCTTGCACGAATCGAGGAGGAGGAATGTATTTCTGATGTGAATGATGAGCGACTCAACAAGCTCTCTCGTATCGCAAAAACGTTTAAAGTAGAAATCCAAGGAGTTGACTCTTTTGAAAAATCTCAAGTGACTGCTGGTGGTGTATCTCTGAATGAGATATCAGATTGGAATGAATCCATCTATCACAAAGGACTGTATTTTGCGGGTGAAATCTTAGACATCGATGGGATTTGTGGGGGATACAATCTGCACCATGCATGGGTGAGTGGTATGCATGTGGGAATTCATGTAGTAGAAGAGACAATGACAGATAAAACGTGCTAGCCAGTGCTTGGGAGGGAAAAACATGTTAGTAATTAGACAAGTAAAATTAAAATATAATCATTCAGAGAAAGACTTGGTTGATGCAATATTGAAACAATTGAAGATTCCAGTGCAAGAATTATTAGAATGGAAGATAGATAAAAAATCAATTGATGCACGAAAGAAGCCTGAAGTCTATATCATCTATTCCTTTGTGGTGAAGGTTGTAAATGAATCCAGTGTTATAAAGAAAAATAAAAAAGCAGTGGCACAAGGTATGTTAGATTATTATCAACAGAAATCATATAATTACTTACCGAGGGGAGAGGAGCAGATGAATACTCCCCCTATTGTGATTGGATCAGGTCCCTCTGGTCTCCTATGTGCTTATCAACTTGCTATGCATGGATATAAACCAATCCTATTAGAACGTGGTGCAGCTGTGGAGGACCGAATGAAGGATGTACAGGAATTCTGGGACACGGGGCGTCTTCGAGAAAACTCCAATGTACAATTTGGTGAGGGAGGTGCTGGAACATTTTCAGATGGCAAACTCAATACTGGGACAAAAGACGCCTTTGGACGAAATCGTTATGTACTCGAACTTTTTGTTGAAAATGGAGCCCCTCAAAATATCCTATATGACAGTAAACCACATATTGGGACGGATAGTCTAATCGAAGTAGTTCGAAATATTAGAAACAAAATCATTGAATTGGGTGGCCGTGTTGAGTTCGAATCCCAAGTTACAGATATTCACACGATAAAAGATAGCAATGGTGATCTTTGTATTGAAAAAATCATCGTGAACAAAGAGAAGGTGTTCGAATCCGAGGTTGTTGTTCTTGCCATTGGCCACAGTGCAAGAGACACCTTCGAGCTTTTGCATGAGAAGAAGGTTCCAATGGAGGCAAAATCATTTGCTGTTGGAGTAAGAATTGAACATCCACAGGACATGATAGATCAGTCTCAATATGGTATGGGGTCAAATGAATTCCTACCACCTGCTTCATATAAATTAACAACAAATTCAGATTCCGGTAGAGGAGTTTATAGTTTTTGCATGTGTCCAGGTGGATATGTGGTTAACGCCTCTTCAGAAGAGAATCATTTGGCTGTGAATGGTATGAGTTATCATAAACGTGATGGAAAGCACGCAAACAGCGCTATCGTGGTAACAGTAACTCCAGAAGACTACATCAATGAAACAGAGAAAACCTCTCATCATAATCATCCATTGAGTGGCATGTATTTTCAACGTCAATTAGAGCGTACTGCGTACCAATGTGGCAACGGAAAGATTCCTGTTCAATATTTCAAAGATTTTTGTCTAAATAAAATAGGTGAAGAAATCTATAAGGAATTTCTTCCACAAATGAAGGGTGAATATTCGTTTGGAAATTTAAGAGATATTTTCACCCAATCAATAAATCGTGATTTGGAAAGTGGTATCAAAAATTTTGGAAAAAAAATCAAAAAATTCAATTTTGATTATGCAATTCTATCGGGAGTAGAAAGTCGTACTTCTTCTCCAGTTAAGATTCCACGGAATCAAGATTGTGAGAGCGAAGTGAAAGGGTTGTACCCCTGTGGAGAAGGGGCTGGGTATGCAGGTGGAATCACATCGGCAGCTGTAGATGGAATCAAAGTATTTGAGAGTATTTCAAGAAAATATAAACCATATATATTTTGAAATGAAGCCTGACTTCACAAAAAATTAATACCTTTTCTATGTACACCCATTTTAAATTGTGTTAAAATAACATAAGTTTGTGATAATGGATGAGAGAGTTTTTATTATATTATGACTAACAATAATACTATGAAAATGATACCTAAATTAGAACGTCCTTATGAAAAATGTGAGGTGAGTGGTTCTAGTTCTCTAAGTGATGCAGAATTACTAGCCGTTATTTTACGGACGGGGACAAGCGGGAAATCGGCTTTAGAATTAGCAAATGAAATTCTATACCAAACCTGTGAGTCTGAGGGGGTGGTCTCGATTCACCACCTATCATTACAACAATTATTGAAACTTAAAGGAGTCGGGAAGGTCAAAGCAATTCAAATTCTTTGCATTTCCGAACTAGCTAAACGCTTGGCAAAGGCGCGCATCTCAGATGGTGTTTCATTTCAGAACCCAGAGAGTATTGCGCAATATTATATGGAAGATATGCGGCACCATCATCAAGAGAACTTGAAATTATTGATGTTAAATGGACGTGGGAGATTAATTGGTGAAACCAATATTTCAAAGGGAACTGTAAATGCAGCTCTCATTTCACCGCGTGAATTATTTATTGAGGCCTTGCAAAGAGAAGCTGTTTCTATTATTATATTGCATAATCATCCAAGTGGAGACCCCACCCCCAGCAAGGAAGATGTTTTGGTTACCAAACGAATTTATGAGGCAGGGAATTTAATTGGAGTCACCTTATTGGATCATATTATAATTGGGAATAATTGCTATATCAGTCTTTGTGAAAAAGGACTGATTTCATAAATTAGATATACAGGAGAGGAAGCTTTATGTTCCAAAATACATATGGACTAGATCTCGGAACTTACGAGATAAAAATATATGACGATAACACAAAAAAAGTAACAAAGGTAAAGGATGCACTAGCAATACAAGGAAAGAATGAGGTGGTAGCATATGGCGATGAGGCTTATGAGATGTTCGAACGAACACCTGCCGATATCGAAATAGTATTTCCTATGAAAGAGAGTGTAATCTCAAAATATAACGATATGCAATTCCTATTAAGTAGTGTAATTAAGCAGAAGAAAAGCTTTCTTCAGTCCTATAAATATATGATTGCAATTCCATCAGATGTAACAGAAGTAGAAAAAAGGGCATTTTATGAATTGATGATGTATTCATCTGCCCGTGCAAGAAAGGTTACGGTAGTGGAGCGAGGGGTAGCAGATGCCCTAGGTATGGGATTGAATATAGGACAATCCGTGGGAATTTTTGTTGCAAATCTTGGCGCTGAGACAGCAGAACTATCCGTATTATCTTATGGTGGTATCGTGCTAAATAAATTAATCAAGCGCGGAGGATATCATTTTGATTATGCCATTCAAACAGCGATAAAAAACAATTATGATTTCTTAATTGGAAGAACAACGGCTGAGAAATTACGCCGCGAATTTGGTGTATTCAATTATGAAGAAAAAGAGGAAATTTCAGTTTCGGGGAGAAACCTTATGTTAGGAGTCCCTCAAATCAAGGAAATTCCTTATAGTTTGGTTCGTGCAGCAATCCGCGAATCTCTCTCTGAATGGGCAAAGGAAATTCGCTCACTGTTAGACCGAACTCCCCCTGATCTCCTACGCGTTATATTGGAAGAAGGGATCTATATTACAGGTGGAATGGCTTGTATGGACGGAATGGACGAGTACTTATCGAAAACTCTTGAAATTCCTGTAAATGTTGCGGATAAACCGGATCAGAGCACTGTATTAGGTTTAGCAAAAATCATTCATTCAAAAAAAGATTTGGAGAAATTTACCTACTCCATGTCAGAAGGAAATTATAGGTGGATAAAATAATATGAATAACAGAAAACAATCAACATTTCGTAGTAGATATTGGTTATTGATCCTTTCAATCTTGTCACTTTCCTTTATGCTATTGTCTTGGTATACAGATGCAGAATCTGGTCCAATTGAATTCGTGGCCAGTTATACCATTTCTCCAATGCAAGAGGGAATCAACAGTATTGGATTATTAGCGCGAGACTTTGTTGAGAATTTCGAGACTCTTGAAGAACTTCGAACAAAAAATGAAGAATTGCAAGGTCAAGTGGACAATTTAATTATTGAAAATAGCCGATTAGAACAAAATTCATATGAGTTAGAACGACTTCAAGAGCTCTATCATTTGGATGCTAATTCTAGTGAATACGAAAAAGTAGCTGCAAGAGTAATTTCAAAGGAAGCAGGTAACTGGTTCCATTCTTTTACTATCGATAAGGGTACAAAAGATGGATTAGCAGTGGATATGAATGTAATCGCGGGCTCAGGGCTTGTTGGAATTGTCACAAAAGTTGGTGATAATTGGGCCACAGTGCGTTCAATTATAGCCGATAATAGTAGTATTGGTTCCATGGTTTTATCCACTGGAGACAATTGCATTGTTACAGGTGATTTAACATCGATTAATGAAGGGGTCATTCATATAGAACAACTTCCAATGCAGGAAACAGAAATTGAAATTGGTGAACCTGTGGTAACTTCTTATATTAGTGATAAATATGTTCAAGGTCTCACTATTGGATTTATCACAAAATTAGAAGAAGATCCAAACGGACTCACACAATCAGGTTATATCACACCCGCGGTAGATTTTAGTCAGCTACAAGAGGTGTTAGTCATTACAGATTTAAAGGAAACTGGGGATGAAACCACCTCAGGCACTGATACAGTAGAAGAGACATTATCAGAGGAAGAAACACAAGAAGTAGAAGAGTAAGGTGGGGGAGTTTTTTGAAGAAAAAGCACAAAAAAATATTCTTGTATCTAACAGCAGTCCTTGTTTTTTTGATACAGACAACGATTTTTCAATATATAGAATTGGCATCGGTTATTCCGAATGCATTGATAGTTTTCACATCCATAATTGGATTTATGAACGGAAAGAAAGACGGGATGTTTCTTGGTTTTTTTTGCGGATTTTTAATTGATGTCTTTTATGGGGATTTATTGGGTTATTATGCATTGATTTATATGTTAATTGGATATTTCAATGGTTGTTTTCAACGGCTGTTCTACGATGATGAGATTAAACTTCCATTAGTTATGGTTGGAATCAGTGACTTGATCTATGGTCTTGTCGTATATTGCTTGTCATTTTTATTACGTGCAAAATTTGATTTTTCTCTTTATTTTACCGAACTAATTTTGCCAGAAGTTATTTATACTTTATTTTTAGCGGTTATTTCCTATCCACTGATACGGAAGATTAACCAATGGATTCACACAGAGGGAAAACGAGGTGTAAAACATATTGTTTGATGAAATAAAATATCAACTGATTAAAATAATTAAAGCAAGAGAATTTTTTCTCTCCCTTATCATGATTGTTCTATTTGCAATCTTAGTTTTTCGTTGTTTTCAACTACAGATTGTGGAAGGAGAAACTTATTTAGAACAATATACATTATCCATACAAAAAGAGATTGTTACAGAGGGAACTAGAGGAAATATCTATGATCGAAACGGAGAACTTTTGGCCTATAATGTAATGGCCTATGATGTAACCATTGAAGACAATGGTGATTATGATTCGACTGCTGAGAAAAATGACAGTCTAACGGAAGCCATTTTATCAGCAATTCAAATCATAGAAGAGAATGGTGACTCCGTTATCAATAATTTTGGAATCATCATCGATGAAAATGGAAACTATGTGTATCGCGCTCAGGAAGGGACCACGAGACTTCGTTTTATTGCAGACATCTATGGAAAACCTCTAATTGATGACCTCTCTGACGAGGAGAAAAACATAACACCCGATGAGATAATGGACATGTTATGCGAAGATAAGAGATATGGTGTAAATCAAGAATTATATAACAAAGAGATGGTTCTAAAAATTATAAATATTCGATATGAAATGAGTTTAAAGAGCTATCAAAAATACATTCCAACAGATATTGCAAATAATGTAAGTCTAGAAACTGTTGCAGCGATTAAAGAAAGCTACAACGAATTGCAAGGTGTATCCATAGCCGAGGGAAGTTATCGCGCTTATAATGACGGAATGTATTTTGGTTCTATCTTAGGATACACAGGGGCTATATCTCAGGAAGAGTATGATGATTATATGGAAGAAGGTTATACTACCTACAGCACCACAGATAGTGTGGGAAAATCTGGAGTCGAAAAAGAAATGGATCCATATCTACAAGGAACCAATGGAGAAGAAATTATCTATACAGATGCATTTGGTCAGGTTATTGATTCTGTCAGCACTACAGATTCAGCCCCTGGTAATGATTTGTATCTTACCATAGATAGCGAGCTGCAGAAGGTTGCATATGATGTTTTAGAAGAAAAAATAGCTGCTATTTTGTTATCAAAACTTCAAAATACTTTAACATTTGATAATCGTGCTGTTGGGAGCAATGATGAAATTATGATTCCAATTGGAGATGTCTATAATGCATTTATCTCAAATTCCATCATTGATTATAAAGAGTTTACAGATAAGGATGCAGGGGAAACAGAACAGGCTGTCCAAGAAATTTATGAAACAAACCAAGCTACTGTCATCGATTTTGTAAATACTTATTACAACGATTCAGAGGCTAGTAGTTATAGTGAATTGAGTTCGGATAATCAATCCTATATCCAATATACGGTAAATACTTTACTTCGAGATAATGGTTCAATCTTGTTAAAAGAAAAGATTGATACTTCAGATGAAGTGTATCAACAGTGGGCAAGCGACGAAAGCATAAATGTGTATACGTATTTAAATTATGCAATTTCTAAAAATTGGATCGATACAACAAAATTAGAAGAGTATTTCGATGAATCTGATAATTCCTCTTATTCTGATACCGAGGAAACTTATCGTGCAATCATCAATTATTTAAATGTTGTGATGATGACAGAGTCAGGTTTTCAACGATTAATCTACGAGAAATTAATTCAGGATGGAAGTGTGACTGGCATGCAAATTGCACTCATTATTTATGAACAAGAACTACTTCCAACAGATGATGGAGAATACGAACGTTTGATCAGTGGTAGCTTGACTTCATATGATTTTTTCAGGCTTAAGATTCAAAATCTTGAATTTACTCCAGGTCAACTAGGTCTTGAGCCAGCAACGGGATCGGTGGTGATTACGGATGTAAATACGGGTGACGCCCTAGCGATTGTTGATTATCCAGGATATGATAATAATCAACTTGCAAATGAAGTAGATTCGGAATATTATAATTACTTATTAAACAGTTCCTCGGATCCTTTATACAATCACGCAACTCAAGAGAAGACTGCTCCGGGTTCTACATTCAAAATGGTAACAGCAGCAGCTGGATTAACAGAGGGAGTTATCACTCCTAGTACGATTATTCACTGTTCTGGTATTTATGAGAAGGTATTTCCAAATCCCAAATGTTGGAGCCATCCTAATGCACATGGTGCCCTAGATGTAGTGGGTGCGATACAAAATTCTTGTAATGTATTCTTTTACGAAGTGGGATATCGCCTCAGTCTTTTAGACCGAGAGTTAATCGGAACGGATGATGCTACAGGAAATACAACTAGCATTTCTTATTCTAGTGATTTAGGAATTAGCACGATGGAACAATATGCAACTATGATGGGATTAGGTGAAACGACAGGAATTGAAATTTCAGAAACGGAACCTGAAATTTCCAATACAGCATCTGTACCGAGTGCCATTGGTCAAGGAACGCATAACTATAGTACGGTACAATTAGCAAGATACACAAACACTGTGGCAAATGAAGGAACTGTTTACAATTTAACTTTGTTAGATTCCTTGAAGGATAGTGATGGCAATGTAGTGGAGGAGTTTGATGCGACAGTTGCCTCGGTTGCGGATACAATTTCGGCAAATACTTGGGATGTGATTCATCAAGGTATGGAGCAAATGGTTGATAACAGTGCTACCTTCTCTAATCTAGAGGGAATCGATATGGCAGGAAAAACTGGTACAGCGCAACACAATCAATACAAAGCAAACCATGGATTATTCACAGGCTATGCGCCAACTACAAATCCTGAAATCACAATGAGTGTACGTATTACTTATGGATATACATCATCCTATAGCGCAGAAGTTGCTCGTGACATCACCGAATATTACTTTGGTGAAGCTACCAAACAAGAAGTTGTAACCGGTCAAGCTGGTACACTAGGTGAAGCAATTGCTGGAGATTAAAATATATAATCTGTCGTGTCAAAGCGACAGATTATGCAGGAAAATAGTGATAAAATGCTTAGGAATTGTTAGAAATGGAGGATAATACATGGGTGAAGTAATTGTAATAACATCAGGAAAAGGTGGTGTTGGTAAGACCACTACAACTGCCAACTTAGGCGTGGCATTGAGTCAACATGACAAGAAGGTATTAGTGGTTGATACTGATTTAGGTCTAAGAAACCTAGATGTAGTTATGGGGTTAGAAAACCGAATCGTATATAATCTAGTTGATGTAATTGAAGGAAAATGCCGAGCCAAACAAGCGATTATTCGGGACAAGCGATATCCGGAATTGTATCTGCTCCCATCAGCACAGACAAAGGATAAGACGGCTATTTCGCCTGAACAAATGAAAAAATTAACTGCGGATTTAGCAGAAGAGTACGACTACGTATTATTGGACTGTCCAGCAGGAATCGAGCAAGGATTTCAAAATGCAATAGCCGGAGCTGATAAAGCAATTATCGTGACTACTCCAGAAGTATCAGCAATTCGCGATGCAGATCGTATCATTGGACTGTTAGAGGCTGCTAAGGTACCGAATAATCATCTCATCATTAATCGGATTCGAATGGATATGGTTAAAAGAGGAGATATGATGTCGGTAGATGATGTGAGTGAGATACTGGCAATTCCGCTTCTAGGTATCATTCCAGATGATGAACAAGTTGTAATCGGCACTAATCAAGGAGAATCCGTGATAGGAATGGATTCTCGTGCTGGACAAGCTTATACAAATATATGCAAGCGATTATTGGGAGAAGAGGTTCCGTTTTTAGATTTGAATAAAAAGCCGAATGTACTAGCACGATTTTCAAGTATGTTCGCGTCAAGATAGGAGGATGTGTCTTTTATGTTTCTCTATGGCAAGCAAGCTTCTGTAACGATTGCAAAGAAACGATTGCAGGAATTACTAACCTCTGATCGTATGCATTGTACTCCAGATATGACTGCACAGTTAAGAGAGGATTTGTATTCCACTATCTCAAAATACATCCCAATCCATGCAGATGATTTTGAACTCAAGCTATCGCGATCAGATATACACATAAAATACACAGGAGAAGATAAGTGAAATATTTCAAAAGATATAGTATAAAAAATTATAGTTGGTTTTTAGTTGTAACAGTGATTGCAATCAGTATTTTCGGTGTAATCATTGTTGGAAGTGCTAAGGAGTCTGTACAAGATCGACAATTCATGGGATTAATGATAGGAGTAGTCGCTATGATTGTCATTTCATTGATTGATTTTAATTGGATCCTAAAATATCATTGGATATGGTATGTACTCGGTATCCTTCTTTTATTAGCTGTTATATTATGGGGAAGTGAAGATCAAACTGCACAGCGGTGGCTTGAAATTGGTTCTTTTCAATTTCAACCTTCCGAGATAGTGAAAATAATTTTAATTGTATTTTTTGCTAAATTTCTGATGGACAAAAGAGAAAATATTGATAGTTTTTTCTTGTTATTTCGTACAGTTTTACTTTTTTTATTTCCAATTTCATTAATTATTATTCAACCCGATTTATCCACAAGTCTTAGTATGGGAGTGGTTTTTATTGTATTAATCTACATGGCCGGCCTAAGTTATAAGAGAATTGGTATAATACTTTTAGTTGGTATTCCATTGTTAGCTGGTTTGTTATTCTATGTCGTACAACCAAATCAAATATTGCTGCGCGGCTATCAACAAGAGAGAATACTTTCTTGGCTTCAACCAGAGGAGAATGCTGATGACGGAGCCTGGCAACAGGAAAATGGAAAAATCGCAATCGCATCTGGGCAGTTGACAGGTAAGGGACTGAATAACAATACTACAACATCTGTTAAGAATGGAAATTTTATCTCAGAGCCACAAACTGACTTTATTTTTGCAATTATTGGTGAAGAATTAGGATTTATGGGTTGTTGTCTGGTCATAAGTCTGTTATTATTAATAGTGTTGCAATGTATTTTGATTGGAATACGTTGTCAAATCTTTGCTGGAAAGCTTATCTGTTATGGCATTGCCTCTCAGATTGGATTTCAAGCATTTATGAATATGGGGGTTGCAACAGGGTTGCTACCAAATACAGGAATCCCTTTACCGTTTGTCAGTTATGGTTTGACATCACTTGTAACGATGTTTTGTGCAATCGGAATTGTTTTAAATATTGGATTACAAAAGAAAAAACACTGAAAGGAAATTATTGGAATGAATATTGGGTTAGTAGCACATGATGCTAAAAAAGTTCTAATGCAAAATTTTTGTATTGCTTATCGTGGTATCTTAAGCAGACATGATTTATACGCAACAGGAACAACAGGTCGTTTAATCGAAGAAGTCACCAATTTGAATATTCATAAATTTTTAACTGGTTCATTAGGTGGTAATCAACAACTAGGAGCTCAAATTGAATGTAATCAAATCGATGGTTTGATTTTTCTAAGAGATCCATTGACACCGAAATCGACAGAGCCTGATGTGAATGATATTGTACGTTTATGTGACATTCATAACATACCGATGGCAACCAATGTTGCTACTGCGGAATTATTGGTATTAGCATTGGATAGAGGAGATTTGGATTGGCGTGAGATGTATAAATAAAATAAAAATAACTTCGTTAGCACTGATTTTATCCCTAAGTTTTACTGGATATGGAAGAGTAGCTATAGCAGAAAATGAAAAGGTACTAGTTCTCGATTATGAGTCAACATTTTCTACAGAGGAATTTGGTACAGGAAACCTGTTCGCAAGTGAATTGGCAGTGGCCGAAGATGATATTTCAAATCCTGGATATACTCCTGTCGATGGGAATTGTAATGCTACTGGATTGTTCGATGTAAGTAATGAAAATGTTTTATATGCAGATTCTATTCATGAACAATTGTATCCTGCAAGTACAACTAAGATTTTGACAGCATATATTGCTTTGAAATATGGAAATTTAGATGATGTTGTTACAGTCAGTGAAGTAGCTGTGTCCGTACCTTCTGATTCATCTACAATCAATTTAAGAATTGGCGATCAATTGACTTTAAGGGATTTAGTGAATGGTTTGATGCTTATGTCTGGAAATGATGCAGCAGTTGCAATTGCAGAGCACATCTCTGGAAACGTCAATGATTTTGTTGCATTGATGAATGAGGAAGCTTATAAACTGGGTGCAACGAACTCTAATTTTATGAACCCACACGGATATCATGACAATGAGCATTATACTTCTGCATATGATTTGTATTTAATTTTTAATGAATGTATAAAAAATCCTGCATTTCTAGAAATTTTAGCTCAGGATTCGTATTCTACAATTGTGACACATAGTGATGCAATTGAGGAATCAGTCACTTGGATGGCAACACTCAGATATAAGAAAGGTACAGCAGCTGTACCCGAGAATGTACAGGTCATTGGTGGAAAAACGGGATACACCTCATTAGCTGGCACTTGTCTAGTTTTGCTGACAAACGACACAGAAGGGAATCCATATATTTCTGTGATTTTAGGGGCAATTGCTCCAGAGGTATTATATGAAGAAATGACTCCATTGGTGGAATGTATGAATAGTACAGAATCCTAGGAATTAAATAAATTGTTCGGGGATATCTCTAACCATTAGAGATATCCCCGAATCAAATTATTCCATGTATTTTATCCGTCCAAATAGACTGATTAGATATAATCCACAAATTCCTATGATGGCATAAACAATTCTTGAAAGTAAAGAGAGATCACCGAATAAGAATGCCACCAAGTCAAACTTAAAAAGTCCGACTAGCAACCAGTTTACTGCACCTACGATTACAAGGGCTAGCGATGTATTGTCAAACCATTTCATGACTATATTTCCTCCTTTTTCTTTTCTAAGGTTATTATTGACATAAAAATTATTATTATACTACTTATAAGGAGCTTGCCTATGTTTTATAAAAAATACTCCGATTATTTAAAAGATATCTACGGAGAAAAAGTGTATAAACTTCCTATCAATCTACCTATTTCATGTCCGAATAGAATTCAAGATACAGGATGTACTTTTTGCGCTGAAATTGGAACTGGATTTGAAGCATTGTCTGACCATATCTCGATTACAAAGCAGTTAAACAAAACAAAAGAACATATCATAGCGAAATACCATGCACACAAGTTTATAGCATATTTTCAAAATTATACCAATACATTCATGCCTTTAGATATATTTAGAGAGAGAATAATGGAAGCAGCTCAGGTGGAAGATATTGTAGCAATTTCTATTTCCACAAGACCAGATTGTATTCGAGAAGATTATTTATTGATTTTAAAAGAGATTCAAGATAAATACAAGGTGGATATTACGATTGAATTGGGATTACAAACAGCAAACTATCATAGCCTAAATCAAATAAATAGAGGACATGGATTGGCAGAGTTCATAGATGCTGTTCTTATGGTTCGTCAGTTTCATATGACACTTTGTTCGCATGTTATTCTAAACCTTCCAGGGGATGATATGGTTGATGTCATTGAGACGGCTAAAATTTTAACCGCTCTAAAAATTGATATCGTAAAGATTCATTCATTGTATATCGCGAAAAATTCTAAAATGTGCTATGATTATGTGAATGGAGATTTTGAAATTTGTTCGAAGGAAGAATATCTCGAACGTCTTGCAACCTTTATTGAATATCTAAATCCAGATATCATCATCGAGCGCTTATTCAGTCGAATTCCAAAAGAAGATATGGAGTTTTCTAACTGGAGCTGTAGTTGGTGGAAATTACAAAATGAATTTCTTGCAAAGTTGGAAGAGGAGAATAGATATCAAGGCCGATTATATAATTATCTCAATGGTTCTGCCTTGAATAAATTACCTTAAAGGAGTATGTTTTGAAAAAAAAGAAAACAAACATTATATCAAAATATCGAAAAAAAAATTCTCAAAAAATGTTTCGTATGGAAATACTTATATTTGTATTGATTTTTATATATATTATAGGAAATATTATTTCTCAGTTTTTTGCACCAAATGTCCCTACATATGAAGTACGGATTGGTTCCATCATAGATGATAATTCTTATGAAGGAATTGTCATAAGAGACGAAACTGTCTTTTATTCTTCTGGAAGTGGTTATCTATATTATCAATTTCCAGAAACATCAAAAGTTCGCGTAAACAGTGGGATTTATGGGATTTCGGCTACGGAATTATCTCAAAATACTGTCATAAATACAACAGAAAATTTTGAACTGCCTTCTGTAACACAAGAGGAAATTGCATCTGAAATTAATAATTTTAATTATACCTTTCAAGAAAATGAGTTTTATGAAATTTATAGTTTTAAAGACGAACTGAACTATATTATCGGCACGGCTAGTTTTTCTAACGAAACAGATGCTGGCGAACTTCCTACATACTTCGAAGCTAGCGAGCTCTCCACAACAAATTTAGATGGGATACTTGCTTATACGATCGATGGATATGAAGAGGTGACAGAATCTACATTGTCAGCTGAACATTTTGATAAGACTAATTACCAAACCAAAAACATACAAAACGGATCTGAAATTCAATCAGGAGATCCAGCATTCAAAGTAATAACGGATGAAGAGTGGAGTGTCTATATTCTTCTAAGTGAAGAACAATTCACATTATTAGGTGATACTGAAAGAATAGATGTAAAATTTAAAAAAGATAATAAAATTATGACTGGAGATTTCTCTACACTAAAAAACGGAGAAGAAAGATTTGGAAAAATAACATTTGATACTGGTTTGGTTCGCTACGCAAATGAGAGATATCTCGAGATTCAGTTAGTATTAGATGATGAACAAGGACTCAAGCTACCACTAACATCTGTTACAGAAGAATCATTCTATGAGATTCCAGTTGATTTATTATCAGAAGACGGAAACAGTGTCTATCTGTTCAATGAAGAAAACAAGTATTCAAGTGAACTTTCGGCAAAAATATACAATAAAAGTGAAGAGTATTTCTATCTCTCCACGGATATTATTCCTCCGGGCTCAATCCTTACACATAATAATGGTGGAGAACCATTTACTGTAAATACAACAAAAGAATTTGATGTTGTATATATCAATAACAAGGGATATACCGAAATGGTAACAGTAGATATCTTGACACAGAGTGAAGAATACTGTATTGTAATGCAGGGTAGCACACGATTAAGAAATTATGATTATATTGCACTATACGCTGATACATTGAGTGATGGCGAACTTACTTTTTAAAAGCACAATATAGAGAAGGATAAAAAATGATAAAAGATAATTTAAATCAAATAGAAGAGAAAATTCAAAAAGCATGCGATAGAGTGGGCCGTAGTAGAGATGAAGTTACATTGATTGCTGTAAGTAAGACAAAACCGATAGAAACTGTAGACGAGGCTTATCGGTGTGGAATACGTGAATTCGGAGAAAATAAAGTTCAAGAATTACAAGAAAAACACCCTGCTTTAGAAAAAGATATTCACTGGCACATGATAGGACATCTTCAAAGAAATAAGGTGAAATATATTGCTGATTATATTCACTGTATTCATTCGGTTGATTCATTACGCTTACTAGAGCAAATCGAAAAGGAAGCAAAAAAAAATAATCGAGTAATTGATGTTTTATTAGAAGTAAATGTTGCACATGAAGATAGTAAATTTGGTCTTACAGCAAAAGAAGCAGTTGATTTAGCTCAAAAATTAGATAATTTTTCGAACGTTTGTTTGAAAGGTTTGATGACTGTAGCACCATTTGTGGATAATTCTGAAGAAAATAGAGTATATTTTAGAGAATTAAAGCAATTATTTGTTGACATTCAAGACAAAAACATTGATAATGTTAATATGAGTGTTCTTTCTATGGGGATGTCCAATGATTTTGAAATAGCAATTGAAGAAGGTGCCACTATGGTACGGGTTGGAACAGAAATTTTTGGAAGAAGGAATTATCTATAAGATGAAATAGGAGTGATAAGTATGTTTGAAAAGTTATTAAGTGTAATCGGAATGGATCCGGGATATGATGATGAATATGATGATGATTACGACGAGTTTGATGATTATGAAGATGATTATGATACAAAAAAATCAAAACGTGGTGGATTCTTTAATAAAAAGAAATCAGCAGTAGAAGAGGAAGAAGAATATGATGAGCTTCCAGTAAAAAAACAAAAAGGTCGTGGTTACGATCACAAGGTGACACCAATATCAGCTGCTTCTTCAAGACGCGGAGAAATGTCAGTTGCTGTGATTCGTCCTACCGCAGTAGAGGATGGACGTGAAATCTGCGAAACATTAATCAATCGCAAAACAGTAATTTTAAATATCGAAGGGTTGGATATTGAAATCGGACAGCGTATTTTTGATTTTACATATGGTGCAGCTTTTGCTTTAGGCGGGAATATTCAGAAAGTATCTAGTTATATTTTTCTTGTAACTCCTGCAGGGGTATCAAGTGATGGTGATTTGCAAGAACTTTTTGGAAGTGCAGCCGTTGAAGAATCTTTAATGAAGCATCGCTTTTAATTTATAATAATTATGGACAAGCAAGAAGAATTATTACAAAAACGTTTCATTGAATTGTCTAAGAAGGCATATCAAAGAAATGTGGTTACTTATACCGATTTTTTGAATTTAAATGAACAGGACTTATTGTACAGAATTCCGAAACGAGAATTATATACTTCATTTGAATTATTTGGTGGATATCAATACGCAGAGCGTCAGATGGTTGCATTCCTACCTGATGCTTTTTGCTGTGAAAAAAATTATCCTTATAGTGTAATCAAAATCTCTAATACTACACCGAAGTTTGCAAACAAACTAAATCATCGAGACTACCTAGGTAGCACTTTGAATTTGGGAATAGAGCGTGGTAAAATAGGCGATATTTTAGTAGATGATGGTTTTGCATATATGTACGTTGCTGATACTATGATAGAGTTTCTATTCCAGAATCTAAGCAAAATAAAGCACAACTCTGTACATATAGCTGTAATGGACTCCTGTGAATTTCAAATAGAGCCGAAGTATGAAATGATTCAAGGCACTGTTTCTTCATTGCGACTAGATAGTTTAATTGCTCTTGTTCTAAAAGAAGCACGCAATAAAATCATACGATATATTGAATCAGGAAAAGTGTTTGTAAATGGTAAACTGATTACAACAAACGCATATAAAATTCAAGATAATGATATTATATCAGTTCGTGGATTTGGGAAATTTCAATTTGTATCCACACTAGGAATAACGAAAAAAGATCGATTATATGTAGAAATCAAGCAATATACAAGATAGGAGATAGGTACATTGAATATGAAAAAAACGAATAAGGCTCAACTTATAATCATGGGAATCATATTAATTAGCTTTGCAATTGTATTAGATCAGATTACGAAATTATTAGCCATAGACTACTTAAAAGGAAGCAATGGAATCAGCATTATCGACAGTGTATTCCGTTTGCAATATTTGGAAAATAAAGGAGCTGCTTTTGGGATTATGCAGAACCAGCAATTGTTTTTTATTATTTTAGGAACAATAATCTGTATAGCAATGATATATATATATGCTGTCATTCCAGTCGATAAGAAATTTTTGCCTTTGCGTATTTGTATGATTTTCATATTTGCTGGAGCAGTTGGAAATATGATTGACCGTGTATTATATAATTTTGTAGTAGATTTTCTTTATTTTGAATTAATTGATTTTCCAATTTTCAATGTAGCAGATATCTATGTAACAGTATCTACCATCATTTTTTCACTCTTAATTTTATTCTATTATAAAGAAAGTGATTTTGATACCTTATGGAATTGCATACTGAAAAGACCACTAAATAAATCTGATATAGACAAGGTGAATTAATGGAACATTATAATTTTATAGTAACAGCGGAAGAAGAACTGCGAGTTGACAAGTTTCTTAGTATGAAATTTGATGACATATCGCGGTCTTTTTTACAGAAACTAATTAAAGATAACTGTGTAATGGTAAACGATAAATTAATAAAGTCCAATTTTGTTCTAAAAGAAAATGATAATGTCAAAATTGATATTCCTGATGCAGTGCAACCAGATATTATAGCAGAAGAAATTCCTCTAGACATTCTCTATGAGGACGAAGATTTACTAATTGTCAACAAACCAAAGGGAATGGTTGTTCACCCAGCAGCAGGTCATTACAGTGGAACTCTAGTCAATGCTGTGATGTTTTATTGTAAGGATAGTCTATCAGGCATAAACGGTGTCATGCGACCAGGTATTGTACATCGAATCGACAAAAACACTACAGGATCTATCGTTATATGCAAGAATGATAATTCGCATCAATTTGTCGCTGATTTGCTAAAAGAACATAAGATTACGAGACGATATCATGCAATTGTTAAGGGACATCTAGAAGATGATTGCGGCACGATAGAAGGCAACATCGCTAGACATTCCATCGACCGCAAAAAAATGTGTGTCAGCGAAACTTCTGGAAAACCTGCAGTTACACATTATAAAGTTTTGGAACGATTCTCGAATCATACTTATGTAGAATGTGAATTAGAAACTGGTCGAACCCATCAAATTCGCGTTCATTTTGCAAGTTTACGACACCCGATTTTAGGAGATGATGTCTATGGAGACCATTCATCTAAGTTCAAATTAGATGGCCAATGTCTGCATGCTAAAACCATTGGATTTGAACACCCAAGAACACATGAATATCTAGAAGTGGATGCTCCACTTCCAGAATATTTTGCTAAATTGTTAAAAAAATTATGATTATATATACATTTAAATCATGGTATAGTATAATAAATGCATAAAAGTAATTGAAAAGGGGCGTGGTGCATATGAGTGACAATACAATTATTACAATAGGACGTCAGTACGGAAGTGCTGGAAAAGAGATTGGTTATATGATAGCAGAGCGATTAGGCATTAAATTATATGATCAAGAAATGCTAAAGGAAGCATCCAAAGAGAGCGGGCTATGCGAGCAATTTTTTGAAATGCATGATGAAAAACCAACTCATAGTTTCCTATATTCATTGGTTATGGATACCTATGCTATGAATTATTCTGCAGGAACCTATAATGAGATGCCAATCAACCATAAGGTTTTTTTGGCCCAACATGATACAATTAAGAAGCTAGCAGATCGAGAATCATGTATATTAATCGGACGTTGTGCTGACTATGCGTTGGAAAACTATCCAAATGCATATAAAATATTTATTTATGCCGATTTAGAGGAGAAAATCCGAAGGGTTTCGCATAAATATGACATGACACATGCAAAAGCAAAAGAAATTATATTAAAAACGGACAAGAAGCGCGCATCATATTATAATTATTACACTAGTAAAAAATGGGGCGATTCAGAAAGCTATGATTTATGTATCAATAGTTCCAAACTAGGTATGAATGAGACAGCCAATACCATCATTCAATATGTAAATACACGAAAATCATTACAAAATCCAAGCATTATATCACGTAATAAAGGAGTATAGAAATCAAAGATATGAAATTTCTAATTCAACGAGTACATGAGGCATCTGTAGAAGTAGAAGAAAAGATAGTTGGGAGTATTTCAAAAGGATATTTAGTTCTTGTTGGAATTTCACATACAGATACAGAAGAGATAGCAGATAAACTAATTAAAAAAATGGTTGGACTACGTATTTTTGATGATGAAAATGGAAAAACAAATCTTTCATTAGCAGATGTGGGTGGTTCTATATTGTTGGTATCGCAATTTACATTATACGCAAATTGTAAAAAAGGTAATCGCCCCAGTTTTACAGAAGCTGGGGCACCTGATATGGCACTAGATTTATTCAATCAGATCGTGGACAAGGTAAAGCAACAGGTTCCAGTTGTGGAGATAGGTGTGTTTGGAGCTGAAATGAAAGTAAGCCTCATAAACGATGGTCCATTCACTGTCATGTTAGAAGAAGCATAGAATCATCATAGTTATACACTTAGACCTGGCGAAGCTTTACAATATTAGCAGCCTTGCGTCGTCGGTCTTCATCAATAGCAGCATAATGCTTTTTCGTGGTGTTTACATCTTTATGACCAAGTACATCAGCAACCAAGTAGATATCACCGGTTTCCTTATATAGTGAGGTTCCATAAGTACTCCGCAATTTATGCGGAGTTATTTTTTTATTTGGAGTCACTTGTTTTGCATATTTTTTTACCATATTCTCGACTGCTTGTACTCCCATACGTTTTTTTTGAGTCGATAGGAATAAAGCCGATTCATGACCAGCAACAGTAGTAACCGCATTTCGCTTATTGTATAGGTAATTTTTCAATGCATGCTCAACTTCATCACCAAAATAAACAACCATTTCATTTCCACCTTTTCTGGTGACTTTAATCCCATTATTTTTGAAATCAATATCTTCCATATCTAAGCCTACACATTCAGAAACACGAATTCCAGTGCCTAATAGAAGTGTTAAGATTGCTATATCTCTTAATTTTGTTTTTTCATAATAGAGCGCAGCCTGTCCAGAAAGTTGATTACCACAATTTTCAACATAGTCTAATAATAGTGCAACTTCATCAACATCGAGTCGTACAATGGCTTTATCGTGAAGTTTTGGCATATCCACTAATACAGTTGGATCATACTTTATAAATTCATGTTTATAGAAATACTTATAGAAACTCCTCAATGCTGATAATTTTCTCGCAAGACCTTTTTCATTGTTCGTAATTTGTTTTCCATCGGATTCATAGACCTTTAAATATTCTTGATATTCTTCGATATCAGATGCAGTTATTTTCTCCAAGTCATTTAATGAGAAGTCAGTAATTTCATAATCCTTATATATAGGATTATTTTCAATCAAAAAATGAAAAAAGATTCGAATATCATATGCATAGGAAATTCTAGTCTTTTCAGAAGAACGAGGCTCTATGGAACGAAAGTAATCCTTAGCAAAACCAGGTAAAGTTTTCAGTAGGTTTCTTAGCCTAAGTGTATAGTCAATCTTTAGTTGTTCATGATAAGTAAGGTTATTCTTAGCCATATTTATAATACCACCTTATATTTATTAAATCTAATGTTTCTTGTTTAATTATATCAGTTATCCTCCAAAATGTCTACATCTATTTAAAAAATCAGTATTTGTCGTATAGATTAATGTGATGAAAAATTATAAGCGCACCGCTATCCAAACTTCAAGGTAGAGATACTCTTGTTATATTTTGATTAAGGTTAATGATATGTCATTGTACACTTGCAATTGAAATATTATCTGTATTATCATTCTCTGATAATGGAATGACTAATTGGTCTCCAGCATAAATTTTATCGTTATCGAGTGCATTCACTGATTTAATGATTTCTACAGCTTCCTTAGTTTCCTTTGCAGTTGTTGTATTCATATAAGTCTCTGCTAAATCCCATAGTGTATCTTCTGATGTGAGTTTCACATTCTGATAATATAGATAAGCTTCTGGCTCAGATTCCTTATTCGTGAAGATTCCTGAAATGATAGACCCAGAAATGCTAATAATAACTAAACATATTAAAAATCCTAGAAATACAAATACTGTATTTGTATTTCCTCTTCTTTTTGCATTTACTTTGTTTTTTTCTCTGTTCATCATCTCTGTATTCTCCCCTCATCACTCAAACCAAACATTTGTTCTTTAAATGAATTATACCAACCGAACAAATGTTTGTCAATAGGTATATCGAAAATATGTTCGGAAAATATGTTCGATATTAATTGCTTTCTATTATCAAGTGTGCTATGATAACAAATATAAGAAATCTTCAAGGATTATTTCATAGATAATTCAGAAAGGAATATGATATGGGAAATGGGAATATAAGTGCAAAACAAAGTGAAGTTTTAGAATATATAAAGGAACAAATTTTAAGTAGAGGCTATCCGCCAGCGGTTCGTGAAATCTGTGAAGCCGTGAATCTGAAGTCCACTTCTTCTGTTCACTCTCACTTAGAAACATTAGAAAAAAATGGATATATTAGACGTGATCCTACTAAGCCTAGAGCAATCGAAATTATAGATGATACTTTTAATTTAACTCGCCGTGAAGTCGTGAATGTTCCATTAATAGGCAATGTAGCTGCTGGAGAACCACTTCTTGCACAGGAAAGCATAGAGAACTACTTTCCTATTCCAATGGAATTTATGCCAAATAGCGAAACATTTATGCTGAGAATCAAAGGTGAAAGTATGATCAATGCTGGAATCTTAGATGGTGATATGGTATTGGTTCAGAAAACTAATGTAGTAAAAAATGGAGATATGGCAGTTGCTCTTATTGAAGATGGTGCAACGGTAAAGACTTTCTATAAAGAAAATGGACATATTCGTCTGCAACCTGAAAATGATAATATGTCGCCGATTATAGTCGAGGAAACTACCGTTCTTGGTAAGGTAATTGGTGTATTCCGGTTTCTCTAGAGGTAAAGGGACATAGGAGATGTAAGCAGAGCTTACCCTACCTATGTCCCTTTTATCAAGACTATAACTCATATCTGCCACAGTCTTGACAAAGGGGACAGGGGTAGGATGAGCTTTTTTGCTCATATCTGCCCTGTCCCCTTACCTTTATAGCTTAACTTCTTTCCCATCACTCCATATTCTTTCTAGATTATAGAATAGACGATTTTCTTTATCAAATACATGAACAATAATGTCACCAAAATCTAGTAGTACCCAGCTTCCGGTTCCATAACCCTCACGCTGTTTTATTTCAAATCCTGCTTTTTCTAGTTTTTCCATTACGTTTTCCACTAATGCTTTTACTTGATTTTCATTGCTTCCGTTTGCAATAATAAAATAGTCTGCGATGATGGAAACACCTGTGATGTCAATGATTCGTATATCTTCACCCTGTTTCTCACTTAATGCTTCGTAAGCCAGTTTAGTCATTTCTTTTGCTGTGTTTGTGTCGCTCATTATTTATATCCCTCCTTTTTGATTTAAAATGTCTTGATTTATAGTGTTTTGATTTATAATACTCAAATGTCTTTTGCGTTAGATCATCTACTGCACGATTGATGCTTTGTAGATACCATACACTTCCTGCTAATAATTCGTATAGGCTCTCGTCTATATTATGGAATGCTAGATATCTGATTTTCTTTAGATGTTTATATTTGCGACCTGGTTCGATGGCATCTGCAAGATATAATATTTTTTCAAGTGATGTCATCTTAGGTCGTCCCGTTGTATGGTATCGTATTGCTTCTAGAATCTCTGGATTATCGACTCCGTATACATGTTTCGCTAAACTAGCTCCTAGTTTTGCATGAATTAGTGCGGGATTTTCTTGTTCAATTGTTGTTAGCTCAATCTGATATTGTTCACATAACTTATATTGTGTTTCATAGGGAATACATTTTGCACAATCGTGTAATAACCCTGCCAACATAGCTGATTCTATATCAACTTTTTCTCGCATAGCGAGTGCCGCAGCTGTATACATCACACCTAAGGTATGTTCATACCTCTTAGGATTAAGCTTTTTTTGTAATTCATTTTGAATTTCAATCAGTTCCATGGACGGCTTCTCTCCTGTTTGTTCTATTCTATTTGCCTTGTATAGATTATGCTTTATAATATATTGACCAACAATATCTGGTAGAATGTATTTAATTGATTTCCCCTCTACTATCCTACTTCGAATATCACTAGAAGCAACTTCCATAATCGGCATTTCCAGAAGTTCGATCTTAGCCTGAAACCTCGATTTCAAATCTTTCATCTTCTCTAGAATGCTCTCTAGTGTGATATTGGTTCGACAAGCAACTAATATCGTGCAGAGTTTTAATAATCGCTCTGGATATCTCCATTTATCTAATTGAAATAAGGAATCTGTCCCAATGATAAAATAAAACTCATGATTTGGATATTCTTTTGAAAAATAATTCATGGTTTCATATGAATATGAAACTTCCTCTCGATTCATCTCGTACTCATTTAATTTAAAATATGGTGTATTTGCAATTGCCAAATTGACCATAGCAATTCTATCATTTGTCTCTGTGGATACTTCCAGCAAATTCTTGTGAGGTGGATTCCCATTTGGAAGAAACCATATTTCATCTAACCCATAAGTTTCATAAGCGTATTCTCCTAACATTAAATGCCCTAAATGAATAGGGTTGAAAGTTCCACCAACAATTCCAATCTTCATTACAGTAACCATTCCTTTCCCGTTACTTTAAATCTTAGCTTTTGGTAATACAATCTGTTTTTTATCATCTTTTCCTTCGCGATACAAAACAATCTTTTTCCCAATCACTTGAACAACTTGGGATCGTGTTCGCTCTGCGATTATATAAGCTAATTCTTTTGGATCATCTGCACAGTTCTTTAAAACGCTGATTTTTATCAACTCACGCGCAGTTAAAGCTTCATCTATAGCCTCAATTAATGAAGGTGATACACTTGACTTTCCTATCTGAAAGATTGGCTCTAACTTCATAGCTAGTCCTTTCAAATATGCTCTTTGTTTCGTTGTCATAACTTACTCTCCTATCTAATCAATTATTTATAATAATCGAATTGTAAACCGTACATACGTACAGTATCGCCTTCTTGGATTCCCTTCTCTACTAGCTCATCCAAAATACCTGTTGATTTTAAGAAATTTTGAAAAAATATAAATCCTTTCTCAGAATCCAAATTGGTATATCCTAACATTTTTTCAATCTTAGGTCCTTCTACCACATACATCCCCTCTTCTATCTCTATAGTATACGGAAGATTCTCATAAATCAACTCTTCTTCAGGGAAGTATTCCTGTTCAAATACAATATCTGGAATATCTAGATGTTGTAACTGAGTTCGTACATAATTTAATAACTCTTGTAATCCCTCACCTGTTGCACCTGAAATTGCAAACACCTTGTATCCTTGTGGTTCAAATTCTTCTCGAATTTTATCTACCGCATTTTCATCTTGTGCATAGATTAAATCTGTTTTATTGGCAGCAATTACTTGTGGCCGTTCTGCAATTTTTTCATTATATTGTTTCAATTCTTCGTTAATCTTATAAATATCCTCAATTGGATCTCGACCTTCGGAGCCCGAGGCATCAACAACATGAATCAATAATTTTGTACGCTCTACATGACGTAAGAATTCATGCCCTAGCCCAATTCCTTGGGAAGCACCTTCAATCAGCCCTGGGATATCAGCAATGACAAAACCACCTTCTCCATCAGGAAAATCAACCACACCTAAGTTGGGATTAATCGTTGTAAAGTGATAATTTGCAATTTTAGGGGTTGCATTGGTTACACGTGATAAAAATGTGGATTTTCCAACATTAGGAAATCCAAGTAAACCAACATCTGCAATTACCTTTAACTCTAATTGAACTTCTAATTCTTGAGATGGTTGTCCTGGTTTTGCAAATTTAGGAACTTGCATGGTTGCAGTTGCAAAATGCTGATTCCCTAGTCCACCACGTCCACCCTTTAATACTATTTGTCTTTGATTTGAAGACGACATATCCGCGATTACTTTTCCAGAATTCACTTCTTTGATAACAGTCCCCTCAGGTACTTTTAAAATGATATCTTCTCCATCTTTTCCATGGCATTTTCTCTTCCCGCCTTGCTCACCATCTTGGGCATGGAATTTTCGTTTATGTCGATAATCAGATAAGGTGTTTAACCCTTTATCTACTTCGAACACCACATCACCTCCACGACCACCGTCGCCTCCGTCTGGACCGCCGTTTGGAACGTAGAGTTCACGACGAAAGCTAGCATGCCCATCGCCGCCTTTTCCCGATCGAATCAAGATTTTAGCTCTATCTGCAAACATAATATTTCCTTTCTAATATCTACTATATCAAAAGAAGGCTTCAAAACCACACGGATTTGAAGCCTTAATTTTTTAATCTTATTCTGCTACAGGGTAGATAGAAACTTGTTTCTTATCTCTACCTTTTCTTTCAAATCTAACAACACCATCTACTAATGCAAATAATGTGTCATCGCCTCCACGACCTACATTCACACCTGGGTGAATCTTAGTTCCGCGTTGTCTGTATAAAATATTTCCGGCTTTTACAAATTGTCCGTCTGCTCTTTTTGCGCCCAATCTCTTAGATTCAGAATCTCTACCGTTTTTAGTAGAACCAACTCCTTTTTTATGAGCGAAAAATTGAAGATTTAATTTCATCATGGCTTACACCTCCTCAATTGATAAACTGATATATTCATCATACTGTTCTTGGATGGACTTTAACCCAAGTACCATCGTTTTTAATATTGTCTTTGTGACTTCTGAAGGTTCGCACTTTAATTCAAAGTCAAGATATCCCTCTTCGTCATCTTCAACGCGTGTGAATGCGTCTCTTGTGAATTTCTCTATCGCATTTGTTGAATTAATCATCAATACAGATGCGGCGGCACATATAATATCATGTCCTTGTTCGGCATAACCAGAATGTCCTTTTGAAGAAAACCCTACAAAATCTTTCTTCATATTCATGTATACATTAATATGAATCAAATCATTCACCTGCTTTCTAATCATCAAAGAAAATTACGCATTGATTTTTTCAATTTTAACTGCTGTGTACTGTTGTCTGTGTCCATTTTTCTTATGGTATCCAGATTTTCTCTTGTATTTGTAAACGATTACTTTTTTACCTTTACCGTTTTCAACTACAGATGCAGTAACTGTTGCTCCTGCTACAGTAGGTGTTCCTACTTTCATATCAGAATCGCTAACAGCTAAAACTTGATCAAATGTTACAGTTTCTCCTGCTTCAACACCAAGTTTTTCAACTCTAATGATATCGCCTTCAGATACTTTGTACTGCTTACCACCTGTTGCTATAATTGCGTACATATGGCACCTCCTATTATCATTACTCGCCAGTTTTGGTGGTTGTATCAACTCTTATAACCTAACTGTGCGGCATACTATTGTAGTTTACCACTTCAATCGACAATTGTCAAACGTTTTTTTCTGAACTGGAATCTTCTTCTATAAATTTTTCAAATGTATCTAAGTCTAGCGGCTTTGAAAATACATACCCTTGAATATACTCACAACCGCAAGCAACAAAATAATTTAATAATGCTTCATCTTCTACACCTTCAACGATTACTTTGCGACCAGTTGCAATAATCGCTTTAATTAAGCTTTGAATAAATGCAGCACTTTTCTTAGATTCTGATACAGCTAATACTAAACTGCGGTCAATTTTGATGATATCAATCGGCAAACTTAAGAATACACTCATATTAGAGTATTCAATTCCAAAATCATCTAATTCAAATTCAAACCCCAAATCTTGCATATCAGATATGACATTTTTTATAATCTTCACATCCGAAACTAAGGTACGCTCTGTAATTTCAATTTTTATCTGATTCGCTTGGACATCATATTTTTTCATAATCTTTAATAGATTGTCCAATAGGTTCGCCTGCAACAACATTACATAAGGAAAGTTAATGGATACTGCATTGGATAATCTACTCATGTCCTTACAAATGATTTCGAATACAATGTATGTGATTTCAACAATCAAACCTGTTTTTTCTGCTATCGGAATAAACTCACTCGGGAATAAGGAAAATTCTTGTCCGTCTCTTAATCGTACCAATGCCTCAGCCTGTGTAAATCTCTTTTCCGTGATAGAATAGACAGGCTGATAGACAACTTGAAATGATTCTTCCAATACAGCTTGTTTCAAATACTCTAAGATAAAATTATGTCGGACCATTTCATCTCGAACACATATATCATATAAATAATCAACATCTACAGCACCCGACTTGATGGATGCTATAGAATAATCTGCTGTCGTTAATAATGTCTTGATATTTTCACTAAACGAAGGGTAATCAACACGCGTATAAATCGCTTCGGCTCTTACCTCATAATTATCGATTGTAAAAGGGCGCTCAAATTGTTTTTTTATAGCTTGAACAAATATTTTGTCATCTTGTGATAAATTATGGGACAAGATGACGAATTCATCCCCACTATAACGAAATATATTTTTCTTTGGAACAATGGTAGCCAATCTTCTAGCCACATTTTCCAGAACACTATCTCCAGTTTCTAAATTGAAACATTCATTTATACTCTTGAAATTTCGAATACTACATAAATATAGAACAAACTCAGACTTATTCTTTGAAAGTCGATTAATTCGATGCATCAACGCTCTTCGATTGGACACATCGGTCAGTGGGTCTATAGATTTCATAGAATTTTGTACATATAAATATATCAGTAGTATTCCTGTTGCACTCGCGATTCCAGACAAGATAATATGCGAGAATAACAATTGCAAAAAAGAAAATCCACTGGCAAATAAAATATTGATGCACAAAATCAAATTAATACCCTGTTTGGTTCTGCTGTAATTATTTAATGATACTGCAATCACACCAATCATATAGATAATTACAACAACATAAGTACTTCGATTCATTGCCCCTGGCATATATCCTTGTTCAACAGTAATTGTAAACACATTTTGAAACTGATAATTTAGCAATATAATTAGGATATAAATACCATATGGTAACAAGGCAAAAAGCCATTTTGTATCTAGGGATAGACTTGAATTCTTCCACTTAGACAATGAAACCGCATAGAAAAAGGTTAAAATCGGCGCAATTGGTGTCACGATAAAGTACACCACCTTTAATCCCACTACAAACCATAGTGGAAAGAATTCAACGTATTCAGTTGTCAAAGTTGTAGCAATTGTTATGATTACCGAAAAAAGTGTTCCCAAAAACAAAAGTCTAAATAGACGATATCGAGTTGTCTCCAACTCATCATCCCAAATAAAACTCCAAATGGCAATCGATATAATCACAAAAGCTATATACTCGGCTAATAGTTCATATTGCACTTGAATTTCCCCTCTCGTAAGGAATTACATAAAGGTTCTTACAGTTCATATGTGACAAAAATATCATAAATTGCTTTAATAGCAGATTCAAAATCTGCATTTCTTACACCAATGATAATGTTTAACTCAGAAGATCCTTGGTCAATCATCTTCACATTGACATCAGCATGTGCTAAAGCTGAGAAAATTCTTCCAGCTGTACCTCGAGTCGATTTCATTCCACGTCCTACAACAGCAACTAATGCAAGGTCAGCTTCTAGATCAATACAATCAGGACTTACTTCACGATGGATTGCAGACAGAATATGCTGCTCATGCTCTTGGAATTGATCTTGTTGAACAAAAATAGTCATAGTGTCAATTCCCGATGGCATATGCTCGATAGAAATTTCTTTTTCTTCAAACACATTTAGAACTTTTCTACAGAATCCAACTTCAGAGTTCATCATAGCTTTTTCGATATTAATGGATGCAAAGCCTTTTTTACCTGCGATTCCTGTAATTGTATAATTTGGATTTTTGCAAGTTCCTTCGACAATTAATGTCCCCTTATCTTCTGGAGCATTGGTATTACGAATATTGATTGGAATTCCTTCTTTTCTGACAGGGAAAATTGCATCTTCATGCAAAACAGTAGCTCCCATATAGGAAAGTTCGCGTAATTCTCTGTAGGTAATCATCTCGATTACAGCAGGATCTTCAATCAATCGTGGATCAGCGACAAGGAATCCCGAAACGTCTGTCCAGTTTTCATATAGGTCTACTTTCATCGCACCTGCAACGATAGAACCTGTTACATCAGAACCACCGCGAGAGAATGTTTGAATTGTACCATTTGGCAATGCTCCATAGAATCCTGGAATCACTGCGTATTCGACACCATTTAATCTCTTTTGCATCTTCTTTTCTGTTGTCTTTGCATCAAACACACCATTTTCGTCAAACAAAATCACTTCTGCAGCATCAATAAATTCAAACTCTAGATATTTCGCCATAATAATACCATTTAAGTACTCACCCCTAGAGGCAGCATAATCTTTTCCAGCTTTATTTTCAAAATTTGTTTTGATTGTTGCGAATTCAGCATCAAGAGATAGATCGAGATTTAATCCATTGATAATTTCATTATATCTTGCTTGAATCTCTATGAGTGCATTATCTATCGCTTTATTCTTCTCAGCCAAATCATAGCATGCATAGAGCATGTCTGTAACTTTAATATCAGCCGAATAACGTTTTCCAGGTGCAGATGGAATTACATATCTACGTGAATCCTCTGCTAGAATGATACTACCTACTTTTTTGAATTGTTCTGCACTTGCTAGTGAACTACCACCAAATTTTACTACTTTTTTCATTTTTCTCCTCCATATAGGTCTTTTAAATATTTTTTAAACTTTCTAAAAGTGACTTCCTGATTTTTTGTCTTGTGATCCCTACTAATTGTAGCTTTCCAATATCTACTACTTCGGTTTTCACTTTATCTTTACTCAAATCTTTTTTTAGATTTGAAATTAACTGATTTCGTTTCTCTTGACTGTTTAAATTAATAAAATCAATGATAATAATTCCTGACAGATTACGAAGTCGTATCTGCCTTACAATTTCTCTTGCCGCTTCTATATTTATCATATGATTTTGTTCGTCTTGATTCTTTTTCGTCACACATTTTCCCGAATTAACATCAATCACTGTCATGGTCTCTGTTGGCTCAATCAGAAGATATGCGCCCGATTTCATCCAAACCTTTTGATTGATTGCATTATCAAGAATTCCACTGATATTATACAATTTTTTCAATGGAAAATCCACATCTTTTTGAATTCGTAGAGATTTCGTCATTTCAGGTAAAAATTTTTCAAAGTAATCTTCTAGTTCATGATATATGTCTAAATCATCGGTCACAATCTCTTCCAAAGATTCTTTCAACATATCTTGGATGTAATTCAAGTAAAATGGTAGAATAGTTTTCATGCAGGTAAAACATGGACGTGTGATGGATCGATCCACTAAATTCTGATACTCTCTGACAAGTGATTCCACCTCATGTTCTAACGTATCCATCGTAATCTTAGCAGCATTTGTGCGAACAATCAAACCAAAATCAAAATGCTGGTATTTCTCTAGTAATGTTTTTATCCTTTGCGAATCATCTTGTTTTATCTTGGATGAAATTGTCTTTGTTTTATTTTCAGAAGTTAATACTAGGCATTCACTCTTAAGTGTCAAATTAGTGGTAACTACAGGCAATTTTGATTTAACAGCTTCTCTGCTAATCTGAACCAATAGTTCATCTCCCACTTGAAGTGAATTACTCTTTGACTTTCTTACATATATGATATTGGATTGCTTATTGAGAGAATAGTAACATAATTCTCCAGACCTTATCTCTATAAAAGCCGCATTTAAACTAGGCACTATTTTCTGAATCTTTCCGATATAGATATCTCCTAGATGTACTCCACCTATCTTGGTCGCTTCATATACCAAATCATATGGTTTTTCATCCTCTAGATTCAGTAGACATATTCCATCGTTCATCTGAGTAATAATAATCTTTTTATTTTGGTTCATCAATCTACAAACCCCTACTCTACTATTGGATTCCCAAGAGATTCTAATGTAACTAGTTGATTGCGTTCCTCATTCCAAGCATAAACTTCCATTCGAAGGTAGTGAACATTTGCATTATTTTTATCCATATTGAAATACTCCGAAATTGCTTGAATCACAAGTTCTGGTTTCAAGTTATCTACGCTACCAGAAGCTAACTGCATAAAAATACCATCTTGGCATAAATTCATCTGATAAATCAATGGTCTAATATTCACTTCACGAACAGATTTTTTTGACTTTTTGGTGATTATTATTTCATCGCAAGCCAAGAACTCTTGTAATTGTTCTTCTGTAATAAATACTGTATCTTCTGGGAATATTCCTCTATAGTCCGCAGCTGCAACAATTGCCATTCCAGTCTTCTGTCCCTCCAAAAGTTCTACGAAGGAGGTCACTTCCACACCTTCTACCATAACAGCATTCAATTGATTCACTGCCCGATTTGAAGAAATGGATTCTGTAATTTCGATATCGAAATATTCACCATCGCTCGTTAGCCCAACTCCCAAAGGATTGGCAAATGACATAATCATATGTGGACTAAACCCTGCTGAGAATGCGATTGGAATCTCTGCACGACGCATGGATTTCTGAAAGTATCTCATCATATCAAGATGTCCAATATACTTCATAACACCATATTTTTTAAATTTAATTCTAACTTTCAAGGCAGATCCCTCCTTCAAATACATTTGCACCACAATAATTACATGCTTCTTTGCAGTTCTGAGTCACCTCACCCTTTTCGGCACGCTTCCACTCTTCTTGTAAATATGTTTTTGTAACCCCGATATCAATAAAATCCCACGGCAACACCTCATCTAAATCTCTTTGTCTAAGATTATAGAATTCAATCTCTAATCCACAATCTTCAAAGGCTTTTAACCACAAATCATTTCGAAAGAATTCTGACCATGCATCGTAGAGACACCCTGCGCGATATGCTGCCATAATGACTTCTGACACCCTCCTGTCTCCGCGAGCAAACACGCCCTCCATAACTGTAACATCTGCCTCATGCCATTGATATTTCAAGCTCTTGCGATTTAACTGTTCCTTCATTTCTTGTTGAACAATTTTAGCCTTTTCAATGTATTCTTCACTGGTACACATGGTTGCCCATTGGAATGGTGTAAATGGTTTTGGAATAAAGAAAGAAGTACTGGCCGTAATTTGACATTTTCCATTTCTTTCCTCTTTTGGCAATTCATAATATCGTCTGGCTACTTTCTCAGACAGCCTTGCAATCCCCTTGACATCTTCTTCTGTCTCAGTTGGCAATCCAAGCATAAAATATAACTTTACTTTTTGCCACCCACCCTCAAAGGCTTGTCCAGATCCATGCAAAATCATCTCCTCTGTCAATCCTTTATTGATGACGTTTCGCATTCTCTGGGTACCAGCTTCGGGAGCAAATGTAAGACTTCCTTTTCGAACATCTTGAACCTTACTCATCACATCGAGTGAAAAAGCATCGATACGTAAGGATGGAAGCGAAATATTAATAGATTTTTCTCGAAACGAATCAATTAAAAAATAAACCAATTCTTGTAAGCAAGAATAATCACTTGAACTGAGTGAGCTAAGTGATATTTCATCATGTCCCGTGTTTTTTAACATCTTATAAGCATACTCTTTTAATACTTCTAAATCTTTTTCACGTGTAGGGCGGTAAATCATTCCAGCCTGACAGAAGCGACATCCTCGAATACATCCTCGTTGAATCTCAAGAACAACCCTATCTTGTGTCACCTTAATAAAAGGAACCACGGGTTTTTCAGGATAAATAACAGCAGACATATCTTGAACAACCTGCTTTCGAACCTTTTCTGGGGCATTTGAGTTATTTGTAGTAAAGGATTTAAGAATACCAGAATCGTCGTAAGTCACATCATAAAAGAGAGGTACATAGATTCCTGAAATCTGAGCAGCTTTTTCTAAAAACTCTAATCTGCTTCCTCCAACGGCTTTATGTTCTTTGTATGCATCTAACAACTCATCATATTGAACTTCTCCTTCTCCAATATAAAACAGATCAAAGAACTCGGCAATTGGCTCTGGATTATACACACATGGACCACCCCCGATTACAATCGGATCCTCTTCGCGTCTATCTCTCGCATAGAGCGGAATCTGACTCAAATCTAATATCTGTAAAATATTGGTATAACACATTTCATATTGTACAGTTATTCCAAGAAAATCGAAATCCTTCAAGGGATCCTGCGATTCTAATGCAAATAATGGTATCTTCTCTTCTCTCATAATTTTATCTAAATCAATCCATGGAGAATAGACACGTTCACACCACGTGTCTTCTCGTCGATTAAATAGATCATATAGAATCTGCATTCCTAGATGAGACATCCCGATTTCATAGACATCAGGGAAACACATCGCAAAACGTATCGATACATCATTTGGATTTTTTTGAACCGCATTGATTTCATTTCCGATGTATCTAGCAGGTTTTTCAACCTGCATTAATATTTCATTTGATAGTGCTAATTTTTTCATTATCTTCCTCTTTCTTATAACGATCGCCAAACGTCCTCCACATCAATCGAAAAGGAAACTGCGCTTGCGATGTCTTCGCTATGTATTATTCCTATTGTATACCCATAATAATCTGCTCCGACATAAATTGCAAGTAGAATCAGTGCAAGTAAAAATCTCATCTTAAAAGATGAATGCGACAATTCCTCTGCTGGCTCGTTGGTATTCGTGAATTTTCCAAAGCGTGGATGTACAATGGGAATACTCCCACTCTCCTGATACAAACGCCTTGTTTCCTCTAATAGTTGCTTTCTACGCACTTCTGTTTCATTCATATTCAAACCTCAAATAAAGACATATATTGTTAACACAATATATGTCTTTACCATACAGATTAGACTTATCTATCTGCTAGTTCTTCTATAATGTCTTCCCAAGTTAATCCGCGTTCTACCATTAAGACCATGGCATGATACAAGAAATCAGAAATTTCGTATTTCACTTCTTCCTTATCTGGATTTTTTGCAGCAATAATAATTTCACATGCCTCTTCTCCAAGTTTTTTTAGGATTTTATCAATACCTTTATCAAATAAATAATTGGTATATGAACCCTCTTTCGGGTTTTCTTTTCGATCTACAATTGTGTTATATACATCTTCAAATATCTGAAGAGAATTCTTCTCTTTTTTATTTCCACCTGCTATCTGTGTATAGAAACAAGTTGGATTTCCTGTATGGCATGCAACACCGATTTGGTCAACTTTCGCAAGTAAGGTATCGCTATCGCAATCAATGGTCATAGAGTGTACATGCTGATAGTGACCAGAGGTTTCTCCTTTTAACCACTGACTGTTTCTGCTTCGACTATAATAATGCATCTTTCCAGTATGCAGGGTATCCTTGAAGGCTTGTTCATTCATATAAGCCATCATCAATACTTCCCCTGTCTTATAGTGTTGAACAATCACTGGCAATAGTCCATCTGCATTTAACTTAAAATCTTCAAAATTCGCCTCACATGACAACGAAACCATATCAATTCCCTGTGTTTCACAAAAATCTTTAAACTCAATCAAATTTGTAGATAAGTTGCTTACGTACTTCCCCGTGACTCCACGAATACTTTTGTTTAATAGCATCGTAGTCAAACGTTCTGGTTTGCTCGTCTTTGTAACGATAATACACGGAAGTTCTGTTGTATCAGAAATCGAAGCAAAATCCAAAGACTGCATAAATACAATTTCACTGCTACACTCATTGATAATCTTTTGTTGCTTAAATAAGGTATCAAAATCTTTTAGCGAAACTGAAAGTCTTTCCTTTCCGAACCGTGCACAGGCTTCTTCTAAAATCATCGGCATCCGTTTCAATGACATATTCAAAATCGCTCGACTTGCACCTGTATATAATATTTTTTTCACATCTTCTAATCGAGCAATATTTCCTCCTGCACTCATCGGAATATCAATTACGCGATTCACCTTCTTCATGAGACCGATTGCTTCATCGTGCTCTGTAGATGATGTAGATAAATCAAATAATATCAATTCATCTGCTCCATTATCATTGTAGAATTTCGCTAACGAAACCACATCTTCTGAGATAACAGTCTCATCATGAAACCAAGCAACAGCCTTCCCTTTTTTTATAAAAATACAAGGGATAATTCGTTTATCATTCATATACTACTTCTCCTCTAACTGTACTAATCTTATAAACTTCCTTTTGTTGACCATATGGATTTCATACGTGGCTCTTCCATAATGGCCATATCTAATGCTTTTCCAAACGCTTTAAAAGCTGCTTCGGCAAGATGATGATTGTTATTTGCATCCATCTGCTTTAGATGTAAATTCATTGCTCCCGTATATGAAACCGCATAAAAGAACTCCTTTACCATCTCCAGATCCATATCCCCACATTTTGCTTGCGTAAATTCAATGTCGTAATTTAAATACGGTCTTCCACTCAAGTCAATTGCACATAGTACAAGGGTTTCATCCATTGGCAAGAGAAAGTTCCCATATCTTTTTATTCCCTTTTTATCACCAATCGCTTCAAGAATCGCTCCACCTAGGACAATTCCAACATCCTCTATGGTATGATGACAATCCACTTCAATGTCTCCATTCACCTTAACATCCAAATCAAACAGACCATGTCTTGCAAATCCATGAAGCATATGATCAAAAAATGGAATCCCTGTTTCAATCTTAGATACTCCACTTCCATCTAAATTCAAACAAAGCTCAATATCTGTTTCATTTGTCTTTCTGTGACACCTAACTACTCTATCTTCCATAAAACTTGATAATCCTTTCTAAGTGATTTCACTTGATTCTTATGACTCAAAACGAACACGAATGGAATTCGCATGAGCGGTAAGTTGTTCTGCCTCTGCAAAACTGATTACATCTTGATTCACCGCTTCTAGTGCTTCTTTTGAATAGGCAATGATACTTGATTTCTTTACAAAATCATCCACGGATAGTGGCGAAAAGAATTTGGCTGTACCATTGGTCGGTAATACATGATTTGGTCCAGCAAAGTAATCGCCTAATGGCTCACTACTATACTCACCGATAAAGATAGCCCCAGCATTTCGAATCTTTGCCATAACCTCAAATGGTTGCTTTGTCATGATTTCTAAATGTTCTGATGCTATTTCATTGGCAGCATCAATTGCATCTGCAATGGTATCTGTCAGCAATATATATCCATAATTTTCTATAGATAACTTCATAATCTCTGTTCTAGAAAGTTCATCCATCATACGCTCTACCTCTGCACTGACTGCCTCTGCTAACTCTGGAGATGTCGTAACAAGGATAGAAGATGCCAATTCATCGTGCTCCGCTTGGGATAATAAATCCGCAGCAACATAGGTAGGATTTGCTGTTTCATCAGCTAAAACTAAGATTTCACTTGGTCCTGCAATAGAGTCTATATTAACAAATCCATAGACCGCCTTTTTTGCCAAAGCCACATAGATATTTCCAGGTCCAACGATTTTATCTACCTTCTGTATCGTTTCTGTTCCATAGGCAAGGGCACCGATTGCTTGAGCCCCTCCAACTTTATAGATTTTGTCTACTCCTGCTTCTTTTGCTGCAACAAGCGTGGTAGGATTGACCTCTCCTCCTGTTGCTGGCGTTACCATGATGATTTCATCAACCTTTGCTACTTTTGCAGGTAAAACATTCATAAGAACCGAAGACGGATATACCGCTTTCCCACCTGGAACATAGACGCCAACCCGCTCTAGAGGTGTAACTTTTTGGCCTAGGATTGTCCCATTTGATTTTGCATCAAACCAACTGTTTTGAACCTGTTTTTGGTGAAAATCTTCGATATTGACAATCGCCTTTCGGATAATTTCAACTAGTTTCGGATCCACTTTCTTATATGCATCATCAATTTCTTCTTGAGAAACTTCGAGGCTGTCTTTCGTCAAACTCACTTTATCAAATTTCTCTGTATAATCAAGCAGAGCCAAATCCCCTTCTGCTCTCACTCGATTTAAAATTTCATATACGACATCTTCATACTCTCTATAATGATTTGGGCTACGCTTTAATAAATCATTTAACAAATCTTGTTTTGAATTTTCATCTAATTTTATAATTCTCATGGGTCACCTATTTTTCTTGCAATAATTCTTGCAAATCTGTAATAATTTTTTTAATTCTTTCACTTTCCATACGCATACTCACTGGATTTACAATCACTCTAGCCGATAGATCACAAATATCCTCTAGCGGAACCAGTCCATTCTCTCTAAGCGTTGCTCCTGTTTCTACAATATCAACAATCACCTCAGATAAACCTACAATTGGTGCTAATTCAATAGAACCGTTTAACTTAATGATTTCAACTGTTTGATGTTTGGTATTATAAAAATAGTCTTTTGCAATCCCTGGATATTTAGTAGCAACTCGAATGAGAGATCTATTTTGAAGCAAATCATTCGCTTCCTCTGGTCCACAAACACACATTTTACATTTGCCAAATTGTAAGTCCAATACCTCGTGAACAGTTCTCTTTTCTTCTAAAATCGTATCTTTTCCAACCACTCCGATATCAGCCGCACCATATTCCACATAGGTTGGTACATCCGGTCCTTTCGCAAGGAAAAATTTCAATTTCAACTCTTCGTTTACAAAAATCAATTTCCTAGATTCTTTATCATATATTTCTTCGCATGTAATACCGATTTGTTCCAATAATTTCAATGTGTCTTTTGCTAATCGCCCTTTCCCTAGAGCAAATGTAATATATTTCATCTGCGATCCCCCTCTTATTTATAATTCGTTGCATTTACTGATTGTCGTTCACCCGTTCTTAAATTCACTAACTCGATGGTACGATCTTCTTTTAGATATAACAAACTCTTTCCAAAACAACGTGTACCATATTGAATATAATACTCTAGAGAATGTTCCGCTGTCATCTTATGTAGTTCTGTGGTTCTTCCACATTCACGGAATGAACGCGCCAATTGAATCGCCCTACCTTGCATTGCATCATCATATATCACCATGTGATTATCATATGCCAATGGAATCTCAATCTTCTGGCGTTGAAGTGACTGCAATAGCTCATCTACAATAATAACAAAGCCAATCGCTGGGATATCTTTTCCAAATGATTTCAATAATTGATCATAACGACCACCATTTACAATCGCATCTCCAGTGCCATATGTATATCCTCTAAAAATGATACCCGTATAATAATCAAAATTCCCTACCATGCCTAGGTCGAACGTCACATAATCTAATACATTATACAATTTTAATAACTCTGCTAAAGATTGTAAATACTGAATGGATTCTGTCGCGTTTTCATTTACAGCGCAGATTTTTGCTTGCTCTAGAATTTCGACACCACCAGATAATTCTTGTATTTTCAAGAAAACTTGACACAACTCTTCAGAAATATTAGATTGACGTAATAATTCTTCCACTCCAAAATAATTTCTGTTGTCGATTAAGTCTAATAGCTTTTCTTCTGTTGTATCGTCTAATCCTGCTTCTTGTATCAAACTTTGGAAAAATGAAACATGCCCGATATTTATCTGAAATTCTTTTAACCCTACATTTTTTAGACTCTCTACAATCAATGCTAGAAGCTCTGCATCTGATTCTACAGATTCAAAACCGATCATTTCTGCGCCTAATTGTGTATGTTCCACTAAACGTCCCTGATAACTTGTTCTGTTGATAAACGTATTTCCTTCATAGCATAATTTTGCTGGAAGGGATTCGCTATTTAACAAGGTTGCGGCAACCCTTGCAATGGATGGTGTAATATCTGGTCTTAAGGCCAACATATTTCCCTCTTTATCAAAAAAACGAAATAATTCTTTTGAATTAATCGATCCTATTTCCTCACGAAAGACATCCGCATACTCGAATGTCGGAGTTTGAATATCCTGAAATCCATATAATTTAAGAACCTTATTCAATTGCTCTTGTAAAATCATCTTTTGCTTGCATTCTTTATAAAAAATATCTCTCACACCATCAGGTGTATGTATCAGTTGTTGTTTCATTTGTAATCCCTCCATCACTTTAGTGTGCTAATTCGTTATCATGCTAAAATCATTATACTTTAAATTAAATAATTGTCAATCCCTTAGAGACAAATCCTTTTGTATTGCATCTAAATATGGAATAAAAAATCCACTTTTTACATTCAAGAAAAATTTTTTATTCAATTCCTCAAATCTTATACTCTTACGTCCTCCTTCCAACATTCGCTTCCAGTATTGAAACACTTCTTGAAACGACATATAATATGCTATATTTTTATGACTATAATAAATCAATAAAAATGAAATCCCATCTTGCTGTTCAAAAGCCTCCATAAAGTCAATCTGATGCTGGTGAATGTTTTGAAGTGGAAATGTATCTTTGTTACATTCTTTTGCATCAAAGCAAACAGGTATCCCCTGTACAGCACCGATATAATCCACGGTACTTCTCTGGTCAAAATATGCCAGAGTGATATGTCTTTGCTCTTTATCAATTTTTATCGGTGTGATCGGTGTTGGAATTTTTTGAATTAATGCCAACTTTTTTTCGATATAGTGTTCATTGGTCCGATTAATAAATTCTTCTAAGGCTGATCCTCTAAGGCCTCTCGAATTCCAAGTTCCCATAAGATCCTCCTGATTGTTCTAATATTTTTTTATATACATTTGGAAGTGGTGCAACAAATGAATGTCCACCTAATTGTGATAACTCCGACATCTCACTCGGAAATTCTAAACGATAAGAGTGTAATAATTGTGAATCCACGTCAAATAGTTTTTTATATCTAAGATTATACTCTTGATCTCCATACTTCATATCTCCAATAATTCCATGTTGAAGGGAAGCTAGATGAGCCCGAATCTGATGTGGTTTTCCCGTAATCAGGTGGACCTCTAGTAATGTAATTTCCTGATTACTCCATAGCGGACGATACGCCGTCTCAATATAAGAAAGTTTTTCTGTATTTCCAACAGCGGTAATCGGTTTTTCCGTGGATATTTTCACCTGATTCTTCTTCTCATCCTTAATCAAGTATCCTTTTAGCTTTTGTTGCTCTTTTAGTTGCCCTTTTACAAATGTTAGGTAAAATTTATCCACACTTCTATCATGAAAGCACTTAGAGAGTACCTGAAGTCCTTTTAAACTTTTTCCTGCTGTGATTAATCCACTTGTATTTCGATCCAAACGATTACAGATCGCCGGTTTAAATGTTTTCAATTGAGCAACCTCTAGCTTATTCGACGCAACCAGATAAGCAATCAGATGTTCAATAATTGAAACATCATCTTTATCTGCTTTTTGCGATAACATATCAGACGGTTTATTGATAAAAATAACATCTTCATCTTCATAGATAATATCTAGTTTCACGTCAGACGAATAATTTACCTGCTCCACGGATGTAAATTTCTCTAATGTCTCATCTGATAAAAACAGTTTTACTAGATCGCCAATTTCAAGCTTTTCGCTGCCATTTATCTTTTTGGAATTTAAGGTGATGTTTTTCTTTCGCAACATCTTATAAACAAAACTCTTAGGAGCCTTATCCAATAATTTAAATAAAAACTTATCCACTCGTTGTTCTGATTCGTTTTTAGAAATTACAATTTCTCTCATATTGTCGATTTCTCCATCTCACTTACATACTATATGGGATTAATATTTGTTTTATCGTTTCTTTTCTATCTGCACTTTTTGCTCCGTCGATTTTTTCCATATTATTTAATCCTTCTACTCTAGAAATAAATGCATTAAAATCATGAAATATTTTAATATTCATAACATCCATATTGTGTTGGGATAAGAGTAATTTTATATAGTTCTTGGCATACTCTAAGTCTGTAGACTCATAAGAACAATATCCACATATATTTTGATTTGAAATCACCAAACAATCTAGACGAACTATTTTTTCACTACTTGTGAGAATTGGATGAAAAATCGTTGTCAAATGGGAAGACTCACGCTCAATACGGTCGCAAACTTCATCACTCATTGGCTTATATGAAAACTTCACTATCACACCAACCAAAGTCTTTGCAGCTGGCAAGCAACTTAAAAGTCCAAATAATGTAAACAGATTTAATGTAGTTCCAGTGGTAATAAAGCCAATTAATAGAAATGCTATCACCGCTCCCCATTGAAAACTAGCTAAAATGGTTTCTCGCTTCTTTAATTCCCTTAAATAAGGACGTTCTCCTTTGCTATGTTTCATTAATAACATCTCACTACCCCTTGTTTTTCTTTTTATGTACGTTTCTCAATGTTTTTTTCTTTTTCGTAGTAGTATTAGTATTCTGTTGATTCTTATCTTTATGATGCTGCCCTGAAGGTTTATTGCCTCCACGTGGTCGAATCAAACAATGTTTTTCAAATCCTATCAGGTCATTTCGACCAGCCTTTATGAGTGCCTCGTACACCAAATGATAATTCTTCGGATTTCGATATTGAATCAAAGCCCTCTGCATTGCTTTTTCATGCGGTTGTGTAGGCACATATACGGGCTTCATATCAATTGGGTTTACCCCTGTATAATACATGCATGTTGAAATGGTTGATGGAGTAGGATAAAAATCTTGCACTTGCTCCGGCATATACCCTAGGGTATGCAAATACTCTGCTAATTCGATGGCAGCAGATAAATCAGAACCAGGATGGGATGACATCAAGTATGGAACCAAAAATTGTTTCTTCCCGATTGATTCATTTATCTTCTTGTATTTTGCAGTAAAAATCTTGTAAACACCATGCTTTGGTTTCCCCATCTTCTCTAGCACAGAATCGGCAACATGTTCAGGCGCTACTTTCAACTGACCACTCACATGATCCTTGCATAATTTCCAGAAAAATTCATCACTCTGATCTGCCATAAGATAATCAAAACGTATTCCAGAACGAATAAATACTTTTTTTACATTTGGAAGTTCTTCTAGTTTACATAATAATTTTATGTAATCCTTATGGTCTGCTTTTAAGTTTTTACATGGTTGTGGATATAAACATTGCTTTTCTTTGCAAGTTCCATGCTTTAGTTGTTTTTCGCAAGAAGGAGTTCTAAAATTCGCTGTTGGTCCACCCACATCATGAATATAACCTTTAAAATCCGAATTCCATATAAACTGTTTCGCTTCATTGATCAAGGACTCATGGCTTCTCGTCTGAATAATTCTCCCTTGGTGAAAGGTTAATGCACAAAAATTGCAATTTCCAAAACATCCACGATTACTGATTAAGCTAAACTTCACTTCTTCAATGGCCGAAATTCCACCCGCTTCTTGGTAGGACGGATGATAGTCCCTCATATAGTTATAGCTGTAGACACGATCCATCTCCTGCTGGTTCAATGGTTCTTGAGGCGGATTCTGAACCACATATAAATGATCAGAATATGATTCGATCAATGCTTGTGCCGTGAATGGATCTGTATTCTGAAATTGCTTGTGAAAGCTTTTTGCATAATTCAGTTTATCTTTCAACAATTCAGGATAGGATTCCAATAGTAACGCATCGTGAATCCCCGAATCTATTGATTTCACCTTATACACCGTCCCTCGTATATAAGTGATATCTTCCACATGAATTCCACTCTGTAATGCCTCTGCAATTTCAATAATCGATTTTTCTCCCATTCCATAGGATATGAGATCTGCTCCCGAATCCAAGAGTATGGATCTCTTTAATTTGTTTGACCAATAATCATAGTGGGCAAATCTTCTCAAGCTCGCTTCAATCCCCCCTAAAATAATGGGTATATCTTTGTATGTCTGTCGAATCAAATTGCTATATACAACCGTCGCATAATCTGGTCTTTTTCCCATAACTCCACCCGGAGTATATGCGTCTTTTGCCCGCCTCTTCTTAGAGACAGAATAATGATTGACCATGGAATCCATATTCCCTGATGAAACCAAAAAACCAAGTTTCGGTCTGCCAAATATTGCTATACTATTTTTTTCTTTCCAATCGGGTTGTGCAATAATTCCAACCTTATATCCGTGAGCCTCTAGAAGTCGGGTGATAATTGCATGTCCAAATGAGGGGTGATCGACATAGGCATCTCCTGTCACATATACAAAATCCACTTCGTCCCAACCGCGTGCTTCCATATCTCTTTTAGATATGGGTAAAAATTCTTTTAACATATTTACCTCTATCGTTATCTACTGTTTATCTAGCTTTTATTATTTAATAAGTTCTCTGATTTCATCATCTGTCAATCGACGAAAATCACCTTTTTCCAACCGAGGATCTAATGCCAAACGTCCCATGGTAAGGCGCTTTAGATAGATTACATTCTTGTCTAGTACCCGAAACATTCTCTTAATCTGATGAAATTTCCCTTCTTGAATCGTCACTTCAACCCTTGTTGTTGCATTCGGTTGATCAACTTCTATGATTTTTAATTTTGCAGGAAGCGTGAATCTCTTTTCTCCAATATCTAATCCCGTTTCAAATTGATTGCAATCTTCTTTCGTTACAATTCCAGATACAACCGCTTCATAGGTCTTATCTACATGTCGCTTTGGCGCTAACAATCGATGCGCTAAGTCTCCATCATTTGTAACCAAAAGCAATCCTTCCGTATCCTTATCTAATCTTCCCACCGGAAATAAACCCTTGGTATTCACTCCATGAAATAGATCTAGCACGGTTCTATCTCGTCTATCCTCTGTTGCACTGATAACGCCTGCGGGCTTATGTAGCATATAATATACATATTTCTCATATGCAACCACTTCATCCTTGAATGCAATAACATCACCTTGTGATATCTTCGTTTCTGGACTTCTAACAACATTACCATTTTGTTTTACAAGACCATTTCTTATATATTTCTTTACTTCACTTCGTGTTCCGATCTTCATATCGGCTAGGTACTTATCCAAACGAATCATTCGCTCTGCCATCTCCATCCTAATGCATATTTATTCTTGAGAGTCTGATTCGCAACTTTTCCAAACCCTAGAGGCGCCTCCTCTACACATACTAAACACCAGCCTTTTTCCTTGCTTCCAACCATGTCTTCTACATCTAACGTTTCACCTTTTAAGTATTTGATTACACGGATATCATCAGAAGAAAAATCTATCGTAAAATCAAACTCTCGCTTCTTCAAACTCATTGCAAATGCTTGACTTGGTTCAAATCGATTCTTTTTCAGTTCTCCTAAGAGTAATCCCTCTCTCAAGGTTCGAATCCCTTTCACATCAATCATAACCTCTGGTAGGTAGTTGATTCGTTCCTTGCTAATTTTGATTCTTGCTGGGCGAAATTCTCTACCCACATGCTGCATAAAATCTTTAAATTCATTGGGGATTTTTTGTGCTTTCATCTTCTTAGATTCTCTTCCTGAATAACGCTCTTCCTTTTTATGTAGCAGAGCAAGAAAATGCCCCTCTCCATTCATTCGATGAGGCCAAATGCGAACTGCTTTCTCCAGCCCATCATACCCTTGGCAGAAACCACCATAATCTAAAATATCACATAATTCAAACCCTTCTCTTTCTTGCAAGAGATAAGAAATCACCTCTTCATTCTCATTTTTACTAAAGGTACAGGTTGAATATAGCATATATCCTCCGGGTTTTAACATGTCAGCACCTTGCAAGATGAGATTTTTTTGTATCACCGCATATTCTAATGGACCTTGCTCCAGCCAACTTTGAATCATCTTATTGTCTTTTCGAAACATTCCTTCCCCCGAACAAGGAACATCTAATAGAATTTTATCAAAGAATTCCATAAAGATTGGAACTAGTTTCTTCGGATCTTCACTTAAGACGTAAGCATTTTCAATTCCTGCTATCTCCATATTCTTCAGTAGGGTTCTTGCTCTTGAATTACTGATGTCATTGGATACTAATATCCCACTACCCGCTAATTTCGCACCTAGCTCTGTCGTCTTTCCACCAGGAGCTGCACATAAGTCTAATACACGGTCCCCTTCACTGATTGGCAAGCGATTAGCTGGTGTCATAGCACTGGGCTCTTGCAAATAATAATAGCCAGCAGCATAATAAGGGTGTTTTGCTGGTTTCACCGTATCTCCATCATAGTAGAATCCATTTTCAATCCAAGGGATCGGTTGCAACTCAAATGGTGAGATTTCCAAAAAATCTTCTACACTTATTTTATTCGTATTAACGCGCAACCCATACCAACGTGGTTTTTCATAACTTTCTATATACGAATCAAATTCTGCTCCCAATAATTTATACATATTGGCAACAAATAAATCAGGTAATTTCATTGAATTTTTTCCTTTCAAATCTCTGTCTTTTAGTATAACATATTAGTACGTGTACTTCAATTTTTGATTTTCAATATACTTCAATATCCAATATGGATTAACCGCAAACTCTTCTTGATTCATATTGATATAGATTCCAAGATGCAAATGTGTGGCAAAATTCCCTCTCGTCCCCTCTTCTCCATATCCAGAATCCCCCACAAACCCTAACAATTCCCCTGCATTTATCTCATCTCCAATTTCAAGATTGGCATAAGAATCCAAGTGAGCATAATAGAAATAGGCTCCATTTGGAGCAGTGATTCCGATTCGGTATCCCCCTTTTTCCAACCAGCCTTTTTCACTCACTGTACCATCTGTCATACTTAATAAGGGATACAATCCTGGCTCATCTATCGCTGTCATAATATCCGTCCCCTCATGCCTTCGGTCCCCGCCATAACTCCGACCGCCCCCCCATGTATCTACAAAATTCACCGTGTATTCCTCATTTTCCAATGATATTGGAATAGGAAAATATTCTACATCAGACCAAATAGAGTCAAACACCTCTAAGTATTCTTCCCATACTTCTTCCCTACTCCAGAATTCACTTTGCAGATTTAACATCTTCTCATCTAGAGGAGTCGTAACTGTGCAAAAAGAAATATGTTGATTGAGGCTGTATATCGCTAATTGCTTAGTAATCTCATAAGAAGAAATCTCCATTAAAAACAACGCTTCCATGTAATTTGAGGAATATACTTGATGATAGATCTCATCTTGAAAGCTTGCTTTATAAGAAAATGTGTTAAGCATCGATTGTTCCACGCTATGGTTCTGTAGTAGACTGGAAATCAAAACAAAAAATATCAGTATAATAGTTCTTAGCCCATTCATTTTCAAATTAGCTTTACCACTTTCTTTTTCCTGAAATCTATGCATAAACTGAATAAAATATGAATCTTCACATATGTTATAACGAAACCATAAAAGGCAAAAGAATATTATGCGTGTGTTTTTATTAAAGTTGAGTCTCTTAGGTACGTTTTTTGTCTTTCTTGTTTTTCCAGAACAAACGCTAGATGGCGCAATCTCTGGACTAATGTTATGGTTTAATATATTACTCCCAACTCTACTTCCATTTATTATTATTACAACACTGATTATTAAAACGCAGGCATTTTATTTGATTAGCAACTTTATCAGTCCTATGATACAGAAATTTTTTCATACTTCATCCGCTGGTTCATTTGCAGTTATTGTTGGATTTCTCTGTGGATATCCTATGGGCGCTAAGGTGATTCGTGATCTATACACTTCCTGTGCAATTAACAAAAATGAAGCTCAGTATTTGTTGTCTTTTTGCAATAATACTAGTCCTATGTTTATCATCAGCTTTGTAATTAATCAAACTTTACAATATTCCTATTATACAATCCCAGTCCTTGGTTCTGTTTACTTTGCCTCTATTATTACAAGTTTCTTCACACGTCAGGTTTATGTCAAAGATATAAACTTCAAACTAAATATAAAAGAAAAGCAAAACAGACTATCTCTAACAATTATTGATGATTGTATCATGGAAGGAATTCAACTAATCACCAAAATCGGTGGATATATTATGATATTTTCGATTCTAATCTGCTTGGGGATTTCTCTGACTGAAGCATTCACTCCGGTGATACATATGTTATTGCTTCTATTAGAAGTTACAAATGGGGTTACACTCAGTATGAATCTACCTGGATTTGCATTACAATATTTAACTATTATATTCTTAATCTCTTTTGGTGGAATCTGTTCCATCGCTCAAACGCAATGTGTGTTAGAAGGTTCCGATTTAAGAATCACACCTTATATTATACAAAAAATAATAACTGCCATATTAGCAGTTATTATAAGTTCTGTCTTTATTTTTTTACTATAATTCCATCCTTGTTCTTAATCGAAATACTCATCTTCCGCTACTGGTGCATTCGAAGTAGGTCTTGGAACATTGTTCTCTGGGATTTCTAATTCACTTCTATTATTACGTACAATTTGATAACATTCATTTAGAGAACTAACCAATCCATCATATTTTGATGTATAGCTATCTAAAATATGTGCAACGATATTCTCTACATTTGCCATCATATCATCCGTATATGTTACAGCTCCAATTCGAATTTGGTTTGCATCATATGTTGCATTGTCTAGAATTACTTGTGCTTGATTCGTTGCTGACATTACAATTTCATTTGCTTGTGCGTAAGCCTGCTGCATAATCTCATGCTCACTGATTAACTCATTTGTATGGATTTCAGCTTCTTCAATCAATGTTTCTGCTTTCATCTTAGCATCAGATAAAATTGCATCTCTATTTGCAATGATTTTTTGATATCTTTTAATTTCATCAGGAGTTTTTATGCGAAGTTCGCGTAATAACTCATCAATGGTGTCTTTGTTAACGACAATTTTTGTACTTGATAATGGTTGAAACTTACAACCTTCAATGTATTCCTCAATCTCATCAATAATTTGTTCAATACGGCTACTCATTAATTATTCTCCTTTGTTGCTTTTATTTCTTGTAAAATTTTTGTACTATTTCTTTTGCCACAGTCTCTGGTACAAATTGTGACACATCCCCTTCAAACGAAGCAACTTCTTTTACAGTTGTGGAACTTAGATAAGAATAGTCCAAATTAGTGGTTAGAAAGATTGTTTCAATTTCGGGACATAATTTATGATTCGTCTGCGACATCTGCAACTCATATTCAAAGTCTGTGATTGCACGTAATCCTCTAATAATAACACTTGCATTAGTCTCTTTTGCAAAATTTACCAATAAACCCTCGAATGGTACAATTTTTACATTATTAATATCTTTCGTCACTTCTTGTAACATTTTAACACGTTCCTCTATAGAAAACAATGGATTTTTTGCTTTATTACATAAAATCCCTATAATTAATTCATCTACTAATCTAGAAGAACGCTTTATAATATCTAGATGACCAAACGTCACTGGATCAAAACTTCCTGGATAAATCCCTCGAATCACTCCCTCTTCCCCCTTTTTAAGAAAACATGTTTATTTGTCTTATATTTCTTATCTTTAATAATCTCACATCCCAATTGGTTGACATAATTAAATTCTGTAGCCAGTGAAGCCTCAACAATAATCACTCCATCTTCCCCGAGTAATTCACTTCCAATTATGTACTCCAGTATTTTTTTCTCAATATCTTCATTATATGGTGGATCCATAAAAATATAGTCAAAACAATACTTCCCATTGATACTCTTTAGTCCTGCTAGTGCATCGCATTGCATAACCTTAGCTTGATTATCAAATTTGGTGGCTTTTAAATTATCACGAATACAAGAACATGCCTTTGGATTTTGTTCGATAAAATGACACTCTCTTGCACCACGACTCAAGGCTTCAATTCCAACCCCTCCGCTTCCACTAAAAAGATCCAAAAAATTCGTATCGTACAAATCAGACTGAATCATATTAAATAAGGTTTCTTTGATTCGATCTGTCGTAGGTCGTGTATCCATTCCCGGAATTGTCTTCAATTGTATTCTTCTTGCCGTTCCAGCTATTACTCGCATCTTCCCACTTCCTTTTACACAATCTATTACATGTCATTATAATCATTTCTCATAAATCTGTCAAACCATAGACGGCAAAAAGGACTGCCCATGATTATAAACAGTCCTTATCACTATTTTTATTTGTTATAGTAATTATTTGCCGGCCATTTGTCTTTCTTGGGCTTCGATCATTTTCTTAACCATATACCCACCAACTGAACCATTTTGCTTTGATGTCAAGTCACCATTATATCCTTCTTTTAATGGAACTCCTAATTCGCTTGCAACTTCATATTTAAATTTATCCAAAGCTGCTTTTGCTTCTGGTACTGCTTTACCTGTTGAACTTGTCATAATTATTTCCTCCTTCTTGTAACTTTTTGTTACACTCATAGTATGTGAAATAATTATAAGATTACACTAGTATTAATTTCTTGTTTTTCCATAAATTTCAAACGCTGATTTTCGTCAAGCATTTTAATTGCTTCAGCAACATTTTGTAAGATTTTGGCATCCTGAAAAACATCTGCAACTTTGAAATCCAGAAGGCCACTTTGTCGAATTCCAAACAAATCACCCGGACCTCTCTGTTTTAGATCCTCATTTGCAATCAAAAATCCATCATTTGATTTCCCTAATATCTCTAGCCTCTTCTTTGTTGTTTCATTTTTGCTCGTACTCATAAATATACAATAAGATTGATGTTTTCCTCTCCCTACTCGCCCTCGTAGTTGATGCAATGCCGACAAGCCAAAACGTTCCGCATTTTCAATCATCATTACAGTCGCGTTCGGGACATTGATTCCTACTTCTATTACGGTAGTCGAGACTAGCACTTCTATTTCCCGATTGCTATAGCGCAGCATAATATCATCTTTTTGGCTTTGCTTCATTCGTCCGTGCAAATATGCCACGTGAACAGACTCACCTAACATATTTTGTAATTTCGTTGCATAGTCAATTACATTTTCGCCCTCTGAATTCTCACTTTCTTCGACCATAGGACAAATCACATAAGCTTGTCTTCCCAATTCAACTTGTTTTGCGATAAACTCGTATGCATTCGGGCGATAACTTATATCAACAACACAATTCTTTATCGCCAAACGATTCGCTGGCACTTCATCCAAAACCGAAATATCCAAATCTCCATACAATATCATAGCTAGAGTCCTCGGGATTGGTGTCGCACTCATAACCAAAATATGAGGCCGAATTCCTTTCTCGGCCAAAGTCTCCCTTTGCTTTACTCCAAATCGATGTTGCTCATCTGTAATCACAAGTGCTAATTTATGATAATTCACCTTATCTTGAATCAATGCATGGGTGCCAATAATGATTTGAGCTTCTCCAGATTCGATTTTTTTATATGTTTCTCTTTTTTCTTTCGCTTTCATAGAACCTGTTAAAAGAGTGACTTGTATCGACAAGCCACATTCGTTCAATTGCTCCTGAATTGATTGAAAATGCTGTCGTGCTAAAACTTCCGTCGGTGCCATCATTGCCCCTTGATAGCCGTTCGCTACCACTTGAATCAATGATAATAACGCTAAAACTGTTTTTCCTGATCCAACATCTCCTTGTATCAATCTAGACATCGTCCCCTTATCAGAATTCAATTCTTGCTGTATCTCATTCCAAACTTTCTTCTGTGCATTGGTTAGCTCATAGGGTAAACTCTGCACTAGAATATCTGTTTCCATAACACTTGGAATCATCAACTCATTTGTTGACGATTTATTTTCTTTCATCGATTGTAGCGATATAATAAACTTCAGAAACTCTTGAAATACAATACGACTTCTGCCATATGCATAGTCATCCTTGTCTTTCGGAAAATGCATCTTGAAAATCGCTTCTTTATACGGACACAATCCATACTTTTCCACAACATCAAGTGGCAGTGGATCTGATAAATCAACTCTCTCCTCTTCCATCACACTTTTAACGGATTTAGTAAGCAATTGATTACTAATCCCTTTTGTAAGTGTATAAATTGGTTGCAAGGAACCTATTTTCTCTAGATACTTACTCTCTTCATAATATATTTCAGGCTGCTCCATGACAAGTTGTCCCGATTTATTTTGCACCAAACCGCGAAAAACAACACAAATCCCTTTCTTTAATGTTTTCGTTAAAAATGGCATTCGGTACCAAACAAGCTTAATCGTCTGCGTATCACCTTTAAGAAAAAGAGTCACGAATTGCAAATTGGAACGTCCCATTAATAAGGCACGTTCCAATATGATAGATTTAACTGCTTGTATCTTCCCTTCTTCTACATGATCTATGTCACAATAAAGCTCATAAATATCATAGGTTCGAGGATAATATTCAAGCAAATCACAAACCGAATATATTCCAATTTTTCCTAAAGTCGCTTCCATCTTAGGACCGATTCCTTTTATTTCTCGAATAGAAATATAATCTTGATTTTTCATACTACTCAACCGAAACTACGTAATAATAAATTGGCTGTCCACCAAAATGCATATCTACATCTAAATCTGGATGTTTCTCTTCCAATTTATCACTCAATGAAGTCGCTTCTTCCTCAGATACTTCTGCACCATAATAAATACTGATTAATGTGCTATCCTCATCAACTAATCCGTCAATAAGCGATATCGTTGTCTCGCATATATCTTGACCGACTGCTTGAATGCCCTCATCACTGATTCCCATGATATCACCTTCTGCAATCTCCTTGTCATCAATCTTCGTATCGCGAACTGCATAAGTAACCTGACCTGATTTTATGATTGTGATTTCTTCTTTCATAGAGGCTTCATTCTCTTCACACGTTCCCTCTAGATTAAAATTAATCAATGCTGTAATTCCTTGAGGTATTGTCTTGGTTGGAATCACTACAATGTTTTTATCTTCCACCAACATTTGGGCTTGGTTCGCCGCCAATATAATATTTTTATTATTTGGCAATATAAATACATTGTCTGCATTTACTTGCTCAATTGCATTTAGCATATCTTCAGTACTTGGGTTCATCGTCTGGCCACCCTCAATAATGTAATCTGCACCTAATTCCTTGAAGATTTCATTCATCCCACTACCAATAGAAACAGCAACAAAGCCAATCGGTTTACGCTCTGCTTGTACTGTTTCTCCTGCCTTTGACTCTGCTTCTTTTCGCAATTGCTCTTCGTGTTCTTCTCTCATGTTATCAATCTTCATTCGAGTCAATTGTCCATAAGTCAATGCTTTTTGAATCGCTAACCCCGGGTCATTGGTATGAACATGAATCTTAATGATATCATCATCTGCCACACACACAATAGAATCCCCGATAGAAGATAAGAAACTCTTCATCTCGAGTTCATCACCGTCACCAAATTCTTTTTCTGCCATAATAATAAACTCTGTACAATAACCAAACTTAATGTGTTCTGCAGAGATCTTCTTCTCCACTGATACAGATGTCGCTTTAGCTGGTTTAATGGTAGAATAATCAACTTCTTTGCCTAAAAATACATCAAATGCACCATTCAGAATTTCTAATAATCCTTGTCCACCAGAATCTACAACTCCAGCTTCTTTTAGCACTGGCAACATATCTGGTGTTTGTGATAAAACCAATTCTCCATGGCTCAAGACTTCACGAATAAAAGTTTCTAAATCTTCTTCATATTCGGCAAGCTCTCTAGCTTTTTCTGATAATCCTCTTGCAACTGTTAAGATCGTCCCTTCTTTTGGACGCATAACAGCTTTATATGCCGTCTTCGTAGCCTTTTCTAGACCTTTTGTCAATGCCTCTACATCAATTTCTTCACACTCTGCAATCGCCTTTGTAAATCCACGGAATAACTGAGATAGGATAACTCCTGAATTTCCTCGCGCTCCACGCAATGAGCCAGATGAAATCAATTTTGCCAACTCCGCAATCGTTGGATCATTAAGCTCCGACACTTCCTTTGCAGCTGCCATAATTGTCATAGACATATTCGTTCCTGTGTCTCCATCTGGAACCGGGAACACATTCAAGTCATTGATATATTCTTTTTTACTTTCGATACTCGCCGCACCCGCTAAAAACATCTTCTTTAAAAGTGCTGCATTTATTGTTTTTGAAACCACTGAAAAAATCCTCCTCTAAATTAATCGATTACACGAACACCTTCAACAAAAACTGTCATGTGTTCAATTTGCATACCTGTAAACTCTTCTACTTTATATTTTACATTGCTCAAAAGGTTATCTGCAACGGTTTGAATACATACACCATATGCTACAATTACATGAAATTCCAATGTTAATTTGTCATCTTCGGACATCTTTACCGCAATTCCTTTTACAAGACTCTCCTTTTTCAACAAATGAACGAGTCCATCCTTCATATTCACAGCACCCATTCCAACAATCCCAAAACATTCTACCGCAACGGTGCCTGCATATTTTGCTATAACTTCTGGATTAATTGAGATAATTCCCAAATCTGTTTTAATACTACCCTTCATAATTTTTCTCCTTACCTTATTTATTTTAATTTATTTTTTACTTTAAAATTCAATAATAACCAAATGAATAACACATGTATTATACTCTTTTTTTCTATATTATACAAGATTTCATTTGCTAAATATTAAGTTTTTAATATATTTTCACATATTCACTTGCAAAAAAATCATTTCTCTGTTATTATATATTGTGTTGTGAGTCTATAAAGACCATTTAAAGATCGTTAGGAGGTGCAATCATGGCAAAATGTGCTATTTGTGAAAAGGGTGCTCACTTCGGAAATAATGTAAGTCACTCTCATAGAAAAACACCAAAAATGTGGAAATCTAATGTAAAATCTGTTAAGGTTAAAGTACCTGGCGGAGCAAAGAAAATGTATGTATGTACATCATGTTTACGTTCGAACAAAGTAGAACGTGCTTAATAAAAAAAGGTATGTGGCTTGCCACCTACCTTTTTTTATTTACAACAAAACAGCTTATAACTCACAAGTAACATACCGATAAGAATCAGAATGCACCATACAATACTAGGAATAAGCAATGCCGCTATCATTCCTACTGCAATAAAGAATGAAGCAAATCCTATGACTCTTTTCATAATGAATGATCTAGCTCCGCTCTCTTTTACTCTACTATATGATGCAGCAACTACTCTTATTCCGCTTCATCTAATAATTCATTAATATCATCTTCTGATATTTTCTTATCCTTTTTCTCTGTAAAGCGATCGATAACATCTGGAACCATATCTAAGATTTTTGTTATCGTATCTTGATTCTTTACATTTACAAGTTTTGCATGTCCATTTTGAATTACCAACACAGCGCTAGGAGATAACTTACCACCGAGACCACCACCAGCCTTATCAGCCTCATTCTTCATAAATGCTCCAGCTCCTAAACCAAATGAAACATCGATGAATGGTAAAATAATGGTATCCCCAATATGAATTGCATCTCCAACGACTGTTTTTGATGAAATCACTCCATTCATCCCATTAAATAACGCTTCAATACTTCCTGTAAAATCTGTTCTCTTCTCTGACATCTTTTTGCCTCCTACATTCTTTTCTATTTATCCAACATTTTTTTCAATTTACGATAAGATTTTATTAATTCCTTATCTCTAAACACTCGCCAAGCGATACGAAGCACATGAATTAACCTCAAATTTCCCTTCATATACCAATCAGCTATGTATTTTTTTTCTTGGAATGATGGTGTTATTTGAATTGCATCACCATAAAACCCATACAAAACACTTATTCCCGCTAATACCATCCCTGTTTGACTAGGATCTTCTAAACCAAACTCTGCATTTATTTTCAACTTCTTTGGTTTTATTTTCTTCAAAAAATAGAACAAGTGAGCTTTAATTTTTTTCAAAGAAAGTTTTTGTTCCTCAGCAAACAAAAATTCTTTAAACTCCTCAATTTGTTTCCAAATCTTTTTCATTTTATCACAAACAGCAGAAAATGTATATTCCATTTTCTTTTTCACTGCCTTGACCTTGTCAAATAATTTTATTTTCGATTCTGACTCTTCTTCATCTTTCTGTTGATCAATAGACCTATTTTCCGTTCTATCCTCTGCTTGAATCACCTGTGGTTGTTCTGTTTCAAGAACCTTGGTCTCTTCCGAATGAGCTGACTTTGGCACTTCCACATGAAGTGACTTTGGCACTTCCACATGAAGTGACTTTGGCACTTCATTATTTTCTTGAAATTCATCATCCTCTTTATTTTTATCTCCAAACTTCTTCCAAGCAATTTGAAATCCAGTCTTAAACTCTGACTCAGAATAAATTGCTCGAATTTTCAATAAAGATAACAACCATGTGATTTCTATCTTCGTATGCAAGCTTTTTAGTGAATTGTCAATTCCACCTTCCACTCGATATCGAATTGGAACAAACAATACCAATGCAACTGCAAGAATAATTATTAATAGTGCAAAAAGTATCACAAGACCTAGTATTGTCAATATAAATAATAATGCTGATAACATCCTTTAACCTGCCCTCAAATTATTCTGTATCCACTTCTGTAATCATATGGTTCTGTTTGCTATTCAAATACTTTTTAACATCCGCTAAACCTGTATGCGCATAAGTTTCCTCTATAATTTCCAGAACTAGTTCGTGCGCCTCCTGATAGCCTTCTGCAATTCCAACTATTATCATGCCTTCTGTCGGATAATGGAGTTGATGTAGATAAGTACTATCTAGTATTTCTAATTGCATTGTATCATTGTTCGACAAAAGAATCAAATAAGTCGATAACATCAATGTACGATTTTTGATTTTTTCTATAATATTCTCTTGGTTCTCATCACAATATTTTGTTAGATATAAGGGACTATAGAATATCATTCCTCTTCTCCTTAGTTCTGATAATATGTTGATAAAATTTGACCCATTACAGAAGATGCAGATTTACCACCATCTGATTCCTCAACCACTACTGCAAAGGCCAAATCTGGATTTTCTGGATTCGTGAACCCCATAAACCAAGAGTGGGTTCGATCCTCCTCACTACTGTATTCTGCCGTACCAGTCTTTCCAGCGACCGTGTAAGAATATCCAGATAGATTTGTCGCAGTTCCATACTCAACAACCGCTTGCATATAATCCGTCAAAATCATCGCCTCTTCTGTAGACATCAACGATTGGGCTGCCTTTGGTTTCTCTTCTGACACGACAGCTCCCGTATGATTTGACACATAATCAACAATGTATGGTGTCATTAAGTTTCCACCATTTGCAATCGCTGATGCAATCATCGCCATATGATAGGGACTAACCAAGGTATCACCTTGACCTATCGCTGTCATCATAACTTCTGCCGAGTTGGACTCCTCATTTAATACAAATTCACTTTCCTTAGAATCATAGGTTCCCGGCAATTTACTATTAAAGAGCAACCCCTCCGCCGTTTCTCCATATTGAGTTAAATCCAGTGTCAATCCCATATTTACAAAAGAAGTATTACATGAATTCGCAAAAGATTCTTCCAGATTTTGCACTCCATGTACATGATCATTACTGCACGCAATTGTAGTTCCATCTACTTCTATCGAACCTGTGCATTCATAAGTGTAACTCTCATAATCTGGATTCTTTCTGATATATTCTAGCAAAGTGACAGTCTTAAATATGGAACCAGGAACATAAGAACCAGTAGTTGCACGATTGAGCAAAATACTTTCTTCCGACTCAATTAAAGCATCCCACTGACTATCTATGGTATTTGGATCAAATCCATTTTTTGATACCATTGCCAGTATTTTTCCTGTGCGTGGTTCTAAGATTACCACAGCTCCCTCATAATCTCCTAAAGCCTGATACGCAGCTTGCTGCAGCACATGATTTAACGTGGTATGAAGCTGATCTCCCATGTCTTTTTGGCCCATGAATTCATTACTGATTTTTTCCATAAAGAACGCATTTGATGTTAAAAGTGAGAAATTTTCTTCCAACTCAATCCCACTCTTCCCCTTACTTGCATAACCTACTACGTGGGCATACATATCTCCATATGGGTAAAACCTTGTCTCGCTTCCTGTTTCATCCACCTTGGTCTCTGCTAAAACATTTCCTGCATCGTCTAAAATACTTCCACGTATAACATGTTCTGCAAATAAGTCTTGACGCGGATTATATTGACTATTGATAATTTCATCGCTTTCAAACACTTGATAGTATACAATATATAACATCATACATAAAAATAATGCTACGAACGAATATGTTATCTTCGCAAAACCAATATTTCGAGGTTTTTTATCTCTCTTCTTTTTTCGGGCGCCTTTTCTTGACGGCTTTGTTTCTTCCCTCTTGGCTTCTAGAGGATCTAGATTGATTATCTTGATGTCGTCGTCTCTCTTTTTCAATTTTTTCTTCCTCGTCTTCTCTGAGTATATATAAACCTTGGATTATGGCAAATAACATAAGTGTGCTTAGTAAAGAACTTCCCCCATAACTTATCAATGGTAAGGTTACACCAGTGGATGGAATAAACTTTGTTACACCTCCGATAGTTAAAAACACTTGAAACATATAACAAGTTCCTAATCCAATTGCAATGTACTTGTAAAATTCATTCTTTAATCTCATCGCGATATTTAAAAACATCACATAGCAACTGAGACAAATTAAAATAACCGAAAGTGCGATAATCAATCCCATTTCTTCGGCAATTGCTGAAAAAATAAAATCTTCTACTGCTACAGGTATAGTTTCTGGCGCACCTTGAAACAGTCCCATTCCACTAAATCCCCCTGTACCAATTGCAAAAAGTGATTGTGCAACCTGATAGCCACCCGTATCATAGACAGCAAAGGGGTCGATAAATGCTTCCACTCTTACTCTTACATGATTGAATAGTTGATACGCTACAACAGCTGCAATTGCACCGCTTATTCCACCTATAATTAAGTATCGTGATTGTTTTGTTGCTACATATAACATCACAAGATATACAACAAATAAAATAACAGCTGCACCCAAATCGGTTGAAATAACTAGAATGAGTACATGTGTTGCAGCCAGTATAGTTGTAATCACCACATCCTTAAATTCTGTTGACCGATAGAAACTATTGGCAATAAAAAACACAAAGATGATTTTCACAAACTCAGATGGTTGCACTCCAATTCCAAATATTTCAAATCCAAGTTTTGCCCCATATTGGGTCTGACCAATCACTAATACTAATAACAAAGCTCCAATTCCAGTAATTAGAAAAATATTCTTCCAAATAGAATTAGATAAAAAATCTGCTCTTCGAATAATAATCGGAAGCAATAAACTAATTACAATTGAACCCGCACAAATAATAAGCTGTCGAATGGCCTTATCAAATTCTAATCGACTTATCATAATAAATCCTATAGAAAGTAGCATGCACATATTATTCAACACAAGCTGCGATACTTGCGAGTATATTTTCGAATACAAGACAAATATCATCAAGATTAAAATAAATTGCACTAAAAAGAATATAATATATTCAATCTTACGCGATTGCAAGTATAAGATAGAGTATGCAACCATTTGAAAGATAAAAATCATTATTTTTTGCCTAAGCAACGAATTCTTCTTTTTCCATTCTTCACTATGTCCAAAAATACTAAAACAATGGTAGGTATATATTACCATAATCAGTATCATAAGATATTTTCCTAAAGTACAATATAAATTAATCATTTCAACTCCTAACTTACACCTTTTCTAAAATACCCTTTAGAAAAGGATTGTAAATTTATTTTACTCAAATTTCCCCTAAAACATTTTTCATATAACTCAAGTATATTTTTAACTTCTTTTTCGTTCTCAATTGTGAAGCTCAATCGCATCGCCTGGAAACCTAGTTCCTCCACCTCTCTAATTTCATCAAATAGACAAATTGGTTTGTGACTATACACAATATTATAGCAGTGCGAACAAGAATTTCTCACAGCAAATTTTTCTCCCTTTCTATCAATAATTTCAAGAATACGAGAATGATCATCGCATTGCCCAATTGTTTTCAAAAAACACTGAGTAGAAATCATCGTTGGAAGGTATCCATACATGAGAAATTCCATATTTTCCCGCTTAAGCACTTTTAATTCACTTCTATTTAATTCAAAAGCTGCTGTTCCATGACATATATTTTTATTCCACCAGAATTCAATGGATGAATTATTGTATTGATATAATTGCGCATCTAGTACTAGTCCTCCTAGATATTGATGCTGTTTTAGAAATTCTACTTGCCCTAGTGTCCGAACCAAAAAACCATCACACCCCAAACTAGATAACTCATAGTATTTACTTTCATACAAACTTATTGTATCATTTCGGAAAATATATGGCAAACCCAAATATACTTCCTTACTCATTTTCTTTGCAACATCAATCGCTGTTTTCAATTCCAAATCATCCCATGGAGAATCCACTATATCACATTCTATATATATACGAGTAACACACTCCCATTCTCTTACCTCTAGCAGTTGTTTTATAGTAACAACTGACACGTGTAGACCTCTATTTTCCGTCCTACAATCATCATATGATATTTCATTATACCCACCACTAGGAACTTCAAAATTCTCATTTTCCAGATTTCGTCGGTATGAGTCTTTAATTTTCTCCTCTAACCGTTCAATCCCCTCTCTTCGTAGTGACTTTATCTGTTGCATCGGTATAAAAATATCAGAATCCGCATCTATCACAAGATTTGAAAAATAAAAACATGTGTTTCCAGTTTTCTTGATTTGGCTTTCTAGTTTACCTAAGTTTATCGGTGCATTCTGCGCCGATTCAACATCTGCTCCATTACACGTAACCTGAAACACTCCATCAGTTATCCTAAGACAAAGGGGTTCTCCAATTTTTGCAGTTAATCTTGCTTCTATTGGATATTGTACCTTGGACTCTTTGAGGGTATCTTGAATTCTATGAATCAAACTATTATTTCGTGTTCGGTACAGAATTGTTCCCTTAGGAATTCTAACTCCTCTTCTTAAGGATAATTCAATTGTATCTCCCACATGATAATGTCCACCCAATGTGTAATCATCCTCGCTGTTTGGAAGAGAAATAACATCCCCACAATTAGTATCTAGAAGTACGCTTCCTCGAACGATACGGTCTGTTTGTGAAACGACCTTAATCACTGCTACACCTGTATGATTTGGTTTGTCCATGGTTATCATATCTTTTCCATTGTGTTTATAATAATATCCTGAATGAAAATCGCCCCGATTAAACAAATCTCTCAATTGATTGATATCTTCTTCTAGCACATGATAATTTTGTTCTCCTGAAACGTAGCTATCAATATATTTTCGATACATAGCAGTAACTCCTGCCACATATTCTGGTTTCTTCATCCTACCTTCAATCTTAAATGAAGTGATTCCTGCTTCAATCAATTCAGGGATTTGCTTCAAGGTGCAAATATCCTTCATACTCATATAATAAGCCTTTTGATTCTGAATCGTATATGGTAGACGACAGGACTGCGCACATTGCCCTCGATTTCCGCTTCTTCCACCAATCATTCCACTGTATAGACACAAGCCAGAATATGCATAACACAATGCTCCATGTACAAAACATTCAATTTCTAAATTTGTATAATCTACTATTTTCTTTATTTCTGAAATTGACAGTTCTCGCGCAAGGACGACACGCTCCACTCCACAATCTTCTAGAAATTTTGCACCCAAATAACTCTCTACTGCCATCTGCGTACTTGCGTGAATCGGAAGTTCTGGGAAATGCCTTCGAACAAAAGATAGTACTCCCAAATCTTGAACAATAATCGCATCTAGCCCATGAAGATACATCGGCTTAAGATAATCAAACATCTGGCTTTGTAGCTCATCTTCTTTTACCAGCGTATTTACTGTGAGAAACACCTTTTTCCCATGTAAATGAGCATAATCAATCGCTCGCAAAACTTCCTCTTCTGTAAAATTACCCGCAAATGCTCTCGCGCCAAACTTGTTACCCCCAAGATAAATTGCATCTGCCCCAGAATGAACCGCGGCCAAGAAGCTTTCGTAAGAACCCGCAGGTGCTAATAATTCAATATTTTTTTTCATCAAATCACTCATCATATGTCTCCTTATCCTCCACAGCTTCTTATTTCGGTTTCCTGTTATATAAAATAGACTGCCTAAAGACAGTCTATTTATTGCTTACATTAATTTGAGTTTCTAATTTCACTTGTTCTTTTTGTAATTGTGTAATTTGATCTTTTAATGTCTGATTCAATGTCTCTGCATTTTCCAACTTAAGTTGAGTAGAAATCAGTTCATGCTTTAAATCATACATTTCTTTATCTTTTTCTTCCATATTACGTTCTAATGTATCAGCTAATTTCTTTGTTTTAAAGTAATCATCCCCAACATTAAGTGCAAGCAAAATGCTTTGCATCGCTGCATTTTGTCTCGTATAACTTTTACTACTCTTACATTCACTAATCTTATGATTTAAATACGTTGCCACCTTCTGGAGGTATTCCTCGCCTTCATAACCCGCAAGCGTAATCACCTTTCCATCTATTAAAACTTCTGTAAATTTTTTTTCTGAAGCCATCATATCCTCCTTGGTAAATTCTATACTTATATATTATATACGATTTTAAAATAAAAACAACTATTTTCTATGAAATCCCCAGATGTTCATATGCCAGATCTGTAACAATTCTCCCACGTGGAGTTCTCTGTATAAAACCATTTTTTAGTAGATAAGGTTCATATACATCCTCTAAAGTTCCTGAATCCTCCCCAATAGTCGCAGCAAGCGTTTCCAATCCAACTGGACCACCTTGGAACTTATAAATCATAGTCTCAAGCACAGTCCTATCCACTTGATCTAACCCTTTTTTATCAACATCTAAGACATCTAACGCATCAGAAGCCACTTCTCTGGTAATGAATCCTTCGTATTTGATTTGTGCAAAATCACGTACACGTTTTAATAGCCGATTGGCTAGCCTTGGAGTTCCTCGTGACCGTGTTGCCATCTCTAATGCACCCTCCTGATCGATTCCAACGCCTAACACATCCGCAGAACGAATTAATATGGTTTCTAATTCAGATTCCGTATAAAAATCCATGCGATGTACTACTCCAAAACGATCCCGAAGTGGAGCAGATAACATTCCCGCCCTAGTGGTCGCTCCAATCAGTGTAAATTTAGGCAAATCCAAACGGATTGAGCGTGCCGTCGATCCTTTTCCAATCATAATATCGATGACAAAATCCTCCATGGCAGGATAGAGCACCTCTTCCACTTGACGATTCAATCTATGAATTTCATCTACAAATAAGACATCCCCCTCTTGGAGCCCATTTAAAATCGCAGCCATCTCCCCAGGTTTTTCAATCGCAGGACCAGATGTGATTTTAATATTCACATTCATTTCATTCGCTATAATTCCAGCAAGTGTAGTCTTACCTAGCCCTGGTGGTCCATAGAGTAACACATGGTCTAATGCTTCCCCTCTTGCTTTTGCTGCATTGATATATATCCCCAAAGTTTCCTTTAGCTTACTTTGTCCAATATAATCCTTTAGAAACTGAGGCCTAAGATGATTTTCTATCTTTTTATCTTCTTCTAGATTTTCCGTAGTGATGATGCGTCTTTCCATTTTCTATTCTACTCTCCTGTTATAATGCAATCAATCTTAGCGCTTGCTTGATGATGTCTTCTGCACTTAAAGTTCCCTCTGGGTCTTCCACTCTTCTTACTGCTTGCATACTTTCTGTTTGATCGTAACCCAAGGATACTAAGGCTTGAATTGCATCCATATGATTGGCATTGGCTAATCCAGAAACCTCTTCGCCCGAACTATTTCTCTGTGTGTGATTGATTGCGTCTTCTAAGTGCAATTTATCTCTTAATTCTATGATTAATTTTTCTGCTGTTTTCTTGCCAATTCCCGGCGCTTTTGATATTGCCTTCGCATCGGAACTTGCTACGGCGAAACGCAAATCATCTGAAGACAATTCCGACAGAATATTCAACCCACCCTTTGGTCCGATTCCACTGACACCTATGATGAGTTTATACACTTCCAAATCATCCCGATTGAAAAATCCAAACAATTGCATAGCATCTTCTTTTACATATAGATAAGTATGCAGTTTCACTCTACTTCCTATAGCTGGAAGTTGAGAAATCGACTGTAAGGGCATCAAAATCCCGTATCCCATTCCCATTACATCTACAACTGCTTTATTTCCTTCTATGGCAACCAATTCACCATTCACATACGAAATCATAATTTCCTCTATCTTTCCAAATCAATTTTATTCTGGTAGTTTAGGTAGTCTCTTAAGAACTTCCCTGCTCACAATCCCTATTGTACAACCCGTTAAGACTCCTGCGATTAATAAGAATGGGAAGTAATAAAATAAGGAAATATTTTCTAGTACTAGCATTGCCACAATAAGTTGTCCCAAATTATGAAATACTCCACCACCTATGCTGACTCCGACGATACTAAATTTTTTACTTTTATCCATGAAATACATCACCACAATACTTAAAATGCAGCCAGCCAAACTATATACGATAGACGCTAAATTACTGAATAAAAATCCAGAAACAATGACTCTAATCACCGATATAAAACTGGCTTCCCTCCAGCCTACCTGCTGGCTTAAAATAACAACCACAAGGTTCGCTAATCCAAGCTTAATTCCAGGAATTGGAAATCGAATTGGAATTAGCAATTCTAAATAACTAAACATCAATGCTAACGTAATATAAATGCCTAGATAGGCTATTTTATTTTTCATAACGACTTCCCTTAATTCACATTTGTATCCAATTCACCTTGCTCCGTGCCCTTCACCTCAAGTATCACCCGATTCGGCAAGCATACAATTGTCTCCCCATTGCTATGAATCGATCGATGGTGGACACATATTTGATCTGGACAATCTGCAGATATCATATTCACTTCACCGTCTTCTATCCGAAAGATGTTATAGGATTCCCCCATCTCGATCTTCACTTCTTGATTCTCTGATATTGCATAGGTATCATAGTGGGAACCATCCACGGAAGCAACAACCTCTGCACCTACAATGGAATTCGGATTCGAAAATCGAAAGACAACATATCCCAAAATAGCGCATCCTAGTAGAACAATTATCAATAATTTATCACTTCGTCTCATTATTTTCTCCTGTCCACTAGTTTAACATATGAATTTTAAGAATGCAACCACATGTTCGATTCTTATATATTTTAGCATCTATACGATTGCTTTTTCTTTACAAATAAGCTACTATAGGTACTATATCTAATCGAAAGGATTTATTTATGAAAAAAAAATCACTTTATGCTGTGTTAGTAGCAGTGATAATCCTAACATGCGTGTTTATATATGATAGGCAATCAAAAAAAGTTAACCCGATATCGCAAACCACAATTTTATTCGATACAGTAGTTACCATTCAAATATGGGACGATGTAGATTCCTCGATATTTGACCATGTATTTCAACTCTGTTTGGAATACGAAGAAAAATTCAGCCGAACCATTGAAACCAGTGAAGTCTCTATGATTAACCGCTCTAATGGATTACCTGTCGAGGTATCTGATGATACTATTGAGCTCATTGAGAAGGGAATCTATTATTCCGTACTCTCCAATGGAATGTTTGATATTACAGTTGCACCTCTTACAGAATTATGGAATTTTGGCACAAACACTACACCACCTACGCATTCAGAAATTGTATCCGCATTAGAGAATGTAGGTTATGACAAAATTCAAATTGATGATAATACTATCACCTTAAGCTCTCCTGGTACAATGATTGATCTTGGAGGAATTGCTAAGGGCTATATTGCAGATAAAGCAAAACAATATCTAGTTTCTGAAGGAGTGGAACATGCAACGATTAATTTGGGTGGAAATGTTCTTACAATCGGAAGCAAACCCACTGGTGAGGCTTTTTCCGTAGGGATTCAGCAACCATTTGATGATACCGGTGTCTCAATTACTTCTGTCGCTTTAAGTGATCAGTCAGCAGTTTCATCTGGTCTCTACGAGCGGTATTTTGAATCAGATGGGGAATTTTATCATCATATTCTTGATCCTCACACTGGCTATCCAATCAAAAACGATTTGTTAGGCGTGACCATCATTTCTGATTTATCTATAGATGGGGATGCTTTAAGCACCTCTATCTTCTGCCTAGGATTAGAACAAGGATTGGACTTGGTTGATTCATTGGAAGGTGTGGAAGCAATCTTCATTGATGAAAATATGAACATTCATAAAAGTGCTGGAATGTAAATAAGGGTGTGCGAGGCACACCCTTATTTACATTTATTTTTGTGTTTTCATTTTCGAAGTTGGAGAAGAAATCATCTTTACAGAACTCACTACATTCCCGTTCATCCCTCTCAAATCGATGGCTAGATGCCAATGACTTGCATGAGTTGTCTTAAGTCTCATTACATTTTGCTTAGTCAAACCACCAATATACTGGTATTGCTTTCCACCCTTATAATTGAGATAGTTCTCATCATCTAAAAGTTGTACGTTGGCTGCATTTCCCTCCAAGGTAACCTCTACCACTACACCAGCACTAATCTCACCTAAATCATAATATGTATAATTCATAGCCTCATCCTTTCCGTATGTCTCATATAATTATTTTCATTATATTAAACATCCCCTGGAAAGTCAAATCTAATAATACATATATTCCATGTATTGCATCTCAGACATAAGTTGTGCAAAAATAACGCCAAATACGATACTTAGAATAATTCCGATTACAGCTGAAATACCCATAACAATCAAAGCTGCACGGCAGAAATTCTGACGATTTTTGTTTACATTGCTCGCAACTGCCCAATAAATATACAGAATAAATCCTGCACATGGGATCCACAGCGCTAAAAGGGTCAACACAAAATCTCCAACCGACATCGGTGGATCATTCACCTCTTCTACTATTTGATTGTTCATATAATCTAGATTCACATAATTTTCTTCCATTCCTTTAGTTTCCTCCTCTTCTTTACTTGCTCAAAGAGTATATCACATCAACACGCCTACACGCAAGTTTCAATGATTTTTTTCGGACACTTGATTGCACACTCTCCGCAACTAGTACATTTTTCATAATCGATATGCGCAATATTATCTTCCACAACAATGGCATCAAAAGCACAAGCCTTGACACACAGTCTACAACTGATGCAACCCGCACTACATGCATTCATAACTTCTTTTCCCTTATCCTTAGAATTACACTGCACCACGTATTTTTGTTGCTTTGGAACAAGTTCTAACACCTTCTTCGGACAAGCAGTAATACATTTTCCACAAGCCTTACATCTGTCCTTATCCACAACTGCAATTCCATTTTCAATATAAATCGCTTCAAACGGACATTCTCTTACGCAAGTCCCATATCCTAGACATCCATGATTACAAGACTTTGCTCCCCCATTTTGCACATAACTCATCATCGTACAACTTTGTATTCCAAAATATTTATAATCTTCTTTTGCCTTATCACAAGTTCCTGCACATTTTACATATGCAGTCATCGGAACAGATGCCATTGCCTCTAATCCCATAATTTTTGCGATTTTCTCCGATACTTCTGGTCCACCAACTGGACATGCCGACACTGCAGCATCTCCTTTTGCAATGGCACTCGCTAATCCCGAGCATCCTGCATATCCACATCCACCACAATTACTACCTGGTAGAACATCTGCAACGGCAACTTCTCTCTCGTCAACCTCTACTGCAAGTTTTTTTCCTGCAATTCCTAAAAACAATCCGATAAACAATCCTGTTCCACCAACAATAACGGCAGCAATAAGTACTCCTGTCAAACTAATCATACCTATATCCGCTCCTTCCTAAATTAATCCAGCGAAACCAAAGAAAGCAATCGCCATTAAACCTGCAGTCAAAAGTACAATCGGAGTACCCTTCCACGACTGAGGTATATCATTGAATTCTGTTTTTTCGCGGATACCTGCCATAATGACAATCGCAATTGTAAATCCAATCGCAGCGAAGAAACCATTGATTGTTCCCCAGAATACACCAAACTCACTTTGAACACTCGTAAGCGCAACCCCAAGCACTGCACAGTTTGTTGTGATAAGCGGCAAATACACTCCTAACGCACGATAAAGTGGTGGCATCTTCTTCTTTAAAAACATTTCTACAAATTGCACCAAACATGCGATAACCAAGATAAAAACAATGGTCTGTAGATATTCAAATCCTGTAGGAACTAAGATATAATCATAGATTGCACCGGTCACAATGGAGGCTAATGTCAATACAAAGACAACCGCTCCTCCCATACCTGTCGCTGTCCCAACCTTCTTAGAAACTCCAACAAACGGGCATAACCCTAAGAATTGACTAAGTACAACATTGTTAACCAAGGCCGCACCCACTGTTACAACTAATATATTTTCCATCTGTACTTACTCCCCTCTATTTCTTTTCTTCATGCAATTGGGATGCATGTGCTCCACAACTACTGCCACAAGATCCGCAACCATCCGCACAACTCGCACTTGTGTGTGATTTTGATTTCTTCTTCGCTATATTACTCTTCACCTTGTTTTGTACTGCTGTTAAAACAGCTAATACAAAGAACGCACCGGGCGCTAGGATAAAAATGGTTACAGGTTCATAAGAACTCGGTGTAATGGTAGTTCCGAATATTTGACCTGCACCTAGTATCTCACGAACGATACCGATACTAGTCAAACCAACCGTGAATCCAAGTCCCATTCCAATCCCGTCAAAGATAGAAGGAAATACGGGATTTTTCGAAGCATAACTTTCCGCTCTTCCCAAGATGATACAGTTTACAACAATCAATGGAATATAGATACCAAGTGATTCGTATAAACTAGGAATAAACCCTTCCAACAAAAACTGTACCATGGTTACAAATGAAGCCACGATTACGATAAAAGCAGGAACACGCACCTCACTCGGAATGATTTTTCTAAGAAGAGAAATGATAAAGTTTGACATAACTAAAACCGCTGTTGTTGTCAAGCCCATACCAAGTCCATTCATGGCAGAGGTCGTTACAGCTAAGGTTGGACATAACCCCAACATCAACACAAAGGTTGGATTTTCTTTTATTAAACCATTGGATAAGCGTTCCATACATCTATTCATCTAATCCACCTCCTAAATGATTGTTGAAATATTCTAAACCAGCATTTACACCCTGCGTGATGGCATCGGTTGTGATCGTCGCTCCACTGATTACATCGATTTGATTATCAGAGGTCGCTCCAGTTTTTGTCACCTCAAATGCGTCCACTTGTTTCTCGGCATATTGGTTTTTGAACTCGTCTGTATTTGCATTCATCCCAAGTCCAGGAGTCTCTGCAAGAGTCAAAAATGAGATTCCGTTTACAACACCTTCATTTGTCACGCCCATAGTCAATGTGATATCTCCACCATATCCTTCTGGATTCGTCACTGTAATCACATATCCTAGATCTGTCGTTCCATCAGAAGCCACAACCACTTCATTTACAATTCCAGAAGTCATCTGCTCTTCAACAAATCCCTCTACACTAGTAAATTCCGAAGCGGATACAAAAACTTCTCGATAAGCATTCTGTTTCGCATCTTCCTTTGCCACAGCAATTGGTGCTTTTGTAATCTCGTATACAAACCCAAGACATACTCCCGCAACAAGAGTAATGGCGGTCAAAATAACTGCGTTCTTAATCATCGTATTTTTCATTAGTTTCTCCTCCCTATTGCAAAGGCGGCAGGAACCGTTGCTTTTTCAATCAATGGAACTAATAGATTACCGAATATGATTGCATAGGACACTCCCTCTGCCGATCCTCCAAACAAACGGAAAATCGCTGTCAATATACCTAAGAAAATTCCAAATAATATCTTGCCTTTCGGTGTAATCGGAGATGTCACATAATCTGTCGCCATATAGAATGCACCAAATATCAATCCTCCACCACATACATGCGCCACAATATATTGAACATCAAATCCTCGGCCACTAAATAAGATAATACATACTACAAATGTCGCAATGTAACTTCCTGGAATTCTCAAATCAATGATACCAAGTAGAATCAAGAAGATAACCCCTGCCATCAACGCAAGAACCGATGCCTCTCCGATTGTTCCCGGAATCGTGCCAATCAACATGTCCATCAAGTCAAAAGACTCAATGCCACCCGTTGACTTTAGTTCAGCAAGCGGAGTTGCACCTGTATACGTGTCATAGGTAAAGGTTGTCATTCTTCCAGTAAACGAAATCAACAAAAAGCATCTCGCCCCTAGTGCAGGATTCATAAAGTTCTGTCCAATTCCTCCAAATAACTGTTTGATAACAATAATCGCAAACACACTTCCTAAAATACAGATCCACCAAGGAAGGGTTGCTGGTAAATTCAGTGCTAGGATTAATCCGGTAACCACCGCACTAAAATCTGCAATTGCAACTGGTTTTTTCATTAATTTTTGATAAACATATTCTGATAAAACTGTAGATGCAACTGTAACTAATACTACAATCAATGCTTGCAATCCAAAATTATATACTCCAAATATCGTAGCAGGTAACAATGAAATCGTAACCATAAGCATGATATTATCTGTAGTAATCTTCGAACGAACATGTGGTGATGCCGAGACATTATAATTTTCACTCACTCTTCTATAAACCTCACTTTCGTATTTTTACTTTCTTCGACTTGCTAAAATAACTTTTTTGCAACTTCCTATGGATTGCTTTAGAGGTCGCTTAGATGGACACACATAACTGCAACAACCACATTCGATACATTCCAATCCATGGATTTTATCAAATTCCATATTCAAATCACGTTCTCCACAGTCTGCCAACTTAGAGGGAATCAGACCAGATGGACATACATCTACACAGCGACCACAATTGATACAATATGTAATCTTTCTTTCAGCAACCTCATCTCTTTTCATACAAAGAAGAGAGGAAGAAGTTTTGGTAATCGGTGTATCTGTTGTAAACATCGCAAATCCCATCATTGGACCACCTGAAATAATCTTTTTAGGTGTTTCCTTAAATCCACCTGCAGCCTCTATCACTTCATTTTGATTCATACCGATTAAAATCCTGAAATTCGATGGATTCTCAATTGCATCTCCGCTCACAGTCACCACACGTTCTAGAAGTGGTCTTCCATGATTGACTGCATGATGCACGGCAATCAAGGTTTCCACATTATTCACGATACACCCTACATCCGCTGGCAATAGTTTTGAATGTAATTTGCGCCCTGTCGTTGCATAAATCAATTGACGTTCCCCACCTTGAGGATATTTTGTTGCAAGTGGGATTACCTTGATTCTCGGTTCATCCTTCGTCAACTCTTGCAAAAGTTTGATGCAATCCTTTTTATTATCCTCTACACCTAAGATTCCCTGTGCATTGTCAAATAACTGCAATGCAATCTTCAATCCAGCAATTAATTCCTCTGGGCATTCTAGCATTCTACGATAATCCGCGGTAATATATGGTTCACATTCCGCACAGTTTGCAATGATATAGTCAATCTTATCTGGTTCTTTGGGTGAAAATTTTACATGGGTAGGAAATCCCGCACCTCCCAGTCCAACAACTCCAGAGTCTTGTACCTTTTGGATAATTTCTTGTTTAGACAACTTCGAACTATCGATGCTTGCACCTTTTTCCAACTCTTCAGTTTCTTTGTATAAACCATCATTTTCAATTACAATACAATCTACTTTCGTTCCGGTCGGATTAAAATGTTTTTTCATTGCTTTTACTTTACCGGACACAGAAGAAAAGATTGGTGCCGATACAAATCCTCCAGCTTCTGCTATCATTTGTCCACGTAATACCAAATCCCCCACTTGTACGATTGGTTTTGCCGGTGCACCTATATGTTGTGACAACGGAAATAACAAATCCGATTCCGGTAGAATATTAGTAATTGCTTTGTCCTTGGAATATTCTTTTCCATCTTTTGGATGAATTCCACCTTTAAATGTAAATAAGCTCATTCTTCTACCTCCTTTTTAATAACAACTATACTAAATAATTTTATATAAATCTATCAATAATTTTCAGTTTTATGTATAAATTTTAGTACATTTTGTCAAAACATTAACACAATTTATTTCTTTCCTTGCACAAAAAAACCAAGTCTCCCAAAAGGTAAACTTGGTTTTTAGAATGATTCAATTATGTTTATTCTGCTGACTCGTCAGATTCAACCACTTCGTCTGCATATTCTTCTACCATATCTGGCTCTAATGCTTTCATACTTAAGCTGATTTTTTTATCTGCGATGTTTAAATCAACAACTTTTGCTGTAATTTCATCTCCAACTCTCAATACATCCGATGGCTTTTCCACGTGATTTCTAGAAATTTGAGATACATGCAACAACGCATCCACACCTGGTGCCAACTCGATAAATGCACCAAAATCTGTCATACGAGCAACTCTACCAGTGATATCATTTCCTACTGCAAACTTCTCTTCTGCATTAGCCCATGGATTCTTATCTGGGAATTTTGCACTAAGTGCAACTTTTGTATTATTGATCTCTTTTACTAAAACTTCGATTTCATCTCCAACTTTAAGAACGTTTTTCGGATTATCCACACGTCCCCATGACATTTCTGAAATGTGTAACAATCCATCTACACCACCTAGGTCTACGAAAGCACCAAAGTCCGTTACATTCTTAACAACTCCAGTAATTACATCATTCACTTGAAGCTTTGCAAATAGCTCTTTTTGTCTCTCCATCTTATCAGCTACTAGTAATTGACGTCTGTCTCCAATCACTCTGTTTCTTCTTGGATTGAACTCGCTGATTACAAATTCGATTTCTTGTCCATCATATTTTGCTAGGTCTTTTTCATATACATCTGAAACAAGACTTGCTGGAATAAATACTCTTGCCTCTTCTACGATTACACATAGACCACCACCTAGGATTTGTGCTACCTTTGCTTTTAGAACTTGTTTGTTCTCGAAAGCTTCTCTTAATTTTTCATTTCCTTTTTCAGCTATTACTTTTTTATAGCTTAATAAAACTTGACCATCTCCGTCATTTACCTTCATAACTTTTACAGTCATCACGTCACCAACAGATACTACTGCAGTCAAGTCGATATTAGAATCGTTTGAATATTCATTGCGAGAAATGATTCCATCTGCCTTATATCCGATATTTAGCACGATTTCATCTGTTTTCACATCGATTACTGTACCATCGACAACCTCCCCGTTACGAATTGTTTTCAGTGATTCTTCTAACATTTGTTCAAAAGTTAACTCTGACATTAATTTGAACCTCCTCAATTATATTATTTGGCGTAGACGCCCCTGCTGTAATACCTACTGTCTCCATTGACTCTAACTGACTTGTATCTAAATCTTTTAAAGTTTGTATATAGTACGTATTTTCACATGCATTTTCGCATATTTCAAATAGCTTTTGTGTGTTTGAACTATGGACATCGCCAATCACAATCATAGCGTTCACTCGGTTCGCTATATCCTCTGCTTCTAGCTGTCTGTCCTTCGTCGCATTACAAATTGTATTTAAAACACTTACATCATAACTCTTTTTGAATATAATTTCAACTATATCTTGAAATTTATTGTAATTAAATGTCGTTTGGGAAACAACACTTACCTTTTTACTATAATCTAGTTCCATATCCACCGCATTTTGTATAGATTGTACAACTTTTACAGGAACAGGGGACCAACCCACAATTCCTATCACTTCTGGATGCTCCGGATTCCCAACTACAACGATTTGATCCCCAGCACTACTTTTCTCAATTACAATCTTATGAATCTTCTTCACAAACGGACAAGTAGCATCTACATATGCAATCTTCTTTTCCTTTAGAATGTCATAAACTTCTTTTGCAACTCCATGAGATCGAATCACTACCGTACCGGATTTCAATGCTCTTAACTCTTCTATCGAATTCAGAATCTTCACTCCCAATCGACCTAAATCCTTATTCACTTCTTCATTATGAATGATTGGACCATAAGTATACACCTGTCCATTTTCTGATTTCGCTGCTTGTTCATAAACCATATCAACCGCACGTTTCACTCCAAAACAAAACCCAGCTGTCTTTGCAGTAATCACCTTCATTTGCATCACCATCCCTTTCTGACAGAATGCACGCTATTTCTTTCCATTACACGCTTCTAATATTGCAGATACGACCTCTGCAATACTCATATCTGAGGAATCTACCAAGATTGCATCCTCTGCTTGTTTTAGTGGAGCAGTTTCACGGGTCATATCACGTTGGTCTCTTTCTTCGATATCCCTTTTAATTTCTTCAATCTCTGTACCAAGTCCCTTTTCTTTCAACTCTAGATATCTTCGTTCCGCTCTTGCTTGTGAACTTGCTGTCAGATAGATTTTTACATCTGCCTTAGGTAAAACTTGAGTTCCAATATCTCTTCCATCCATCACCACGTCATTTTCTCTTGCGATATCTTTTTGTAGAGATAACAACTGCTCCCTAACACTTGAAATCACTGCTATTTTCGAAGCCATATTTCCTACCTCTTCTTGTCGTAATTCTTGAGTAATATCCTCATCATTGAGAAAAACTCTTTGCTGACCATCTACATAGTGCAGAGAAACTTTCGCGCCTTTATTTGCGACTGTAACCTTCTCCTCATCGTCCACCTCTGTTTGATTTTTAATATGATACACCGCCATGGCACGATACAATGCTCCAGTATCTACATAAATAAATCCCTTTTCTTTTGCTACTAATTTAGCAATTGTGCTCTTCCCTGCTCCAGCAGGTCCATCGATTGCAATATTAAATCCCATTTTACTCCTCCTAATTATATGATACTGATTGCTGCTAGATATGCTGTCGACCAAGCGATTTGAAGATTATACCCTCCAGTCAATGCATCTAAATCCAATACTTCCCCCACAAAATAAAGTGATTCCACTTTCTTCGACTCCATAGTAGAGGGGTTAATCTCTGAAACAGCAACACCACCTTTTGTAATAATCGCTTCTTTAAACCCACGTGTTCCCGTTAGCTCCATAGAAAAATCTTTTAGCAACTGAACAAAACCCTGTCTCTCTTCTTTCGTAATCTCATGAACCTTCTTATCACTTGGTATCTTAGACAACTCTATCATTGTCTCCTGTAGCTTACTCGGTAATAATTTACTCAAGGAATTTTTGAACTGTTTATTCTTACACTCTTCAAAATCCCTTAACACACGTTTATCCAATTGGTCAAAGGATAATGCCGGCTTCAAATCAATGGATAATTGCAGCGGCTGTTTTTCTAACAGGTGTGAAACATATGCACTTCCACTCAATATCAATGGTCCACTGACCCCAAAGTGAGTAAATAACATCTCTCCTTGATTCTGATAATATACTTTCTTCCCATCTTTGATTGTAACCTGTACATTTTTTAGAGAAAGCCCTTGCAAATCCTTCGCATACCATTCCTTAACTTCTAATGGCACCAAAGAAGGATAACGAGAAACTAGCTTATGTCCAAGTTTCTCAGCAAACTGATATCCATCTCCCGTAGATCCTGTTGTGGTATAACTACAGCCTCCTGTAGCAACGATACAAGCATCTCCCGAAACATGCTCACCATTTAATAGTTCCACGTTTTGAAACGCCCCATTGTTAGATAATACTTTAACTACCGGACACTTGTAATGCACAATAACTCCAAGTCTCTTCATCTCCCTGGTCATCGCATAGATGACATCCGAAGAATGATCTGAAGTTGGAAAAACACGATTTCCACGTTCAATCTTCGTCGGAACACCTAGCTCATTGAAAAAATCAATGACTTGTTCATTGGTAAATGAGTAAAATGCACTATACAAAAATTTTGAATTAGACATGATTGCCGGGAACAACTCCTCTATATCACAAGCATTCGTAATATTACATCTCCCTTTGCCTGTAATAAACAGTTTTTTTCCCAATTTTTCATTTTTTTCATATACATGTACTTGATGTCCTTGCCTCGCAACCATAATTGCTGCAATCATCCCTGCGGCACCACCACCGATTATTATTATTTTTTTCACATGATACTCCTATCTTTGACGGAAGTATAGATTGCTATTCCAACAATCACTGTTCCTCCAATTATTTCATTCCCACTGGGATACTCTCCAAGTAAAACCAATGCGAACACGATACCATAGACCGTTTCCAATGTGGTAATCACACCAACAGTCTGTGCCTTTAGATGTTTTTGTGAACTCACATATAAAGTCATTGCAAATGCAGTGCAGACAACCCCTAAAATACCCACACCAACTATGTCTTGCATTGTCCATACAACATTCATTGTAATAACAAACGGAAACAAGAATAGAATTGCTGTGCTATGTTGATAGATACAGATAATATTCCCTGAGTGTTCTTGGGTTAGATAACGATTGACCAAAGCTAAAATAGCATAAACAAACCCAGATAATACTCCCCATAGAATCCCAACTGTTACATCATTGTTCATAGTAAATTCTGGTACTGTTATCCCAACTCCTAGTAAAAGAAGGCATGCAACACCTATATTTTTGAGATGTAACTTTTCTTTGTATACGATCGGCTCTAAAAAAGTTAAGAATAGCGGATAGGTAGAAAAAGAAATCACTCCAATTGCCACAGTCGACATCTGAATAGATTGAAAAAATGCAATCCAGTGAACAGAAACCAAGACACCTCCTAATAACGCCATCAGATAATGTTTCTTACTTGCTAATCTCAAGTTATCCTTCTTCACAAGTGCAATGGGCAGCAACACCGCTACAGACGAAACAACTCGTCCAAATGTTATCATAATCGCTGGAACGGTTACATACTTTCCCAACACGCCAGATAACCCCAACAGAATCATTGCCACATGCACATACATTAAATATTTTTTGTGTTTCCTAGTCATCCCTTCCATCATTGGCTATCGACCGCCACTCCTTCTAATTTTGTGCATTGCTTATAATTATACATTTTTCATTGAAAAATACAAGTAGAAATCCTTCTCACAAATCATACATGTATTTAAAATAAATTTTTCTTGATAGTTGACGATATAAAATGTTAGAATGATTAACGTGATAAATATCGTCTTAGGAGAAAATACAATATGAAATTAACAATAAATAATGTTCCACAGCAACTAAAAGAAGAATTCAACATCCAATGCTCTAGGCATAACGCGAAACTATTCAGACCTGCACTACTTGCATTGGCTATTGTTGAATTCATGATTATACTAATTCAATACACGCGGTATCAGAGTGATTTATTTACAAAAATATATTTTTTCATCTATGTTACTGTATGCATCGTATCCTTGCTGTTTTCTGGATTTTATTATTTCAAAGAAAAATCGAAATTAGAACCAATCCAACCAATTACGGATACTCTTGTTACAATTACAATCTTAGCTGCTGCTATTTTCATGTCAGTGAATGAATTAGAGGGTGAATTCCCGCAAACCACCGTGTTTATCGTTGCAACTTTTATCATTGTTACCGTAGTTCATTTGAAATTACTTTTATCTCAATCATTAATCATCCTAGGCAATATTATATTAGTTGTATCAACCTTATTCCTTGATATCAGCGAAAGTATATTTATTGGAAACTTGTTAAATTGCTTATTTCTCACGATCATCTGTTGCGCCACAAACCTAACTCTTTATAACTCAAGAGTAGAAAAATTCATACAAAAGAAAGAACTTGAGAAAGCGACAACTAATTTACAAATTGCTAATATGGAATTAGAAATACAAAACAAAGAACTTGAATCTGTTGCTATGACCGATGCACTAACCGGTGTGTTGAATCGCCGTTCTTTCGACATGTTATTGCATGTCCTTTGGCATCAAGCGTTATCCGCTCATAGCCAAATTGCCATGATTTTCATCGATATCGACCACTTTAAGTTATACAACGATTATTATGGACATTTAGAAGGAGACGAATGTCTAAAAAAAATATCTACAACAATCAATTCAGCATTACGACGTTCTTCTGATAGCGTATTTCGTTATGGTGGCGAAGAATTCGCTGTACTGTTACCCGGATTAGATACAGAGAGCGCAAAAGACATCGCAGATACGATCAACCAAGCAGTTTCTGACTTAAATTTGTTTAACCACTCTACAAATTCCGTTGTTACCTGTAGTTGTGGAATTCATTCTATGATACCAGATTCTTCTACAAAAAGTGATGATTTACTAGCAAGAGCAGATAAGGCATTATATCACGCAAAGCAAATCGGTCGTAATCGTAGCGTTTGCTACGATGAGATTCAAGAATAATCACAAATCCTTCCACCACCAATCACTTCATCATCAATATAAAAGACTGCAATTTGCCCCTTTGCAGGGGCTCTCTCTGGCTGATCAAAAATAATCCTTCCTCGCTCTCCTTCCATACGTAAGGTTGCTGAAAGTTCATAGCCCCATTGAAACATCTTCACAGCTACACGCATCCTATCTTTCTGGTAAAAATTCTCGTTGGTAAAGCTGATTTCAGTAAGTTTCACTTCATTTTTGTATAACTCATTTTCATCTTTTGTTAAAACAACTTCATTGGTCTTTGATCGAATTTCACGAATGAAGTACGTATGCTTATCTGCAATATTCAGTCCCCGCTTCTGCCCGATGGTATAAGCAAAAATCCCTCTGTGCTTTCCTAAAACATTTCCTTTACAATCAACAAAGTTCCCTTCCCCTATGTACTCTGGTATTTGTTCTTTTATAAATATCTCTACCGATTTCCCTTCCGTGAAACAGATTCCAACACTGTCTTTCTTTTTCGCAACCTCCAACCCCTCTTTAGCCAAAATCTTTCTCACTTCTTCCTTACTATGAAAATCATTGAGCGGTAAGATAATCCGTTCCAACTGTTTCTGACTGAGATGATACAACACATAAGACTGATCCTTCCTCTCTGCAGACGCTTTACGCAGATGATAACAACCATCTTCTCCCAATGAAATCGTTGCATAGTGTCCCAAAGCCATGGCCTCTGCCCCAAGTGCCATCGCATCTTCTAATAACTTTCCATATTTTAATTTTTGATTACACATAACACAAGGATTAGGGGTTTCCCCCTGTAGATACATATCAACGAACTTCTGGATAATTTCTTCCTGAAAATAATCCCTGTAATCCACCACATAATGCCTAATCCCTAGGATATTAGCCACTTTCTTCGCCTCATTTACTTCCGAAGAATCATGTACTCTCATGGTGATTCCAAACACCTCATAACCTTGTTTTTTTAAAAGATAAGCGGTGGTCGCACTATCTACACCACCGCTTAAAGCTACTGCTATTGTCTTTTCCATAGAATTCTACTTATTCCTTATCGCTTAATTTGAATGATAAAACCATTTCCTTCAACAATGCAGATTCACTCGCTAATTCCTCACAAGAAGCTGCACTCTCCTCTGCCGTTGCACTGTTATTTTGTATTACTTCTGAGATTTGACTAAACCCATCTCTTGTCTCCTGAATTGCTCCTGATTGCCGCTCACTTGCCTGTGCAATAGACTTAATATTACTTTCTATGTAGTTCGTTTTATCCACGATTACTTCGAAGGTGGCAGATGTCGTATGTGCAATTTTGGTTCCTGTTTCAACCGCATCGATTGTTCCACTGATTAATTCCGCAGTCGTTCTTGCTGCATCGGCTGATTTCTTTGCTAGATTTCTGATTTCATCTGCAACCACCGAAAATCCTTTTCCTGCCATACCTGCTCTTGCCGCCTCTACCGCTGCATTCAGAGCCAAGATATTGGTTTGGAATGCAATATTATCAATGGTGCTGATAATTTTCTTAATCTCTACTGACTTGGTATCAATTTCATCCATCGCAGTAATCAATTTCTGCATCTGGTCTTTTCCATCTACAATATCAGTCATCGTATCATCAAATGTCTTGTCAATATTTTTCGTAAAATCAGAAGTCTCATTCACCATAGTTACAATCTCTTCCATGGTTCCGCTCAACTTATCAATGGCAGCACTCTGTTGAATCGCTCCATGGCTTAAATACTGCGCTCCTTGACTCATCTGATCCGTTGCATTGCTAAATTGTAGCGCACGAATATCGATTTCCCTTAGAGCTTCTGATAAATTTCCCTTTATTCTCTGGATGGATTCATAGATTGCATAATATTCTCCAACATAAGCCTCACTACCACAGATACTATCCACGGTAAAATTCTTATCCCCCATCTCAGACAAGATATTAGTCACATCATAGATAATCATATGAATAGACTCTGTCATCACACGAAATGAATTGCATAACTGTCCAATTTCATCCTGTGAATGATTTTCAATCAATATATCTAAATTACCCTTACTAATGTCTTCTGATACAGACACAAGATTCTTGATCGGTTTGATCATAATCTTTCGAACTGCAAAATTAAGGATAAATACAATCAATATAAACAATACAATCGCAATGATAGTAGTAGTCAAAGTCGCCTCATTATTTCTCACTTGTACTTCACTAATCGGGTATCCTGAGAAGATTGCCCCTATGGTTTGTCCTTCATAATCCTTCAGTGGCGTATAACTTGTGATATAGTCCATACCATTTACCACAGCACTACCTCTATAAACACTGTCTTCCACAAACACCGTCTGATACGGTCCTTCTGAAATCTTCGTTCCTACCGCCGAATTCCCTTCTGAGTCATATACCGTAGTTGCCATCCTAGTATCCCCATTGAAAATGGTAAAGTCTGCTCCTGTAAAATCCTTCAACTCTTCTAACTTCGTAAAATCAGCAAAAGAGAGGAACAATACAAACTTCTCACCACCAACCCCAACCTGTATATTGAGAATGCCAATCTCTCCATTCTCCATCTTCACAATATCATTGAAAGAATCAACATCCTTGATATAAGGCTTCTCTAAATCCAGAATCTGGTCAATGGAATCGTACTTCGACTGATTGTGTGTTGTATTTCCCTTCGAGTCAACCGTAAATACATTGATATGTTCCTCTTCTGCAATCGTCCCTACATCTTCTCCGCTCACCAATAATTGATTAATTAGATTTAAATGATCTTTTTCCTCTTCAAAATAAATCTCGAAAGCAGATACATTCTTCGTCGCAATCTCATCATAAATATAATGAACTGTATTCGATGAAGCAATGCTATTCATCACTTGAATAGCTCCCAAAACGACGAACAAACACACAAAGACCACAAGTGCAATCTTATACTCTAGTTTGGTTAAAAATTTTCCTAATATATTTTTTCTTTTGTTCTTTCCTGAGCTTCCCATGGATGCTACCCCCTGTCAGTACTTTTCTACTAGTATAATCTAGAATCTTTTCTTTTAGTATATCGCTTTCTTCACAGCTTATCAATAAGTTTTATTTTGAGATTTTGTTCAGCTACATCTAAAATAGTTATACTTGAAAGTATAATAATTTCAAGTATAACTATTCTTCACGTAACTCTTCTTTTATAAAATCTATTTTTCTGAGATTATTTTACTATTCTAATCCAATGTCATATAATTGGCATACGAATATGAATTAATGATAAGAAATACAAATACTCAACCTACCGTCCACATATTCCGCAGAGATCCTTCCGTTCATTTGTTCCACCAATGTTTTTGCAACAGACAGTCCCAATCCAGTTCCCTTCCCTGCTGTTTCAACCGTAAAAAATCGGTTGAACAACTTTCCAACCTGTATATCGTCCAATCGTCTTGCCGTATTGGTGAATATCATTTCTCCACTATCTGTCAATTCGATGTCCAAATCTCCATCACTGTACTTGATTGCATTGCTTATGATATTCTCAATCACTCGTGTTAGTGCCGCCTTATCTAGTGTTCGAATGATTTTATTCGTAGTAATATCAATTCTAGGTGTAATTCCTCTCTCTGTAAGCGAATCATAGAACTTAGCAATACTTTCTTCCAAAACACTATTCACAGAAAGTGGCTCAAGATTGATATGGTCCAATGTAGACATGATAACTGAATATCGAAATAACTCTTCTGTCATCCCCTTTAGATTTTCAGCACGGTTACGAATCAATGTGATATAACGTGTCACATCCTCTGTTTTATCTTTCTCTTCTAGCAGTTCCAAGTAACCACATAATGCTGTCAATGGAGTTCGAAGGTCATGCGCAATATTCGTAACCGCTTCTTTCAACTCATTGTCACCATTTTTATATTTCAAGCTCTGAGCCCTAAGCATCCTCAGTTCTTCATTCAGTTTCATTGCCAGATACTTGATATCTTTGTCATTTGATGTAACAGTAATCAAAGCATTGGTATCTTCGCTCAAACATGTATCTATTTGTGTATAGATTTCTGTCATGCTTTTTTTCATAAGACATAACTTGATAATCAATATCATAACTACCAAAGACAAAACCACGCATAAAATCCATACACCCATAGTAATCTCCTTATTTTAAATCCTTTTTACTAAAACATCGCACCCCTAAGAAGGTTATAACACTAGCACTCAATGCTGAAAATAGCATCATTCTAACAGAATTCTCCATCTCTAGATAAGCCACTTTAATCATCGGTCCCGTAGGCACCATCTCCATAGCTAACTCAACTAGATTCCTCGCATCTTCTGTAAGATAGTTAGGATTAGGTTCTGGATTGATCTCTGTGGCATATTCTCCTGTTTCTGTGATAAGTGTAATGCCGCTAGCAAGCATTTCAGGCTCCTTAAGCATACTATCTAATTTTGACGCCGCCATGATAAGAACTAATAATACAAGGAGTGAAATTAATAATGTATAAGTTCTATTTGAGCAAATCATTCCTACAAAAGTAAAGATTGCCGACAAAGAAACCATAGAAAATAGCAGAACCATCAAATTTCCGATTACATTTAGAATCCCAATGTCGAAGAATCCCAATGTGGGCATTCCAACTAATGCAGTTGTAGATATTACAACAATTAATACAAAAGATACAACAACATTTGTAATAAAATTTGATAGATAAATCGAAGTTCTAGTCTTCCCAATAATCATTTTATTACGGATGGTACCGTTGGAATATTCTGTTCCTAAAAACATACTAGAAAATACCGCCAAAAACATACTGACATATGTTGACGAATTAAAGTAATAATCTTCGAAGGTAGCATCTTCTGGCAACTTCTCTACATTGACACATGTGATTATCATACTACCTAGTACCACGAGAAACAGTGCTATTACAACACTCCAAAATATTTTATCTCGTTTGATTTTTATAACATTAGAAGATAATAAGTTATTCATGCTTACCACCTCCTACTAGATTCATATAGTAACTCTCCAAATCTTCATCTTTTTCTGACATAGAAAGTATTTCGCAATCTTTATTATATAGCAAATTAGCTAGCTCTGTAATCTGAACCTTGGAATAAATATCTGCTTTTGTATCAGAGTAAATCTTGTAATCAATTCCCTTTTCATCCAATACATAAACCAGTGCTTTTATGTTTGTAACTTCGATTCGGGTGCATTTTTTGCATTCTTGTTCCAATTCTTCTGCACTCAATTCTTTTACCATACGACCATCATCAATAAAACCAAAATGTGTCGCAAGTTTTGACAACTCACTTAAAATATGGCTAGATATAAGCACAGTAATCTGATGTTCGCGGTTGAGCCTTAAAATTAATTCCCTAATCTCAATCACTCCCTGAGGATCCAAACCATTGATTGGTTCATCCAATACGATAAAATCTGGATTACCCACAAGGGCAATTGCAATAGCAAGCCTCTGTTTCATGCCTAGAGAAAAATGTTTTGCCTTTTTCTTTCCTACATGATCTAGCTTAACAAGTTTCAGAAGCTCATCTATTCCATCATATGATGGTAAACCTAAGATAGTGTATTGTTGCTTTAGATTATCGCTTGCAGTCATATCCAGATACATCGAGGGAGTTTCCACAATTGCTCCCATTCTTTTTCTGGATTTTACGATTTGTTTGTCGGTATAATTTACTCCATATAGACTATAATTTCCGCCCGTTGGATTTTGTAAACCACAAATAATTCGAATGATTGTTGTCTTTCCCGCTCCGTTTTTCCCAACTAGTCCATAGATAGATCCTCTAGGAATCTGCATAGTAAGATTATTTAACACCTTTGTTTTTCGATATCGTTTCGATACCCCATTGACACATAATACATGATTCATATTCATCAATTCCTTCCTTTTCTTTGATAGAAACAGAATAAAACAAAAGAGTTAAGGAAGTGGTTAAGAAAATAGTTAAGATTTAGTTAAGATTGTGCTCCCTTAACTTAAATCCAATTCCCCAAACAGCTTCAATATAATCTTTTTCATCTAACTCTCGTAATTTCTTCCTCAGATTACTAATATGGATTTTCAATGAATTTTCTGTACAATCTGGTGTATCATCACTGATTCTATCTAACATTAGGGATTTGGTAACTACTTGTGAATGGTTTTGCATCAATAGTTTCAAAATAGCATACTCTGTTCTCGTTAATTTTATTTCTTTTCCACCTACATAAACTGTATGCTGTAGCGTGTCCAATTTCAAATTATCATAATACACGAACTCATCTGTAACATGATGAGTGTTTCTAAGTTGCACCGCAATCCTTGCAAGTAATTCTTTTGTGTTAAATGGTTTTGTAATATAGTCTACTGCTCCACCTAGTAATAATTCCACCTTATGGTCTACGTCTATCTTCGCACTCATAATGATCGTTGGAATATTTTTTATCTTCGGTAAAACTTCTTCCCCACTTAATCCTGGCAACATCAAGTCCAACAACACAAGATTTGGTGTGTATGTAGACAATAATAATAGAGCCTCCGTTCCTGAATAGGCTCTTAATACTTTGTAATTTTCTTTTACTAGCAATTCTTCTATCAGATTTCCGATATGTATATCGTCGTCTATGATTAAAATTTCATGCATTTTATTCTCCTTTATCTATTTTAACCATTTGATTCCACCTCATAAGAACCTAAAAATTTTAGTGTTTCGTTTTATGTAGTAAGATAAAATCCCTTTCCAAAATCAAGATAATTACGCAAAAACTTTACTTCTGGATTTTGAATAATATAAACTCCTCCATGATATACAATCATACGCTGACTCCTCTTTCTCTAACAAACTCTGTTATATCCTCAATCAAATACTCTTTTCCTTGTGTATGTAAAGTGTCATAGCAAGGTATCAAGTACTCATCTAGAATCTTCGTATCATTTAGAACCTTATAGACTGACGCAGGAGTCGAATTCCACTTCTCTGCAAGGCTATATAATATAAAAATCGAAAAACTTAATTCTTTTTGTTTACACATTCAACATCCTCCTACTTTTCTTCATTATACACTATGATTCATTCTATTTGAAGACTCATTTTAACATCAAATTAGTAGTCAAATTAGTAGCGCATCCAATAATCAATTAACATTATGAATTTCTGTATTGGTATGATAAGGATATATAACAAGCTCATCGCTGTCCAAGTTTTCATGATACATGTTCACGGCTGAAACCACACTGCTCTCATATGTTTTGTAGTAATAGATTCCTAGGTCTACATTGATACAACATGAATATACAGTGATGTCATAATTCTCTCCATCAACCACGCTGCCTCGAACCATAGAAACCGCACCAAGTATATGAAACATCTCTGCAATGGAACTTGCTTCATTTTGAGGAGCAACTGCATTCGCCTTCAAGAAATATGCCTTCACAAACCTAGATTGTGATGAAAAATCTCCTGGTAACCCCAGTGCACCCATCCCCACACAATAATGATACAATTCCACTTCATCTGTCATTGTATTGATTGGGTTTTTATTTGTTAAATGCATATAATTATTCAGATTGTGCATCTGCATATCAAACGACGGATTGTTTGTTAATACACCTGTTTTATTTTCATATATGTGCATCCCCGTCTTCGTACACTCTATCACAATTGAACTGTTTTTATCAGAAATCATAAAATGTAAGGTTGGTATCGGCAAATCAGGCATAAATGGAGTGTCTGTAATATTCATCTGATTTAACTGCTCCCTTGCTTCAACTACATTAGATGAGTGACAAAGGATATATGGAATAACCTCCACTACAGATATATTATTCTTGTTTTTCATAGGTTTGTTATATTGAGCCATGTTCGGAAAATTTAGCCCTGCTACATATAAGCCTTTTTCGTTCACCGCCTCGGCAAAAAGTGGGGAATCATTCACAACCATTGCAGCTCCCATTATTGCATAGTGGTTTTCACACGCTAGCACTTCTTTAAATTGAAATAGATAGTTTCTTGGCACCACCACAATTTTTCTGTCAAAATCAAAGCTTATATCCATGTTTCTTCCAATGTAAAAATCTCCATTATTCCAAGTAATTGTTGTACACATCGTTCGTCTCCTATCTCACCTATAATTTATTTTGCCCCATAGCATAAAAATCATGTGCCTTTAGCTCAAATTCTGAATCTTGTCGCTTTTGATGAATTCACCCTGTATCCTACCGAAATGATGGCATCCAAATTGTAAAAATCTATTTTCCGTTTTACCTGTCTCGTTCCTTCATGTTGAACTATTTCCATTTTGGAAATAGTTGCAAACGAAGTTAGCTCCCCTTCATTATAAATATTTTGCAAATGTTTACTAATCGCTGGTATCCCTACCCCAAAAAGCTCTGCCATAGCTTTTTGAGTGATCCAAATGGATTCATCCTTCACAACAACATTTATCCTATCATCTTCCTCTTCTGTATTATATAGCAAAAATTGTAATTCATTATGATTCATTGCACATCTCCCTTCCAATCATCACTTGTATATTCTCTTGTTATCATTATCTAACTATTTATAATAAAAGTCAAAAAGGCAGAACATTTGTTCTTTTGAAATAATATTAGTTATTTCCTTATATTCAAGGGAATCCCCGAGCATATGCTCGGGGATTCCCTATAAACTGTATATTTCTTTCTTTTACTCATCTGTAATTAATATTTTGGCATTATATCCTATAATTTTTTTGTTGGTCACTATCGTAAAATCATCAAGTTCTGCAAATTCCACACCACATATTTTATCAAATTTACTTTCATCACATAACATATATTTTTTTAATGTTCTATCTATGGCTGCTTTTTTCATTGATGCCTCATTGATGTCAGGCGTCGTAAATGCAAATTCTTTATGAACGCCATTTGTTGCAAAAAATCCTTTTGTAAAATGATACTTTTGAACAGCTAATATTGCTTCCGCTCCCAAAATAGCTTCAGTAGATTTTTTTAGATATCCACCAATCAGAATAACCTTAAAATCAGAATTAACTAGTTTTCTTGCATGTTCTATTCCATTCGTAACATATGTTGCATGCTTTTCTTCAATAAAATTCACCATACATTCTGTTGTTGTACCTGCATCTATGTACACTAAATCATTTGGCTCTATCAACTTTGCTGAATATTTCGCTATTTTTATTTTCTCTTCAGTGTTTTTTTCCCTTTTTTCAACACTGCTCATCTCTACCAACTCATTATTTTGTTTTTTTGCAACTGCTCCGCCAAAAACCTTTGTTAAAAGACCTTTTCCATCTAGACTCACAATATCTCTTTGTATCGTGGATTGTGATGTGTTAAAAATTTCCATAAGTTCTTTAACTGTAATACTCTCATTCAAATTTACTAACTTTAATATCTCTTCTTGTCTGGTTTTTGTAAACATATGCAAAACTCCTAATTACTGATTGTTTTCTTTAATACTCCTAATAAAAGTGCCCCTACAACGGTTGATGCAAGCAAGATTGCTAAATACGCCAAAGGATTTGTAACAACTGGGAATACAAACACGCCTCCATGTGGAGCCATTAGCTCACACCCTAATAACATAGATAATCCACCTGCTAATCCCGAAGATATTATACAAGCTGGTAGAACACGCAGCGGATCAGACGCTGCAAATGGTATCGCACCCTCTGTTATAAAAGCAAGTCCCATAATAAAGTTTGTAGGTCCTGACTCTCTTTGTTCCTTTGTAAATTTATTTTTGAATAATAATGTTGCCAGTGCAATTGCACAAGGCGGTATCATTCCACCTATCATGACAGCTGCCATAATATCATAGTTTCCTGCTGCTATACTCGCTGTACCAAACACATAGGCAGCTTTATTAAATGGTCCACCCATATCTATCGCCATCATACCACCTAATATCACACCTAATAATACCTTACTCGTTCCACCCATTGATGCGAGCCCATTATTTAATCCACTATTTATAGCACCAACAAATGGTTCAATTGCAAACATCATAATTATCCCCATTATCAGTATTCCGACAACTGGATATATCAAAACTGGTGCGATTTTTTCAATTGTTTTTGGTAATTTATTACATACTATCTTCAATAACTCTATAATATATCCTGCAATAAAACCTGCTGCGATTGCCCCCAAAAATCCACTACTACCATTTGCAGCGAATAGTCCACCGATAAATCCTAATGCTAAAGCTGGTCTGTCTCCAATTGCTTGTGCTATGTAACCCGCCAAAACAGGTAACATTAGTGAGAAAGCAATACCTCCTATATTTTTGAATATTGCTGCCATCTCTGTAATTGAACCAAAATTTGCTCTTTCTGATTCTGGTAAACTATTAATATCAACTGATAATCCATCTATTAAAAATGCAATTGCAATAAGTATACCACCACCAATAACAAATGGCAACATATGAGACACACCACTCATAAGTTTCAAAATTGAAAAAGTAAATTCCACTCTCTTAACCCTCTGTGGAATTTACCCT